>JAHJZX010000086.1 GCA_018826295.1 Gammaproteobacteria bacterium
CAGGCTTAGAGCCAGACCACCAGCACCCAACAGGGTTTTTTGCATACGTATCATAATTGTTATTCTCCAGTTGCTGGTCTTAGAAGCTGACACTTAGGCTAGCAGACACAAAGTCACGATCGACGCTAGTGTTGTACTTACCATCAAAGAAGTCAGTGTAGCTCAGGCTAGCCGTATATTTGTTGGCGTAGTCGGCGTTCAAACCGATGCTGATTGCCTTGGCGTTTTCAATGAAGTTCGGACCAGTACCATCGACATCGTGCGACCAGGTCAGGTTAGGGCTCAGGTTGATGCCTGCGAACACGTTGCTGTAATCAAGCGAAGCACGCATACGGTAACCCCATGAGCTGCTAGAGAAGAAACCATCAGTTTCACAAAGGCTAGCGGCCTTGGTTGGGGTGTTCGAAGCAGTAACTGGGCAAGTACCGTTAGCCAGTGGGCTTTGACCAAACACGGAATCACGACCATAGAAGGTCGAGCCGTTCGCGTCACTCAGGCCTTCGATATAGTTGTAACCGGCTTCACCCACAAGCGAAAGACGGCTGGCGCCGAGGACTCGCTCGATAAAGTGGATGGCGGTAACCTGTGCCTGATAAACGCCTTTGCGGTCATAACCCTGAATGTAATCTCCTGCACCATAGACCACACCGGGGCGGCCGATAAAGGAGCCTTGACCGTTCAGACCCGCGATACTCACGCTACCAGTAGTGATCTGCATAGGTTGGTTAGGACGGTAACTAACTTCGCCGCTCACAGCCGTGCCAGACAAGTTAGTTGCAAAACTTACACCGTAAAGACGGATATCTTCAGGATACTCGAAGAAGTAACCAGCACCGCCAGCAAGCCCGTCCAAACCAATCTGCGCGCCTTGGAGGTTGCTGTATACAGGAGCACGGCTATGGTAGTTCATCGCATAGAAGCCGAACTCAGTGTCATTCAGAGCTGCGGCATAGTAGCGAAATGCAACACCGAACTGACCGTCATCACTGGCGTCGCGATCTTTCTCTGCGCGCACCGTGATGCGCCCATTCAGACCCGGATCACCCTGCGGAGCATCAGCACCGCCTACAACCAGACGATCAGTACAACCGGTGGCTAGTGTGTCTGCGCCAAAGAAGGTACCGCAGTTGTCAATGGCGAAAGGTGCCCACTTGAGCTGATAAAAAGCCTCCATGGACAGGTTGTCAGTCAGGCCCTGGGAGAAATAGAGCATCTCCACCGGCAGCAGACCTTCCTTGATTTCAGCGCCAGGACGACGGAATGCTGCAACGTCGACCGGGTTGATTGAGTTGATGGAGTTGCCAATAAAGGTACTCTCACCCCAGCTTACTACCTGACGACCCAGACGGACGTTACCCGGGTTAGTACCGATGGTGTAGTTGTGGTAAACGAAGGCATCCAGAAGAGCTGTGCCTGCGCCCTTAACCAACGGCGGACGACCGGAGTCATCGATATCGTAAAAGCGCTGGCTACCGTCTTTGGTCTCAAAGTCGTACCAGTATTTGCCTCGGAGGAAAGCGCCTGAATCGCCATAATTCAGTTCAAGATCGTGGACGCCACGGAAGATCTTGGAGAAAACATCACCGGCTTTGTAGTTCAACCGGCCGTCATCGGTCGTACGCGCAGCACCAACCCCGCCCTGATTGACACCGTCAATTGCAGTCAGCGGGTGGATGAAACGTTTATCAGCGTTCTGAGTGGACATACTCGCACCAATGGACAGCTGCGAGTCAAACTGGGCTTGTACTTCCCCGATATTGAAGCTAACCGCTTGAGCTGATCCAGCAAAGCTGGCTAGTCCGATGGCCAGCGGCAATGCCGCGAGGGACCAAGCATGCATTTTTTTTGTCATTGTGCTGCTCCGTTAGATTGAATCATGGACACCAGCAGGCCGGGAGGCGTCTGGCATCGGGGATAAGTCTGTCACGGAGAATGGATTTGATTTGTCCGAAACGGACGAATACTTTGTCCGTCCAGGACATTCACGCTCTGAATGGCCACTATCGGCTAGGTGCAATTATCTGTTGCGTGGTTTTGCATAATAGGTGGTTTTGACTTATGTTGTCTCTACGCGAGACGGTTCTCCGCGACCATAAAAATAAAATAGATAGCGAGCTCTGCCATTATGAACCAGATACTTCATCCGCTGCCCTGTGCACGGCTGCAGGAGCGGGCTTTTTGGGCTCAAGGGATTGGGCAGACACTAGTTGAATACGGCAAATCAATAGCTGATCTACCTGCAGAACTGCGATTATTTTGTACGCCAAATGATCTCAGCATGGCCCAGATCAGCCAGACCGATATGAACCGCCTGTGGCACGCGGCGGCGAAGCTTTCCCAGGATGATTGCTTTGGCATCAAGATGGGTGAGGTCTACTGCTCCAATACCCTCAAGGTGCTTGGCCTAGCTGCTGTTTCTAGTGAAACCATTGGCCAGGCGGTGCAACGGATCATTCGCTTTTTTCCGGTGTTCAGCACTCAGGTACAGTTGTACTCCGTCGAGGATGAGCAACATCTTACCGTCTACTTCCAGCCCAAGGGCGC
>JAHJZX010000058.1 GCA_018826295.1 Gammaproteobacteria bacterium
TATCTAAGCCAATAAAAGTTATGCTATTGTTAACCACGCTGACCTCCAGTATTGTATCTTCAACAAATACAGTATGGCTCTGGCTGCAAAGCTAACCCACGAAGCAGGAGGTCAGCACCTCGTGGGGAGTCATTATGTCTAGGGCTTCACAGTGAAATCAACCAATTACGTCATTAATGATGTAGCACCGACAGCTAAAGAATATATCGCCTTGCGGTGTGAAGTCGGCTGGGATAGTGTCGATTTAGTTGTGGCGCAAAAGAGCTTAAATAGTTCTTTATTTCACGTGTCAGTCAGAGACGACAAAAAGCTGATAGGAATGGCTCGGGTTGTTGGCGATGGATTTATGTATTTTTACATTCAAGACGTCGTAGTTACTCCTGAGTATCAAGGGCAAGGTATTGGTCGGATGCTTATGTGCAAGGTTGAGAGCTATCTATCTAAAACGTGCCAAGTGGGTTCAACGGTAGGTTTACTTGCAGCGCATGGTAAAGAAGCTTTCTATCGTAGTTATGGTTATATTGAGCGAGATGGCACTAATCTTGGTAAAGGGATGTGCCGCTTTGTTCGTGAACAGCCCTAACACATATGAGCCTTCCCAGATTCAATAGGTAAAACCGCTCTTCTGGCCGCGTCAGTGGCCAGGCTATTTATCCATCAACAAGAAAAACTGCTTTATCTGCCATCATGGCTTTGCGGTTGATAAGTCGATGCCGCTGAGTTGGTCCTACCTTGCTGTTTCTGAGTGTGCAGACTATTTTCAATGCGTTATATATGCCGGCAATCCGTTGTCTCTGTGTTCTGGTTTGCTGCGCGCAGCTTTGGTCGACGTTTAGTTAAATAAGGTAGAACACTATGAGAGCTTATGTTGCGGAGTTTATCGGCACCTTTTGGTTGGTGCTGGGCGGGTGTGGCAGTGCGGTATTGGCGGCGGCGTTTCCGGAGTTGGGCATTGGTTTTGCCGGCGTGGCGTTGGCGTTTGGTTTAACGGTATTAACCATGGCTTATGCCATCGGCCATATTTCTGGTTGTCATTTAAACCCGGCGGTTTCAATTGGCTTGTGGGCCGGTGGCCGTTTTGCGGCGAATCAGTTGTTACCCTATATAGTGTCGCAGGTGTTGGGCGCGATAACCGCTGGCGCTGTATTGTACTGTATCGCTACCGGCAAAGCCGGTTTTGATGTGTCAGCAGGTTTTGCCTCTAACGGCTATGGCGCACATTCACCCGGTGGCTACAGCATGCAGGCGGCGCTGCTAACAGAAGTGGTGCTGACCATGCTGTTTTTAGTGGTTATTATGGGCGCGACCGATAAACGTGCGCCGCAGGGCTTTGCGCCGATAGCCATAGGCTTGTGTTTAACGCTAATTCATCTGATCAGCATACCGGTAACCAATACCTCAGTTAACCCGGCGCGCAGTACCGGTGTGGCGGTGTTTGTTGGCGACTGGGCGGTAATGCAGCTTTGGCTATTCTGGTTAGCGCCTATTGCCGGTGCTGTAATCGGTGCAGTGATTTATCGTTATATCAGTGGTGGCACTAAGACGGCATAATGGTGTTTATTAGCCATATTTAAAAAGCCCGCAAAAGCGGGCTTTGTCTTTAACAGTTAGCTGTTACCAACCGCACTGCATACCTTTGTTTTGCTCGTCTAAATAGGCTTGTAGCGGGGCGAAGTAATCCAGTATAGCGGTAGCGTCCATCTCCGGCTTGCCGGTGACCACTTCTAACGCTTGCTGCCATGGCTGGCTTGAGCCCATTTCCAGCATCTGGTTTAACTTAGCGCCGGCTGCTTGGCTGTTGTATATCGAGCAACGGTGCACGGCGCCTTCGTTACCGGCAATATCACACAGTGCCTTGTGGAACTGGAACTGCAGAATATGCGCTAAGAAATAACGGGTGTAAGGCACATTGCCTGGTACATGGTATTTGGCACCTGGGTCAAAGTCAGCTTCAGAGCGCGCTATAGGCGCGGCAACACCCTGATATTTCTCCCGTAGCTGCCACCAGGCTTCATTGTACTGCTCTGGCGTGATCTGGCCGTTAAATACCTGCCAGCGCCATTGATCTACCAGCAGGCCGAACGGCACAAAAGCAATTTTATCCATCGCCATTTTTAACAGCAGGCCAATGTCTTTGCTCTCGTCCGGTACTTTATCCAGTAAGCCAATTTGTTTTAGGTAATCTGGCGTAACCGACAAAGCGATAGTGTCGCCGATAGCTTCATGGAAGCCGTCATTCGCACTTTCCTGATAATACACCGGCTGATCTTTGTAGGCGCGCTGGTAATAGTTATGCCCCAGTTCGTGGTGAATTACCGAGAACTCTTCACCGGTGCGCTGAATGCACATTTTAATGCGTAAATCGTCTTTGGCGTCTAAATCCCAGGCCGAGGCGTGGCATTCTACATCGCGATCCGCTGGTTTGGTAAACAGTGAGCGCTGATAAAAGGTCTCTGGCAGCGGGGCAAAACCCAGCGAGCTGAAAAAGGCTTCAGCGCCACGCACCATTTTAATTTCGTCATAGTTATGTTTGGCCAACAGCTCAGTGACATCGTAACCGGGATCGGCGTCTTTTGGCGCCACCAGATCATAAATATTGCCCCAGCTTTGTGCCCACATATTGCCCAGCAAGTGTGCCGGGATCGGTTTATCCAGTGGTACTTTGTCGGCACCATACTGCTCAGACAATTTACTGCGTACATGACAGTGCAGCGATTCATACAGCGGCTTTACCTGGCCCCAGACGCGGTCAAGCTCTTTGGCAAAGTCATCTGCCGGCATATCGTACTTAGATCGCCACATTGCACCGGTGTCGGCATAGCCGAGTTCTTTGGCACCTTCGTTGGTCAGTTCAATTAAACGGCTGTACAACGGGCGCATGGGTTTGCTGATCTCGCGCCAGCCCTGCCACATTTCCAGTTGCTCGTTATAATCCCGGCTGCTGGCCATAGTGGCTGACATTTCACCCAGCGATAAGCAGTTGCCGTCGGCTTTACAATATTTACCTTTGCCGTAGATGCCGCCCAGTTCGGCGACAATTTTTGCCATTTCAGCGGTTTTTGCCGCATCTTGTGGGGCTGGTAAAGTAAGTGCCAGTTTTAGTTTGTCCAGTTTACGCCGGCTGTCAGCAGACAAGGTTACCTGATCAAATTTGGCGGCGGCGGTGGCAAGCTGTACCATTTCTACCGTCAGCTTTTCATTTACGTCAGCCGCCAGTGAGGCGGTGTCTTCAGTAATAAAGTTTGAGTAGATCCACTCTGCACGGCTGGATTCTTTATACAGCTGTACCAGCTTAGTTTCAGTTTCAGCCAGAAACGCCAATGCATCGGCTTCGCTAAGCTGCTTTTGCTCAGTCTGGGTTGTCGTTGTTTGCGACTGTTGCGGGCCACAGCCGCCCAGCAGCAGGGCCGAGCTTACCAGCAAGGCGGTTACAGAGAAGTTGAATGTTGTCATAGGGCTACCTTAAGCATATTGTTATCATTTTAAGCGGCATCAGTATACGCAGGGCCGGGCGCGAATTGCCAGTACAGTGTTTTAGTTGTGTTGTTTTTGTTGCAATTGCCACATGCGGGCATATTCGCCACCGGCCGCTAACAGTTGATCATGGCTGCCTTGCTCGGCCAGTTGGCCGTGTTTTAGCACAATGATATTGTCTGCATCGGTAATGGTCGACAACCGGTGGGCAATAACAACACTGGTATGATTGCGGGTCACTTCACGCATAGCCTGTAAAATGGCCTGCTCTGAGGCGGAGTCCAGTGCTGAGGTGGCTTCATCGAACAGCAGAATGGGCGAGCGTTTTAAAATGGCGCGGGCTATGGCAATACGCTGTTTTTCACCGCCTGACACTTTTAAACCTCGCTCACCGACCTGGGTGGCATCGCCCTGTGGCAGGCTGTCGATAAAGCGGCGCAAATGGGCCAGCTCTATCGCCTGATCAATTTCGGCTTCGCTGGCGTCAGGGCGACCATAACGGATATTGTCGCGGATACTGTTATTAAACAATACGGTGTCTTGCGGCACTATGGCTATGGCGCGGCGCAGGCTGTCCAGACTAACAGTGCTGATATCCTGGCCATCAATACAGATACTGCCGCTGCTGATGGCGTAAAAGCGGTATAACAGCCTGGCAATAGTGCTTTTACCGGCACCGCTGGCACCCACTATGGCCACCTTGCTGCCGGGGGGCACGTTAAAGCTAAGCTGCTGTAATATTGGCCGTTCGCTCTGGTAGCTAAAATCGACCTGGTGAAACTGAATTGCACCGGCGCTAAATTGCAACGGCTTGGCATCGCGGCTATCCACTATCTCTGGCGCACGTTTAAGCAAACCGAGCATGTTTTCCAGATCGGTAAGGGCGCGGCGGATTTCACGATAGACGAAGCCCAAAAAGTTCAGCGGTAAAAACAGCTGGATCATGTAGGCATTTACCATCACTAAATCACCCAATGTCAGCTGCTGGTTGACCACTTCGGTAGCGGCCAGCCACATTAAAGCGGTAATAGCGGCGGCGATAATGAGAGCCTGGCCCGAGTTGAGCGCCAGTAAGCTTAAGCGGTTTTTTAACCGGGCTTGCTCCCACTTTGCTAAAAAGCTGTCGTAGGTTTGCGCTTCATATTGCTCGTTATTAAAGTATTTTACCGTTTCGTAGTTCAGCAGGCTGTCGATGGCGCGGCTGTTGGTCGTGTTATCAGCCTGGTTGGCTTCGCGGGTATATTTGTTGCGCCACTCGGTAATGACTATGGTAAAGAAGATATAAACGCCAACAGCCAATACGGTAACCAGCGAATACAGTGGCGAAAACAGCGTGGCAAAAATTACCGCGACGGCCAGAATTTCAAACAGGGTAGGCGCTATGTTAAACATTAAAAAGCGCATTAAAAAGCTTAAACCATTGGTACCGCGCTCGATATCGCGGCTGATGCCGCCGGTTTGCCGGTCGAGGTGAAAGGCCAGCTCTAAACTATGCAGGTGCTGAAATACCTTCAGCCCCAGTTTGCGCATCGCATGCTCGGTTACCCGGCCAAATAGCGCATCGCGCACCTCACCAAAAAACACCCCGGCAAAGCGCAGGCCGCCATACAGCAATAACAATGCTACCGGCAGCAGCAATACGCTGTGCTGGCCGCTATCCAGCGAATCCACTATGTACTTCAATGCCAACGGCATTAACAGTACGGCGGCCTTAGCGGCAATTAACGCCAGTAGTGCCAGTAACACGCGGTATTTAAACTGCCACAAATAGGGCCATAGCATGGCCAGAGTTTGTTTCAGGTTAGTGGCTTGCGGCCGTTTCAGCGGTTGTGGTTGTTTTGCTGCAGAGCGCATGCCGCGCATTATGGCTTCCTTGTTAACCTATCAGGCATAGGTGCAAAGATAGGCGGTATCTACCGCTACCTGCAACTGAAACTTGCTGTTGGCTGGTACTTCAAATTGCTGGCCGCGGCTGTAAGTTTGCCAACCGTTGGCGCCCGGCAACAATACCGTTAAGGCGCCGCTGACTACCGTCATTACCTCATGTTGACTGGTGCCAAATTCATATTCACCCGGTGCCATAACTCCTACTGTGGCCGGCAATTGCTCACCGGCAAAGGCGATTGACGCCACTTTACCGTCAAAATACTGATTTACTTTAAACATCTTCTTCTCCGTTAACTTAGCCCTGCCACAGTAAACCTGATCCTGGCCGCAGATGGAAGCCATCTGAGCAAATATGGATGGCTTTACGTCCGTTTATTAGGGTTAAAGCCGGTACAATTGTTAATGTAAAAAAATCTGACGTGGTTGTGTAATAAAATAAGTGTCACAAATTAACCAAAGTTAATGAATGTGCCATAAAAGCGTTTTATATTCGGTTGTCCTTACTAAAACAATCAGGGAGCACACAATGAAGATCAGGACATTATCAGCAACTATTGCCATGTTACTGGCACCGGCAGTCAATGCCGAACTGTTTATCTCAGAATACGTTGAAGGGTCTGGCAATAATAAAGCGCTGGAGCTGTATAACCCGACTAACAATGCAATTGCACTGGATGCATACAGTGTACAGGTGTATTTCAACGGCAGTACTACAGCAGGTACAACGATTAACCTCAGCGGCAGCATTGCTGCGGGCGGGACCTTTGTTATCGCCGATAACGATTCAGTGGCGGCGTTACTGGCGCTGACAGATCTGCAGGTTAGCCAAAGCCTGTGGAACGGTGATGATGCCATTACCTTAAGTAAAAATGGCGTGGTGCTGGATTCAATTGGCCAGTTAGGCGTTGATCCAGGCTCAGCCTGGGGCTCAGGCAGTATTACCACGGCAAATGATACGCTGCGCCGTGCCGCTGTCAGTTATGATGCCGAGCCAGGCGACAGCTTTGATCCGGCCGCGCAGTGGCTGGGTTTTGCCCAGGATGATTTTAGCGACATAGGGTTATTTAACGGCGATGGCGGCCCGGTCGATCCAGATCCGGACCCAATTTTAGCCTGTGGCGAGCCGGCTACGCCGATTTTTGCCATTCAGGGCACCGGTTTCGCCAGCCCGTTGCTGGGTGAAGTGGTGCAGGTAGAGGCGGTAGTCACCCAAACGCTGCCGGGTTTACGCGGTTACAATATTCAGGCGTTAGCTACAGAGCAAGACAATGATCCGGCCAGCTCAGAAGGGGTCTTTGTCTATGTCAATTCAGCGGATATCCCGGTAACTGTTGGTCAGCGCGTGCGTTTACTGGCAACAGTGGCAGAATTTAACGGCCACACCCAGCTGACTAATGTCAGTGCTAGCCTCGATTGTGGCAGCAGCTCGTTACCGGCTGCCACTCCTCTTGCATTACCGGTTAGCAGCCTGGCAGAGTTTGAAGCCGTAGAAGGTATGCTGGTTAGCTTTAACCAGACGTTAACGGTGAATGACACCTTCACACTTGGCCGTTTTGGTGAATTAACCCTGGCCAATGGCCGTCGCTATACGCCTACTCAGGTAGTAAGCCCGGGGCCGGACGCCATTGCGCTGGCGGCACAGCATGAACTAAATAAAATTGTGCTGGATGATGCCAGTACCGCGCAGAACCCGGCTGTGGTGCCTTATCCAACCGGTGGCTTATCGGCGGCAAATGTGGTGCGCAGTGGCGATACGGTAGTTAACTTAACCGGAACCATGCACTACGGCTTTAATGAATACCGCCTTATGCCGACACAAGGTGTTAATTTTGTTCACACTAACCCGCGCAGTGCAACACCAGAGCTGGCTGCTGATGGCAATATTAAAGTGGCCAGCTTTAATGTGCTGAATTACTTTAACGGCGATGGGCTGGGCGGTGGCTTCCCAACTGCACGTGGTGCGCACAGTGCAGTTGAGTTTGAGCGGCAGCGGGCAAAAATTGTGTCGGCAATGCTGGCGCTGGATGCCGCTGTTATCGGCCTGATGGAAATTGAAAACGATGGCTATGCTGACAGCTCTGCTATTGCAGATTTGATCAGTGGCTTGCGCACTGCATCTGGTAATGACAGCTGGCAGTTTGTTAACGCCGGCGGCCCGGTAGGTGGCGATGAAATTGCGGTAGGGTTGATCTACCGCGCCGATTTGGTGACACCGGCAGCGCCTTTACTGATACTGGATTCCAGTAATTCTGCATTGGATGGTCAGGGTGTAGCGCTGTTTGATGATAGCCGCAACCGGCCAATGCTGGCGCAGCGTTTCCGCTTGCTGGAAAACGATGCTGAGTTTGCCGTGATGGTAAACCACTTAAAATCGAAAGGCTCAGCGTGTGGCACAGGCGATGCGGATACCGGCGATGGCCAGGGCAACTGTAATATCAGCCGCACCCGGGCCGCACAGGCAATAGGCATTTTTGCCGCTGAACACTTTGCCGATACCCCGGCGGTGGTAATGGGTGATTTAAATGCCTATGCCAAGGAAGACCCTATTGCCGCTTTAGCGCAGGCTGGCTATATCAATGTGTTTGAAGCCTTGGGTAAGGTGCCGGGTCATGGTTATGTGTTTTCCGGCTTGTCGGGTGCGCTGGATCACGCTCTGTTAAACGACATGGCATTGCAGTATCTGCAGGATGCCACCAAGTGGAATATCAATGCCGATGAACCGATAGCGCTGGATTACAATGTCGAGTTTAAATCGCCACAACAGCAGCTGGACTACTATGCGCCTGATGCGTACCGCTCATCAGATCACGATCCGGTGGTGGTATCATTCAGTTTGCCGGCCGTTACGCCACCATTGGACGTCACTTTAGAGCTACTGCGCACTATACGCTCACGCTCAGGCCAAAGCCTGGTGCAACTGCGCTGGACGGGTGATGCTACAGATTTAACTCTGTATCGTGACAACGTAGCGGTACGTGAGTTAAACCGCTCTGGCCGGGTAAATGACAGCTTCCGCTCGGAAGCTACAACTGTCACTTATAAAATATGTCAGCAGGCGACAGCGAGCTGCTCGGCAGATTTAGTGGTCAATTTTAACTAAGCGGCAGTGATTACCGTTCAAGCAATAAAAACGCCGGCAACAGCCGGCGTTTATTTTATTTAAAGATAGTACCTTAGGCGGCTTTATCTTTTTTGTCTTTTGCTACAGCGCCAGGGCCCTGTTGGGTCAGCGTTTTGTCAGCTGCCAGATATTCCGGCTCAAAGTCATCGACATTGATGGCAAACAAGCGGCCTTTTTCTGCTGTGCGCAGAATATTAGCTTCTGCTTCGCTAATGACTTTTAGCTCTAAGCCCAGATCAGCTACTTCGTTCAGGCGGAAAAATGGCAGGCGCTTACCGGCAGCATGGGTAACCTTATCAAACACCGGCTCGGCAGCCAGCACATCCAGTAACGCCTGCTCCATTAAACCTAACTGGTTTTGTGGTTCATTGGTCAGGTACATATGATGGCCCAGACGTGAGCGCGCTTCGCCAGGTGTTTGCATAATACGGGCAACTTTGTGCTCGGTAATATCAGACGCTTTGCTTAAGGTGCGGCCCCACGGGAACACTACGCGTTTTAATACCACTGCAACTGCGCGGTTAGGGAAGTTATCAAATAACTCGTTCAATGCCAGCTGGGCTTTTGCCAGATTATCTTCACAGGCCCATTGCACCAGTGGTAAGTCATCAATTTTACGGCCTTCGTCGTTATAACGCTTCAATACTGCCGACGTCAGATACAACATACTTAAAATATCACCCAGGCGGGCAGAGATACGCTCACGACGTTTTAAATCGCCTCCCAGCGTACCCATGGCGACATCAGACATTAATGCCATAGCCGCACTGAACCGGTTCATTTGCTTGTAGTACTTCGCCGTTGCATCGTTGTAAGGGCTGCTGCTAAAGGCGCCACCGGTTAACGATAACCAAAAGGTACGGAAGAAGTTACTGATTGCAAAACCGATATGGCCAAACAGGGCTTTATCAAAGGCGGTAACTGCTGCGCCCTGATCTTCCAGCTGTGCTGCTTGCAATTCTGCCAGTACATAAGGATGACAACGGATCGCGCCCTGACCGTAAATAATCATATTGCGGGTAAGAATATTGGCACCTTCAACAGTGATAGCTACCGGAGCGCCCTGATAGCCACGCGCCAGATAGTTATTCGGCCCCATACAAATACCCTTACCGCCGTGAATATCCATAGCATCGATAATGGCCTGGCGCATACGCTCGGTCATATGGTATTTGGTAATAGCTGAGATAACTGATGGTTTTTCACCCAGATCAATCGAGCCAACCGACATGGTCGTAGAGGCGTCGGCCATATAGGCGTAACCGCCAATGCGTGCCATTGCTTCTTCTACGCCTTCCATTTTACCGATAGGTAATTTGAATTGACGACGGATACGGGCATAGGCGCCGGTTGCTAGCGCAACCGCTTTAATACCACCGGTACTGTTTGACGGCAGTGTAATGGCACGGCCCACAGATAAACACTCAACCAACATGCGCCAGCCCTGACCGGCCATTTTTACGCCACCGATAATATAGTCGAGCGGCACAAAGATATTGTCGCCCTGCGTTGGACCATTTTGAAACGGCACGTTAAGCGGGAAATGGCGGCGGCCAATTTTCACGCCGGGTGTTGTAACCGGAATAAGAGCACAGGTAATACCCAGTTCTTCTTTATCGCCAATCAGGTTGTCCGGATCGTACAGTTTAAAGGCTAAACCCAATACCGTAGCAATAGGCGCCAGCGTAATATAGCGCTTGTTCCAGGTCAGGCGCATACCTATCACTTCTTTGCCTTCCCATTCACCTTTACAAATGACACCTGTGTCCGGAATAGCACCGGCATCAGAGCCGGCTTCCGGGCTGGTCAGCGCAAAACACGGCACTTCCAGA
Organism: Gammaproteobacteria bacterium; assembly: GCA_018826295.1. Lineage (GTDB taxonomy): Bacteria > Pseudomonadota > Gammaproteobacteria > Enterobacterales > Alteromonadaceae > Alishewanella. Next base: position 10,315 of record JAHJZX010000058.1, read on the forward strand.
CCTTTGGCTAAGCGGGGTAAATAGTGTTTTTTCTGCTCATCTGTACCATAGTGCTGCAGCAGTTCGCCCGGGCCTAAAGAGTTAGGTACACCAACGACGCTGGATAACACCATGCTTTTACTGGTAAGTTTTTGTAACACACAAGATTGGGCATACGCCGAGAATTCCAGACCACCGTATTCTTTTTTGATGATCATGGCGAAGAAGCCTTTGTCTTTCAGGTACTGGTACACTTCTGGTGTTAAATCGGCACGCTCATGCGTGGTGTGCCAGTCGTCAACCATTGTCAGTAATTCTTCTACCGGGCCATCCAGAAAGGCTTGCTCTTCTGCGCTTAAACGTGGCACCGGGAAATTGTGCATTTTGTGCCAGTCCGGATTACCACGAAATAAATCGGCTTCCCACCAGGTGGTGCCGGCGTCTATTGCTTCTTTTTCCGTGCTGGACATTTCCGGCATAATTTTACGGTAAAGCTTTAACAATGGCTTGGTTAGATATTGCTGACGTACTGAAGCGATATTTAACGGCAGTGCGATAGCTAAAAAAATCAGCCAGCTTAACGTGCCGACCAGATCAAAGGCACTGCCAACCGCTAAAATAACGACAATAGCAGTAGTAAACATAGTTAAACTGGCACGGTTATATGCCAGCACACCGATTGCAGCGATAAGCACTGCGCAGAGAATTAACACTTCCATCTTTTGCTCCTGATAAGAGGTCTGACCACTATCCGGCTAGAGTAGAACGCTTTAGCTAAAGTTGCAAGCCCTGAACAGCGTTGTTGTATAAAGTGATTGTCAACTCAAGGTGCAACTCGTAGGCTTATACGCATAAGCATAGCCGTTTGGCTCAGATTCGCCTGTCAGAAGCAGGTTTTAAGCTAAGGATTTATATGTGTGAGCTGCTGGGAATGTCGGCGAATGTGCCGACCGATATTTGTTTCAGCTTTAAAGGCTTAAAAGAGCGTGGCGGCCGCACCGGGCCACACAAAGACGGCTGGGGCGTGGCCTTTTACGAAAATAAAGGGGTATGCACCTTTAAAGATGCTTTGCCAAGCTATCAGTCTGAAATTGCCCGCCTGGTGTCCGACTATCCGATTAAAAGCTGTGCTGTGATTGCCCATGTGCGCCAGGCTAACCGGGGCAGAGTGGCTCTGGAAAACACCCATCCGTTTACGCGGGAACTCTGGGGCCGTTATTGGACCTATGCACACAATGGCCAGCTTAGCGGTTATGCTGAGCTGCCGGTGGCACGTTTTACCCCGGTAGGTACAACCGACAGTGAACGGGCCTTTTGCTATTTACTCAGTGAGCTGGACCAGCGTTATCCCAACAAGGCACCAAGCCGCAAAGCGGCATTTAAGTTTATCCAGCGTAAATGCAAAGCGCTGCAAAAGCTCGGCGTGTTTAATATGCTGCTGACCGATGGCGAGTACTTGCTAACTTATTGCACCACTAAGCTGCATTGGATAACCCGCCGCGCGCCCTTTGGTGTGGCACGTTTGTCTGATGTTGATGTCGATATTGATTTTACAACAGAAACCACACCTAATGATGTGGTAACGATTATTGCTACCGAGCCACTGACCAACAATGAGCAGTGGCACCGGATGCAAGCTGGGGAGAGTCAGTTATTCCGTTATGGCGAGCCGTTAGCCTGAACCTCAGGCGCTAACCATTCCAGTTTGTGTAACTGCACATCAAACTGCTCAACGTTGTCTTCGCCGCGCCATAAGCGTACCAGCATATAATCAAGTTCCGGTGCCAGCCAGGCGTAAACCTGCTTTTCGTTACTGCTATCGATGCGGGCGATGCGGATGGTGTTAACGTTGCCGTAAGGTAATGGCAGCACTTCTTCGGTAACCACTTTGTAGTGGTACATTTTGCTGTTGCCATTGCGGTTTAACACATTGTAATGAAATTCGGTTTTACCGGCTTTTAAATCCAGCGCCAGTTGCAGCTGGTAACTGATTTGATCCTGCCAGTCATCCTGCCAGCTAACCGGCTTGGTTTTTTGCATTTTGCCTTCGGCCAGGGTTTTATTTTGCGGATCAAGATTCAGTTCATAGTAACGATTTGGGCCACTGCCCGAGCGCTGCATAACATAACGCAATGGCTGGATCTGACCATCCTGTACGGTAAAATCTGAGGTTTCCTGCCGTTTGTCGGAGAAGATCATCCAACTGATGTCACTGCTGTAGCCCAGCTGATAACGCTGGTCGCTAAGCTTGAGATAACGCTGGGCGTCACCATGTTTTTTGCCGGCGCGATACACTATATAGTCGGCTTTAAAGCCGTTAAATGCCTGGGCGGCTTGCGCTGGCACAGCTGTGCTCAACGAGGCTAACAGTAAAAATGGCGCCCATAAGCGCCAGTTATTCATCTTCATCATTGGCATAACCGTTGGCTGCTAAGACTTGGCCATCCAACCTTGCCTGATCTGCATGCTGTTGTAAACGGTTTTGACAAAACCAGCGCACCACCAAAGGGTAAATTCGGTGTTCTTGTTCGTGTACTCGTTCGGCCAGACTTTCGGCGTCATCGTCGCTGAATACCGGCACTTTCGCCTGCAATACTACCGGGCCGCCATCCAGCTCGTCGGTTACAAAGTGCACACTGCAGCCATGTTCGCTGTCGTTGTTATCAATAGCGCGCTGGTGCGTATGCAGCCCCTGATATTTGGGTAACAGCGACGGGTGAATATTCAGCAGACGGCCATGGTAACGCTGAACAAAAGCCGGCGTTAAGATACGCATAAAGCCGGCCAGCACTACCAGATCCGGTTGATGCTGATCTATAGCGTCGGCCAGAGCAATATCATATTGTTCACGGTCTTTATAGGTTTTATGGCTTAGTACCTGGGTACTAAGCCCGGCTTCATTGGCGCGAACCAGACCGTAAGCATTGGCTTTGTTGGCAATTACTGCGCTGATGCGTCCGGGAATAAAGCCGCTGCTGCAGGCGTCAATAATAGCCTGCAGGTTAGAACCACTGCCGGAGATCAGTACCACTATAGATTTCATCGCCAGCCTTATTCGTTAATCACTACCAGTTCGTCGCCATCTGCAGCAGATTGAATTTCGCCCAGATGCCATACAGTTTCGCCGGCATCACGCAGTATACTGATGGCTTGTTGCAGCTTGTCTTGCGGCACGACTACCAGCATACCAACACCACAGTTAAAGGTACGGTACATTTCATGGCGGCTAATATTGCCTTGCTGTTGCAGCCAGTTAAAAATGGCTGGCCACTGCCAGCTGTTGCCGTCGATAACCGCTTTAGTATTGGCTGGTAATACCCGGGGAATATTTTCCCAGAAACCACCACCGGTAATATGACACAAAGCATGCACCGGAGTTTGTTTAAACAGGCTAAGCAGGTTTTTCACATAAATGCGCGTTGGTTCAAGCAGGTGATCAGCAAGTGATTTACCTTCCAGCAGAGTGTCCGGGCTCTGACCGCTCACTTCCAGTACTTTACGGATCAACGAAAAACCGTTTGAATGCGGGCCGGATGAGGCCATGGCGATTAACTGATCGCCCGGCTGTACTTTGCTGCCATCAATAATGTCGGCTTTTTCTACTACACCAACACAGAAACCGGCGATGTCGTAGTCTTCGCCGTGATACATACCCGGCATTTCAGCTGTTTCGCCGCCCACCAGGGCACAACCAGACTGATAACAACCTTCGGCAATACCATTAACCACGGCAGAAGCGGTATCAACATCCAGCTTGCCGGTAGCATAGTAATCCAGGAAAAACAGCGGCTCAGCACCTTGTACTACCAGATCGTTAACACACATAGCGACCAGATCAATACCAACGCCGTCATGACGTTTTAAATCCATCGCCAGACGCAGTTTAGTGCCTACACCGTCAGTGCCTGACACCAATACCGGCTCTTTGTAACCGGCCGGAATTTGGCACAGAGCGCCAAAGCCACCTAAACCACCCATAACTTCTGGGCGACGTGTGCGTTTGACGGCGCCTTTTATCCGTTCAACTAACGCATTACCTGCGTCAATATCAACTCCGGCGTCTTTGTAGCTTAACGATGTTTTCTGCTCGCTCACGGCAATCCTCGAATGACTGAAAGTGGAAAGGCTAAAAATTGGCGGCATTTTACCTGTATAACGGCTCAGACAAAAGCCTTACTGCATAGCATTTGCCATTGCTTGCTTCACATAGTTTTTCAGGCTGATAGCATTGTCTTGCATGATCTTGTAATAACATACTGATCCAAATGGAAATTCTTTGTCATGGTATTGCACGTAAATAAAAGGTGCTGCGCTATCAACCTTATTTTGTTGCCACTGGCCACCCGAAGCGGCGATAAACACTTCACCGATGTATGCGCCCAGCATATTGCACAGGGTAAAAATCATCTCAGCCGAATGCTGTTGCGCCAGCTCGCGTTGGTGCAGCTCTGACAAAACGCTATCTACCAGCGCCAGACTGTCCAGACTGTGATCCAGCGTAATGTGATGTTCTTCATTGGCATAGTGTACGGCATCGGTAGCCGCTGCCTGCATAAGTTCGCTTAATTGTTGTAGTTGCATAACTGCCTCAGGTTTTGTTGTGCACGGCCAGCAATAACTGCCGTAACTGTTTACTGCCGGGCCCCAGCGTATCCTGCTGCGGGGCAATCAGTGAAATGTTGGCCAGGCGCTCGCTGCTGTTGCTCACTTTAAGCTGCACCAGCGAGCCATCTGCAATAGCGTTAGCCACCATAAAATCGGGTAGCCAGCAAAAGCCCAGCCCCAGTTGCAGTATTTCGATGGCTTCGTAAAAATTATCTACCGTCCAGCGCTGCTCAGCGCGTAGCCAGCCGGCATGTTCCTGCGGCTTTTGCGCGGTATCGCGAATAACCAGCTGTAAATGCTGACTCAGTTCATTCTGGTCCGGTTCGGTAATGCTTGCCAGCGGATTAGTGCGGCTGGTTACCGGAATAAAGCGAGTGGTGTACAGCGGTTCACCCAGATAGCCCTTTGGTACAACGGCAGACGCGGCGATGACCAGGTCTGCGCGCTTTTGCTGAATAATTTCGGCCGTGCCGGTAATAACACTGTCTATTAATTGAATGCGGCTACCACGGCTAAGCGGGTAGAAGGCTGCTAATGCCTGGTTCAGAAAATGCCTGGGGTAGGCCAGTTCCACCGCGATGCGGATTTCTGGCTCCCAGCCCTGATTAATATTCGCCGCCAACAATTCAAGATCTTCTACCTGCTGGGTTAGCAGGCGGGAGCGGCGCAGCATTACTTCTCCAGCGGGTGTCAGGTAGGCTTTGCGGCCACGCACTTCCAGTAATTCAACACCAAGCTGGGTTTGCAGTTTGGCAACGGCATGATTTAGCGAGGACTGGCTTTTATTCAGCACCTCAGCAGCCTGGGCATAGCCACCGGCGTCGACAACTGCCTGCAGGATACGCCATTGTTCCAGTGTTGAGCGGGGGCGATAAGGCATAAGGTGCAGCTATACTCCGTAGCAATTAACTATTGGCAATAATCACTGCCCGCAGTGGGGCCGGGTAGCCTTCAATGGTTTTACTATGATCAGTTGCATCGAGAAAATCAATTAAACTTTCATTCTCCATCCAGGCGGTTTTACGCTGTTCATCCAAGGTGGTGCGATTTAAGTCGGCCAGCCGTACCTGGCTAAAACCTAAGCGCTGCAACCAATGTGTCAATGCGGCGACACTGGGAATAAACCAGACATTGCGCATCTTGGCGTAGCGCTCGCCGGGTACCAGCACGGTATTTTCATCACCTTCGACAACCAGGGTTTCCAGCACCAATTCGCCACCGGGGCGCAATTGATTTTTTAGCTGCTGCAAAAAATCCAGTGGTGAGCGGCGGTGGTACAGCACGCCCATTGAAAACACGGTGTCAAATTGCTTCAGCGCAGGCATATCGTCAATTCCAATTGGGATCAGGTTGACTGCCGGGTCGGGATTAAAATGTTTAATGGCCTGAAATTGCGCATAAAACAGCTGTGAAGGGTCAATACCTACGACAAATTCTGCGCCTTCGCCGCGCATTCGCCACAGGTGATAACCACTGCCGCACCCCACATCCAGCACAGTGCGATGTTTCAAAGGGGCGATGTGCGGCAACAGCCGATCCCATTTAAAGTCAGAGCGCCATTCGGTATCTATATCGATACCATGAATATCAAACGGGCCCTTACGCCAGGGTTTTAACTGCTGCAGTAAGTAACGGATTTGCTGCGCTTCGCCGCTACTGATATCAGCGGCGTTACCAAATTGCACCGCCGTTTTCAGCTCAGTAACCGTAGACGTTGTTGCCGGTAAATTGCTAATGGTTTTTTGCCACTGTTTAAAGTCGCCATGCAGGGCGTCTTTGCTCCAAATGGCCAGTTGTGCCGGCAGGGTTTCTAACCAGCGATGCAGTTTATTGCTGGCGAGTTGGCGATAAAAGGGCGTGAAGTCGAGCATAGCTAACCTTATATAACAGCGGCCATTATTTTATGGCGAGCATTGAGCAAAAATTAAAACACTGAAACCACAACGTCTGGCTGCTAAATCCGGCCTGCTGTAAGCGTTGCTGGTGTTCTTGCAGGGTGTCGGGTTTCATTACGTTTTCCAGCGCACTGCGTTTTTGGCTTATTTCCAGCTCGCTGTAGCCATTGGCGCGTTTAAAGTCGTGGTGCAATTCGATTAACAGCTCATTAGCGATGCTGTCGGCGCTAATCAGTTTTTCAGACAAAATAAGCACAGCACCTGGCTTTAGGCCCTGATACACCTTATTAATTAGCGCGTCACGATCTTCTTTGGGTAAAAACTGTAAGGTAAAGTTAATTACCACTACCGCAGCATTCTCTATTACTTGTTCGCGGATGTCTGCCAGCTTAACCTCAACCGGCACGTCAGAGCGAAACGCCTGTAAGTGCCTTTCGCAGCGCTCTACCATTGCTGTGCTGTTATCCACAGCGATAATGCGGCTATTGGCGGCATTGATATTGCGGCGCATCGCCAGTGTGGCTGCACCCAACGAGCAGCCCAGATCGTAGTAATGGCTGTCGCTCTGCTGAAAGCGGCTGGTCAGTTTGCCAATAGTCTGAATAATGGTGGCATAACCTGGCACTGAACGCTGGATCATGTCCGGAAACACATCCGCGACCTGATCATCAAAGCGGAAATCCTGCACCTGAGCCAGCGGCTCAGCGAAAATGGCATCTTTTTGCATAGTGTTTTATCGGCTTATCGCCCGGTACGTTAACCGGGCATCGGAACTAAAGTGGCGCTATTTTAGCGTAAAAGCGCCAAACACTACAGTAAACTGAATTGCTGCTCGCACGGCCAGGGAGCCAGGCAGGGGTGTGAGTAATTTAAGTCGCTGGCGAACTGGCGACATAACTGCGGAGCGAGCTGGTTATCCGGCGTATGAAAAAAGCAAAACGGACTCTTGCCCTGATCCAGCCACTGCTGCACTTTTTTCAGCCAGGGTTGATAAAACAACCTGTTTTGCTGCATATCGTCGGTGCCGATAAAGCGCAGCACCGGTGTTTGACTAAAGCTAATGGCATGTACCGGTACCCGCGGCTTTTTGGACTGTGCTTCGCGTAGCGCATCAGTCGTGGCCGTAACGGCAAACAGGGCTCGGCTGTCAATAACAACGCGCTCGGCATTGAACTGTTGCAACATTTTGTGCAGCTGGATTTCATTTTGTGCTTTATCAAAAAAAGCCGGATGACGCACTTCAACGGCACAACGGTAGTGCTGGCTGATAAGTTCAACCAATTGGCCAAGCTGCGGCAGCTGTTCTGGCCCGGTACGGGCAGATAGTTGCAGGTGCACCAGCGCCAGCTTTTGCGCCAGGGGTGCCAAGCTGCTAAGCCACTGCTGTAATTGCGTCAGACCATCGCTGTTAAATTGATGGCTGATACGCTGCGGTACTTTTAGTATAAAGCGAAAATCAGCGGCGGTATCATTGTACCAGCGCTGTAGGGTGTCAGCCGACGGATCGGCATAAAAAGTGGTGTTGCCTTCAACGCTGTTAAACACCCGGCTGTACTGCGGCAGAAAGTCTGCGGCAGCGCATTGGGCAGTAAAAACGCTTTGTTTCCAACTGGCGTTAGCCCATAGCGGGCATCCGAGATATAGCATTGCTGGCTTGACCTTAACTGAGTGGCAGCGTAAAACTAAATGACCGCATTGAGGAAGCATAACATAGTGATATTGAGATTATTTGCCTGTTTGTTGTTGCTGATTTCGATTGATATGCAAGCTGAAGGCAACGCCGCCGGACTGCCAGACCCGCTGCTGATTACTATCAGCAATGATACTTATCCTTACATGTTTATTGATGAACAAGGTGAGGCTGCCGGCTTGGTCGTTGACTACTGGCAAGAAGTGGCCAAACGGCAAGATATTACTGTGCGTTTTATTGCCGCGGACTGGTCAGAAACTTTGCAGCTGCTTGATAGCGGTCAGGTGCATTTACACGGTGGCATAGCCCGCACCGACGAGCGCTCGGCACGGTATGCGATGGGCGCCACCGGCATTGCTATTTACAGTAATATTTTTGTTCACCGCGATATCCCGCACCTTACCCGGCTGTCGGAGCTGACGCCTTTTGCCATCGGCGTGGTGGCGCAATCCAGCCATGTCGACACTATATTGCAGCAAGTGCCGGCTGCACTACTAAAGCCATATCCCAGTGTTACGGCGATGTATGATGCTGCGCTTGCCGGTGACATAAAAGTGATGACCGGGCTTGACCGCCTGCCTCCGCGTTATCACCGTCATACAGAACTGGTGATGCAATTTCCGCTGTACCGTAAAATCCCGTTGCGTAATATTATGCTGAGCTACGCCACCAATAAAAATATGAATTTAATGGCGGCAATCCAACATGTTACAGCAAAAATTGAACCGGCTTTTCTGGAACGGCTAGAGCGGCGCTGGTTGGGCGTAGAAGCCGACGAAGACACGCTACTGCTTGGAGTACCAATAGATAACCCGCCTTATATGCATGTTACCCAGCAAGGTGAAGCCCAGGGCTTGTTTGTGGACTTATGGCAACAATGGTCTGAGCTCTCCGGGCAAAAGATAGCCTTTGTACCGGATACCTCGTTAAATAGTTTGCATAATCTGGTGAAAGGCCGCATAGATGTTTTGGTGGCTTTTCCGGATAACCAAAACCTGCCTGCCGGTATTGCGCCGGCCTACCATTTGTATAATTTTCCGTCCGAGTTTTACTATCTGAAACGCAATGCTATCACCGATTTAACCGATTTAGCCTCCGGCAAAATCGCCATTTTTGCCAACGCACCTTATGCTGAGACGTTACAACAGCGCTATCCGCAGCTGGAATTTGTGCGCTTTCGCCAGTTACCGGAGATGATTGCTGGCGTGCTAAATGGCGAACTGGCAGGCTTTTTTGGCGCCTCGGCTATTATCCCGCAGCGTTTACAGCAGCTTAATCTTACCGACATGTTTGCATCAGTAACCGATTCTGAGCTGGTATCTCCTATGTACAGCCTGGTGCAACAACAGCAAACCGAGCTGGCTGAGCAAATCCGCCGCGGTTTTGCCCAAATGCCATTAGACACCCTGGTGCAGACAGAGCAGCGCTGGCTGACGGATGCATCGCAGCACTATTTTTCCCGCTTTCGCCAGCAGATCCCGCTAACCGAGGATGAACAAGATTGGCTGAAGCAACATAAAGTGCTGCGGGTGGGGATGTTGCGCAACTGGCCGCCGATGGAATTTGCCGACGAGGACGGATTGCCGGCCGGGGTTACCGTGGACATGTTTAATCTGCTGGCTGAGCGTCTGAATGCCAGCTTTGAGTTTAAGTTGTTTGATGATTTTGACAGCATGTTGCAACAGTTGCAGCAGCAACAATTAGATCTGATAGCCAATGTGTCTGATCGCAAGGATCGGCACGGTTACGCCAAATTTAGCGATGTGTTCTGGCCGACACAACTGGCTGTGATCTCAAACAGCAGCCGACAGCCTGTTACCAGTACAGCAGATTTATATGGCAGTAAGGTAGCCATTTATCAGGACTATGAATTAGCCCGGCAATTGCCGCAGCTGCACCCGCAGATCAACGTAGTTGCGGTGCAGGATTTGGCTCAGGGCCTGATGTTGCTGCAACGCAACGAGGTCGATTTTGCGCTGGACTCGGTTGAATCAGCCAGCGAAACCTTAAAACAAACCGGTATGCTTGGCCTTAGGGCCTATGTGGTTGATGATTTACCGCATTATGCGTCTTTGATTGCAGTACGCAAAGATTTTGCCCCGTTGGTAGTAATGCTTAACAAAGGTTTGCGCAGTATCAGTAGTGAAGAGCGGCAGCAGTTATACCAAAAATGGTTTAGTTTTCAGATCTCACAAGGCATGGACCGGCAGCAACTGAATACTTTGATGTGGCGTATTGGTGGCGCAGTGGCCCTGTTACTGCTGTTTGTGGTGTTATGGAATGTATCGCTAAGACGTGAAGTAGCTTTGCGGCGCAAAGCCGAGCAAAAAATGCGTTTTATGGCGACACATGATGATTTAACCCAGCTACCGAATCGTAGTTTAATTAAAGAGCGTATCGAGCAGGCGCTGCTGCAACATGCCCGCCACAATGAGATTATGGCGCTGTTATTTATTGATCTGGATGGTTTTAAAGAAGTAAATGACGCCTATGGCCACGATGCCGGTGATGAGCTGCTGCTAAAATTAGCCGGGCTGTTGGATAACGCCGTGCGAAAAAGTGACACCGTCGCCCGCTTTGGCGGTGACGAATTTGTGGTGTTGCTAACCGGTTTACTAAGCCGGGATGATGCCGCTATCGTGGCGGAAAAAATATTACATCAAATGAGCATGCCGATAACCTTATCGGTCGGTGAAGTGCAGGTTGGGGCCAGTATTGGCATCGCCGTCTATCCGTATGACGGCACTGACAGTGCTAAATTACTCAAAGTTGCCGATAGTCTGATGTACCGTATCAAGCAGCAGGGTAAAAACCGCTATTGTTTTTCTAAGGTAGCGTTTTAGTAGCAACGGGCAGTGACATTAGGCCTCATTTCTATATAATTAGCCGTCATTTATGTACTGCTGATTAGCAAGTAGAGGAAAGGTTTAATGCGTAGTCATTATTGCGGTTTGTTAACCGCACAACATGTTGGGCAACAAGTGTCTTTGTGCGGCTGGGTTAACCGGCGTCGTGATCTGGGTGGATTGATTTTCTTAGACTTGCGCGACCGCGAAGGTATGGTGCAGGTGGTATGCGATCCGGATCTAAAAGACCTGTTTGATGTTGCCTATACACTGCGCAATGAATTTTGTATTCAGATTAAAGGCCAGGTACGGGCACGGCCGGACTCGCAAATTAATAAAGATATGGCCACCGGTGCGGTAGAAGTTTACGCCAGCGAATTAATTATCCTCAATAAAGCAGCGCCGCTGCCACTGGATTCCAACCAAAATAACAGTGAAGAGCAACGGTTAAAGTATCGTTATCTCGATCTGCGCCGGCCAATGATGACCGAGCGGCTGAAGTTTCGCGCAAAAGTCACCAGCTTTGTGCGTAACTTTATGGACAGCCATGGTTTTATGGATGTCGAAACGCCAATTCTGACAAAAGCGACACCCGAAGGGGCGCGCGATTATTTAGTGCCCAGCCGCACCCACAAAGGTGAGTTTTTTGCTCTGCCACAATCGCCACAGCTGTTTAAGCAATTGCTGATGATGTCTGGTCTGGACCGCTACTACCAAATTGTTAAATGTTTCCGCGATGAAGACTTACGCGCTGACCGTCAGCCGGAATTTACCCAGATAGATATCGAAACCTCGTTTATGAGTGCCGAGCAGGTGATGCAGGTTACCGAGCAGATGGTGGTAGAGATGTTTAACCAACTGCTGGGTGTCGATTTGGGCACAATGCCACGCATGCAGTATTGGGAAGCGATGCGGCTGTACGGCTCTGACAAGCCGGATTTACGCAACCCAATGCAGTTTGTTGATGTCGCAGACTTACTGAAAGACGTAGAGTTTAAAGTATTCTCCGGCCCGGCTAACGACGCCAAAGGCCGCGTGGTGGCGTTAAAAGTACCGGCTGCTGCCGAAAAAGTATCGCGTAAAGACATTGATAACTACACCAGCTTTGTTGGCATTTACGGCGCCAAAGGCTTGGCCTGGATGAAGGTCAATGACACTAATGCCGGTGCTGAAGGCGTGCAATCGCCGGTAGCGAAGTTTTTAACGCCAGACATTATTGCCACTATTATTGCGCGTACCGATGCGCAAAACGGCGATTTAATTTTCTTTGGTGCCGACAGCTACAAAGTAGTGTGCGAAGCCATGGGCGCACTGCGCTTAAAGCTGGGCGAAGATTTAGGCATTACCCAGCCGGGCTGGAAGCCATTGTGGGTAGTAGACTTCCCGATGTTTGAAGAAAATGATGATGGTAGCTTTTCTGCCGTGCATCACCCCTTTACATCGCCGCTGGATACAGACGCATTTTTAACGACGGCCAATAGCGAGCTTGAGCTGGGTAAATTGCTGTCTAATGCCTATGATATGGTATTAAACGGTACTGAACTCGGTGGTGGCTCGGTGCGTATTCACAGTGCAGACGTGCAGGCTAAGGTATTTACCCTGCTCGGTATTAGCGATGAAGAAGCGGCGGAAAAATTTGGCTTCTTACTGGAAGCATTAAAATACGGTACACCACCGCATGCCGGTTTGGCGTTTGGTCTGGACCGTCTGGTGATGTTAATGACCGGTGCGACCTCTATCCGTGATGTTATGGCATTCCCTAAAACCGCCACTGCGGCTTGTCCGTTAACAGATGCCCCAGGCGCAGCTAACCCGGCGCAGCTGACCGAGCTTGGCATAGCGGTGGTAGCCAAAGCACAATAATATAGTGATCTGTTTTGCAATACCGTGGCAGCCATCCGGCTGCCACAACTAAGGAGTAACTGATGGCCGGCCATAGTAAATGGGCGAACATGAAGCATCGCAAAGCCCGTCAGGATGCGAAAAAAAATAAAATTTTTACCAAAATCATCCGCGAGTTAACTGTCGCAGCCCGTTTAAACCCTGATATTACTGCTAACCCCCGGCTGCGGCTGGCGGTAGATAAAGCCTTATCTGAAAACATGACCCGCGACACCATAGATCGCGCGATTAAACGCGGTGCCGGTGCCAGCGAAGGCGAAAACTACGAAGAGTTAGTATACGAAGGTTATGGCCCGAATGGCGTAGCGGTGATAGTCGAAACCATGACCGACAATCACAAACGTACCGTAGCTGACGTGCGCCATGCCTTTACCAAAGCGGGTGGCAGCCTGGGTACCAATGGCTCGGTAGCGTATTTATTCAGCCGCCGCGGAGTACTTATTTTTGCCCCCGGTGTGAATGAAGATGCATTAATGGAAGCGGCACTGGACGCTGGCGCTGAAGACATTGTTGGCCACGATGATGGCAGCTTTGAAGTATTAACGGCGCCAGAGCAGTTTAACGATGTCAAAGATAGGCTGCAGGCGGCTGGTTTTAGCCCGGACAGCGCCGAGGTAACGTTGATCCCGTCGACCCGGGCAGAAATCGATGCCGATCATGCCAGTGCCTTTTTTAAATTGCTCGACCAGTTAGAAGACTCAGACGACGTGCAAAACGTGTATCACAACGCCGAAATCAGTGATGAACTGATGGCAGTGTACGGCTAAGCGTGGCGGATCTGTGAATATTATTTTGGGCATCGATCCGGGCAGCCGCTTAACCGGCTATGGTGTCGTACGCCAGATTGGCATGCAATTCGAGTATGTCGCCAGCGGTTGTATCCGGCTAAGCACCAGCGATTTACTGCCCGAGCGCTTGCTGGATATTTTCAACGGTGTCAGTGAAATTATCAGCCAAACCCAGCCGACTATTTTTGCCATTGAACAGGTGTTTATGGCGCGTAATGCCGACTCGGCGTTAAAGCTGGGCCAGGCTCGGGGCGCGGCTATTGTTGCGGCCAAGCACGCCGGGCTGCAGGTATACGAATATTCTGCACGCCAGGTTAAACAGTCGGTCGTCGGTACCGGTGCCGCAGATAAAGCCCAGGTACAGCACATGGTGCGTAGCTTGTTAAAGTTACCGGCAAACCCACAGGCCGATGCCGCCGATGCGCTTGCAGTAGCGCTGTGTCATGGGCATACTCAGCAAAGCTTAATCAGTTTAGCCGGACAAGCGCGTAAAACCGTGCGTGGCCGGTTACGCTGATGCCAACCTAATTCTATAAGCAGACCTTATGATTGGACGTTTACGCGGTATTTTGCTGGAAAAGCAGGCGCCGGATCTGTTAATTGAAGTAGCCGGTGTCGGCTATGAAGTGCAAATGCCGCTGACCAGCTTTTATCAGCTGCCGGCCAGCGGCGCTGAAGCCACGATTTATACCCACTTTGTTGTACGCGAAGATGCCCAGCTGTTATACGGCTTTGTTAACCAAACCGAGCGGGCCTTGTTTCGCCAGCTTATTAAGGCCAATGGCGTAGGCCCCAAGCTGGCGCTGACGATTTTATCCGGCATGACAGCGCAGCAGTTTGTCCGCTGTGTACAACTGGATGATGTCAGCACGTTAGTTAAGTTACCTGGTGTCGGCAAAAAGACCGCTGAGCGCTTAGTGGTTGAAATGCGCGACCGGTTAAAGGATTGGGGCATAGCGCCAAATACCCCGGTGACAGACGGTATAGTGCTACAGGACGATGAGGCCATTTTCAGCCCGGAACAAACTGCCGAGCAAGATGCCGCCAGCGCTCTGGTGTCATTAGGCTACAGCCAGTTGCAAGCCGACAAAGCCGTACAAAAGGTAAAACAAAGCGGAATGAGCAGTGAACAGCTGATTAAAGCCGCACTGCGGAGCATGATGTAAACCATGATAGAAGCAGATCGTTTAATTCAAACCAGAGCCACCCGTGAAGACGAGGTGATCGATCGCGCCATAAGGCCAAAAACCCTGGCCGATTATACCGGGCAACAGCATGTGTGTCAGCAGATGGCGATTTTTATTGAGGCGGCGCGCGGCAGGGGCGATCCGCTGGATCACCTGCTGATATTTGGCCCGCCGGGATTGGGTAAAACCACACTGGCGATGATTGTTGCCAACGAGATGGGCGTAAATATTAAAACCACCTCTGGCCCGGTACTGGAGAAAGCCGGTGACTTAGCGGCCTTGCTGACAAATCTTGAACCCAACGACGTGCTGTTTATTGACGAAATTCACCGGTTAAGTCCGGTGGTAGAAGAAATTCTTTATCCGGCTATGGAAGATTACCAGCTGGATATCATGATCGGCGAAGGCCCCGCTGCCCGCTCGATTAAACTCGATTTACCGCCCTTTACGCTGGTAGGCGCGACAACCCGTGCCGGGGCGTTAACGTCACCGCTGCGCGATCGCTTTGGTATAGTGCAGCGGCTGGAGTTTTATAAAGTGGCAGAGTTGACGCAGATCATACTGCGCTCGGCGCATTTTTTAAATTTAGTGTTGGATGAAGCCGGCGCGGCAGAAATTGCCAGACGCTCGCGCGGCACACCACGTATTGCCAACCGTTTGCTGCGCCGGGTGCGCGACTACGCTCAGGTTAAAGCCAATGGCGAAGTAACGGTAGATATCGCCTCGCAGGCACTTTTGATGGTAGACGTGGATGCAGAAGGGTTCGATTATATGGACCGTAAGCTTATTTTAGCCATTATCGAAAAGTTTATGGGCGGCCCGGTTGGCTTAGACAACCTGGCGGCTGCAATTGGTGAAGAAAAAGATACCATCGAAGATGTGATAGAGCCGTATTTAATTCAGCAGGGCTTTATTCAGCGCACACCGCGTGGTCGTATCGCCTCACCGCGGGCTTACAGCCACTTTGGTTTCGACCTGCCACAAACCGATTAGCAAATTATAATCATACCCTAACCTGTTTAATCTGCGGCTAGGCGGCAAATGAGCGACTTCCCATGAGCATAGTTTTCTATGTGATTGGGAGGAGTGAATGCAGACAACAACGCAGCAGGTTAAAATGGGACGTGGATAAAAAAAAGCCCGCTCAAGGGAGCGGGCAATGCAACAAGTTGAAGGAGTGCTTCAAAAAAATCCAGGGAACATGTTGAAACAGCAATAAAATTTACGATAACCGCAAAGCTCATTACTTAAGTGATCTTTACTAAGGTACGGCAGCAGCTGCTTTCCCTTTGCGCTAGTTCAGAACACCTGCGTATGATAGATATTTGGAGTATTTACTTCAAACGAGAAAAACTGCTGCTTTGACATTAAAAAAACTAATGTCACGTTTTGGTTTGGCTGTTTATTTATTAAGCTGTTAAATGGCAATCTTGCTTCTAATGCCTTTATTCATGCAGTGTTAAGTTTAGCCTTGCATTATGGCTGTCATTACTTTTTGTCTGGTTTCATGCAGATTGGGCGTTAAACGTTAGTTTTTAGCCGTTCGGCGCAACAGACGATTTAATGTTGAACTGATTGCTGAAATAGCAGTCAACAAATGCTTAAAAAAAGCAATAAGCGACGATAAAAAAATATAGTTGAGTTTAGCTTGCTGCGGCAATTGTGTTCGGCTTGCAGCTTCCTTATCATATGCGGCAATTAAAGCGATCAGCCATGTCAGATACAATCTTTTCTTTCCCCGTGCGTGTGTACTATGAAGATACCGACGCCGGAGGAATAGTTTACTACGCCAATTATTTGAAATTTTTTGAACGGGCGCGCACCGAATGGTTGCGTGCGCTTGGTGTCGAGCAAGATTTATTGTTGTCACAGAATGTTGCCTTTGTTGTTATCCAGGTATTAATGGATAACAAAAAGCCGGCTAGGTTTAATGAATTATTGACGGTAACCAGTCAAATCAGTACCTTAAAACGCGCGAGTATGGTTTTTACGCAGCAGATTTTTAATAGTGCCAATGAATTGGTTTGTTCTGCAAGCATTACTGTTGCCTGTATTGCATTGCAAGAAATGAAAGCCCGGGTAATTCCAGCACAAATAACAGAGGTAATAAAGCGTGGCAGGTGAGATTTCTATTCTAAGTTTATTAATTGAAGCCAGCTTTGTGGTGCAACTGGTTATGCTGATCTTATTAGCGATGTCGGTCATGTCCTGGACCATGATTTTCCGCCGCCGTAAAGCGCTGATCGATGCTGTTGCAGATGCGAAGAAATTTGAAGATAAATTCTGGTCCGGTATTGATTTAAGTAAGCTGTATGCAGAAATCAGCGCCCGTGCGGTTAATAATGGTTTAGAAGCCTTATTTAAAGCCGGTTTTAAAGAGTTTGCCCGCTTGCATAAAAGTAATAGCCGGCAAAGTGCCGCCGTGATGGAAGGAACGCAGCGCGCAATGCGGGTTGGTTTGTCGCGTGAAGTAGAGCGGCTGGAAGAGCATTTGCCATTTTTGGCCACGGTAGGCTCTATCAGCCCCTATATCGGCCTGTTTGGCACCGTGTGGGGTATTATGAACTCTTTTATCGCGTTAGGTGCGGTAGAGCAGGCAACGTTGTCAATGGTGGCGCCTGGTATTGCTGAGGCATTGATCGCCACTGCCATTGGTTTATTCGCCGCTATACCGGCGGTAATTGCGTATAACAAATTTTCGCATCAGGTAGAAATGCTGGAAAGCAGCTACGCCAACTTCGTTGAAGAGTTTGCTAATATTCTGCACCGCCAGGCAGTGTCAAATGGTGGGGAAGCGGCCTGATGTATGTAAGAAAGAAACGCCGGTTAAAAGCTGAAATTAACGTTGTACCTTATATCGACGTTATGTTGGTGTTGCTGGTGATTTTTATGGTAACCACGCCCTTGATTACACAGGGCGTAAAAGTTGAGCTGCCGGTATCATCAGCTGAGCCGATTAAACAGATGCAGGACGGTAAAACGCCGTTAGTGGCCACCGTTGATCAGGACGGCCTGTATTATTTTGAAAAAGACGGTAAACAGCAGGGGCCTTTTACCGCAGCGCAACTGACGGTTGAAGTAGCCAGTTGGCTGACTATAGAGCCCGGTACTCAGGTAATAGTCAAAGGTGATAAACGCGTCAGTTATGATGCGGTGATCCGGCTGATCAATGTGCTTAAAGGTGCCGGCGCACCGGCTGTCGGCCTGATGACTGACAACGTGGACAGCAATTGATATGGCAGTAAAAATTGAACCGGCGTTGGCAAAATCACTTGGTATGCATTTGGCGATTGTTGTTATGCTGGTGTTTGGCGCAGATTTTTCGTCCAAACCCGAGATGGTGATGGTAAGTCTGCAAAACGAAGGCGAAGCACCGGTAGAAGCCGTGGCAATAGATCAGGCGGCGCTGAATGAGCGCGTTGCGCAAATGCAAAAAGAGCGCGATGACGCTAAAGCCGCAGAAGAAAAACGCATTCGTGATTTGGAGCGCCGTGCTAATCAGGCCGAAAAAGCCCGGGCTGATGAAGAAGCGCGGCTGAAACGGGTAGCGGCAGAAAAACGCAAAGCTGACGCTGAAGCGAAAAAATCTCAGGCAGCTGCTGCTGAAGCGCGCAAGAAACAACAGCAGGAAGCGGCTAAAGCAAAACAGGCCGAGCAGGCCCGGATAGCCAAAGAGCAAGAACGGCAAAAAGCTGAAGATGCCGCCAAGGCTGCTGAGCAAAAACGCATAGCCGAGCAAAAAGCAGCAGAGGAAGCGGCGGCAGAGCGCGCCCGGCAAGCAGAAAATGCCAGACGCCAGGCCGAGCAAGAACGTGTTATGCAAGAGCAACTGGCCAAAGAAGCGCAGGCCAGAGCCGCGGCACGGGCCCGGCAGGCGGCAACCGAGGTTGATCGTTACAAGGCGTTAATATCAAATACGATTAACCAAAATTTGTATAAAGATGAAAGTATGCGAAACCGGTCGTGCTCGGTGAACATCCGCTTAGCGACTACCGGTTTTGTGACCAGCGTCAATGTACTTGGCGGTGACAAAGCCGTATGTGATGCCGCTGTACGGGCGTTAAACCGGATTGGTACTTTGCCTATGTCGTCAGACCCAGACGTATATAGTGAGTTAAAAGATATAACCCTAAGGGTGGAGCCAGAGTTTTGAAGATATTTATGTTTATCCGTGCATTCAGTTTAATCGTGTTGCTAGCCGTTGCCGGCACAGCGCAGGCGTCATTAGAAATTGTCATTACCGGTGGCATCGACTCTGGCCGGCCGATAGCGGTAGTGCCATTTACCTTTAAGGGCGCTAATTTGCCAACTCAGCGCCTGGACGAAGTTATTGCAGCGGATTTGATGCGCAGTGGTAAGTTCAGCCCGTTACCGGCAATTAAAATGCCACAACGGCCACAATCGGCGGGGCAGATTGATTATGCCGCCTGGCAGCGCGAAGGGGTTGAAGCCATCGTAGTGGGGCAGATCACCGAAGTTGGCGTTGACCGTTACACCGTAAGTTTTGAATTGGTTGATGTACTAAAGGGTGGCACTAATGCCAGCCGGCAATCATTGAATGCCGGCATATTAACCGGCAGCACCGCACATATACTTGATAGCCGCGAAGCAACCATTACCGGCAGTCAATTTCGCCAGTATGCGCACCGCATCAGCGATATCGTGTACGAAAAACTGACCGGCGAGCGCGGAGCCTTTTTAACCAAGATTGCCTACGTGCTGGTAAATCGCAATGCCGAGTTTGCACATAAACTGGTGGTGGCAGACTACGATGGTTATAACGAACAGGTGCTGCTGCGCTCGAAAGAGCCGCTGATGTCGCCAAGCTGGTCGCCGGATGGCACTAAGTTAGCTTATGTTACCTTTGAAAAACGGCAGTCACAAATTTATATCCAGGATATTTATACCGGTCGGCGCACTATGCTAAGTAGTTTTCCCGGCATTAACGGTGCGCCGGTCTGGTCGCCGGATGGTAAAAAACTGGCATTAGTGTTGTCTAAAGACGGCAATACTGAAATTTACACTATGGATGTCGTTAGCAAAGCGCTGACCAGGGTAACCAATCACCGGGCTATTGATACCGAGCCTTCCTGGTCGCCGGATGGCAAAGAATTATTGTTCAGTTCGGAGCGAGGTGGAAATCCGCAACTTTATAGCGTAAATTTGTTAACGAATCAAACGCGACGTTTAACCTTCGAGGGCGAAATGAATCTGGCGGGTTCTTATACGCCGGATGGTGGCTCAGTAGTAATGGTTAACCGCACACGCGGCCAGTACCAGATAGCGAAAATGGATCGGCAAAGCCGTTTTCTGCAGGTACTGACCCGAACCAGCCTGGATGAGTCACCAAGTGTGGCGCCCAATGGTTCAATGATAATTTACAGCACCATGCACGGCTCGACGCAGGTGTTAGCACTGGTTTCTATGGATGGGCGTTTTAAAGCACGGCTGCCAGCGGTGGAAGGACAGGTTAAATCGCCGGCCTGGTCACCTTTTTTATAAAAAAAGTTAGTTAATATAGTTAAATACTAAGGACAACATCATGAAATTAAACAAAGTGGTAAAAGGCTTACTGATTGCATTACCCGTGCTGACACTGGCTGCTTGTAGCTCAACTTCTTCAACTGATCAATCTGCTGCCGACACTTCAGGTGTTTCACAGCAGCAAGAAACTGTACAGGTTGAAACGGTAGAGCAGGTAGTAAGCCCGGCTGAGCAAATGCGTCAGAAGCTGGAAGCCCTGCGTCAGGAAAACACTATTTACTTCGATTTCGACAAAGCAACGGTTCGCCCGGAATTTGTTGAAACTCTGCAGGCGCATGGTGCTTTTTTAACCGCTAATCCATCTGTACGCGTAACAGTGGAAGGCCACTCAGATGAGCGTGGCACGCCAGAATATAACATTGCCCTGGGCGAGCGTCGTGCACAGGCAGTGGTACAGTACTTACAAAACCTGGGTGTATCTGCAGGCCAGATTTCTACGGTAAGTTATGGCGAAGAAAAGCCGGTAGATCTGTCACGTACAGAAGCAGGCTTTGCTAAAAACCGTCGTGCAGTGTTAGTCTATTAATCCAGACTCACTACCAATACAAAAGCGCATGATAGTAAAATATTCTCTGCTCGTCGCAATGGCACTGGTTAATACCAGTGCCTTTGCTAATCCTGCTCCGGTTACCGATATTAATCGCGACCGGCCTACCGCCGCCAACACAACGTCCACAGTTACTGGCAGCGTTGAACAACGCCTGGCGACACTTGAGCGTATTGTAGAAGCCCGCACAGAAGCACAATTGCGCGTGGCACAACAATTACAACAATTATTGGACGAAGTGAGTGAGCTGCGTGGCGTGACTGAAACGCACGCCTATCAGTTGGATGAAATCCTGCAGCGACAGCGTGATTTGTATCTGGAGATTGACCGTCGGGTCAGTGCCATACAAACAGCGCCTAACGTCAACACGCCTGCGCCTGCCAGCGATATACCTGCAGCGGCGGCTTATTCGTCTGATGTGTCAGAAAACGACGCCTATGACAAAGCCGTTAATATGGTGCTAAAGGATCGGCGTTATGATGCAGCAATACCGGAGTTTGAAAATTTTATCCGCAATTACCCCAATTCCAGCTATGCGCCCAATGCGCACTACTGGCTAGGACAATTGTTGTTTAACAATAGCGAACTGGCGAAGGCAAAAACACAATTTGAACGGGTAGTAAACAACTTTGCCCAGTCAAATAAAGTGGCTGATGCCTTATTAAAGCTCGGGCAGATAGCCGAGCGTGAGAACGATAAAAATGCCGCCTTACGGTTTTACCGGCAACTGGTCGAAAAACACAGTACGGCCACTTCTGCCAGGTTGGCACAAGAGCGCATCAACGCTTTAAAATAATACCCCGCCCGGCAAACGCCGGGTTTTTTTTCAGTTAACTTTGCGTAAATACGCTGGCATTTTGAGCAGTCAGGCCAGAAGGCGCTGCTTTTTAGCACTTTTTGGTTGCACTAAAGCCGTAAATCAGTAAGATATGCGTCCGCGGTTAGGGTCGTTAGCTCAGTTGGTAGAGCAGTTGACTTTTAATCAATTGGTCGCTGGTTCGAATCCAGCACGACCCACCAAACCGCGCAAACTTTGATATCGAAATGGGTCATTAGCTCAGCTGGTAGAGCAGCGGACTTTTAATCCGTTGGTCGATGATTCGAATTCATCATGACCCACCACTTCGATAGCCCTGTTTGGGTCATTAGCTCAGCTGGTAGAGCAGCGGACTTTTAATCCGTTGGTCGATGGTTCGAATCCATCATGACCCACCA
>JAHJZX010000059.1 GCA_018826295.1 Gammaproteobacteria bacterium
CTGAGTTTTTATAGTCGGTGATTGGCGCAGCTTGGTAGCGCACTTGGTTTGGGTCCAAGGGGTCGCAGGTTCAAATCCTGCATCACCGACCATTCTCCCTTAATGTTCAAATTGAAAGCGCACTTGGTTTGGGTATTCTTTATCCCACGGGTCGCAGGTTCAAATCCTTCATCACCGACCATTCTCCCTTAATGTTCAAATTGAAAGCGCACTTGGTTTGGGTATTCTTAATCCCATGGTTCGCAGGTTCAAATCCTGCATCACCGACCATTCTCCCTTAAACAAATATAATTCTTGTATCGCCAAGCTCTCGCCTCAAAAGCTTTGAATCTTCTGCTTAATTCACTTCATTAGATTTTTATCAGATTTTATTCTTGTTTATTCATTCCCATTTTAAATTGCACTGGTATATGCTGAAGAAAAGCTGATTTTGGAGACAAATCTTGATAATTGCCGAAACCCCGCGGCTTAGGATCCGGCATCTGGTGGCAGACGATGCTGCTTTTACCTGCCGTTTGCTAAACGAGCCTTCTTTTATCCAGAATATTGCTGACCGGGGAGTGCGTACAGAGCAGGATGCGGTGCAATATTTAGTTGATGGCCCGGTGCGCAGTTATCGGCAGCATGGCTACGGCCTGTTTTTAGTAGAAAGCAGCACGGATGCTGTAGCACTGGGCTTTTGCGGTTTGCTATTTCGTGAGCATTTACAGGAAACGGATATAGGTTTCGCCTTTTTACCTGAGTTCTGGGGCCAGGGGTATGCATTTGAAGCCGCGTCAGCCGTCATGCATTTTGGTTATAGTCAGTTAAATCTGCCGAGAATTGTTGGTTTGGTCAGTGCAGGCAATATTGCCTCAATTAAAGTATTAACCCGCTTAGGTCTGCAGT
This sequence comes from Gammaproteobacteria bacterium, assembly GCA_018826295.1. GTDB lineage: Bacteria > Pseudomonadota > Gammaproteobacteria > Enterobacterales > Alteromonadaceae > Alishewanella. The sequence continues at coordinate 889 of JAHJZX010000059.1, forward strand.
TTGAAAAGATGGTTGCCATGCTGCCATCAAATGAATCTGTGCAGCTTTACGCTTAAGCCTGTCTGCTGCACTGATTATTCTTGTAATAAAATTACATAATTATGCTGGTTTGTTGGCTTTTCCACTTGAATACCAGTTATTCATGCTGTTTATATTTAAATAAAAACAGTGTGTTATATACCATGATTGCCTCTCTTTGGGTTGTGAAACTGTAACCTTGCTGGTGCCGGGTTACAGTTTTTGCTACTATAGCCGCCGGAACAACCATTGGAGGAGTTATGATTAACCCATCCTGGCGGCGGGTCGTGCTGAAAGTCGGCAGTGCCCTTATAGCGCCAGACAACCAGGGGTGTAGTGAGCAGTTTTTGCGTCCCATCGCCGAATTTATCCGGCAATGCCGACTACAGGGTCTTGAAGTGATCCTGGTCTCATCAGGCAGCGTCGCCGCTGGCCGTCATCATTTTAACTTTCAGCATCAACGCGTACCGATCGCTTTAAAACGTGCTATGGCAGCGGTTGGCCAGAATCAGCTGATGAATTTCTGGAGCCGCTGTTTTGATTTTCCCTGTGCGCAGGTATTGCTGACCCATGGTGATTTAAGCGACCGGGTGCGGCATGTGAATATTAAAAATACCCTGCGCCGGTTACTGGACCATCAGGTGCTGCCTATAGTGAATGAAAACGACACTATAGCTACAAAAGAACTGAAGGTTGGCGATAACGATAATCTGGCCGCTATGGTAGCCACAGTCGCCAATGCAGACGCCTTGATTATCTGCTCGGATGTCGCTGGCCTGTATACCGCAGATCCAAATAAAGATCCCTCAGCTAGCCTAATCCCCGAAGTGCGGCAGATTGATCAATATATTTATGGTTTAGCGGGTGGCGCTTCATCTAAAGTGGGCACTGGTGGTATGCTGACGAAAATCGAAGCAGCAGAAAAAGCCACCGCACACGGCATTGATACGGTGATAATTGACGGCCATAAACCTGATGGGTTTCAGTGTATTTTAGCGGGTAAAAATCCGGGGACGATTTTCTTTGGCCAGGCCAAACCCTTACCGGCTAAAAAACATTGGGTGCGTCATACATTAAGAGCCAAAGGCGAGATTTGGGTGGATGACGGCTGTATTGAAGCCCTATGCCGGCAGGGCGCGTCCTTGCTGTGCAGCGGTATTGTTAGCATTAACGGCGAATTTGACTCAGGCGATGCGGTGCTGGTGCGCTGCGCCACCGGTAAACGCAAAATTGCCAAAGGTGTCAGCCGCTTTAGTGCCAGCGAGCTGTTTTCGATTAAAGGCCAGCAAAGCCGCGATATAGCATCTTGCCTGGGTTATTGCCCAACCGGCAGTGATGCCGTTATTCATCGCAGTGAAATGATGTTACTGGAGAGAATATGATTAGCGAAGCTGCGGCGCAAATTGCCGCCAAAGCGTCACGGGCCGCCAAGGCCGTGGCAAATTTAACTACTGAGCAGAAAAACTTTGTCCTGCAAAGCATGGCGAATAACATTCGCAGTGCCAGCGATGCTATTTTGCAGGCTAATAAAGACGAAGTAGCCAGCGCTGCCGCCAACGGCACCACAGATGCAATGCTGGATCGCCTGACACTGACACCGGCGCGGATAGAAAGCATGGCCAGTGCCATTGAACAGATCATAGCGCTGCCCGATCCTGTCGGCGCAACGCGACATATTGAACAGCGGCCTAATGGTATAAATATTGAAAAACGCCGTATAGCGCTGGGCGTTATTTGTATGATTTATGAAGCCAGGCCTAACGTTACTGCTGATGCCGGTGCTTTGTGCTTTAAAGCCGGCAATGCAGTTATTTTGCGCTGTGGCCGCGAAGCGATCCAAACCAGCCTGGCGATAGCCGTAGCGATGCAGCAGGCCCTGCGTGAACATAATTTACCTGATGAGGTTATCAGCATAGTACCGGATCCGGACCGTGAGTTAATGCTGGCACTGTTAAAACAAGACCAGTATATCGATTTGGTCATTCCGCGTGGCGGAGAAGGGTTAATTCGTTTTGTTACCGAACACAGCCGCATTCCGGTAATACAGCACTATAAAGGTGTATGTCACCTGTATGTGGACCAAAGTGCTGATTTAAACATGGCGTTGGGGCTGCTGTTAAATGGTAAAGTGCAACGGCCAGGTGTGTGTAATGCTCTGGAAGCATTGCTGGTGAATAAACATGTCGCTGCGGATTTTCTGCCCCTGGTTGCCAGGGCACTATCTGAGCATGCTGTAATAGTACATGCCTGCAAAGACAGTATTGGTTATTTTAACCAGGCACAGCCAATAGCAGATGACGACTTTGGTCAGGAATATCTGGCAGCGGAAATTGCAGTTCGTATTGTTGATGATGTTGACGCTGCGATGGCGCATATTGACCAGTTTGGCAGTCAGCATACCGAAGTCATATGTACCACCGATCAGGCCAATGCCGAGCGTTTTATCCGTCAGGTTGACTCTGCTGTTGTGATGCACAATGCGTCATCGCGTTTCTCCGACGGTGGAGAACTTGGTTTGGGGGCCGAAATTGGCATTTCAACCAGCAAACTGCATGCATATGGCCCTATGGGGCTGGAAGCGCTAACGACCGAAAAATATGTGGTAACCGGCAGCGGCCAAACCCGCAGTTAGTGAATAAAAATAGCCAGAATACACCAGCGCAGTATAGTTATGTTGTTGACTATGCTGCGTTTTTTTAAGTGCCGCGCAGTAGTCTGGTTAGGGGCTCGACGTCAGACATTTAGCCCGCTATAATGCCGCGTCCTATTTTATAACAGGTCTGGTTCAGCGCTGCATTTTTGAAACCAGATCACACCAGTAAGGCGAAGCATCAACGCCTGTTTTTGAATTTGAGGTAACAAAATGCAAGTTTCTGTGGAAACCACTCAGGGTTTAGAGCGCCAGTTAACAATCACGGTTGCGGCAGACAAAATTGATACTGAAGTAAAAAGCCGTTTACGTGATCTGGCCAAGCGTCAGCGTATCGACGGTTTCCGTCCGGGTAAGGCTCCGGTTGCACTGATCCAGAAGCGTTACGGTTTGGCAGTGTTACAGGAAGTAGCCAGCGAGCAAATGCAGCGTCATTTTTATGAAGCCATCATTGCCAACAAGCTGACACCAGCGGGCAACCCAACTTTTGCACCAGGCCAATTAGAGCAAGGCAAAGATTTAGAATTTAAAGCCACTTTTGAAGTTTACCCGGACGTTGAAGTTAAAAATCTGGATAAAATTGAAGTGAACAAGCCAGTAGTTGAAATTGCTGATGCTGACTTAGACAAAATGCTGGAAACCCTGCGCAAGCAACACGCAAACTGGGAAGCGAAGAAAGGCAAAGCCGCAAACGGTGACCGTGTGGTAATCGATTTTGTTGGTTCAATTGACGGTGAAGCATTCGACGGCGGCAAAGCCACTGACTTCACGCTGGAGTTGGGTCAGGGCCGGATGATCCCAGGTTTTGAGGATGGCATCGTTGGCAAAAAAGCGGGTGAAGAAGTTACAGTAGACGTGACCTTCCCGGCAGAATACCACGCTGAAAATTTAAAAGGTAAAGCGGCCAGCTTCGCTGTAACAGTTAAAGCTGTTGAACAGCAGGTTCTGCCAGAACTGAACGATGAATTTGCGACACTGTTCGGCCTGGAAACCGCTACTGTTGACGCGCTGAAAGCTGAAGTGCGTAAAAACATGGAACGCGAGCTTAATCAAAACATTAAAGCCAAAGTAAAAGACCAGGTTATTAAAGGCCTGTTAGCAAACAACGACGTAGAAGTGCCACAGGCGCTGATCGCTGGTGAAGTAGACGTGTTACGTAAGCAGGCACTGCAGCGTTTTGGAAATAACGTTGATCCTAAGCAATTACCTGAGCTGCCGGCATCACTGTTTGAAGAACAGGCAAAAGATCGCGTTAAAGTCGGTTTGTTACTGGGTGAAGTGATCAAAACCAGCGAACTGAAAGTTGACGACAGCAAAGTGCAGGCGTTAATTGAAACTGCTGCTTCTGCTTATGAAGATCCGCAAGAAGTGATTCAGTATTACAACAGCAATAAAGAGCTGCTGCAAAGCATGCGTAATGTTGCTCTGGAAGAGCAGGCTATTGATGTTATTTTGGCCTCTGCCAAAGTTACTGAGCAAAAAGCCGCCTTTGATGAAATTATGAATCCGAAGGCAGCCAACTAAGATTGACTTCTGCTGGCTTGACAGCTTTAATGGCTCGAACAACCGTTCGGGCCATTTTATTTTCTGCCCCCGCAAAAACCCAGTCTGAAAGAGGGAATTCTGTAATATGTCTATGCCACATCATCTGAATGACATAGTTAATGCTCTGGTGCCTATTGTTATTGAGCAAACGGCCAAAGGTGAACGCTCCTTTGATATCTACTCACGTCTGCTAAAAGAGCGGGTGATTTTTCTGACTGGCCAGGTCGAAGATCACATGGCAAATCTTATTGTGGCGCAATTATTGTTCTTAGAGTCGGAAAATCCGGAAAAAGACATCTATATTTACATTAACTCACCAGGCGGTTCAGTAACGGCAGGTTTGTCTATTTACGATACTATGCGTTATATCAAACCGGATATTGCTACTGTGTGCGTTGGCCAGGCGGCTAGTATGGGGGCGTTTTTGTTATCAGGCGGTACTAAGGGTAAGCGTTACTGTTTGCCAAATGCCCGGGTAATGATTCACCAGCCGTTAGGTGGTTTCCAGGGCCAGGCGACCGATTTTGAAATTCATGCCCGGGAAATTTTAAGTATTAAAGAAAAGCTAAACCGTTTGATGGCTGAACACAGTGGTAAAAGCTATGAGCAGGTTTGCAAGGATACTGAGCGTGATAATTTCTTAAGCGCGCAACAAGCCTTGGATTATGGCCTGGTCGATGCCATATTAACGAACAGAGAAAGCACTAAGTAATTAAGTCCGGCGGCCCGGTTTCGAGGGCTGCACCGTAGTGAAAGAGGTAGTTACATGTCCGATCACCGCACTGACGGCGATAAGAACGGTAAACTGTTGTACTGTTCTTTTTGTGGCAAATCACAGCATGAAGTGCGTAAGTTGATTGCAGGCCCACAGGTTTATATTTGTGATGAATGCGTTGATTTATGCAATGACATCATCCGTGAGGAAATTAAAGACATTTCCCCAAAACGGGATGCCGATAAATTACCGGTGCCGCGCGAAATTCGTGCTCATCTGGACGATTACGTTATCGGCCAGGAGCATGCCAAGAAAGTACTGGCAGTAGCGGTTTATAACCACTATAAGCGCTTACGTAGCGCCCAGCACAAACAAGATGTAGAACTGGGTAAGAGTAATATCCTGTTAATTGGTCCTACCGGTAGTGGTAAAACCTTACTGGCAGAAACCTTAGCGCGCTTGCTGGATGTGCCTTTTACCATGGCAGACGCAACCACGCTGACCGAAGCGGGCTATGTCGGCGAAGACGTGGAAAACATTATTCAGAAGCTGCTGCAAAAATGTGACTATGACGTGGAAAAAGCCCAGCGTGGCATAGTGTACATTGACGAAATTGATAAAATTTCGCGTAAGTCTGACAACCCATCAATAACCCGTGATGTATCGGGTGAAGGTGTGCAACAAGCTCTGCTGAAACTGATTGAAGGCACTATCGCCTCGGTACCGCCACAGGGCGGTCGTAAGCACCCGCAGCAGGAGTTTTTGCAGGTTGATACCTCAAAAATTCTGTTTATCTGTGGCGGCGCTTTTGCCGGCCTGGATAAAGTGATTGAGCAGCGCTGCGCCAAAGGTTCAGGTATCGGTTTTGGCGCCCAGGTGCGCAGCAAAGAGAGCAGCCGTAGCTTAAGTGAATCCTTCCGTGATGTTGAACCGGAAGATTTGGTCAAGTATGGCCTGATCCCTGAGTTTATCGGTCGTTTACCGGTAGTGGCAACGCTGACTGAACTGGATTTAGACGCATTAGTACAAATTCTTAGCCAGCCGAAAAACGCTTTGGTAAAACAATTTGCCGCCTTGTTTGCCATGGAAGATGTCGAGCTGGAGTTCCGTGAAGATGCACTAAAAGCGATTGGGCAAAAAGCGATGGAACGTAAAACCGGTGCCCGGGGGTTACGTTCTATAGTGGAAGGCGTGCTGCTTGATACTATGTATGAATTACCGTCAATGCAGGATGTTTCCAAGGTAGTAATTGACGAAACTGTGATCCGCGGCGAAAGCGAGCCGATTCTGATTTATCAGAGTAGCGAGCCGGTGGCGGCAGAATCACATTAAGGTGTGATTTTCTTGATAAAAAGGAGCTGATTTAGCTCCTTTTTCGTATCTGCAATTGAAGTTTTTAAAACGAACCCCATATACTGAAACATATTTGCGCCTGCAGTAACTAAATTTCAAGAGAGGATCAATGACATCTGAACATGCTGAACGTTTGCATATGCCGGTGCTGGCATTACGCGACGTTGTAGTTTACCCGCATATGGTTATTCCGCTGTTTGTCGGGCGGGCTAAATCCATTAAGTGCCTTGATGCCGCTATGGAAAACGACAAGCAGATTTTCCTGGTGGCGCAAAAAGACGCGACGCTGGATGATCCTACTGCTGCTGATCTGTATCAGGTGGGCACTGTAGCGACCATTTTGCAATTGCTGAAACTGCCTGACGGTACGGTTAAGGTGCTGGTAGAAGGCAGTCGTCGCGCTCGTTTGGCTGAGTTTACTGAAACCGACAAAGCCTTTGCTGCCTATGTAGAAGTGATTGAAACCGCTGAAGTAGACAGCCGCGAACAGGAAGTGTTTTTGCGCTCGGCGATTAACCAGTTTGAAGGCTATATCAAGCTGAATAAAAAAATTCCGCCAGAAGTGCTGACAGCATTAAGCGGGATAGACGAGCCTGCCAGACTGGCCGACACCATGGCGGCACATATGCCGTTAAAGGTTGAAGACAAACAAAAAGTGCTGGAAATTTTCAACGTCACCGAACGGTTAGAATACCTGATGGCGATGATGGAAAGCGAAATAGATATTCTGCAGGTAGAACGTCGTATTCGCAGCCGGGTTAAAAAGCAAATGGAGAAAAGCCAGCGCGAGTATTACCTGAATGAGCAAATGAAGGCCATTCAGCGTGAACTGGGCGAGCTGGAGGATGCACCGGATGAATTTGAAACCCTAAGCAAGAAAATTGCTGATGCACAAATGCCGGCCGAAGCGGCAGATAAAGCCAAGGCCGAACTGCAAAAGCTTAAAATGATGTCACCGATGTCGGCGGAAGCTACCGTGGTACGCAGCTACATAGACTGGCTGGCGCAAGTACCATGGAAAACCCGCAGCAAGGTTAAAAAGAATCTGGCCGTCGCTGAGCAGATTTTAGATGCAGATCACTATGGCTTAGAAAAAGTAAAAGAGCGCATCGTGGAGTATTTAGCCGTACAGCAACGGGTAAACAAATTAAAAGGCCCAATTTTATGTTTAGTGGGACCACCGGGTGTCGGTAAAACCTCACTGGGGCAGTCCGTTGCCAAAGCGACCGGGCGTAAATACGTGCGCATGGCACTGGGTGGCGTGCGGGATGAAGCCGAGATCCGTGGCCATCGCCGTACTTATATAGGCTCTATGCCGGGTAAAATTATCCAGAAGATGGCCAAGGTTGGTGTGCGTAATCCGCTGTTTTTGTTAGATGAAATTGACAAAATGGCGTCAGATTTTCGCGGGGATCCGGCTGCAGCCTTATTAGAGGTGCTGGATCCAGAGCAAAACACCGCCTTTAGCGATCATTACCTGGAAGTCGATTACGACCTGTCTGATGTGATGTTTTTTGCTACCTCTAACAGCCTGAATATTCCGGCTGCATTGCTGGACCGGATGGAAGTGATCCGCTTGGCAGGGTATACCGAGGATGAAAAACTTAATATCGCAAAACAGCATTTAATCACCAAGCAAGTTGGCCGCAATGGGCTAAAAGCTGGCGAGTTAGTTATTGAGGATAGCGCTATTATTGGCATTATCCGTTACTACACCCGTGAAGCCGGTGTGCGTAGTCTGGAGCGGGAAATCTCTAAACTGTGCCGTAAAGCAGTAAAACAGATTTTACTGACTAAAGGCTTAAAGCAGGTCGTGATCAATCAGCAAAACCTGGAAGATTTCTTAGGAGTGCAGCGCTACGACTATGGTAAGGCGGAAGACAGCAACCGTATCGGTCAGGTTACCGGTTTAGCCTGGACTGAGGTTGGTGGTGACTTACTCACGATTGAAGCTGCTTCAGTAGTGGGCAAGGGTAAGCTGACCTATACCGGCTCGCTAGGCGATGTAATGAAGGAATCGATACAGGCAGCGATGACCGTTGTGCGCAGCCGTGCGGAAGTGCTGCGCATCAATGCGGATTTCTATGAAAAACGTGATATTCATGTGCATGTTCCAGAAGGTGCCACGCCAAAAGATGGACCAAGTGCCGGTATCGCCATGGTTACTGCTTTGGTATCCAGCCTGACAGGTAATCCGGTGCGGGCTGATGTAGCTATGACAGGTGAAATTACCTTACGGGGTGAAGTATTGCCAATAGGTGGCTTAAAAGAGAAGCTGCTGGCAGCGCATCGCGGCGGAATTAAACGGGTACTTATACCGCATGACAATGCACGTGATTTAAAAGACATCCCGGAAAACGTCAAAGCTGACATCGAAATTCGTCCGGTGAAATGGATAGATGAAGTGTTGCAACTGGCGCTGCAGGAGCCGCTAGAGCGCGTTTCGCCTGTAGAAACAACAAAAAGTACGGTAAAAAGCAAAAAAACGGAAAAAAATCCGGTATAGGGGCTTTTCATTCCCGTTGGCTGTGCTAACTTATGGAAAGTTTCGACCAAGCCCTTGTTATACAAGGGCTGCAGTCAAAGCCAGAATTATTAGTTTTGTCGCTTCTTTTGCTTGCAAGCATAAAAGATGCTTGTTATAACGATTGAGCTCACTTACAGAACTAATAAAGTGTAGTTGTTGAAAATAATAACAATTGAAGGGGATGATATTGTGAACAAGTCTCAACTTATCGACAAAATTGCTGCTGGTGCAGACATTTCTAAAGCGGCAGCTGGTCGTGCTTTAGATTCGTTCATTGA
>JAHJZX010000060.1 GCA_018826295.1 Gammaproteobacteria bacterium
GTAAAACCGCTCTTCTGGCCGCGTTAGCGGCCAGTCTGTTGTTCCATCAGCAAGATAGACTGCTTCATCTGTCATCATGGTTGCCAGGCGATAGCCTGCAACAAACACATATCGGGGCTCTCTTATCTCATGCTCAATGAGCGCCTGCTGATTTCAGCATCCTTGCTGACAGCAAGGGCACCAGACATTCATCGGTTAACCTGTTGCCGGCACTATTCAAGGCGTCGGGCTTAAAGCCAGTTTCAGGCTCAGCACAGGTGCAAACCATCTTGCTTATGGTTGTGCGCGGCGACAAGGTGTCTAATCAAGCAAGCTGGTTACGGCAGTGTGCCAGAAGGCGGGTGATTCAGCTTGGTGCTACGGGTCACCCAACCATCATTTAAGCATCAGCCATGGTGTTCCAGTTAGACGTTCAGCTCACCTTGCCCTGCGACTTAACCGGCTAAGAAACGTTTTTCATCGAACACCATCTGGTTTTTCAGCATGTAATAAACACAGCGACCGACTTTATGCGCTAAAGCGGACAGCGCTTTGGCTTTGCTCATGCGCTTTTGTAATTTGAGTAAGTGAGCTTTGGCTTTATCGTGAATAATTGGGGGGAATTAAAATTAAACAACTGAAAATTAGAAGGTTTAAATTGGATCTACCCCCGTTTATTCGAGCGAATTTAACAGCAAGGTGCATAACAAAAAAGCAGTAAAGCTGACTAAAACCCACTGCGTATTAAACTCCCAATCAGCATATCAAAAGTTAAGATTTTCTCCTGATTTATGCTGCCGCTGTTAGAAAGAGCGATACTAACGCTTTCGCGCCGACAGATAAGTCATCCGATTAAACAGCATAAGTAAAAATCAATAAGCAAATTTTTACTTGTTTATTTTTTGTAAATTGTGGTAACTTTTATCAAAATTAAGCAACAAGGAAAAGTTATGCAATCGTCTTACGTCACACAGCAATACAAGCAAAATCCTCTTAAGTTTCTGATTCACATGATGGACTTAGAAAACTTCAGTCAAAAACTAGAGAAGTTAGATAATTCGATGTACATCTTAACTGGCATAGTGACTTACCGCTGCTTACATCATCACGAGAAACAGAAAATCAACGCTGCGGTAATGCAACTGCGCAGTTATGACGGTCCATTGTTTGGGCATTTATTTGGACTGATCAGTCTTATACACGCTAATCCCTACTGGTATTGCTGGAGTTTAACTGATGATGAATTAACAAAGTTTTTTTCAGTCAATGACGAAGCCAAATCCGCATTAAATTACATTGGGGTAGATATTTCAGGTCTTATCACTGTCTCTGGTATTGCTGGCGCATTGCTAGCTGTCCACAAAAGCGGCGTGAAAAGCGGTTTGACATCCACCGCAGCTCAAGCAAGCAACTATGCATTAACAAAAGAAGTTGCTACAGCAGGTAAAGTAAGCGGCGGTATCGCTAAGAGCGCAGCCTTAGCTGCTGCCTGTGTTACGATATTTGCATCAGTACTACTTGCTATGACGTCAACAAACGCAAAAAATGCTAAACGTGAGTTGATGCTTCGAGGGCTTCTGAACATGGATCAAATTTAATGTTGGCTTACCTGTTTTGGTCTTGTACGGCGCTTTTTGGCGCCGTACTGATTGTTAAGCAACTTTGTAACATAAGTGTCCGGAAACTCTCTTTTAACATGCGAGTATTCTATGTGGGCATGCACACGCTGTTGCTAAGTGGCTGCATTATAATGGCTCTGGAATTATTTAACGTTAGGCTAAACTGGCAATCCAAAATCATTTTGGCCGGAGTTGTACTACTTCACAATAGTTTTGCCTGCTGGCAAATGTATAAATATGAGAAAAATTAGTACCTTAATAGCATTACTTATATGGTCATCTACTGGCGTTACCGCAGACTGGCAGGCTGCTGGTTTTCAATCAAGCGCTTTAACCATGTGCGCACAATTACCTTACACCTTTACGCCAGAACAAAAAGCTATCTTTAACCAGTTATCGGATAAGCTGTATTTCGCCAGTGAGCAAACGCCTGAGAGCAAACAAGCTTTTCTCGATGGCACTATGGCATTTCTATCCAGCCTGGAACGTGATGAAAAATCCGTTTTTGCTGATGCTGAAAATACTGTTATGGCCACGCTGACGCAGGATAAGTGCCTGGACTACACAGCTGCAGCAGAAGATTTTGTCGCTAATATCAAAGCTGACTAGATTTGTTTATTACTAATTCTTTTCCATTAAAAAATTGGTCAGCACTACCCTACGCACTTCTTTTTGCTGCTGTTTTACCACAACAAATTGTTACCACCTTGCAACATGCACAGACCAAAATCTAATTAATGGCGCGCATTTTGCTTTATCGAGCAACAATAAATAAACACTATAAAAGTAGCTTACGACTTCTGATAGCTATTGAGGGGAAGCGATGATAGTCAGTAATGAGAAATTGAATATTGATACTGGAAAAGCAAACGCTAAAGAGCAAATAAGCATAACACCATCAAATAGCAGTAAGGCTCCAGATACCATCACGTCTAATTCTGACATTGGACTGAGTCAGAAAGGGCAAAGATTAAACTCGTTGTACCAACGCTCGCTAAGTGTCGCTAAGCAAACGCCTTCCCCTGTTTATATTGACACCAAAAAAAGAGTTGAATTACTTGCAGCTTCAGTCAACGAAATAGCCGCCAAATCAGGATATAAATACACACCTGATGAAATTAAAAGAGTGGTAGATGATATCGCTGTAGATATGAGAATTGTCGACATTCCACCGGGAGATGTAAACGCAAATAGTGGCTCAGTTTACTCATTTCTTAACAGCGATGATAAAGAAAAGCTAGCTGACGCTTATCAGCATGCTTTGGACAACAATACCAGTTTAGAAGACGTGGGGATTGCCGCTTTTAGTTTAGGGAGAGCCAGATACATAGAGGCTAAAATCAACTCGGGCACTGCTTGGGCGGTACATGAACCAAAAGCAAACACGAAGAATCTTGGAACAGATGATACAGAAGCTCTTGATGTGAAAAACTTATCAACAACCACCGATTCTGATTACGTAAAATCTCTTCTTCAGCAATTACAAAAAGGCCAGCTATTTTTGACAAATCCCTATCTAACAACCTCATTGTTTCAAGATGTATCATCATCGATGCTTTTGAACCAACTTCCGGCATTTCTCAGACAAATTGTATGATTCACAAAAAATTTTGAATTATTAGAAACAGAACCAAATTAAGCTGGCTCTTTGCAGCCCGCTTTAATCTGTACTTGCTCAGCCTGTCAAAACTGACAGCTATTTTTCTGGCAACGTGAAAAATTTGTGATATTTGACCTTTCCCCCGATTTTAAAACCATGACATTGATGAGATTTCCAATAAAATGGAACCAATGGAGATCTCAAAATGAAAAAGCGTTATACCGAAGAACAAATTATCAAAGCTATCAAGCAACATGAAGCCGGTGCAAAGGTCGACGACATCTGCCGCGATATGGGTGTTTCCGTTGGCACGTTCTACAACTGGCGTAGCAAGTATGCCGGATTGGAAGTGAACGAAGCCAAGCGACTGAAGGAGCTTGAAGCAGAAAATAACAAACTTAAAAAGATGCTGGCCGATAAGATGCTGGAAGTCGAAGCTATGAAGGATGTGCTGTCAAAAAAGTGGTGACGCCGGCGGCAAGGAGACCTGTTGCTCAACATCTGATTGATGCATTTCGCCTGAGTGAACGGGTGGCCTGTAAGCTGGCGGGGCTAAGCCGAACGGCATTTCGTTATAAGCCTAAGACAGACACGGATAATGGTCTGAGACAGCGTTTAAAGTCGCTGGCAACGCAATATCCGCGCTACGGCTATCTGATGCTACATGGCTTACTACGTGGTGAAGGCTGGGTTAAGAATCGTAAACGTACATATCGGCTTTACACCGAAGAAGGCTTGCAGGTTCGGACGAAGAAACGCAAAAAGCTGACCCGGCCACGCCAACCGATTGAAGTACCAACCGCGCCTAACCAGCGTTGGTCAATGGACTTTGTGTCTGACCAACTTAGCAACGGCAGACGCTTTCGAGTGCTGAATGTGGTGGATGACTATTCGCGTGAAATGGTTGGCCAATTAGTTCAGGTGTCTATCAGTGGCAGACAGGTAGCCAGATTCCTGAGCCTGCTGATTGAGCAACGTGGTAAGCCTGGCAAGGTGGTGTGTGACAACGGAACCGAGTTTACCAGTAAGGCTATGTTCTTCTGGAGCAAAGAAACTGGCGTAACATTAGGCTTTATTCAGCCGGGTAAACCGACGCAGAATGCGTTTGTGGAAAGCCTAAACGGTAAATTCAGGAACGAATGCCTGAACCAGCATTGGTTCAGAACACTGGATGAAGCCAGATATGAAATTGAGTTATGGCGTGAACATTACAACAATGTGCGGCCACATAGCTCATTGAATTACATGTCGCCTGTTGAATATGCAAAACAGGCCGCATAAGCTGGAAAATCTCATCACGGGATTGGTATTAATTCCGGGGAAAGGTCATATTTTGCGTGGTAGTTTTAAGATTGATGGTAAGCACTGTGGCCAACACTGACTTAACGACACTGATACAAGCGATACAGCGCTGTATAGCGACAACAGACAACCCTTTTGCCTCCGAAAAGCCGGACACTCGCCAGCTTACTATTAATGCTATAGAGCGCTTAACTGGCGAATATTGCACAGCCGATATTACTACCGCACTGACAGCGGAGGCTGAGCGTTTAACCGGCTTTACCCAACGATGCGGTGGCATGCTGGCGTATGAGCTGTCGCTGCCCTACCGTGAAGCTTTGTATAACTGTAATGCCGCCATAGCCCATTTGCAGAAACAATCCGCTGACTAAGCGTTTTACGCTGTCCACCGTTTTAGCAGGGCCTGCTGAATAGAAGGTGTTTGCCAGACGTAATTGTCCACATTTGAAAGATTTCACTATCATGCCGTTTGGCTACAATCCAGCTGAATAGGTCTACCGATTCTGTATCTGAGTAGGCATCGAAATCGTCTGGTGTAGCTGGCTGATAATCAGCTTTGAAGATCTCCTTACCATCTTGCAGTACGATAAATTGGTTTCGACCGTTGAGCTTAGCTAGTGTTACAACCCAGGACGTATTAGCAAATGGCAACGTCGCTGCATCGATAAACATAACCGGGCCTTTTTCCGAGGCATAGACACCAATAAATTTGCCAGCATGTTTAGTATACGAGGCTTTAATTCTGGGCAGCTGACCAGGTGGTAACACCTTGACCTCAGATACGGCACCATTAATGCGGTCTCTTAGGAGAAAACAATCCGACAAATATTTGTGCTTGATTATCTCAGTACTCATCCTGGCTCTTTCATTGGGCACACTTAGCGCTGTTTTATCGCGGTTTGCTCTATCGGGTGGGCATGGTTACCCATATACTGCATCGCCTCAACAAACACCTCTTTCCAGTATTGTCCGCATGCACATTGGTAATAAGCGTCTTCGAACCAGCTTTGTCTGCCACCGATAAGCGTGAAAGTACAACCAAGGCTCGCTAACTGTTCAATGCTGCGTGGATACCCTTTGCGTCGGCCTGACGCCCTAAGAGCTTCAAATTTGCATTTACACTGAAGCTGCAAGGGGTTTATGCGCTCAAAGTTAAAGTCCCAGAGCTCATGCCATTGCCATTTTGCTGATAAATAACGTTCTAATTCAACAATATCAGTGCCTGTTGTTTCTTTAAACCGGGCAATATCTGCGTTATCTCGTGGTGTTAATTGCCGCACAGTGTGTGTTCCGTGTTCTGAGGTTGTGCTAAGTAGCAGACTGCTTTTCGCGGACCAGATCTAAGCACTGTTGCAGGTAGTAAAGCTGCATGCCTATGGCCATATGGTACTCGCCTGCCATACCAGAATTGCCAGCGCCTTGCCGTGCTTTGGCTTCCTCTGTTTGTAACTTAGGCATCAGGCTATTTATCGCCGATATAACCTCGTTATAGCTGTAAGCCGTGAGTAGGTCGTCAAATGCGCGGGTAATTCGATCGGGCAATCCTTCAAATTGCCACAACGAAATGCTGATAATGTCTTTGATTTGCTGCTCCAGCGGCTTCTGTTCCATGTTTGTCTTTCTGCTCTTGTGTTAAGGCTCTGCCAAATAACGTTTTTAAGGTTGAAAATATAGGCAGTCCAGATTGAATCTGCAATCTAACACTCTGTTTTTTAACCAGCTATCACTCATTTCAGCTACAGACTCAGATCCGAGAATAATTTCTTTAATCTGCGAAAACTGGGAAAAGTCCCCATTTTCATATAGTTTCTTCATTGCCCTCAGAGCGGCTTCAACGTCTTTAACATATACCCATTCATCTTGCGACCAAATCAGGTTTTTATGCTTATTGGCTTCAGCAATTTTTTGACTGGCAATTTCGTTACCATTTGCATAGCCCAATAACAGTTCAACTAATTCGAGTTTCGAGATATTCATAAATTAGCTTTGAATTATCACCCGTTAACCAGACACTTTATTGCCGGTCAGGTTTCTATTATTAATCAAGCCACCAAATTGGCGCATCCGGATGCTCATCAAGTGCTAAATCTTGCTGGTCATCAAACAAAGTACCATCTGCGTAGCGCGGGAAACTCACATTGTTAACGAACAAATCATAGTGATTAGAACCACACTCTGGGCAAACCGGCTGTGAAGCTAGAAAACGTCTAATCTTCTGTTGGTAATAATCGGTATATTGTTTGCCTGAATCAGGCAAATTGGCGGGCTTTTCTTCACTTAATATCTTGTTGGTCAACGGAGACTGCCAGACTATCGCATGGCATGTGGCACATTGAGCGCCAACTGCATTTGCCGTTTCCCACATGAAGTAACAATAGCCGTGTTTTTCCATACCTTTTATCAAAACAGGCATTAACTCAACAGCATTTGCGCCAATTTTCTTTAAGCTCTGCACTCAATTGCCCAAGGTTGCTCTGTATTGCCGAAGGCTAGATGTAAGCCACACTGCTCAGCTTTGCCAGTAGTTGTTTATCCAATTCAGCCAGATAGGCCAAGCCATATTGCGGCTCATTCAGGCTTTGTTTCAGCTGTTCGGGCAAATTTCTGCTGTAGCTGGTAAAGCAGCTGGCAATCCCCACTGCGATAGCAGCCACACTGTCAGTATCACCCGACAGGGCGACACAACTTTGCAGCAAATCCGCCAGGTTGTCATGGCGTAACAAACAACTAAATGCGGCGCTTACGGTATCGAAAGCTTCCACCGTTACCGCTTGTTGCCAGTTGTAATTCCAGTCAGCAAAACCTTCGCTTTGTAAAAACGCAGGCAATTGCGATACATCGCCCAGTTGGTACAAACCATAATGCGCTGCCAGTGCGACGGCACAGCTACTCGCCAGGCCGACAGCAGTGTTATGAGTAATAGCGGCTTGTTGCTTGGCACAGGCTAACAGCTGCTGCTTGCTGGCTATAATACCCAGCGGTACTGAACGCATAGCTGCACCATTGCGGCTACTATGCGCGCGCAGCGTAGTGAGTAACTGCTGGCCATTTTCAACTTGTTGCAATACTGTATAAAAACCTTTTGAGTACCCCTGGCGAGGGTCTCGTTTGAAACATTTTACGAACTGATCGGCAATGTTTAGTGCCGTCCAGTCTGCATCGGCTATTAATAACTCGGCCAGTGCCAGACTCATTTGAGTGTCATCGGTATAGTTGCCAAGCATACCGTATAGCTGATGTGGAATGTAGTGACTAAGGTCATTGTGCCGGGCAATCACTTCTGGTGCGACAAACTCGAATCCGGCGCCGTAAGCATCGGCTATGGCAATTTCATACAGCATAAGGGATCTCTTTCAGGCTGTTTCAGGTAGTTTTGTTTCGGGTGTTAAATAACCTTAGAAATTTCGGAGAAAAATTTCTCTAACCAAAGTTGTAGATCCTCGTCAGAATCGAAATCCTCTTCAGTTAATTCTTCATACTCCTCAGTTGAAATGAGCTTATAGTCGATAGCTTCACGCAGTTGCGTTTTAAATAGCTCTACGTCATAGGGAAATCCTTTCCCTGTAATGATGGCCTCCCTTATTAAGTTGGGATCATAGCACCCGACATGGCAGTATTTTTTCAATATCGTTTTTAACGGTTCTTTGATTTTGCTCATTTCTATCTCTTAAGTTTTTTTGTTAGCGTCATATCGGCGCCTGATGTTGCGCCTGTCTCAAAAGCTTGTTGAAATTCGAAATATCATTGATTTAGAACCATTAAAAGGCAAAAGCTTAAGCATCAACTGCATCCAATTAACTTCGTTATTGATTACGCTGTTCTCTGATTTCTTTTGGCGTTGGCGGTGGAAAGCTTATGCCTTTATCTTCCAGCATTTTTTTGGCTGTGTGTACTTCGTCACTGAGTTTAAAGTTGGGGTTACTGCTATTATCTTCAAACAAGGTTTCAATAGCATGTGCCAGGGTAACACCGCCTTTGTTAGGAATATTATATTCAATACCTAACTCCAGCATTTTGATTACAAAGTCATATTTCATTAAAGAAGCTGCATATAATGCCGCATTACGTTTTGAATTATCTGTAGCATTGATATCGACACCATACTCCAACAGTAGGTTTAATTGCTGCCAATTATCATGGCCAATGGTGCCAAAGATAGCGGGTTGGCCGGTAGACTCGTCTCGGGAATCCGGACTTGCTCCGTACTTTAGTAATAAATCAAACAGCTTGTTGTCGCCATCGCCGGCAATAATCGCCAGTGGTTGTGCTGGTTTTGGCCCTTCACGGTTTATGGTCACCATGGCAGGAAAGTTAGCGTCTGCGCCCAGTTGCAGTGCCAATTCAACGGCATTAGCGTCTTTTTGCATAATAAGCCAGAGCAGCGGCGTAATGCCTTCGTCACCAAGGATATTTATGTTAACACCCTGGGCCAATATTGACTTAGCAGTGACAGCGTCCTGACGTTGAATGGCGTGTAGCAGTTTCACCATTTCTGTATCAAAAAATAACTCGGCTTTCATATTTTTTCCTTCAGACTTGCAACTGCTAAGCAGACCAACAAGCACAATTAGTAATACGGGTAACAGCTTTAATACGGTAATCAGCGATACTTTTGCATTAACCATTATAAGCCCTTGAGACATTTGACAGAGTTTCTATATCTTCAGCCTTTTGCGCTTCTATGCCGTCAATAACCTGATCCATGCCATGCTTAGCTACTGGGTTGCCACCTTTAATGCTAGGCAGATCGAGCATAGTGCCCGCGGCTTTGGGTAAAGCATTAAAGGCAGCAATGCCTATGGCCGCCAACATGCCAACAATGGGGCCGCCGATAGCGGCAGCTGCGCCGGCAAGCACAGCTTTAGTACCCAAGCTTTGCGCCATAGTTAACACTTCGCCTTTAACCGCCTGGGTGGTAATAAGCCTGGACGTATCTGCGATGGATAATCCATTTTTGCGAGCAGCTGTTTTCGGGTGTAAGCCCGCCGAGTTAAAGGTGTAGCCCGACCGGCCGGTTACTGCTACGCCTGATGACGCTAAGCCGCCGCCAAGGGAGTGGCCGACAATGGTAAAATCTTTTCCAATTGTGTGTCTGGTGCTTCGTGCTAAATCCATTGCCTGATTATATTGGTCCGTCTCCAGACCGCTGCCTTGCTTAAGGTTAGTTAACCAGTCTTGCTTACCTGTTACCGCGTTATTGGTGCCGCGATACGTTAGCATGGTTTCGCCATTGATCTCTGATTTAAATAGCGCTGCGCCAAAGCCGGATTGCTTATTTGTGAAATGTTCTTGATTAAGGCCTATGTCTTCAGGATTTATAATTTGCAGCCCTGGCGGTGCTTCCGGTAATACATCTAATGCACCCCGGTTAAACTCATCTACTTTGTACACATACTCTGCTGCTTCTGCCCTTAGAATATTGTCGTTATTAAAACTGAGCCGTTCATGCGCTTGTTGTACTTCAGATATACCAGCCGTGTCACTCAGCAATGTCTGGCGTTCCTGATAACGTAACTTACGTAACTGAACTTTATCTAAAACTGCCTCAGGTGCGACTGCCGATTGATGGCTGGCTATAGTCGATGCTGCTGTTACTTCGGCTACCACACCACCGCCTTTGGGTTTGACGGCTTTGGCTACGGCTGGCGGGCTGGCACTGCTGGCGGTGACAGGGGCTAAGCCGCCCTCGCCTATGCCGTTACCCTCTGGCTGTTTGCCCCAGCCATCGGTCAGTTGCCACAGCCAGATTTCTTCTTTGGCAAACATTTGTATAAGGGTGTCGCGCAGCTGAAAATCAGAATATACCGATAAATCGTATTCCCACGGCCGGGCGTGACGGTAGATGTCTAACCAGATTTGTCGCAGGTTCCAGTGCGGTTCTAAATCATGTAAAAAATAGCTGCCATAAATAGCGTCTTTTGGCTGCCACAGGTGGCTATCACCAAATTCAGCATAGGCAAACAGACAGTTGCTACATAAATAGGTTTTACCCCATTTATCTTCCAGAATTACGCCATCGTATTGCCGGTCTTGCATCCTGCCACCTTGGGTGAAAACGAGATATACACAGTATTTTTACAATTTGCGCATTTTTACAACCTGACAGGCTAATGTCAAACGCTGTTTCGCTAAAAGCATGCTGATACTGAGTTTTATCTGGGCAGGTTGTTAACTGATTTAGCGTTTTTCCATTAAAAAATTTGTTAGTACCACATCGCGTACCTGCTTTTGCTGCTCTGTCAGCACAGTAAAACCGTAATGCTGAAAAAACGGCTTAGCAGTAAGGCTGACATTGGCGTAAAAGCGATTTACACCATAACGCTTGCCGGTTTTTAAAATATGCTGCATTAGGGCTTTGCCTACACCCTTGCCCTGATAGGCATGATGGCAAAAGAAAAAGTCGATATAGCCATCATTTTGTACATCGGCAAAGCCGACGATAGTGTCGTTATCCAGCGCGACATAGGGCTCACTTTCAAGCATGCGCATGGCCCAGGCGTTTTCATCGTACTGCGCCGGCGCCCAGGCATTGCGCTGCTCTGGCGTATAATCGCGCTGGTTAACATTGTGCACTGTGTTATAAAACAACTCGCGCAGCAGCGGCTCTTCACCGGGTTGATAGGGGCGGATCTGGTACATAATGTCGCCTCAGTTCATAAATCGTCGCAGCATAACAGACTTATCTTTATAAAATCTTTATATCAGCCGCAGTAATCTTTAGAAAAGCTTAACAGCAGCCTGGAGTGGCCGGCGTTAGGCTATGCGGTACCGGAATTAACACAGCCGTTCCCATGTCGACCTATTCTTATTCGTTTGCTGATAGCCAGACCAGAACCAAACACTTTTTCTACCGGGTTATCGGTTATCTGTTACTCAGCCTTAGCCTGGCGCAGCTGTTAACCAGCGCGGTTAGCTTTGGCTTTGGCGAACGGGCTTTCTGGAATTTCTTGCTAGCTGCTGTTATTACCGCCGGCACTGGCCTGTATCTGGTGCTGCGCTCAGGTGGTGCAGTACAGCTAAAAAAACGCTATTTATTTTTACTTACCACGCTGTGCTGGCTGAGTATCTGCTTGTTTGCCGCCTTGCCATTGTATTTAAGCATACCGGATTTAAGCATTACCGATGCCTGGTTTGAAACCGTCTCAGCCATTACCACCACCGGCTCTACGGTATTGAGTAGCCTGGATACTATGCCCAAAGGCGTACTGTTCTGGCGCGCACTGCTGCAGTGGATTGGTGGTATCGGTATTATCGTCATGGCGATTGCTATTTTACCGGCGCTAAAAATTGGCGGTATGAAGCTGTTTAAAACCGAAAGCTCAGATATCTCGGAGAAAATCCTGCCCCGCAGCAGCAGTTTATCAACCTATATTTTACTGGTGTATCTGGCCATTAGTACTGCAGCCGCGCTAAGTTATGCCATCGGCGGCATGTCGTGGTTTGATGCCATTACCCATGCCATGACATCAGCGGCTACCGGCGGTTTTGCTAACTACGATGCTTCTTTTGGCCATTTTAATGACAAACCCTGGCTGCTGTGGCTGGCAAGCCTGTGGATGCTGCTGGCGGCGCTGCCTTTTGTGTTGTTTGTTGGCATGGCCAAAGGTGATAAATGGGCACTGCTGCGCGACCCGCAGGTAAAGGCGTTTCTGGCCATAGTGGCAGCTGTTACGCTACTGTTGACGCTGTATCAGATGTGGCACCACGACAGAGCGGTATTAGATGGCCTGACCCACAGCTTATTTAATGTGGTGTCGGTTATTACCACCTGTGGTTATGCCTCTGAAGATTACTCAGTCTGGGGCAGCATGGCGGTGGTGCTGTTTTTTTACTTAACCTTTAGCGGCGGTTGTTCTGGCTCGACGTCGGGCGGCTTAAAGATTTTCCGCACCCAGCTGGCCGGTTATTTACTGTTAAAACAGTTAAATTTGCTTATTCACCCCACTGCTATCTGGACACAAAAATACGGCAGTAAAAAAGTCGATGATAGCCTGCTCGGGGCAGTATTGGCGTTTGCCTTTATCTATTTTGCCACTATAGCGGTACTGGCACTGGTGTTATCGATGTTTGAGCTGGATTTCGTCACCGCCGTTACTGGCGCAGCAACGGCAGTCAGTAATGTTGGCCCGGGCCTGGGTGATGTTATCGGCCCGGCGGGTAACTTTGCCAGCTTGCCGGATGGCGCAAAATGGAGTTTAACCCTGGGCATGCTATTGGGACGACTGGAAATTTTAACTATGTTATTGTTGTTTACCCCTATGTACTGGCGCTACTGAGCAAACCCGGTGATGACATTACGCCTCAACAAACACTTTGCTCTCTGGCAGCTGTTGCTGCTGTCGGTTGTTGCGCCAGTGCTGCTGGCGCTGCTGTTACTACCGGCACGTGCCATTGCCACCACAACCGATGTTGCGATGTTGCAGCTGCTATGGGTTACGCTGGTGGCGCAATATGCCGGCCAGCGCTGGGCCATCATTTGCACCTTCAGCAGCGTGCTGTTACTCAATTTTTTGTTTGTTGAACCCTACTACACCCTGTTTGTACACCAGGGCGACTATGTTATTACCTTTGTCGTTATGCTGTTGCTGGGTATTTTTATTGCCCGTTTGTCCGGCCGTTTGCGTTTAGAGCTGGCGCGGGCGAAAAAACATATGCGCCAGCGCCAGTTATTAAATAACAAAACCCGGCAGGCAAAACTTCAGGCTGAACTGGAGCACAGCCGCGCGATGATGCTGCGCTCATTGTCACATGACTTACGCACCCCGCTCGCCACCATTATGGGCGCTTCCAGTATGCTGGCCGACGACGAATTAAGCTTAAGCGAAGCGCAGATCCGTGAGCAAGCCAATAACATTTACCAGCAAAGCAGTTTATTAAGCCAGCATTTCGATAAAGTGATGGAGTTAAGCCGGGTGCAACAGATGCAAAGCTCAATGAAAATTGAGCCGGTAGCCGTGTCTGATATTATTTCCGCTGCCATTGCAAGGCGTGCGCCGGTGTTGGCTGAGCAGCGCTTCGCTATTGAGCTGGCTGATACAGACTGTGTTGCCGATGCGACCTTGCTGGAAATTGCGCTGGCCAATATGCTGGAAAACGCCGTGAAACATGGCCAGCAACCTGTGCGTATTGCTTTTAGCAACTGCCATGGCCAATGTAGTTTAAGTGTCAGCAATACCACAGCAGCTAAGGCCACCGCACAGCGCGACAGCGGTACCGGGCTGGGTACTGCGATATGTCAGGCGGTGATGCATTTACACGCAGGCCAGTTTACTACCGAGATCAATGCTGCATCAGAGCACTTTATCGCCCGCTTAAGCTGGCCGCACACCACTACTGCAGGAGCAAAATGTGGCTGAAACCATACTGGTGCTGGAAGATGATCCGGCCATGCAGAGCTTCTTAACGACACTGCTAAAAAGTAAACAATACAACACCCACAGTTTCGCGCATGGCATCAGTGCGCTGCAGCATTTAACCGAACAAGCGGTCGATTTAATCTTACTCGATTTGGGCCTGGCCGATATGGACGGCCAGCACTGGCTGCAGCAGCTGCGCGGCTGGTGTGATACTCCGGTTATTGTGATCTCTGCCCGCCAGACTGAGCAGGATAAAGTGCAGGCGCTGGATCACGGCGCCAATGATTATGTTACCAAGCCGTTTAGTGCAGCAGAGCTGTTAGCCCGCATCCGGGCTAACTTACGCCAGACTAACGTACAACAGCAGGCATTCTGTTTTGGCACAGTGCGGTTAGATCCGGTGCAACGCAAAGTCAGTCGCGACGGCGCTGACGTACATCTAACCAAAATCGAATATGATATTTTGCTACTGTTAATGCGCCATGCCGATAAGGTACTGACGCACAACCAGATTTTAAGCCAGGTATGGGGCGATGCCTATACCGGCCGGCCGGAATATGTCCGCGTACATATGGCGCAGCTGCGGCAAAAGCTGGAGCACAGCCCCGCCGCACCGCTTTATCTGAAAACCGAACCCGGTGTCGGTTACCGCTTAAAGCTGCAACCATAAAAAAGCCCTGCGATGCAGGGCTTTAGTTAACTTAGCAGTTACTATTACAGAATAGCTAACAGCTCTACGTCAAACACCAGCGTGCTGAATGGGGCAATGGCATTGCCGGCACCGCGCTCGCCGTAGGCCAGGTTGTGCGGGATGTATAAACGCAGTTTGCTGCCAGGCGACATCAGTTGCAGTGCTTCGGTCCAGCCGGCGATAACACCTGATACCGGGAATTCTGCCGGCTCGCCACGCTGATAAGAAGAGTCAAACACGGTACCGTCGATTAAGGTGCCGTGGTAGTGTGTGCGTACAGTAGAATCACGGCTTGGTTTGTCGCCTTCTGCAGCGACTAATACTTCGTACTGTAAACCAGAGGCAGTTACGGTAACTTCAGCACGCTTGGCGTTTTCCGCCAGGAAAGCTTCACCGGCACCGGCTAATAATTCAGCTTTCTCTGCTTGCTCGGCTTGCATACGCTCGCTGATCACACCAAAGGCGGCGCGGATTTGCTCGTCTGTTACTTCAGGCGCTTGCTCAGTAAAGGCCGCAATAACACCGGCAGCTACTGCATCAATATCTAAACCGTCAAACGGGTTGTCGGCCAATTGCTGGCCCATCTGTAAACCAATACCATAGCTGGCGTGTTGTTCAAGCGTTGTATATTTTGACATGAGTTCCACTTATGCTGGAAAAGCCTGACGGCTTTGGGTTAAAAGTGCGCTTATGGTAGCGCATAAGCGCGCGAATGTCTTGCCGCCTCAGGCAGCCAGTTGCTGTACCCGCTGCCAGATAGCCGCAACGTGTTGCTGATCCGTCTCTGTCAGTTCGCCATTGCTAATAGCCTGGCTAAGGGTGCTGTTTACCTGCTCTATAACATCGGCATCATGAAACGGCGCTGCGGCAACCTGTAAAGTACCAACGGCTAAATCAAAATGGCCACGCAAATAGCCTGAGGCAAATAATTCATCGTCAGTGGCCACTGGCACCAGGGCATCGAATAAGTTGGCGGCCGCTTCAATAAACGGCTCTGCTGCTGATACTGCTGTCATATTAAATTTCATCCTCGTAGCCTAAACGGTACATCACATAGTCGTTGTAGCCGGTCAGAATATTAATTAAGCCGGTAAGTTGTTGATCAAGTACTGCGTCACCGGTGTCGGCCAGTAGCGGCCTGCCATCCAGTTGTTGTAGCTTGGCTTTACTGGCAATGAGTAAAATATTGTCACGGCCGATAGCACGAATAACCGCTGGCGATAATTGCTGGTTACCGCGGCCAAATACGTGGCCCTGGCCACCGATTAAGGTAATGATCAGCTTGCTTGGGTAGCCCTGCACCAAGTCGAGCAACTGGGCGGCGGTAACATCTTTGGCGATAAGCTCACCGTTTTCCACTACGTCAACACCCAGCAGGGTGTTATCCAGGCGAAGTTCGGCCATGACCGCCGCGACAGTAGAGCCTGAGCCCATGACGTAGCGCACATCGTCTTCGAGCTGGCCGGCAACATACGCCGCTAAATCGGCTAATACCAGCTCTTCAGACTCGCGGCCACCCATTTTAACACTTTGCACATAGCGCAGCTGTGCCGGTATACGCATTTCACCAAAACGCCGCGCTTTAACCACGCCAGCCCGAAATGCCTGCTCGTCAATGTCCATTACCGGCGCTTCGCTAAGTGATACCAGCTCACCGGCAATGAGCTTGGCCACCAGCTTACCGGCGGCCTGTGGCGATATGGCATAGACGCCGGAGTGAATTTTAACCCCGGCCGGGATCCCCAGCACTGTACTTTGCTCTGCTACAGCAGCACAAATATTACGTGCTGTGCCATCACCGCCGGCAAACAACAGAATATCCACGCCCTGCTCTGCCATCAGCCTGGCAGCGGTTTCGGTATCGGCGGCAGCAGATGGCCAGCTATCGGGTGTGTAAACCAGCTGATAATCCAACCCCAAGGCGGCACAGACACTTTGCCCCATATCACCGGCAACGGTATACACAACAAACTTATCACGCTGGGTTAATAACTCAGTTAAAGCTGTAGTGGCGCGGTTCATAGCCTGGGGTGTAGCCCCCAGCGCTAACGCTTGCGCAGCCTGACCATCTGAGCCTTTTAAGCCGACACTGCCGCCTAGCCCGGCCAGCGGGTTGATGATAAGCCCCAGCCGAAACAGATTTGCCATACTGCAACACCCTTATAGCACCCGAAAAAATGGCCGCTATTGTAAAGCCTGAACGCCTGTTTGCCCAGTCCGTAAAACCGTCAGTCAGTTCGTCCATTAGCGGGGTTTAATATTTAACCCTGATAATTGCTTAACATGCATTCATCAACTTTACTTGTTAACAGATTTCTCGAAAAAGATTATTTATCAGAGGTATAGCAATGCTGTTAAATTCTTTACGATTCAAGCTTACTGTTGGCGTAGCGATACTCACTGCCATCAGTATTGGCAGCATGACGCTGATTGGCTGGTATTCGATGAACAGTTCCAGCCAGTCAGCGGTCAGCAATGTGCGTCAGTCGCTGGGCGAAACCGCACAGGCGATGTTAAGCGCCGAAGCGCGGCTGACCGCGTTGGAAACGGCGGCCCTGCTTAACCGCAATTACGATGTGGCCAAAAACCTGGCCAGCATTATGGCCAATACCGCACATGGCAGCGGTGGCCTGCCCCCCTACCAGCGTGAACAGGTGCAAGCACTGGCAGGACACATACTGGCAGCAAACAGCGGCATCTCTTCTGTATATACCCAATATGAACCAAATGGCTACGACAACCGCGATGCAGAGTTTAATGCCAGTAATACGCACAGTTCAAAAGATGGCACGCTGGAGGTTTACTGGATTAGAGAAAGCACCGGTCTAAAATTTATTCAGACCGAAGATCCGGCCATTAAGTACCTGGATAAACGCAATGAGTTGGGTCTGCGTGAAGCGGAATGGTATCTGTGCAGCCGCGACACGTTAAAACCCTGCCTGATGGAACCCTACATCTTTGAAATTGAACCCGGTAACAGCGCTTTGCTAACGTCTTTAGTGTATCCGGTGGTTAGCCAGGGCCAATTTCGTGGTATTGCCGGTGTTGATATGAATCTGCCGGTATTACAGCAAGGCCTGATGCGACAAGCAGCTGATTTATATGAAGGTAAAGCCCAGCTGTATTTGCTGACTGGGCGCGGCATGTTGCTGGCCAGCAATCGCTTTGCCGACAAGCTCGGTAGTGCCCTGCCACAGCTGGACAATGCGTTGTATCAGCAACTGCAGCAAGCTGGCAGTAAAGTGTTTGAGTTTAACGAGCAGTTGATTATTAAAAGCCCGATTAAAATAGAAGCCTCCGGCTCTGAGTGGTTTAGTGTTATTGCCGTGCCGAAGGCGCTGGCGCTGCAGGCCGCGGAGCAACTGGCCGCGCAGCTGGCAGCAGATGGTCAGAGTACCGCACTGACGATGGTGGGCTTTGGGGTTATTTTGTTGCTGGCGATCATGGCACTGTTGGCGCTGTGGTTAAATGCGGCAACCCGGCCAATTGGCAGTATGAGCAATTTGATGCACCAGTTAGCCGGCGCCGAAGGCGATCTTACCGTGCAGTTATCTGCCAACAGCCACAGCGAACTTAACCTGATGGCAGATGGCTTTAATGCGTTTACGGCTAAATTGCGCGATATGATCCGCTCGTTAAAAGGCGCTTCAACTGAGTTACAACAGCAAAGTGCACTGATGGTCAGCACCATTGATAAAACCAGCCAATCGACATCTGTGCAAGCCAATGAAATTCAAAATGTCGTCACGGCAATGCACCAGATGAGCGCCACCGCAAATGAAGTAGCCACGCTAGCCAGCAGCACCGCCAGCGGAGCGCAAGAGTCTATCACTGCACTGAATGAAGCCAATCGTTTACTACAAAACACTGTAGACGAATTTAAAGGTGTAGCCCGCGATTTTGACAGCAGCAGTCAGAAAGTTGCAGCCGTGGCGAGCAGTAGCCAGGAGATTAATCAGATAACAGAAGTGATCCAGGCCATAGCAGAGCAAACTAACCTGTTGGCATTAAACGCCGCCATCGAGGCCGCCCGGGCCGGTGAGCAAGGTCGTGGCTTTGCGGTAGTAGCCGATGAAGTGCGATCTTTGGCTGCCCGCACGCACAGCTCGACCGATCAAATTAAAAAGCTGATTGACAGCTTACAGCGTCAGGTTCAGGACACGGTAGAGCAAATCAGTGTCAGCACCGCCAATGTCGATAAAACAGTAACTGAGGCAGAGGTAGCATACGACAAATTATCGCAAGCCACCGCCGGTATGTCGGCAATCTCGGACAATGCTTTTCAGGTTGCTGCCGCCGCTGAGCAACAAAATCAGGTCAGTGAAGAAATCAACCGTAATGTCACTGCAATTGGCGACGCCACCCGTGAGCTGGAAAACCTGGCACAGCAAAATCTGCAAATCAGCAGTGCCATTGACCAGGTTACTGAGCGCATTGACAACCAGCTAACCAAACTGCGCTGTGATTAAGTATTGGAGAATAAAACAATGAAAATGTATTTAATACCGGTATTACTGCTGGTTAGCAGTCATACTCAGGCAGAAAGTAGCTGGAGCTTCACGCTAACCGGCGCCAGCAATTACTTGTTCAATGGCGTAAGCCAGACCGATAAAAACCCGGCCTTACAACCAAGCTTAAATTGGGATGCCGGCAACGGTTTTTATGCCGGTAGCTGGGCGTCAAATGTCGATTTTGGCGAAGGCACTAAGTTGGAATGGGACGCCTATGTAGGCTACTACACTGAATTGGAAAATGGTTTAGGAATTGACGCCGGCTTTGCCCAGTATACTTATCACGGCATGAGTGACAGCAACAAACTTAACTTCCCAGAATTGTACCTAAAACTTTCGCACTCTGGCTTTAATCTGAATCTGTGGTACAGCTATGATTACTTCGGTTTTGGTGGCGGGCACTATGTGATTATGCTGAACAAAACCATCACTATTAGTGATAATTGGTCATTACTGGTGGGTATGGACCGCTCTACTTCAACCGATACGGCTAAATATAGCTGGGAAGGCGACAGCAGCTTTGAACACTGGCAACTGATGTTGCAAACTCAATATCGCGGCCTGGACATTGCTTTTGGTTACCATGATACCAGCCTGAAAGAGCGCTGGGGCGATGCTGCGCTGCTGCTGACGCTCAGTAAAACTTTTAACTGGTAACGGCTACCGCCGGCTTACCTGCGGGCAATGTCAACGCCAGCAAGGTTGCCAGCAATGCCAGTATGGCTGCAGCGTAAAATGTCTGGCTGGCTCCGGCGCCATCCTGCCACAATAAACCAGAGCAATAAGCCCCTATGGCCCCGCCGCCACCAAAAATGACGCCGGCATACAGCGCCTGGCCACGGCTACGTAATTTTTTAGGGAAAAATTGCTGAATAAACTGCATGGCGCAGCTATGTGCTATGGCAAAGCTACCGGCATGCAACACCATGCTAAAACACAACAGCCAGACATTATCGGCGAAGCTGGCCATCAGATACCAGCGCAACACCGTGACGCCATAACATAAGCCCAGCAACAACCGGTAGCTGCGATTGCGCATTAAACTGCCGGCAAAATAAAACGCGACGATTTCGGCGGCAACGGCCAGACTGATAAACAAACCGGTTTGGCTACCGCTATACCCCAGATCACGGCTATACAGCGTAAAAAAGCCGTAAAAAGGCGCAAAACTCATTTGCAGTAACAAGGCGGCCAGCATAAAACGCACTAACACTGCATTTTTTAACAGCTGACTAAAGCGCACTGTGGCAGACGTAAGTTCGGCGTTAACGCTAACCGTTGGCAGCAAAAACAAGCTGGCCAGCAGCAACAGCAAAAACAATAGCGCTGACAACGGCAAAAATTCACTGCCAAAATGCTGAAACAACCAGCCACCCAACATCACCAGTACTATATAACCGACACTGCCGGCGGTACGAATGCGACCATAGGCCCGGGTGTTATCGTTGACATAAGCAAAGGTCGTCACTTCCAGCTGCGGTAAAATAGCGGTCCAGAAAAAACTAAATAAGGTAAAACCCACCAGTAAAGGCCAAAAACCATAGTCGGCAAAGCTGCTAAGCCAGCCAATAGCCGCCAACAACGCGCCTAACCGCATCACCGTAAGTGGCTTGCCACTGCGTTCAGCAATTAACGCCCACACCGACGGCCCAACAATACGGCTGGCGGTAACAATGGCCAGCAGTAAGCCGATATCAGCAGAGTTTAACCCGCGACCATCGAGGAACAGGCCAAAATACGGCACAAAGATGCCAAGCACACCAAAATAAGTAAAATAAGCCAGCACTAAGGCTGGCCGGGCAGACATTATTGGCATGGCTAAAGCTATTCTCTGCCTAGGCGGGCAATATCTGGCGTCGTTACCTGCACGTGCATATTTTGGGCGCGGTGGCGCAGATAATGATCCATCAGCACTATCGCCAGCATGGCTTCGGCAATCGGCACGGCGCGAATGCCAACGCAGGGATCGTGCCGGCCTTTGGTCACCACATCCACCACCTCGCCGCGGGTATTAATACTTTTACCAGGGATGCTGATACTGGAGGTGGGTTTAAGCGCCATACTGACCAGTAAGTCCTGGCCCGATGAAATCCCGCCCAGTACACCGCCGGCATGGTTAGCACTAAAGCCTTGCGGCGTCAGTTCGTCGCGATGCGTTGAACCGCGCTGCTCCACTACCGCGAAGCCATCACCAATTTCGACTGCCTTGACTGCGTTAATGCTCATCATGGCATGGGCAATATCAGCATCGAGACGGTCAAACACCGGCTCGCCCCAACCCACCGGCATATTGCTGGCCACGACATTAACGCGGGCACCGACTGAGTCACCGTCTTTTTTCAGCTGACGCATGTACTCATCCAAGGCTTCAAGTTTCGACGGATCAGGGCAGAAAAACGGATTATTCTGTACTTCATTCCAGTTCA
Organism: Gammaproteobacteria bacterium; assembly: GCA_018826295.1. Taxonomy (GTDB): domain Bacteria; phylum Pseudomonadota; class Gammaproteobacteria; order Enterobacterales; family Alteromonadaceae; genus Alishewanella. The sequence goes on from JAHJZX010000060.1 coordinate 21,485, forward strand.
GGCTATCCATTTTCACCGGGCCTAACTGCGCCAGATAACCACGGATTTCAATGCCGCATTGCTCACGCAGGTATTTCTTGGCAATGGCGCCTGCCGCAACCCTTACCGCCGTTTCGCGTGCCGACGAGCGGCCACCACCGCGGTAATCGCGGATGCCGAACTTATGCCAGTAGGTATAATCGGCATGGCCAGGGCGAAACTGCTCTTTAATGTTGGAGTAATCCTGCGAGCGCTGATCGGTGTTTTCTATCAGCAGGCCGATACTGGCACCGGTGGTGGTGTCTTCAAACACACCAGACAGAATTTTAACCGCGTCTTCTTCGCGCCGCGCGGTGGTGTAGCGTGAGGTGCCGGGTTTACGCCGGTCTAAATCCAGCTGTAAATCTTCCGCCGTCAATTGCATACCCGGCGGGCAACCGTCAACAATGCCGCCAATGGCCGGGCCGTGGCTTTCACCAAAGGTGGTGACTTTAAATAACTGTCCAATGCTGTTACCAGCCATCGTTACTCCTAAACCTGCTTAGTGTTTGAATAAATGCTGGCAGCGTTCCAGCTCGCTCTTGCTGATGGCAAACACTCCCAAACCGCCGTGGGCAAATTCAAGCCAGTCAAAGGCGACTTGTGGAAAATCTTCTTGCAACTGCACCATGCTATTCCCGACTTCGCACACCAAAACACCGCCGTCGTTTAAATGGGCAGCAGCATCACGCAAAATACGCCGGGTCAGTGCCAGGCCATCAGCGCCAGACGCCAGCCCCAACTCCGGTTCATGCCGGTACTCATCGGGTAAATCGGCCATATCCTCAGCGTCAACATAGGGCGGGTTGGTCACGATTAAGTCATAGCGGGTACCGGCCAGCGCATCGTAACCGTCAGATAAAATGGGAAACACTCTGTGCTCCATACCATGGCTTTCAATATTCAGCTGCGCCACCTCTAACGCATCGGGGCTGATATCAACGGCATCCACCTCAGCCTCATCAAAAGCGTAAGCACAGGCAATAGCAATGCACGCCGAACCGGTACATAAGTCGAGAATATGCGTAGGCGTTTTGCCGGCTAACTGACGGCTAAACTTATCGGCAATTAACTCGGCAATGGGCGAGCGTGGCACCAGCACCCGTTCATCAACATAAAACGGCAGGCCGGCAAAATAAGCCTGATGCGTTAAATAGGCCGCCGGGATACGTTGCTCAATACGTTGTTGTAAAACGCTGATAAAACTGCGTCGCTCTGCCCGCGTTAGGCGCACCGCAAACAGCTTGTCATCGGTTATCGGCGGTAAATGCAGCACAAAGCTTAGCAAGCTCGATGCTTCATCCCAGGGGTTATCGGTACCGTGGCCGAGGTAAATATTTGCCTGATGCATACAGGTTACCGCAAAACGTAGCCAATCATGCACGGTGGCCAGTTCTGCGACTGCGTCGCTTATTAATTCGGGGGTAAACAGCAATTCGCCAGTATCGGACATGATGGATGTAAGCTCTTTTTGTAATAACCGGTCAGTTTGAGTAGACTTGCGCCATGCAACGAAAAGCCACCATCAATAGCGGCATTAGTGCCGAAGACAGCCAACTGTTTCGCGAGTCGATAACGGGCGCCAAGCCCATTGCGCAAGACAAGATACCGCCAGTTGTCGCCCCCCGCAAGCAAAAAAGACGTACAGACGTCTCAATAAAGCAGCTTGATGAAAATTTATTCTGGTTCTCTGACGAGTTTGAAGGCTTTGTGGCACAAAGCAGCACCTTAAGCTGGTTACAAAGTGGTGAAGATCCACATTTACCCGGCCGTTTACGCCGCGGTGAATTTCAGCCGGACGTGTTGCTGGATTTACATGGTATGACGACACAGCAGGCCAAAACCGAGCTGGCGGGCCTGTTAGCCTACTGCCAGAAACAACAGTTTAACTGTGCCTGTGTGGTCCATGGTAAGGGTCTGGGAATACTGGCAAAGAAAGTACCCAACTGGCTAATACAGCACCCTAATGTACGGGCATTTCATACCGCACCAAAAAGTTGGGGCAAACATGGCGCTTTATTGCTGCTACTTAAAACTGACTCACAGGATGCTGACGCACGGCGTTAAGCAACCATTAAACGCTAATCAGCGCCAGTTCTTGCGGTGACAGGCGTTCCAGTAAACGGCCACCGCCTGCCGGCCGGTAATCAATACAGGCCAGCTGAGCAGTACTAAATATTGGTGCCTGGCCTGGCTGAGTAAAGGCTTCAACCAGAAAACTCACCAGAGGCATATGCGATACCAGCAGTACCCGCGCATCCGGTTTAGCACTGATCCGGGCGTCAAAATAACTTTTGAATAATGCTGCGTCACCGTCAGGTACCAACTCCGGTACTATTTCTAACTGGCTGAATGGCGCTTGTTTAGCTAACATCAACTCTGCAGTTTGACAGGTACGCAGATAAGGGCTTGCCCAAATCCAGTCAAAAGCGGCATAGTGTTGTTGTAACCACAGCGCCATCTGGTTTACTTCATGCTGGCCACGGGCGGTAAGCTGACGTTGACTGTCCTGTGATGACATCGGCTCGGCTTCACCGTGACGCATGATAACGAGATTTACCATTAGTTTGACACCATACTGCTCGGGGTTCCCTGTTAACTAACGCGTGGCAGATAACAAAACGCCGGGTAAAAAATTGTGCGCTATGATAATGAAAGTTAGCGCCAAGCGTAACTGCTAATAACGCATAACACATAACCTGTTTATTACTTATCGCTATGACAACGCCACCTAAACGCCGTAATACTGTGGCCGACAAGGATAACCGGATTGAAAAACAGCCAGATATTACAAAGCCCTAATGATCCGCGCCAGTACCGTTATCTTACGCTGAGTAACGGCCTGCGCCTGTTATTGGTGCAACAAAGCGACAGCGACAAAAGTGCGGCGGCGCTGACGGTCAATGTCGGTCACTTTGATGATCCGGCTGATCGCGAAGGCCTGGCGCATTTTCTTGAGCATATGTTGTTTCTCGGCTCGGAACGTTATCCGGTTGCCGGAGAGTATCAGCACTTTATCAGCCACCATGGCGGCAGCCACAACGCCTGGACCGGCACCGAGCACAGCAGCTTTTATTTTGATATCGATGATGCCTTTTACGCCGAGGCGTTAAGTCGTTTCGCCGACATGTTTATCCAGCCGCTATTTAGCAGCGATTATGTCGAAAAAGAGCGCCATGCCATAGAAGCCGAGTTTTCACTGAAACTAAAAGACGATGGCCGGCGTATTTACCAGGTACACAAAGAAAGCATTAACCCGGCCCACCCCTTTGCCAAATTTTCGGTCGGTAATTTATCCACCCTGGCCGATACCGCAGCCGGTAGCCTGCAGCAGGCGCTGAAAACGTTTTTCGAGCAACAGTACAGCGCCAGCCGCATGACACTGACACTGGTGTCGGCCCGTCCACTGGCAGAACTTGCCGCGCTGGCAGAGCAGCACTTTGCCGCTATCAGCGCGCATTTACCAGCAAAGCCGGCGCTAAACGTGCCGCTGTATTTGCCCGAGCATCAGGGCATTGCATTACATATTCAGCCCCATCGCGATAGCCGCAAACTGGTGGTCAGCTTCGCCATGCCGGATATACAGCGCTGGTACCGGCATAAACTTATCAGCTTTATTGCTCATCTGTTAGGCGACGAAGCTGACGGCTCCTTACTGTGTTACCTGAAACAACTGGGGCTGGTAAACCAACTGAGTGCCGGCGGCGGTATTGACGGCAGTAACTACAAAGACTTTACCGTTGCATTTGAGCTGACAGACAATGGCCTGCAGCAGCGCGACACTATTTTGCAGGCCTTGTTCAGTGCTATTGCCTTGCTTAAGCAGCAGCCGCTACCACAACAACTGTTTGCCGAACGGCAAAAACTGCTGCACTGGGCGTATTTATACCAGGAGCCGGCAACAGCGCTGCAAACGGCCAATCACTTGTCGGTCAGTTTGCAACATTACCCTGCAGAAGATGTGATCTTTGGCGACTACCGAATGGAGCCGCCGGATGAGCAGCTATACCAGCAGGTATTGGCGTATCTGTCGCCAATGAATATGCGTCTGATGCTGATAGCCCCGGATGCGCCGGCAAACCGGCAAGCGCGCTGGTATCTTACCCCCTACAGTATCGAACAGCTGCCAAAGGCTTTGCTTAGCGCGCTGGCACAACAAAGCAGCAACAGTGCTATCTGTTTGCCGTCAAGTAATCCGTATTTACAGGGCGATATCCACTTACTGGACGAACAGGCGCATCAGCCAGAGCCGCAGCTGCATTATCAGGATGACAGTTTAAGCCTGTGGTATAAGGCAGATACTGAGTTTGCCTCGCCCAAAGGCCATTGTTTTGTTCAGCTTAGCTTACCGCACAGTATTGCATCCTGCGCCAACATGGCCGCAACCCGGCTGTGGGTTGAACTGTTTCTGGACAATATTAACCAAAGGTTTTATCCGGCCACGACAGTAGGCCTGGTGTATCAGGCACATGTGCAACATCAGGGTATTAGCCTGCATACCAGTGGCCTGAGCAATAACCAGTTGCAATTACTGGACGACTTACTGCAACAGATGCCGGGGCAACAGTTTAGTGCCGAGCGCTTTGAAGAGCTGAAAACACAATTGTACCGGCATTGGCGTAACAGCAGTAAAAACAAACCGGTCGCACGCCTGTTTAGCCAGTTATCAGCCTTGTTGCAACCGCATAATCCGGAAATTGACCAGTTGGCGGACGAGCTGGCGCAACTTAGTTTTACTGATTTTTTGCAGTTTCATCGCCTGCTATGGCAGCAGGTGCATATTGAAGCCCTGCTGCTGGGTAACTGGCCGTTACAGCAAGCAGATCAGCTGCAGCAGATTTTGCAGCGCTGGCAACAACAACTGGCATCAACAGCCACCCGCCCGGCTATCCGCAGTTTAACCATTCGCGATCTGGGCCCGGTTTGGCTGCAGCAAAACGTCGAGCACAGCGATCAGGCACTGGTCATCTACTTGCCAGCCAGTGCAGCTACCGTCGACAATACCGCGCTGTTTATGCTGGCAAACCATTTGCTATCTCCGGAATACTTTCATCAGCTGCGTACCGAGCAACAACTAGGTTATCTGGTAGGTACCGGTTATGTGCCGGTAAATATGTTGCCCGGTGTGGCGTTTTACGTGCAATCACCTAATACCGACTGCAATACGTTGTATGAAGCCACGGTAATGTTTTTCCGCGCTTTTTTAGCCGATACGGAAGCGCTGACGGCAGACGAGTTTATTGACATGAAACAGGGTTTACTGGCGCAGCTACAAGAGCGGGACAATAGCTTAGGTGCCCGCGCCAAACGTTTCTGGCTGGCGATAGGCCAACAGGACAACCGTTTTGATCTGACCCAACGCTTGATCAGCGCTTTACAGCAACTTGAATTAACTCAGTTTGTGCAGTTTTTACACCAACTGCTTCGGCCAGATTACGATGCTATATTTCTGGCCACCTCAGCCCCTGGCAAGCACAGCCATTTAACGACGCAAAGTGCCGAGCAAATACGACGGCAATTGCTGTTAATGCAAAATGGCTTTGACAGTACTAATAAAGTTTTATAACGTGGAGCTTCCTGTACCCGACTAGCAGCCATAAGTGTCGTTAAAACAAAAAATAATTATAATAATCAGTGTTTTTCTACTGGCTATTTTACCTTTTAGCTTATATGCCTTCAGTTGGAGCAATATCGAGCCCTACACCCTGAGTTTAGTGTTGCTTTGCTCATTTGCGGCCTTACTGCTGGCACATATCAGTATTGTAAAAATGCGCCGCTACCAACTTAAGCTGGAGCAAAGTGAAGAGCGCCTGCGTTTGTCGTTATGGGGCAGCGGTGATGAACTATGGGACTGGAAAATCAGCAGCAACGAGCTGTACCGCTCCAGTTCCTGGCTAAACCCGGTAGAGTTACAACCAAAAACCGAAGACTTCCCACCCAACCGGCAGCTAATACATCCGCAGGATTTGGATAGGGTCAGTGCGCTGTTGCAGGAACATTTTAACGGCAGAACAGCCTATTTCGAAGCAACCTACCGTATTAAAACCGCCGACGACAGCTGGACCTGGGTGTTAGACCGGGGCAAAGCCGTGGCCTTTGCCACAGATGGCAAACCAAGCCGGATGACCGGCACGTTAAAAAATATCAATCTGCTAAAGCAAACCGAAGAGCAATTACAATTGTTTGCCCGCTGCTTGCATAATATTTCTGATGCGGTGGTAATTTGTGACACCGACTTTGTCATTCTTGATGTTAACCCGTCGTTTAGTCAGATCACCGGCAAAAGCCGTCAGCAAGTGTTACAGCAACGCTTCGAACTCAGTTTATACCCCAGCCGTTTTATGTACGATATCCGCCAGAAACTCAGCCAAAGCGGCAGTTGGAAAGGCGAAATTCAGGAGCAACGGCCCAACGGCGAACTGTATCAGGCCGAATTGGCAATCGATCAGATCAAAGATGAACAAGGCAACGTTAGCCAGTATGTAGCTGTTTTCTCTGATATTACTGAGCGAAAACTACGTGAAGCAGAGCTAAGCCGGCTAGCCAACAGCGATACCCTAACCGGCCTGCCCAACCGCGCAGTATTTATGCAAAAGCTCGGAGATTTGGTCAGCAATCGCAGTGAACATGCGTTACTGGTGTTCGATCTGGATAACTTTAAAAAGATTAATGATTCACTCGGTCACGAACTGGGTGACCGGCTGCTATGTAAACTGGCCGAGCGCCTGACCAACCATGCCAACTATTGCGACAAATTGTACCGACTGGGTGGGGACGAATTTGCTTTGCTGCTGGAGCAAACCAACGATTTAGCTTATATCACTGCGCTAGCCAAAGAGCTGTTAGGGCAGATTAACCAACCTATCCAGGTGCACCAACACGATTTAGCCATCACCAGCAGTATCGGCATAGTGCTGTTTCCTGATGACGGCGCCGATCCGCAAGCGCTGCTACGCAACGCCGATACCGCTATGTATCATGCGAAAAGCCAGGGCGCTAACCGCTATTTGTTTTTTAATGACTCGATGAACAAACAAGCGGTAAAACGGTTGCAGATTGAAAATTTAATCCGCTATGGCCTGAAAGAAGATTATTTTGTCGTTTACTACCAACCAAAAATGGACATTGCCAGTGGCCATTTAGTCGGGATGGAAGCGCTGGTACGTTTTATTACCCCCAAAGGCGGTTTGATAAGCCCAGCCAGCTTTATTCCGGTAGCCGAAGAAACCGGTCAGATCATTGAAATTGGTGAAGTGGTGTTACGTAAAGCCTGCCGTGATGTAAAAACCTGGATAGATCAGGGGCTGTTTCATGGCAGGGTGGCGGTTAACTTATCGTCACGCCAGTTTAGCCTGCCATTTTTGTGTGAACTGATAGACGATACCCTGCAGCAAACCGAACTGCCTTCATACCATCTGGAACTGGAAATTACCGAAGGTACCGTGATGCAATCGCCGCCTCAGGCAATTGAAACCATGAAAAAACTGCGGGCGCGTGGAATTCACCTGGCGATGGATGATTTTGGTACCGGCTATTCATCACTGGCTTATTTAAAACAGTTTCCGCTTAATACGCTGAAAATAGACAAAGCCTTTATTGACGATATGAGTAACGCCCGCGGCCGTAATATGGTCGATACCATTATGACCATAGCGCACAATCTTAACCTGACTGTAGTAGCAGAAGGCGTAGAACAATCTGAACAGTTGGATATGCTGCGCAAGCTGCGTTGTGATGTGATACAAGGTTATTATTACAGCAAACCACTGAGTGCAGCTGATTTCAGCCAGTTTTTACAGCAACAAAAGCAGCAGCGCAACCGGCTGAATGCGGTGCCAATACGCTGATGCACTATAGCAGCAAGTACAAAAAAGCCCCGTAAACGGGGCTTTTTTGTTTAATCTGAGTCGGTTTCGACGTAGGAGAAATCGTCACTGCCGTCGGCAATACGTTTCTTGCCGAATACGGTGTGAAACTTGCGTTTCTCAGCCAGACGCTGTTTATATTTCATCCAGGTTTTTTCGTAAACGCTAGCGGCTTCAGCTTCGCCTTTACATACCTGAACAAAGCGTGATTCTTCGTCATTTACCGGTGCACGGCTACCCTGCTCCAGCTCCTGCATTGCCACCCCATGTTTCTCCAGCATATTACCTTCTGCCAGAGTAAAGCGCCCGGACCGCGTAAATCCTTTCGGGAAATTACGGTCATCGAAAAAGCGACGGGTAGCGACAAAACTTTGCTGCATCACTTTTTTCCTCTAATCTCGTTGAATATCAAGCCAGCCTGTTTAAACTGTGCGGAGTATGGTTAACAAAAACAGCGCAGTAAAACAAATA
>JAHJZX010000061.1 GCA_018826295.1 Gammaproteobacteria bacterium
ATTTACAGGTATAGAATAATTTATGGTTGAAGCAGTAGAATCTATAACAGAAGAATCTCCGAAAGAAAGAACAGTCTGAGCAAAAGATTCCTTAGATATTATTTCAATAATTTTTGCCAACACTAAAATGGCAGAAAAGAGTCCTTATTACGGCAGGTTATGTATAAATCTATGGCACAAATAAAGAATGTGGTTGCACTAACCCTATTCGCTTTCGTCATGTCCTCTTGCAGCAATGCCAGCGAGAGTGATGATATTTTCGGCCGCTGGGTGATGACCGAGGTGGTTTATGATGATGGCAGTATCAATCAGCTGGAAGCCGGTAATTTTGTTGATATAAATGCGGATACGATAACAGAAGTTATTAAGGGCTATGGCGACCGACAGCACCGCTACACCAGGCAAGACAAGGTACTTACGTTAACTGCAGGCGATGAGCAAATTAGCTGGCAAATACTCAGTGAAGCCAGTCATCGTTTAGAAGTTGCTACACCAATAGGGAAATACGTTTTAACCCGCTGAGGTTATGTGTTGATAAGTCGCGCAAGGCGATTCCTTACAGAATCAGGCCAAGCGTTAATGTTTTTACCGAATAGATCCTTGGCTTCCTCATACTCCCTCTTTAACCCGACAGTCTCTCCTTCCCCAAGAAGCCTCTCATACTCGGAGTAGAAGTCTTTTCCAAGGTGCTCAAAATTGGACTCATCATCAGTTAATTTTTCACGTTTGGCACAAAGCTTCAATTTCTCATAGATAGATGAAATACCTAAATTTTGAAATGCATGTTGGATTTCCTTGCACTTGTGGCTAAACGTTTTTTTGCAGTCTTTTTTAGTGGCTGAAATCAAAGTACTCTCAGCGTATTTAACCCCCTCTTTATAGCGCCCCGCCTTCTGGAAATAGGGAATTATCTTTGTATACGAGCTACTAGGAAATCCACCAGCCTTTGCCATTTCCGGAACGACTAACTTCAGGAGCAATATAGCACCGTCATAGTCACCATTTTTAGCCAAAGCCGTCGCAGCTTTGGTAGTTCCTCTAATATCCATATGCCTCCCGGATTTTAAACATGACACCCGCCCAAACGTGAGGAACTTGTTGAGAGTCGAGCCGCGAAGCGGCGTTTTGATGGCGATCGTTATTTTGTCTTCCTCGTGCCCACCATGATAGTTTTGGCTCTAGCGTCAGGATTAGCTACATCATGAGCTGGAAGTAGAATGGGAACTGAGAATTGAACACGGCTAGCAAGGCTGCTTTTAGTACCAGTCTCAGCGTCCGCTCCAGCCCCAAATATTCCGGCAATAACTTTAACTTTAGCGCCAGCTTTAGCGGTATCCTCAGCGGTTACTGCAACGTCGAAAGTGACGAGTTGAGCATAATTATTGTTAGAATTATCCCAAACAGCGTTATCCGCCACTTTTGCAGCATTTCGGGTAAGTCCCGCTGGATTAACATAAGCGCCCAGCTCTAGAGCTTTTGATTGAGCTTCAGTTACACCGGTTACTATTGAAAGTAAAGTTTCCGAGACGAAATCTTTAAGATCCACAATTTACACTCCAATGTTGCGATGCAAAATAAAGCTTATTCGACAGGAAAATCCATATTCAACTAAGGACTTTTCCATGTTTGTCAATCTAATGTAACCGACATTACACCGCTTACTTTGAACTTACAACAACTTACAGGTACAGCCTATTTCAGCAAAACATCAGCCAACTTATCAGACTTTGTCCGCTGCAATATTCACACATAAAAAAACCGCCAACAGGCGGTTTTTTTGCTCAACGGTATTAAATCAGCCTTTGCGCCAGCTGGTTACGCCGTTTTTATCTTCTACGATAATGCCTTTTGCCGTTAACGCATCGCGGGCGGCGTCTGCTGCTGCCCAGTCTTTGTTGGCGCGGGCGGTGTTACGCTTAGCGATCAGCGCTTCTATTTCAGCGACATCGTCATCCGATGCACCGGATTGTAAGAACTGCTCAGCATCGCCCTGCAGTAAACCCAGCACGCCGGCTAATAAGCTTAATACACCGGCCAGTTCAGCGGCCTTGGCCGGTTCAGTTTCTTTAAAGCGGTTTACTTCACGCGCCAGTTCAAACAATACCGGTAAGGCTTCCGGAGTATTAAAGTCGTCATCCATTGCCGCTTTAAAACGGGCAATATAATCGCTTTGCATATCCACACTGACAGAGGGCGTGACATTGCGTAGTGCAGTATATAACCGACCTAAGGCAGCATGCGCCTGGGTTAAGTTCTCTGCCGAGTAGTTCAGCTGACTGCGGTATTGGCTGGATAATAAAAAGTAGCGCACAGCCTCCGCGTTGTATTCTGCCAGCACGTCTTTTACCGTAAAGAAATTGCCTAAGGATTTAGACATTTTTTCCTTATCTACCTGCACCATACCGGTGTGGATCCAGGTATTAACGTACTTGTGGCCATGGGCACAGGTAGACTGGGCAATTTCGTTTTCGTGGTGCGGGAACTGTAGGTCAGAGCCGCCGCCATGAATGTCAAAATGCTCGCCTAAATGTTTAGCGCTCATGGCAGAGCATTCAATATGCCAGCCAGGCCGGCCATTACCCCAGGGCGATTGCCAGAACGGCTCGCCTGGCTTGGCGCTTTTCCACAATACGAAATCCAGCGGATCGTCTTTGTTGTCGGCCACTTCTACCCGTGAGCCGGATTGCAGCATTTCCAGGTTTTGCTGGCTAAGCTCACCGTAGGCTTCGTATTTACTGACATCAAACAGCACATCGCCATCGGCTGCCACATAGGCATAGCCTTTGGCGACCAACTGTTCAATCATCTGAATAATCTCGGCCATATGGGTAGTAACACGCGGCTCGATATCGGCCGGCATTAAGCCCAACGCAGCAAAATCATCGTGCATGGCTTTGGTAAAGCGTTCAGTTAAGGCGTCGCAGCTTTCGTTGTTCTCAGCGGCGCGCTTAATAATTTTGTCGTCGACGTCGGTAATATTACGCACATAGGTTACGTCATATCCCAAAAAGCGCAGATAGCGGTTTATCACATCAAAGGCAACATAGGTACGGGCATGGCCAACGTGACAGTAATCATAAATAGTAATACCGCAGACATAGAGCCCGGCTTTACCGGCTTCGATTGGCGTGAACAGTTCTTTTTTTCTGCTTAAGGTATTATAAATATGTAACATGGCGTCCTCTAAATTTGGCCGTTAGCGACCTGTTAGTCCTGTTGTTGCGACAGCCCGCTAGTGTATCACCGGCGGTTTAGCGCCGCTATCCTTGCTTTATGATTTGCCACAGCTGCGGTAGAATGCCAACACTTTGAACTAAGGACACCTTATTATGATTAGCTTGCACACCAATTACGGCGTAATTAAATTAAACCTGTTTGCCGACAAAGCCCCTGCTACGGTAGAAAATTTTATCAGCTACGTAAAAGATGGCTTTTATGACAACACCATTTTTCACCGGGTGATTAATGGTTTTATGATCCAGGGCGGTGGTTTTACTGTCGATATGGAGCAAAAAGAAACCAAAGGTCAGATTAAAAACGAAGCGAATAACAAAGTGCCAAATAAAAAAGGTACCATTGCTATGGCGCGCACTAATGACCCGCACTCTGCCACCTGCCAGTTTTTTATCAACGTGGCCGACAATGAATTTTTAAACTTCAGCTCTGAAACCGGCTCTGGCTGGGGTTACTGCGTATTTGGCGAAGTGGCTGAAGGCATGGATGTTATAGACGAAATTAAAAAAGTGGCCACCGGGCGCAGTGGCATGCATGCCGATGTACCGGTAAAACCGGTGATCATCGAAAAAGCCGAGCTGCATGCTTAAGCGCTGTTCATGCCAGAGCTGATGTCTGAGCAGCACACCCTGTTTATCGCCGATCTGCACTTAGCCGCAGATCGGCCCGATATTACCGCTGCCTTTTTGCGCTTTTTACGCGAGCAAGCCGTAAAGGCTGATGCGTTGTATATTCTTGGCGATTTATTTGAAGTCTGGATCGGCGATGACAACCCCGATCCACTATTAGATACCGTCGCAACGGCCTTAGCCGAACTTAGCCCGCAGCTACCAGTGTACTTTATTCATGGTAATCGTGATTTTATGCTGCGCCAGGGCTACGCCAGCCGCGCCGGTATGCAGTTACTGCCGCAGCAGCAGGTTATCAACTTATATGGTACACCAACGCTGATTATGCACGGCGATAGCCTGTGTACACTGGATATTGCCTACCAAAAATTTCGTAAATGGTGGAACCAGCCCTGGTGGCAGTGGTTACTGTTAAAAACCCCGTTAACTTTTCGCCAAGGCATCGCTGCTAAGGCCCGACGCAAAAGCGCGATGCATAAAGCCCGTTATTCTTCTTCGCCGCAGGGACAACAACAGCCACAAATTATGGATGTGACTCCGGACGAAGTGGCCAAAGTAATGGCGCAATACGGCGTATTAAAGCTGATCCACGGTCATACCCACCGCCCTGCTGTGCATCAGCTGGAAGTAAACGGCAAAGCGGCACAGCGCTATGTATTGGGCGACTGGTATACGCAAAGCAGTTATTTAAAAGTCAGCGCCAGTCAGTGGCAGCTGTATTTTAATGCGCTGTCAGATTAGGCGCTGCCTATAAAGCGGCAAAGTTTATCGACGGTTGTAATGCCGTTACTTAAGCCGCGGTGCAATAGGTAGCAAACTAAATAACATCGGCAATTTCCGCTATGCTTAGCACTATAGCACTGTTATGTAACAGGTTGTGTTGCATGAAAAACTCATTCACCCATTTTGCCGCTAAACTGGCCGAATTTGCCGATGCCAGCCGCGATGGCTATGCCATTTTTTCTGCAGGTGACATTCTGCTTTGCGCCAATAAAGCGTTTTTAGACGTGTTTTTTCGCCCCGAAGCCGAGCTGATTGGCCAAAGTTTCGCAGCTATTATGCGCAACGCTTTTCGCACGCAAAAAGGCCCGCGCATTGATACCGACAATATCGACAGCTGGCTAAGCCGGGTACAACAACTGCGGCGTTCGCGCGATTTTCGCCTGTTTGAAGTCGATTTAGTCGATGGCCGCTGGTTTTTATTCTCCGAGCAAACCCTGCCCGATGGCGAAATGCTGCTGCAAACCAAAGACATTACCAAGCAAAAAATTGTCGAACAGCATTTAAACGAACACACCCGCAAGTTAACCGACTTAGCCCTGACGGATGAACTAACACAAATTGCTAACCGACGTAGTTTTGTCGCCTCAGTACAGGCCGAAATTACCCGCTGCAGCCGCCAGCACTGTGCTATGGCGTTTTTTCTGCTGGATATTGACCACTTTAAAAATGTTAACGACACCTACGGCCATCAGGCTGGTGACGAAGTACTGCGCCAGGTTGCAAGGCTGGTAAAAACCACCTTACGGGAATACGATATTTTTGGCCGTATTGGCGGTGAGGAGTTTGGTATCTTTTTGGCGCAGACCAGTCGCGACACAGCGATAGAAGTAGCGGATAGGTTACGCCAACAGATCGCCGATGAAAAACTGCATATTGATGGTCGCGAACTGCGCATTACCTTGTCTGTTGGTATAGCACTGGCGCGCGACAATGCTAATTTTGAGCAGCTGTACGCCGATGCTGACGCTGCGCTGTACCAGGCGAAACACAGCGGGCGCAATAGAGTGGTGGTTGCAGAGTACTGCGTTATTCTGTAATGCCGGCAACCAGCCGGATATATTTTCGCTTGTTGCTAAGCGGTGTGCGCTGTAACATAGCCGCCGACTGCTAAAGATATTATGTGGCTTAAATGCAATGTGGCTTAAAAGCGTAAAGCTGTTTATTTTGCTAACCGCAATGCTAAACCATGCTGTAATGGCGTGTGATGCATTGGTTGTGCATATGCCTGAGCACGAACATAGCTACACCTCTTATATCTATGATGCCCATTCAGCAAGCAGCCAACACAGCACGCTAACCGCCGACAGCGATGCCGATGCTGATGCTGATGCTGATGCTGATGAACACCATTCTGCGCATGCACACGTTACCTGTGCTATCTCTTATATCCATAATGTTAAGCCCATTGCTGTGGGTGCAAGCCGCAGTTTAGCCCTACAACCGGCGCTATTGCCGCTAAGTTATTCACCACCGGTACCGCCCCCCAACGCCTGATCCTGGCCGTTTTTCAATATTACTGTACTGATTAACTAACAGGAGCATACCTATGCGTATGACATTTATGCTGCCAGCATTACTGGTGGCTGTGAGCTATTCGGCTGCGCCTTTTGCGCGGGGGGCCGACAGGCAACCCCTCACGCTGGCGCAGGCGTTGCAGCGCACTTTACAACATGACGCGACGCTGCAAACCTTTCCGTATCAGCTGCGGATGGCAGAAGCGGCACAATTGCAGGCGGCTGTAACACCCAACCCTGAATTGGCAGTGACGCTGGAGAATGTCGCCGGCACTGGAGACAGCCCGGGGTTAAGCGGCGCTGAGTTAAGCCTTAGCCTAAGCCAGCAAATAGAGCTGGGGCAAAAGCGTGAACGCAGGCTGGACCTGGCGCTTAACCAAAGCCAGTTGCAACGTGATAATTACGAACTGGCCCGGCTGGATGCACTGGCTAATACTACCGGGCACTATCTGCAACTGCTGCGACTGCAGCAATTGCAGTTATGGGCCAGTGCCAAAATCAGCCGTGAGCAAACGCTGTTAAATACCGCGCAACTGCGCAGTAACGCCGGCACTCTGCTCGATGCTGATATCAGCCGGATTAAACTACGCCTGGTGCGTAGCAAAATAGCCCAGGCCGATATTAACCAGGCCACAGAAAGCCAGCGCTATCGTCTGGCGGCCAGTTGGCAAGCTGTACCTGATTTTACTCAGGTAAACGGCGAGCTTGCTGTGCTACCACAACTGCCGCCACTGTCGATCCTGCAAAGCCAACTGCAACGCAGCGCGACACTGCAGCGCTTTGTCACACTGCAGCGTATTGCGCAAAGTCAGCTGCGCTTAACCGAAGCCAACAGTAAAGCTGATATGCGCTGGTCTGCCGGGCTTAAACGTGATCAGGCCAGTAACGAGACCTCGCTGTTGCTTGGCGTAAGCCTGCCGCTCAACCTGACTGATCCAAACCAGGGCCAACGCCGGGCGCAGCTGGCTGAGCAACAGTTGCTGGCAACGCAGCAACAACTCAGCGCGACACAACTAACGCTGTTACTACAACAACAATGGCTGAGCCTGCAGCAATTGCGTGACACTGTGCAGGCTATCGAGACCCTGTTACTGCCCGAAGCCAAGGCGCTGCGCCAGCTTAGCCTGCATGGCTATCAGCAAGGTCAGATTGACTTACTCAATGTGTTATCGGCTGAAGAAGAGCTGGCCCAGGCTGAGCGCGAGTTGATTGAAAGCCAAAGTACCTTTCACCTGAACTTACTGCAGTTGGAGCGCCTGACCGGCCAGCCCCTGACACTTGACAGTACCAAGCCGGTTATAACTGTGGAGAAGCAACATGACTAAGCCTACCTTTTGGGCTGCTATATTATTTAGCCTGGCCAGCTTACTGTTAAACAGCGCCGCATTGGCCGGCGGCGACGGGCATAACCATGACGAGACCGGGCATGCTCACGCCGATGACCATGACGACCTGCAGGTTAACTTAACGGACAACATGCAGCAGCTAAACAATATTAGCATTGAGATTGCTGGCAGCCGCACTTTGCTGCAACACACCGCTCTGTTTGGTGTGATCAAAGCCATCCCTACCGCCCAATATCAGATCAGAGCGCCTTATGCCGGTACACTGCAGCAGATATTGGTGCAACAGGGCGACAGCGTCAGCAAAGGCCAGCTGCTGGCCAGGCTAACCAATGCCACTACGTTAAAAACCTATAGCATTCATGCACCGGCAGACGGCGTTATAGCCGAGCGCTATTTTAATGAGCAGCAACAGGTACGCGATGAAGTGCTGCTAAGCCTGGTCGATTACAGCAAAGTTTATGTCGAGCTGTCCGCTTTTCCAAACGACATTCAGCAGTTGCAAACTGGCATGCCGCTAACTGTATTCAGCCTGCATCATGGCCAAAGCGCCAACAGCAATATCAGTTATATCGCGCCGCAAATGACCGCCGGCCATATTGCCCGGATGCGCGCCGTGCTGGATAACCAAAGCGGCTACTGGCGCCCGGGTATGCATGTAAAAGCCCTGGTGCAAACGGCTGAAATACCGGTAGCGCTGGCAGTTAAAAAGCAAGCTCTTCAGCGGATAGAGGGGAAAGCTGTGCTGTTTGTCCGGGAAAACGACGTATTTACTGCCATCCAGCCAGAGTTTGGCCGCGAGGACGCAAGCTACATTGAAGTGGTGTCTGGTTTAGCGACAGGTAGCGAATATGCCAGCGACAACAGCTTTGTCCTAAAAGCTGATGCCCTTAAATCTGGCGCCAGCCATGCTCACTAGGAGGGCGTCATGATTGATATACTATTAAAGTTTGCCCTGACACGGCGCTATCTTATCCTGGGGCTTACACTGCTGCTGGTGGTACTGGGTATTTACCACGCTAAACGTCTGCCAATGGACGCCGTACCGGATATTACTAATGTGCAGGTGCAAATAAATACTGCCGCTGCTGGCTATTCACCGCTGGAAACCGAACAGCGGCTAACCGTGATAATTGAAAATGCCATGGCAGGTTTGCCGCAACTGCAATACAGCCGCTCACTGTCACGCTATGGCATGTCTCAGGTAACACTGGTGTTTAATGATAGCAGCGATATATATCGCGCCCGCCAGCAGGTAACAGAACGCTTGCAGGCGATAAGGGCCAACTTACCATCTGACACCAACCCCAGTCTGGGCCCGATAACCACCGGCCTGGGTGAAATTTTCATGTATAGCGTCAGCGCTGCACCCGGCGCACTAAAAGCCGATGGCACAGCTTACAATGCTGAAGATTTGCGCACCATACAGGACTGGTTGATTAAACCCCAGCTGGTAACCGTAGCCGGCGTAACCGAGGTAAATACCATTGGCGGCTATCAGCGTCAGTATCAGGTAGCGCCCGATCCGGCAAAATTGTTGGCGTATAACCTGACGCTGACAGACATTAGTAACGCGCTGTCACGTAATAACAACAATGTCGGTGCCGGTTATATTGAGCAGCGCGGTGAACAATGGCTGGTGCGTTCGCCCGGGCAATTGCGCAATCTGACAGATATCAGCGAGCTTATTATTGCCAAGCGCGACGATGCGCCGGTGAGGTTGCGCGATGTGGCAGATGTCTATTTTGGCAAAGAGCTACGCAGCGGCGCGGCCAGCTTAAACGGCGAAGAAACGGTGCTGGGCACCGTCTTTATGCTACTGGGCGAAAACAGCCGTACCGTTGCCAAAGCCGTGGCGGAAAAGCTGCAGCAGGTTAACCGCTCCTTGCCGGCCGGTGTTAGCGCAACTGTGGTGTACAACCGCACCAGCCTGGTGGATAAAACCATAGCGACAGTGCAAAAAAACCTGTTTGAAGGCGCCGTGCTGGTCGTGGTGGTGCTGTTTGTGTTTTTGGGTAATATTCGCGCGGCGCTAATCACCGCGATGGTGATCCCGCTTAGTATGTTGTTTGCCATCAGCGGCATGGCGCTAAATAAGGTCAGCGGTAACCTAATGAGCTTAGGCGCAATTGACTTTGGTTTAATGGTCGATGGTGCCGTTATCGTGGTAGAAAACTGCCTGCGCCGCCTGGGCCTGGCGCAGCAACAGCGGGGCCGTCTACTGACTCTGGATGAGCGCGTAAGCGAAGTGTATCAGGCAACGCGCGAGGTGTTTACCCCGGCGGTGTTTGGCGTACTGATTATAATGTTGGTGTTTATGCCGATATTTGCGCTGGGCGGCATTGAAGGCAAAATGTTTCATCCGATGGCCTTTACTGTTATCGCAGCCCTGAGCGGCGCGGTGATCCTGGCGATAACCTTTGTACCGGCAGCCATTGTCATCTTGGTCCGCGGTAAAGTTAACGAGCATGACTCTGCCCTGCTGCGCCGGCTAAAACAGGGCTACGCTGCTTTGCTGAACCTGAGCTTGCGCTATTCAGTGCGGTTTATCAGTGCGGCGTTGCTACTGATGGCAGCAATATTCTGGCAAGGCAGTAAACTGGGTACCGAGTTTATGCCGCAGCTGGATGAGGGCGATATTGCCTTACATGCACTGCGAATTCCCGGCACCAGTTTAAGCCAGTCGCTGCAAATGCAATTATTGCTCGAGCGCGAAATTGCCGCCCTACCACAGGTTGCAGCGGTTTTCAGCAAACTGGGCACAGCAGAAATTGCCACCGATCCTATGCCACCCAATGTCGCCGATACCTTTGTGATGTTAAAACCGCCAAGCCAATGGCCGTCCCCGGACATGACTAAGGCGGAATTACTGACATTGCTGCGCCAGACAGTAGAGGCCTTGCCCGGCAATAACTACGAGTTTACCCAGCCAATAGAAATGCGCTTTAACGAGCTGATCGCCGGCGTGCGCAGCGACGTGGCGCTGCGTATTTACGGCGACGACTTAAACGTGCTGACACAACTGGCGCAAACCGCAACCGGATTACTGGCAAGCGTGCCCGGTGCAGTTGATGTGCGAATGGAGCAAGCCACAGGTTTGCCGATGCTGTCGATTGAACCTGACCGCGAGCATCTGGCGCTACTGGGATTAGATGTCGCCAGTGTGCAACATCATATTCAAACCCTGGTAGGCGGTGAACAAGTCGGGCTTATTTACGAGGGGGACAAAGCCTTTGCACTGATGATCCGGGCCGATGAAGCACTACGCAGCGATCCGCAGCAGTTAAAACAGTTGCCCCTGCCCCTTACGGCTGCGCCTGACGGCCATAACAATGCGCCCGAGTTAACCTATGTACCTCTGGGAGAAGTGGCGCATTTTAATGAAATTGACGCCCCCAACCAGATAAACCGGCAAAACACCAAGCGCAATGTGGTGGTAACCGCCAATGTCGTGGGTCGTGACCTTGGCAGTTTTATCAGTGAAAGCCAACAATTAATGGCCGATAGACTGCCGTTGCCCGCGGGTTACTGGCTGGGCTACGGCGGCACCTTTGAGCAACTGCAATCGGCGATTAACCGCTTAAAGTGGGTAGTACCGCTGACGTTATTGCTGATATTTGGCTTGCTGTTCAGTGCACTTAATTCTGCCAAAGATGCGTTGCTGGTGTTCAGTGCTGTGCCACTGGCATTAACCGGTGGCGTTGCGGCGCTGTTGCTACGCGATATGCCATTGTCGATATCTGCCGCTGTCGGCTTTATTGCGTTATCCGGTATTGCCGTACTTAACGGCGTGGTAATGCTGGCGATGATTACGCAGCTGCGCGCTCAGGGCATGGCGCTGCAGCAGGCTATAGTGCAGGGTGCCGTGCAACGCTTACGGCCGGTGCTAATGACCGCCTTAGTGGCCAGCCTGGGCTTTTTACCGATGGCGTTTAACAGCGGCACCGGTGCTGAAGTACAACGGCCGCTGGCGACTGTGGTAATTGGCGGCATTTTGTCAGCTACGCTGTTAACCCTGGTATTACTGCCGGCACTGTACCGGTTGCTACATCAGCGACAGAAAAAACCGGCCTGATAAGCCACGGCACAACATAAACACCAGCCGCTTTGGCTGGTGTTTATTAAGCGCTAAGCGGTACGCCGCTGTGAAATTTAAAATCGCTGTCTGGCGCTAAAATAAGCTCGGCTTCAATCTGGCCAAAAAAGCGGACCCGTTCACTGATATCCTCAGCGGCAATGTCTGTCGCCAACGCCAGGTAATCCTGATAATGCCGCGCTTCAGAGCGCAATAATGAGATATAAAAATCGGCAATATCAGCCGGTAAATCCGGTGCTAATTTGGCAAAACGCTCACAGGATCGCGCTTCAATATAAGCACCACAAATAAGCTTATCGACCATCGCAGCGGGTTCATAAGTGCGCACGTGACGCAGTAAGCCTTTAGCATAGCGGCTGGAACTAATTTTCTCGTATTTAATGCCGTGCTTCGCCATGACTTCCAGTACCTGATAAAAATGATGTAGCTCTTCTTTAATCAGCAATACCATTTTATCTATCAGCTGTTGGGCCTGCGGGCTGTCAGCTTTAGCCAGCATCGATTTTTTCAGGCTCAGCCCGGCCAGCGCCTGCCAGTCGCCTTGCTGACGGTAAGTAAAATCTTCATAGGGTTTTAGCCACTGCAACAGCGCTTCGCCACTTTGTTCATCTGCGGCATAACGACGGATCAGATACATAGCCGATTGCGCCGCTTTTAATTCACAGATCATATGGTCCTGCAGCAATACGGCTAAATGTGCCGGCCTGGCGGCCATTGTTAACCACTCTTGCGGTGTAGCGCAGTGTAAAAACTGCTGCACCGGCTTCAGTAACTGGCTTATTTCAGCGCTTAGCATGGCTGCACTTCTATTGTTAAATCCGGCGCGCATTATAGCCAATAGCACTGCCGACACCAAGCAGCTGAGTATGCACAATAAAACGGCGGCCAAATTTCAAACAATCTGCTTGACGAAGCGCATTATATTGGCCATAACTGATATAACGGCTATCAAAAATAGCTAAAGTTGTGCAGACGTAGTGACAAGGATAATAATTATGATATTGAATCACTTATGGGGACTGTATGCGCACCCGAAAGAAGAGTGGCATACAATAGATGCAAGACATGAAAGTTTTCGTTATAGCTTAATTCACATTCTGCTGGTGGCATTGATCCCGTCGGTATGCGCCTATTACTCTGCGGTGCATTTAGGTTGGAGTATTGGTGCCGGCGATCGCATTATGTTAACCGCCGACAGTGCCCTGATGCTATCAGTAGCCATGTACTTTGCTCTGATAGCCGGTGTGTTTGCCCTGGCGTTACTGGCGCATTGGATGGCACATACCTTTGGTGCCGAACCCACCTACACCCAAACCCTGGAGCTGGCCGCTTACACGTCAACGCCGTTATTTATGGTTGGCTTTGCCGGCTTATACCCTGAGCTATGGGTTGTAATGACCATAGGGCTGGCGGGCTTGGCCTATTCGGTATATCTGTTGTATGTCGGCGTACCGATCCTTATGCATATTCCAGAAGAGCGTGGTTTTATTTATGCCAGCTCAGTAGTAACCTGTGGCTTGATATTGCTGGTATGTGTAATGACCGCAACGGCAATATTGTGGAGCTCAGGTTTCGGCCCGACCTTTACCCACTAAGTGTAAAAACAACAAAAGGGAGCCGAGGCTCCCTTTTTTTATGTCTGCGGCCAATTAACCTTCGTTGTAGGTTTCCAGGTTAGTGGCCATAGCCGCCTGCGATTTGGCTTTGCTGTCATCATTGCGCATTTGATCTAACCGGTTCAGATAATCCTGATCTATATCGTTGGTAACGTAGTTACCATCAAAAACCGAGGTTTCAAAACGCTTAATTTGTGGGTTTTCCGACCGCACCGCTTCGATCAAATCAGGCAGCGACTGAAAAATTAAGCCATCAGCGCCAATAATATCACAGATGCTATCGACATCATGGCCATGGGCTATTAACTCATTGGCCGACGGCATATCAATACCGTACACGTTAGGGAAACGGATTTCCGGTGCTGCTGAGGCAAAATACACCTTCTTTGCCCCCGCCTCACGCGCCATGTCGATAATTTGCTCTGAGGTAGTACCACGCACTATAGAGTCATCGACCAGCAATACGTTTTTGCCTTTAAACTCCTGCTTAATAGCATTGAGCTTACGTTTTACCGATTTTTTCCGCGCTTCCTGACCTGGCATAATAAAAGTACGGCCGATATAGCGGTTTTTTACGTAACCCTGACGATAAGGTAAACCCAGTACCGTAGCAATTTGCAGCGCCGCATCATTGCTGGTTTCCGGGATAGGAATTACCACGTCAATATCCAGGTGCGCCCACTCACGCTTAATTTTTTGCCCCAGCATAGTGCCCATAGCTACACGCGAGGCATACACCGAAATATTGTCGATGGTTGAATCTGGCCGGGCAAAATAAACATATTCAAAAATACACGGCGTGTAGCTGGGGTTTTCTGCACACTGAAAGCTGTGCAATTCGCCCTGCTCAGTAATATAAACGGCTTCGCCCGGCGACACATCACGTAATACGGTAAAGCCGTCTGCGTCTAACGCCACGCTCTCAGATGCCACCATATATTCAGTGCCAAGCTCAGTTTCGCGCTTACCCATTACCAATGGCCGAATGCCGTTAGGGTCGCGAAACGCCAGTAAACCATGGCCGATAATTAACGCCACTACCGCATAACCACCTTTAACCTTGCGATGCACATTAGCGACAGCGCGGAAAATATGTTCGGCCTGCAATTCCATCACACCACTGTTGTGTAGCTCATGTGCCAGAACGTTTAGCAATACTTCAGAATCTGATGTGGTATTTACATGGCGACGGGCCACGCGGAAAATTTCTTCTTTTAACTGGTGTGAATTAGTCAGGTTACCGTTGTGTGCCAACGCAATACCAAAGGGACTGTTAACATAAAAAGGCTGGGCTTCGGCCGTGCTGGATGAGCCAGCAGTCGGATAACGCACATGGCCAAGGCCAATGTTACCGGCCAAACGCTGCATATGCCTTGTCTCAAACACGTCTTTAACCAGACCGTTCGCTTTGCGCAGGCGCAGCGTGTTGTTGTCTACGGTTACGATGCCCGCTGCATCCTGCCCCCGGTGCTGTAATACCGTTAAACCGTCATACAGAGCCTGATTAACCGGATACTTTCCAACAATACCAACAATACCACACATGGATTTTCTTCCTCGCCAACGCTAGGGCTTTTGCATAAAACTGGAATGGTTCTGCAAATACTCGAAGAACCATTCAATGATAAAACCAAATTCGGGGATCAATATAGAAGTCTGCCACCAGTCAGCACTGGCAACAGGCGTAAAGGCATCCAGAAAAAATAATACGGCGCTGACAATCAGCACACCACGCAGTGCACCAAATACCAGCCCCAGCACACGGTCGGTACCAGACAAGCCGGTAGACTGTACTAATTTACCGATAACAAAATTAATTAATGCACCGAGGATCAGGCTGCTAAGAAACAGAATAGCGATAGCAGAAGCATTGCGCAGGGTTTGATCCTGCATCGATGTAAAAAGTCCGGCTAAATGCGGATAGTATTGGCTGGCAATAAAGAATGCCAGCACCCAGACAGCCAGTGATATGGCTTCTTTAACAAAGCCGCGTACCAGACTGATAACGGCAGATAACGCTATGATTGCCAGTATGGCAAAATCAACCCAGACCATTTGCTACCAAAGGTTGTTTGATGACGGCGCGCATTCTACCAAACACAGCGTCCGCTTGGCTAATTATTTTCAGCCGGCTGGTAACTCATTACCGTTAGTCGCTCAAGCCCGGTTAATTGTTGCAGTTTCGCCAGTTGCTGCTCCAGCTTTTCTTTACGTAATTCCGGCCCTACCAGCACACTGGTTAGCTGCAATCCCTGGGTATTGGTAATATTGCGGGTAAAAGTTACAAAGCCTGCCTGACGTAGCTTGGCTACCAGGGCATTGGCATTTTGTACTTTGCTAAAACTGCCCACCCGGACGACCCAACCAGCCTGTGCCAGCGCCGGGTTAGCCTGGCTTTTTACGGCTTCAGACTCAACGGTTACCTGCACCACCTGCTGTGGCGGTAACTCGGCTGCGGGCAGGTCCAGTGGTTGCTCATCAACCGCTGCCGGCTGCAATTGCTGCTGCAGTTCGGTTAGTTTAGTGCCGTCAATTACCTGCTGTTGCTGCACACCTTTAAATTCAGGCCGGTCTGGGATCACTTTAAAATCATCTTTCACTACCTGCTTTTCACCATCCAGCAGATCTGGCAGAAATATAATACCGGCCATGACCAGTATCGCTGTGCCCAGTAAACGATGTTTAAATGCGGCTGTCACCTTGCCTCCTGTTGATCTGCCAGTACGGCAGACACGGTGAAAAACGAACCAAATACCACTAACAACTGATCGGTCTCTAATGTTGTACTGACATGATTAAACGCCGTTAACACATCATCATGCAGTGTAACATCACTGACAGTATCTGGCAGAGATCTGACTAACTGTTGTGCAGGTGCTCCCCTTACCCCAGCCAAAGACACAAGATGCCATTGATCAAACAGTGACGTCAAGGGTGCCAGCGTCTGGCTAATATCCTTATCTTTGAGCATACCCACCAGCGCTACAACCTTGCTAAAGCGCGGCTTTAAGCTGTGTAGCTGCTGCGCCAGATAACGCGCAGACTGCGGATTGTGCGCCACATCCACTATTATAGCCGGGCTTTGTTGCAACCATTGCATACGCCCTGTCAGGGTTAGGGCGGACAGTACAGCAACTGTCTGTTCGGCGGCAGGCAGGCAGTTTAGCTGCTCAAGTATTGCCAGTGCGCAAGCTGCATTTTGCACCGGCATCGCCGGGTAAGGCAGTGCCTCAAGCTGGCTGTGCTGGCCGCGCCAATGCCAATGGTTTGTCTCTTGCTGGTAAGAATACTGCTGATTAACCACTACAGTGTTGCAACCCAGCTTTTCAGCTTGCGTTAATACTGTGGCAGGTGGCTCAAGCTCACCTATTACGGCGGTTTTACCCGGTCGAAAAATACCGGCTTTTTCAAAACCAATTGCCTCGCGGGTATCCCCCAGCCAATCCTGATGATCTAGATCGACTGTGGTTATAACACTGATGTCGGGTGAGATAATATTGGTGGCATCCAATCTGCCGCCCAGGCCAACCTCAATCAGGCAAAAATCACACTGCTGCTGGCGCAACAGATAAAATGCCACCAGTGTGGTAAATTCAAAGTATGTCAGCGCTATATCTGCACGCAGTTGCTCGACAAACGCAAAGCCGGATAGCCATAGCTCATCAGCAACATCAGCGCCATTGATACGCAAACGTTCATTAAAATGCAGTAAATGCGGCGAACTGTAGACACCAACACTATAGCCCTGAGCCAGCAATAGCTGCTCCAGACAGCGCGCGGTAGTGCCTTTGCCATTAGTGCCACCAATTAAAATGCTGTGCCCGGGCAAATGCTGTAAACCAGCACGCTGCGCTACCTGCAGCACCCGGTCAAGACCAAGCTCAATTTGATGTATAGGATGACTTTGTTCGATATAACAAAGCCAATCGGTCAGTGTCTGACACGATTGGCTAGCAGGAGTTGATGTGGACATTTAACCCTTAAGCGGCGCTGTGCTCCGATTGCGGAGCGGGCAGCTGCATAAACTTAGCAACAAGTCGCGCAATTGTATCGCGCATTTTGCGCCGGTCAACAATCATATCAATAGCGCCATGTTCTAATAAAAATTCGCTACGCTGAAAGCCTTCAGGCAGTTTCTCCCGCACTGTCTGTTCGATTACCCGTGGGCCGGCAAAACCAATAAGCGCTTTGGGTTCACCAATGTTAACATCGCCAAGCATTGCCAGACTGGCTGACACCCCGCCCATAGTCGGATCGGTTAACACGGAAATATACGGCAGGCCCGCTTCGCTCAGTTTTGCCAGCGCAGCACTGGTTTTCGCCATCTGCATCAGTGAAAACAGCGCTTCCTGCATCCGGGCACCGCCGCTGGCTGAAAAACAGACAAAAGGTACCTTGTGCTTTAATGCGTGTTCAACACCGGCAACAAACTTGGCGCCCACTACTGACGCCATAGAGCCGCCCATAAATTCAAACTCAAACGACGCAGCGACTATCGGCATGCCTTGTAAAGTGCCGTGCATTACCACCATAGCGTCTTTTTCGTTGGTCTGCTTTTGCGCAGCGGAAATGCGATCTTTATAGCGCTTGCTGTCTTTAAACTTTAATAAATCTTGCGGCTCCAGCTCGGCTGCCAACTCTTTACCTGTATTGGTATCAAGAAAACTGTGCAGACGGGCACGGGCCGACACCCGCATATGGTGATCGCATTTTGGACAGACACCTAAATTACGATCTAAGTCAGCCTTATATAATACCGCCTCGCAAGAAGTACATTTCGTCCAGACACCTTCCGGGATATTTCGACGCGCGGAAGAAGAGGATGTTCTGGGCAGGATCTTTTCTAACCAACTCATAAATATGTCCTATTGCTAACGCCACAGCGACTAAGGCTATGGCGAAAATACGTTAAAAAACGCCGAAATTCAGTAAACCGGCGCTATTAAAGCATAAAACACAGTACGGCGAATACAGAAAACTGGTCTTAGTAGTATGGCCTAACCGCTGATGAACAATGGGCCAGCGGCAACCGAGGGCAACGCAAAGTGCTCGGGATAGTCAACCTCCACCAGGTACAAACCGCCGGCTTTGGCTGTTGCTGCGGCCAGATTGCGATCCTTTGCTGCCAGCAATTGGGCTATCCATTGCGGAGGCTGCCGTTTCATGCCGACCTCCAGTAAACTGCCGGTAATATTACGCACCATATGATGCAGGAAAGCATTAGCCTTGATGTCGAGTATGATGTAATCGCCCTGTCGCTGTATATGCAGATGATGAATGTTGCGATTAGGGCTGTGCGATTGACACTGAATAGCGCGAAAAGAGGTGAAATCCTGTTCACCCAACAGGTAAGGTGCCGCTTGTTGCATCAGCTCAATATCAAGCTGCTGATGGTAATGGCTTAAACCACTGCGTAATATAGCAGGCCGATACTTATGGTTATAAATAATGTAGCGATAGCGACGGGCTGTTGCGCTGAAACGGGCATGAAAGTCATCCGGAACCGGCTTTGCCCAACGCACAGCAACAGCGTCTGGCAAACGGGCATTTGTCCCCATCACCCAGGCTTTAACATCACGTACTGCACTGGTGTCAAAGTGCACCACCTGGCCTGTGGCATGCACACCGGCGTCTGTGCGGCCGGCACAAAATAATTCCACACTGTGGCTAGCCACGCTGGACAAGGCTGTTTCCAGCTCTTGCTGTACGCTGTTAACTTCACGCTGGCGTTGCCAGCCATAAAACGCGGTTCCGTCGTATTCAACACCTAATGCGATGCGCATGCCTTACCCTCTTACTAAACGGCGGCGATTATACCTGAAGCCGCCGGCATTTAGCAGTATTCAGCTTCTTAGTCGCTGCGCTTCGGTTTTAACATGCTCAGGCGCATCCGATGCCAAAATCTCATCCAGTATCAGTTCTGCACTTTCGCTATCATCCATTTCAATGTAAGCCCGCACCAGGTCCAGTTTAGCGGAGTAACCGTTATCTTCAGTATCAACGTCGCGCTGTTCGTGTTCGCCGATAATATCAGCGTAGTCTTCCAACCCTACGTTAACGTTCAGGCTATCAAACCGCTGCGCATCGTCCTGGGACGACCCCGCACCAGCCAATAAGCTGTCAATTTCAACAAAGTCGTCATCACCAAAGTTGTGGCCTGGCTCTGCATGCTGCTCCAGCTCGGCCAGTAACTCGGCATTAGCCTGTAGTGCACTGCTAGTATGTTCGGCTTGCTCAAGATTGTCGGCCATGGCTTCAAGTTCCGACATCAGCGTATCAAATTGTGCTTCAGGAACCGGGTCTAATTCCAGTTCGGGCACATTGTCCGTCTCATCGTCGGCAGACACATCTGTTAGCTCGTCTAACAGCATATCGGCGGACACTTCTGATAGCAGCTCATCATCGGTCAATTCCAGCTCCGGATACTGATCCAACATCTTGCTGGGGTTTTCAACCGACAGTGCGGCCTCAGAAATACGTGGTACGCTATCATCTTCTGAGCTGGTTAAATCTAACGCTGTCAGTGTTTTATCATCGTCCACCTCAGCGCCGATATCATCCAGCAACAAAATATCGTCGTCGGGCAGCAAAGCGGTTTCGTTATCAGCTGCTGCAGTGTCAGCAGCTGTCTCTGTTGTATCGCTGTCAACCTGCGGCATAAATTCGCTGGCTTGCTCTAACAGCTCAGAAAGTTCGGCACTGAGCATAGTTTCATTGTCGGCCAGCTCGGCATCCGGATTGGTTTCGCTGTCAGCTTCCGGCTGCTCTGGTTCGCTCTGAGGCAGTTCACCGGCCAGACTCTCTGCAAAGTCATCTAACTCGGTTCGATCCGGGTTGTACTGTTCAGACTCGCCGGCAAGTTGCTCGGTTTCGGCAATAATATCATCTGCTGTTTGTGCAGCAGGCTCTGTTTGTACTACAGGCTCAGCCGCCGGGGTAGTGTCTGTGCTGAGTGTCTGGTTTAGTGCGGCGGATAATTGCTCAGCCTGTGATGGTTCATCTGGTTCGAGGACATCCGGTTGATCTAAATCGATCTCCTCAATCAGCTCATCTATATCAAAACTACTGTCATCGTCAGCTGCCGCCAGCAGATCATCGTCAGCACCGGCCATCAGATCGTCAACTGTTTCGGTTAGCTGTTCAGCACCAACTTCTGATAACAGGTCATCATCAGCTTCGATCTGTAGCTCATCGTCTGCTTCTGGCAACAATTCGTCAGCCGCCGCAAGTAGGTCATCGTCAGCCTCAGGCAACAATTCATCATCGGCAGCAGCCAACAACTCATCGTCTTGCTCTGCTATGCTGTTCAAGTCATCTTGTTGCAGGCTGTCATCGGCCAGTTCAATAACATCGTCGTCGTCATCAGCGGCAGCCAGCAGCGCTGACAGATCATCGTCTGATAAAATATTTTCCGGGTCGAATTCATCTGTTAAAGCGTCGTCAGTGGTATCCGCCTGCAATGGCGTGCTGTCTGGCGGTAACAAGCTGTCATCATCGTCAAATGACAGAGCGTCATCAAACTCTAACAGATCGTCATGCAATGCCTGCGGCTCTGCTGCCGGAGTGTCAGTAAAGGCGTCTTCCAGCAAGGCATCGTCGATCTCAAACAGACTCTCATCAACATCATCGTTATCATCTAACGGTGGTAAAGGCGACTGATATGACGGGTTAGCCGCCGGCTCTGTTGTTGCAGCATTCACTACCTGCTCAGTATGTTTACCGCGCTTTTTCACCCAGAATAATACGCCCAGCAGCACCAACAGAGCCG
Source organism: Gammaproteobacteria bacterium (assembly GCA_018826295.1). Lineage (GTDB taxonomy): Bacteria > Pseudomonadota > Gammaproteobacteria > Enterobacterales > Alteromonadaceae > Alishewanella. The sequence goes on from JAHJZX010000061.1 coordinate 20,984, forward strand.
GAATACAGGCGGCCAAAATCCACATTAGCGGGTGCGTTAGCCAGTTAGACCAGGACGATTCGGCTTCTTTGGCTTGCTGTTCGGCTTTTTCCTGCAACAATTGCTGCTGTTGCTGTAATAACTGCCGCAACTGCTGCTGAATTTCGCTATCTTCACCTAATTGCGCTTTTAACAGTTCAAGCTCGTGCTGCACCCTGCCAAGGCTGGTTTTAAGTTGCAGGTTCTCACCTACCATGGTCTCAACCAATTGCATTGAGTCAGCAAATTGACTGCGTAAGCTGTCCAGGTCCTGGCGCTGCTGCTGACTTAATTGGTCCAGTTCTGCTCGCCACTGCGCTGTGGTACTACTTTTAGTTAGCTGGCCAGGGCCGGCCTTGTCTGCAGCGGGCTGGTCAGTGGCAATTTTTTGCCGCTCTGCCCAGCGCACATCGTCCTGCTCAGACTTTTGCCGGGCTAACGCCAAATCGACCTGGCGCATTTCATTGGCAGTAGGCAGCAACAGTACGGCACCTGGCCGCAGATGATTCAGATTATTGTCAAGAAAGGCGGTCGGATTTTTCAGGTAGAGTGCATACATCACCTGATACAGGCTAATATCCGGCTGCGGCCTGATACGTTCGGCTACCCGCCACAGTGTGTCCGATGGTGCCAAAGGCCCAAGCGTCTCCGGAGCAGGCAAGGTATCAGTACTGCGCGGTCCGCGAAGTTTGATTGTCGTTTCCTGCGCCAAGACTGACGACGAAAAATTGACAAACACAACAATAAAAACAACGAATAGCAAAGGCATTAAAGGTCCCTACCCAGGTTCAGGCACAATTACATCAAGATGTCGGCGGCATAACAGCCTGTCTTTAGCCGCATTGCAAACTATATTCCAGTTTTCACTGGTGCTGGTGTAATTAAAATATAAAGCACCCGGACAATTATAACCAGTACTTAAAGCAACGCATTGAAATTTATAGACTATCAGACAAAATAAAACGGGCCCTGCCGGGCCCGTTAATTATAAATAATCGCGGATTAAATGTTCAGCAATCTGGATGCTGTTGGTAGCGGCGCCTTTGCGGATATTATCCGCCACGACCCAGAGGTTAATGCCGTTTTCATGCGACAAATCCTGGCGGATCCGGCCAACAAAAACCTCGTCTTTACCGGCAGCACTGCACACCTGGGTGGGGAAATCGGCGTTGTTTTCCAGTAATACCACTCCTGGCGCATCGGCCAGCAGCGCTTTTACCTGCTCAACGCTGATAGGCATCCGGGTTTCTATGTGCACCGCTTCGGCATGGCCGAAAAACACTGGCACCCGCACGGCAGTAGCGTTGACGGAAATACTGTCGTCACCGAAAATCTTCTGCGTTTCCCAGTGCATTTTCATTTCTTCTTTGGTGTAGCCATTATCCAAAAACACATCTATTTGCGGGATCACATTAAAAGCGATCTGGCGGGCAAACTGGCCCTCTTTCTCGATCGGCCTGCCATTCATCAGCTGTGCTGCTTCATGGGCCAGCGCTTCTACTGCGTCCTGACCGGCGCCGCTGACAGATTGATAAGTAGCGACATTAATCCGGCTGATCCCCACCGCATCATGAATTGGTTTTAGCGCCACCAGCATCTGAATGGTAGAGCAATTCGGGTTAGCAATAATGTTGCGGTTACGGTAATCGGCAATAGCATGCGCATTAACTTCCGGCACCACCAGCGGAATATCCGGCTCGTAGCGGTAATGTGAGGTGTTGTCGATCACCACACAGCCGGCATCGGCGGCTTTAGGCGCATAAATAGCCGACACACTGCCACCGGCCGAAAACAAACCAATTTGCGCCTGTGACCAGTCAAAGGTTTCGGCATCAATAACCTTAATTTTCTTGCCTTTAAATGTCACGGTACCGCCGGCAGAACGGCTGCTGGCCAGAGGAAACAACTGCCCTACCGGGAAATCACGCTGTTCCAGAATTTCAATTAAATGTTGTCCTACCAAACCTGTTGCACCTAAAACGGCAACATTGTATTGCGAAGCCATGACAGTTCCTCTTGTTATTGTGCGAGGCTAAAACCTAATTGTGGCAAAAAGTCCGGTATGACCTTGCCACACAGTTGTAACGAGCTGAATTCACGCCGCGGCGGATATGACTTGCGAAGCCAGTCAAAGCCCTTGCTATGTAAATAATGCCGCAGTAAGGCATCGTCACGTCGCACATCATATAACAGTCTTGCTAAGTTTTGGACATCCGGAAGCCCAAAATTTGCACTAATTTGCAGTTTTTCCATCGCTGGTACCGGCAATAACTGCTGTAGCTGTTGTTGCCGCGGCTGTTGCAGCAAGGCTGCGCAGCGTTGATACAGCATTTCAGTACCGCGGGCTTTGCCTTCAATGCTGTGGCCGGCAATATGCGCCGTGGCGATATCAACATAGGGTAACAGCGCCGTCAGGATGTCCGGCTCGTGCTCCCATACATCCAGTACTACAGCACGGCGCTTAGCAGCCCGACTTAAATCCTGCAATAAAGCCTGGTTATCTATCACAGCGCCACGGGAAGCATTAATCAGTGCACAATCTGGCTTTAACAGCGCCAGGGTGTCAGTGTTCAGTAAGTGTTTGGTGGCATCATTACCGCTGTTAATCAGCGGTGTGTGAAAGCTGATAATATCGGCCTGTTGGCACAGCGTGGTAAAATCGGTATGGTTAAACCCGGCTTCGTTACGGGCACGCACCGGATCACAGAGTAACACATTAATATTCAGCGCCTGTAACGCCTTGGCCAGCCGACTGCCGATATTGCCGACGCCGACTATAGCTACAGTTTTTTCAGCTAACTGCCACTGATATTTGTCTGCTAAGCACCACAAACTGCTTAGCACATACTCTACCACGGACTGGGCATTGCAGCCGGGCGCACTGGCAAAGGCAACATTGCGTGCAGCCAGATAAGTTTGGTCAATATGGTCCATACCTATAGTGGCAGTACCAACAAAACGCAGCTTAGTATTGTGCTGCAGCAACTGCGCATTCACATTACTGACTGAGCGTACCAATAAAATGTCTGCATCCTGCAACTGCGCCGCACTGACATGTCGGCCGTTAAACAGGTTAACGTCACCAAACTGATTAAAAAACTGTTGCACCAACGGCATATTTTCATCGGCAAAAATGCGCATTATCCGGCCCTGCTTAGGCTTTAAAAGATGGCCGGCAGTGTAACAAATAGCAAAAAGCCAGCCTATTTATTTTGGCTGGCTTTGTTATTTTGACGCGATATCGATTAAGGCAGTGCTACTTCAAAAGTATAAGTAACAGATTCACGCACCTTGTCAGCCAACGCCGAATCGCTGTCGGCTGAATAGGACGCTTCAATTAAATAACGCCCAGCTGTAGCAGGTGTAAAACTAAAAGCACCATCAGCACCGGTTTCAAATTCAATCCGGCCAGCGTCATTGCGGTACAACTCGCCTTCGTAGGACAGCACGCCTTTTACGCCTGCCTGCGGTTTACCGTCAAGGTTAAAAACTAAGTGCAACGGTTCTTCTGCCACCACATCAGCAGGATGCACCTTGCTGCTGATCTCAAGCCCCTCGCCCTGCAGCTTAACCAGAGTGTTTGTTGGGCTATTTACTGTGATATAGGCAAAATTGCGGCTGCGCATTTGTGTAGTTTCTACTTTGCTGGCACCGGCAGGCAGCTGCGCCGCACGTTCCTGTTTATTGGCCATCAACCGTTTACGTTCACCATTTAGCTCATAGCTGGTAAAAAAGCGCAGGGGATTGGCCATTTCCAGCTTGTAGGTACCATCGCCGGCCAGTTGTATGTCGGCCATCGATTTACGCTTGCCCTGATGCACTGACGTTACCTGTTGTACTTTACCATCCGGTAAATGTAGTGTCAGGCTGGCTAAACTTATACCTTTATCCGGCACAAACGTCATATTGGCGGCAGAGGCGTCCACGCTGATCCAGCTATCCTGTTTTGACAGCACATAATGGCTTGGCAGCAGCCATAAAGTGTGGGCACTGAGACTATTGCTCAGCAACAATGTCGATAGTAAAACTGCGGTTTTTTTTAGCATAATATCCTGTCCTTTTTAAACTCTGAAATGCGGCCTGACCGCGCTTAACGTATAGTGGCTGTAACAGCGCCTAACTCACCCTCAGCTGCCATTTCAATAACGGCACCCTGAGCTGGCAGGTCAAATTCATGCTTAACCAGGCTGCGCCCACCCTGCTCACGTGCAGCCTCAACAAACAGTGTGTAACGGCCCGTGCTTAACGTTGCACCAGTGTCATCTTTACCATCCCATTGCAGGGTATAGTTGCCAGGTTTTTGCGTGGCACCGCTTACTGCGTCGACCAAAGTCGTGTTGCTGCGGCCAATTTTGCGCCAAAAACGGCGTAAATCCTTTAACCAGTCTGGTTTTTCAACCCATAGGGCTATTAGTTTTACCGGTTGTTGCTGCGCATCCTCTACCCACACCGCAACATAAGGCCGGTGATATTGGCTGGTTTCTATTACCGGTATTTCTAAAGCAATTTCAGACGGTTGCGCACTTGCTACCCAAGACAGTGCAAACATACAACAGGCAAGGTGGCGTAATTTCATTAGGTTTCCTCAATCAACATCCTGTCAGGTTGCATTAATGCAAAGACAGCACATAAGCCAGTAACGTTAAAAACACTCCCAGCATGGCCAGGCTATTGCCAATACTGCGGCGCGAGCTTTGTTTTAAAATCAGATAAAAGCCGGTCAGGGCAAACAACACACAGGCTATGGCGGTAATATCTATCAGCACTATCCAGCTGGTGCCGGCGTTGCGGCCTTTATGTAAGTCATTCAGCAGCGCCAGATAGCCGTTAAACTCCAGCTCCAGCTCTGCGTTATTAGCAGAAAAATCAACAATAACAGAGGCATAACCAGCAGGGCGCTTAAAGTCGAGTTCCAGCAACATGTCGTCCGGCTCAAATACATAGCTGAACACTGAGGCTTTAACCTGATGCTCGCTACTTAACCAGTAGCGAAACTGTGCCGCTATTTGCGCTTGCTGCTCGGCACTGTGCGGTAGCTCTGCGTATTGTAAAGCTTCAGGTAAGGCCAGGCTGCGTTGCACGCTTTGTTTACCGGCGGCACTGTAAATCAGCTCTGGGTGATTTAGTGTAATACCGGTAATAGCAAAGAATAACAGCAACACCAATACCAACATGGAACTGTAGCTGTGCAATAAACGCATAAATTTGGGGAATTGCGGCGCGCGTAATGGTTGGCTCATAACAACAGTTTAAGACTAAATATGGCTGGGCATGATACTGATAACTATTCTTATTTGCAACACTAATAAGTGCCCATTGCGGGCACTAAACAGAAAAGGCTAAAAATTAACGGATTGGTAAGTCGAAGCTGGCAAACATCCTGTCAATTTCTTCCTGATTACGCAGCATATTGGCTTTTTCTACCACGTCTTTAGTGAGGTGCGGGGCAAAACGCTCAATAAAGTCGTACATATAGGTACGTAGGAAAGCCCCTTTACGAAAGCCAATTTTTGTCGTCGACGCGTCAAATAAATGACTGGCATCAATGGCGACTAAATCTTTATCCAGTTGTTTGTCCATCGCCATAGAGGCAATTACTCCAACACCAAGCCCAAGGCGTACATAGGTTTTGATCACATCGGCGTCGGTAGCGGTAAACACAATTTTAGGCTCCAGCCCTTTCGCAGCAAAGGCCCGGTCTAGCTCGGAGCGGCCGGTAAATCCAAATACATAAGTAACAATTGGGTGCTGAGCGACATCTTCAACGCTTATTTTATGCCCCAGTTGCAGCAATGGATGATCGTGGCGCACTATGACACTACGATTCCAGTGATAACATGGCAACATCACCAAATCATTGTATAAATGCAGGGCTTCAGTAGCGATAGCAAAATCGGCATCACCGCGAGAGGCCGCTTCAGATATTTGCTGCGGTGTGCCCTGATGCATATGCAACGACACTTTCGGATACTTTTGCATAAAGCCACTGATCACCGCAGGTAGCGCGTACCGCGCCTGTGTATGCGTAGTGGCGATATTCAGCTTACCCTGATCCGGCAGCGTATGTTCTTTGGCAACGGCTTTGATGCTTTCAACTTTGGCCAGGATCTGTCTGGCGATATCTATTACATCACGCCCGGCCGGCGTAACATGGGTAAGGTGTTTACCACTGCGGCCGAACACCTGAATGCCCAGTTCATCCTCAAGCATTCTCACCTGTTTGCTGATCCCCGGCTGTGAGGTATACAAACTCTCAGCGGTAGATGACACGTTCAGGTTATGGTTCAACACTTCAACTATGTAACGCAGCTGCTGCAATTTCATGTGTCACAGTTCCGTTTATGGCATATCATTGCTCAATATACCTGTCTGGCCAGATATTCCAACTTATTTTTAATTTGGAAAATGCTATAACAAATAGTAGCTAAAAACAGCCTGACTGCCAGCAGTAAATGCTGTCGCTACTTCAGCTGTTATTTCAGGAGATGTTATGAGCCAACTGCCCCGTACGATAGATTTTGCTTCTGTATTGGCCTCTACCGTACACGATATGAAAAACTCACTGTGTATGTTGATCCAGTCTGCAGAATTAATCCAGCAGGAAAGCCGTCAGTTATCTGAACCAGCCAAGGATGAGCTGGCCAGATTAAGTTATGAAGCAAACCGGCTGAACTCAAATTTACTGCAGTTGTTATCGCTATACAGACTGGAGCGTAATCAGCTACCGGTGCAAATTGACGAATACTATCTGTCTGACGTGGTTGAAGAAGTGCTGTTAAAAAATGAGTACTTTAGCCAGCAGCGCAAAGTCAGCGTTAATGTGCAGCAACCATCTGAATTATACTGGTTTTTTGATTATGACCTGATTATCAATTTACTCAATGATGCGGTTGCCAATGCACTGCGCTATTGCCGGCAGCAGATCCTGCTGCAGGTGTTCAGCGATAACCACACTTTAGTTATAGAGGTACACGATGACGGTGACGGCTTTCCTGAGTTTATGCTACAACACGACGCCATAGACATGAACAGCCCTGATTTAGCCAACAACCACACCGGACTTGGAATATTTTTTGCTAAACTAATAGCCAGCGCTCACAGTAATAAAGGCCAGTCAGGCCGGGTTACACTAAGTAACGGTGGGCACTTTGGCGGTGGCGTATTTCGGCTTACTCTGCCTTAATAGCGACAGATTACTGTTATTTCAGTAATTTTGTGATTAATATGCGAACTGAGGTCTAACCCGGATGAGGTTTAAATGCTGTTAACCTTGATCATAACACTGGTCATTGCACTGGTTGTAATCGCCGTGATTGTGAATGCCATTCAACAACATAAAGAGCGCTTAGCTACGTTAAAGCGGGCTGAGTTTAGTAAGCTACGCACTATTTTAGAAGAAACTGAAGAGCTGATGGTCAATTCAGCTAATGTGCCGATGTCTGCCGCCATCAGCAAAATGCTGTTAAAACGTATTGCTTTTAGTTTGCGCGCCATGGTGGAACTGGAACCTGGCGCCAAAGACATAAAACAGCGCTTGCAGGAAACTGAAAAACGATTAAATGATACCGGCGAAGCAGCTGCTTTTCCTTCAGAAACGGTTACCCTTCCCGACAACGACCAGCAGTTGATTGGTATGATAAAAGGCATTAAGAAACTCAGAACGGTGCTTAGGGCTGAACATGCCCGAGGTAATGTCGATACACAAGTTGTGATCCAGGAAGATAAAAGACTGGAAGTGTTGCAGCTGCGCATCAATGTTGAAAGCCAGATTAAACGTGGTAACCAGGCCCGCAGTAATAATATGCTAGGGTCAGCCCGGCAGTATTTTGAAAAAGCGCTGACCTCGCTTAGCAGCTCGCCACATCAGGATGACTACGTTACAACACGAAAATCAGAAGTGATCCAGGCACTGGAAGATATTGTCGTTCAGCTAAAAGAAGGCAATCTGCGCGACCGTGAGAAGAAAGAAGAAAAAGAAAACAAAGATTTAGACGAGTTATTTGCGCCTAAACGCAAATGGTAGTGTGAATACTCAAAAAAAACGGGCCCTGGATTGGGCCCGTTTTTTTATGTCTGGATTAGTCCTTTTGACTGGCCCATTTGCCCTTGTCGTACCAAAGCGACCAACCGGTAGCTTTGCCATCACGCTCGGACATTACATATTGCTGCTTGGTTTTTCTGCTCCAGCGTACTATTGCCGGGTTACCGTCCGGATCTTGTGCCGGTGCGTCAGCCAGGTAATAAAACTTTGGCGACAACTGCGCCCGGTACTTCGCTAATTCAGCCACCAGCGGTGCCCGGGTTTCGCGCGACTTGGGAAAGGTAGACGCAGCCATAAACAAGCCGGCGGCACCGTCACGCAATACAAAATAAGCATCTGATTTTTCGCACTTTAAATCCGGCAAATGCACCGGATCTTCTTTTGGCGGTGCCGCTTCACCACTACGCAACAGCTTACGGGTATTTTTACATTCAGTATTGGTACAACCAAAGTATTTACCAAAACGGCCGGATTTCAGCTGCATATCACTGCCGCATTTATCGCACTCGATTAATGGGCCTTCATAGCCTTTAATTTTAAAACTGCCCTGCTCTATCTGATAGCCATCACAGGCCGGGTTATTACCACAAACATGCAATTTGCGCTGCTCATCAATCAGATAACTGTCCATGGCAGTACCGCACTTAGCACAACGCTTTTTCTGCCGCAGTGCTTCAGTTTCCAACTCGTCATCACTGACGTTAACAGCTTCATCACCAGATACCAGGTTCATAGTGGTGGTGCAGCGTTCTTTCGGCGGCAGATTATAGCCGGAGCAGCCAAGAAATACGCCGGTTGACGCTGTGCGAATACCCATAGGCCGGCCGCAGGTAGGACAGCTGATATCGGTTAGCACAAATTGGTTTACCCGCATGCCGCCAAGTTCAGGCGCCAGCTCTGCCGTTTTTAACTTGCCGGAGAAATCGCCATAAAAATTATCCAGCGCAGTGCGCCACTTCGCACTACCGTTGGCGATATCGTCCAGTTTTAACTCCATATTGGCGGTGAAATCGTAATTCATCAGATCATTGAAATTTTCAACTAAGCGATCAGTGACAATCTCACCCATTTTCTCGGCATAAAAACGCTTATTCTCAACCCGCACGTAACCGCGGTCCTGAATAGTCGAAATAATAGCAGCATAGGTAGAAGGCCGGCCAATACCGCGTTTCTCCAGCTCTTTTACCAGGCTGGCTTCACTAAAACGGGCCGGTGGCTTGGTAAAGTGCTGAGCGCTGTGTAGTTGTTCCAGCTGCAACATATCGCCCGGTTTTACATTCGGCAGTACGTTATCTTCGTCATCTTTGCGTTTTACCGCTGGCTGCACTTTAGTCCAGCCATCAAAGCGTAAAATGCGCCCCTTGGCCTTTAACTCAAAATCAGCTGCCTGCACAGTAATATTGGTTACGTCATACAGTGCGGGTGGCATCTGGCAGGCGACAAACTGACGCCAGATCAATTCGTACAACTTACGGGCGTCGGCTTCCATATCTGCCAGGCTGCTGGCCAATACGGTGACTTCAGATGGCCGGATAGCTTCATGCGCTTCCTGCGCATTGGCTTTGCTACCAAAGCTTACCGCTTGCTCTGGCAGATAGTCTTTACCAAACTGTTTAACGATATAGTCACGACAAGCAGCAACAGCATCGGCACTCAGGTTGGTCGAGTCAGTACGCATATAAGTAATATGGCCCGCTTCATATAACCGCTGGGCCAACATCATGGTTTTCTTAACGCCATAGCCAAGCCGCGTGCTGGCAGCCTGTTGCAAGGTAGAGGTAATAAACGGTGCCTGCGCCTTACTACTGCTGGGCTTGTCTTCACGTTCGATAACTTTGTAGCTTGCTTGTTGTAACTGGGCTTCAGCAACATCGGCCTGGGCTTTATTTACCGGTCTGAAGGCCTTGCCTTGCTGGCGGACAACTTCAAGTTGCAGTGCCTGTGCCGCTGAGGTTTGGGTATCGGCATCTATGGTCCAGTACTCTTCCGGTACAAAAGCTTTAATTTCGCGCTCACGCTCTACCACCAGCCGTACCGCGACAGACTGCACCCGCCCGGCAGATAAACCGCGGGCAACTTTTTTCCACAATAACGGCGAAACCATAAAGCCAACTACGCGATCGAGAAAACGCCGTGCTTGCTGCGCATCAACCCGGTCCTGATTTACTTCACCAGGTTGCTGAAACGCCGCCTGAATAGCATTTTTGGTGATTTCGTTAAACACTACCCGTTTAAACTTTTGCTGTTCGCCACCGATAATTTGTTGCAGGTGCCAGGCTATGGCCTCCCCTTCACGGTCTAAGTCCGTTGCCAGATAAACAGTATCAGCTTTGTCGGCCAGGGTTTTCAGCTCTTTGACGACTTTTTCTTTACCGGGCAAAATTTCATAGCGGGCCTTCCAACCATTGGCCGGATCAATACCCATGCGGTCAACCAGCGCCTGATATTCCTTTTCTTCTTTGCTCAGCGTTGATTTGGCGCTGCCTTTTTCTTTGCTGCTGCTGGTGGGCAAATCACGAATATGCCCCACGCTAGATTTAACGACAAAGTCGTTGCCAAGATATTTGTTGATCGTTTTTGCTTTTGCCGGTGATTCGACGATTACCAGTGATTTTGCCATCTTAAATCCTGAGATAACTAAATTTTTAAGCCTGTACCAAGCGCTGCTTTTTTAACGTATATCCGCAAACCGCAGTTGTGACAAGTGAATAACTTCATTATTATGCCAATCAGCTCATTTTAAGAGCTAGCTGGTGAAACCTTCACCAGATCAAATGAAGCATCCTCAGTGGCCGTAAAAACAATAAAAACAGTGCCCAATCCAAATAAAGGATATAAAGCAAAAATGAAATTCTTTGAAGCAAACTTTGATGGTCTGGTAGGACCAACCCATAACTATGCCGGTTTATCTGTCGGCAATGTTGCCTCGCTTTCTAACGCTAAAAACAGCTCCAGCCCGCGTCAGGCTGCCAAGCAAGGCCTGAGTAAAATGAAAGCCTTGCACGATCTTGGCCTGGTGCAGGGGGTACTAGCCCCACAAGAGCGCCCGGATGTATACACGCTGCGCCGTTTAGGCTTTACCGGTTCGGATGCTCAGGTTATTGCTAATGCAGCCAAGCAGGCACCAGCGGTATTTCGCGCAGTCTGCTCTGCCTCCAGCATGTGGACAGCAAACGCCGCCACTATTTCTCCCAGTGCCGATACGGCCGATGGCAAAATACATTTTACGCCGGCCAACCTGACCAACAAATTTCACCGCTCGCTGGAGCCCGTAACCACCGGCAAAATTTTACGGGCAATGTTTAATAACCCGGAATATTTCGCGCATCATACACATTTACCTGATAATGATCACTTCGGCGATGAAGGCGCCGCGAATCATACCAGACTTTGCAGTGCTTATGGTAAACGTGGTGTTGAACTCTTTGTATTTGGCCGCTATGCCTTTGACAATAATAAGCCGGTCCCCAAACGCTACCCTGCCCGCCATACCTTAGAAGCCTGTGAAGCGGTAGCTCGCCTGCACGGTTTAGACGACAACCATGTTGTGTATATGCAGCAAAACCCTGACGTGATCGATCAGGGCGTATTTCACAACGATGTTATCGCAGTGGGCAATCAGAATGTGCTGTTTTATCACCAACAAGCCTTTGTCGACAGCACTGCAAAATTGGCGGAATTACAACGTAAATTTGGTCATGAAACCCAGCTGCACCTGATTGAAGTAAAGGACACTGAGGTCAGTGTTGCCGAAGCTATAAAGACCTACTTGTTTAATACCCAGCTTATAGCGCTACCAGATGGCAATATGGCCATTATTGCGCCAACAGAATGTCAGGACAGCCCGGCTGTATCGGCCTATCTGGCGGCCCTTACAGAGCGCAATACGCCAATTAAGCAAATTCATTACTATGATGTGAAACAGAGCATGCGCAACGGTGGTGGTCCGGCCTGTTTACGCCTGCGCGTTGCCATGAGCGAGCAGGAGCGGCAGGCGGTAAACCCTAACGTGCTAATGAGCGATACGCTGTTTGCCACGTTAAATAGCTGGGTAGATAAACATTACCGCGATGAAATCAGTGAAGCAGATTTGGCCGACCCACAATTATTGCAAGAGTCACGCAGCGCGCTGGATGAGTTAACGCAAATTCTGCAACTAGGTTCGGTGTATCCGTTCCAGCAAGGTTAAAAAACTGATTAAAACAAAGGGAGCATAAAGCTCCCTATAAACTATCACACACTTTCTCAGTTTTTTGCAAGACTAAACATAATTCGTTCTTTTACTATGTTTTGCCCAATCAACAATATAGTGTGAAAGGCTCTTGCTTCCCCCCAAAGCACTCAATTCGAACCCAACTCTGATTTAGCAAACTTGAAAAGCATTTTAAGTTTACCGCCGAATATATCTATCTAACTAATAGCAATATCCAGCTATAAAAAACCCCGTGCTTTACCCCGGGGTTTTCATCAATCTAGACAAAAATTTAACACTCAATCAGTTAAAATATTTTGGTAGTGAGAAACAGTCATTAAGAGCACCAAATGGATTCCGAGGTGGCGGTGAAGCCTCGTTAGTGGTGTCCGCTGATGAGACCCCTAGAGTATACTCTCTATAAGCAACATTTTCTGTGCCCGCAGCGAAGCCTGATATCTGTAATCGTATATCTAGCCAGGCACCATGATCCTGCGGATACAGTACTTCGAAAGTGGCAATACCATTTTCATCTGCAGTAACAGTTTGAGGGACAACAGCAGCGTTACCGGGAGTTAACATACCATCCTTGTTTCTATCTTCACCCGTACCTATTTCACCATTTACAAGTTCCAATATACCGTTAAGATTAACATCCTCATTTAGACAAGTGTGAATTCTAAAATCTGCCCAAACTTTAAACGACTCTGGTGGGGCAGGATCTTTAACCCAGTACCCTATACCATAAGACACTGGAACAGCAGCAACATTTAACTGTTGGTTAGCAACTGGATTTCCTGAACTATCTGTGACGATAATTGAAAATTCTTTAGCGTACATACTTACATTAGGTTTCGTAATAGCGTTACCTGTACCAAAGCGGAAAAATAAGGTTCGCTCACCAACGGCAATATCAGTAAAACCAGAAATGGAGTTATCTGACTGCAGTGCAGCGATAATTTGCAGATTCTTACCGTCCACTCCACCGCCTGTGGTTGTATCAGCTGTGAATACAGTAGAGGCAACCCCTTGCGAATTTGTGACCGCAATACCAGTGCTAATAACACCACCTGCTGAGTTATCCAGAGAAAACACCACTGTCTGATTTTTTACCGGATTATTCTTGGCATCACGAACAATGGCACGCACTGCACTGGTTTCTCCCGGGCCAACCTGCGCTGGAAACGTTTGCACTTCAATTTTACTAGGTGATACGGCTACAAATTCAATCACCTTCTTGGCACTAACTGCATTAGCACCAACTCCCCCGGTGGCAGCTACGGTTGATAAACCAGCAAATTGAGAACGCACCACTGTGAACGCTTTACCGTCAGCATCGGTAGTACCTTGTGCCGTCACACCGCCACTTAAACCCGCCGCAGTATCAGCAATTTCACCACGGGTAGTATTAAAAGTAACAACTTCGCCAATATTCGGCGTATTGTTTACCAGCCACTCAACACCCAGTTGCTGCGGGGTATTAAGATTAACCTCCAGTACCTGATCACCTTCCGTTGCTGCCTGCATAAAAGCAAACGCATCAGCGCTGATAGACACATTGGCTGTGCCACTTACTCCCAGCGCGGTTACCGTAATAACATCAGCACCACTGTTAACTGCTGTATAGGTAAATGAAGCTTTACCGGCAGAGCCGACGGTTTGCGGCGTCGTATCGCTGATGGTATTGCCCAGCGCCGAGCTAACTTCAACCTCAACCCCCTGAATACCTGTATCATTGGAGTCAATTAAAAAAACATCTATCGTTGCGGTATCACCCAGCACGACAGAGGTCGGTGCCGCTAACTCTAATGTTGTACCAACCACTGACACAGTTAACATTGAGCTTTGCTGCTGCACCCTGGCAGTAACAGTAATATCGCGAACGTTTTTATTAGTCTGCGTGCTAAGCGATGCTTTGGCTACGCCATTGTTGCCGGTTTCGGCATCAATCTGCACCAACTCGCCTGAATCGCTGGAAAAGACAACCGGAATACCAGCCAAAACCACGTTATTGCTATCACGTACTAAGGCACTTAACTCAACTTTGGCACCTGCACCTGAACCCAATAACAAAGTGTCAGCGATTAATGATACCGAACCCACAGTAACATCAACCTGGCCGCCACCGTCACCGGCTGAATTAAAGCCCGCCGTGGCACTGACGGTGCCATAACTGGCTGTCAATTGACCAGCACCGCTTTGTTCGCCAACCAATAAGGTTAAGGTGGCAACACCACTGGCATTGGTCAGTGCTGTCGCTGCGGTGCTACTAAAACTGGCCAGACTTTCATTACTCAGACTTAACTCAATAACCTGATTGGCTACATTGCCGCTATTAGTAGCCGTAAGTGTTGCAGTAATGGTAAGCGGTGAGGCCTGAGACAACGCAGTTGCTGCCTGACCAGTGCTGTCAGTAAGTGCCACATTAAGTGAATATACCGGCGTGGTGTTGCCACCGCCACCAGTACCGCCGTTGTCAAGTGTCCCGCCGCCGCCACAGGCTGCCAGCGCAGTAACGATAAGCGCAACAATAAGTTGCTGGATGTTTCTCATGAAAACTCTCCCAAGCTGATTTTTATATAGTTTTTGTTAATTCTGTATCTTAAACCATTAAACTGGCAAACGTCACAGCTATTTTGAAAAAAAAAACCACCTTATCTGCCTTTCCACAGCCTAAACTGATAGGCTACGCAATATTCTGAATCCTGTAACGCTTATATTCATTATGACGCAAAATAAAAAGCTGGGTTTAACAGCGCGCATTGTTATTGGTATGGTAGCCGGTATTTTGGTCGGTTTTTTCTTCAAATGGCTGCTTGCAGGCCAGGAAGAACGCATACTGCATTTTCTTTCTCTGGAAATACCTCTTAAAGCCTTCTTCGTCAATGGTTTGTTGCACATTGGCGGCGAAATTTTTATTGCCAGCCTAAAAATGCTGGTTGTGCCTTTGGTGTTTGTTTCGCTGGTTTGTGGTACTTGCTCGTTATCCGATACCAGCAGCCTTGGCCGGCTTGGCGGTAAAACTATTGGTTTGTATCTTATTACCACGGCCATGGCAATCAGCCTGGCGATATTTGCTGCGCTGTTATTCAGCCCAGGCGAAGGCGTGCAAATGCAGTCTGATGCCAATTTTAGCCTGGCCGAAGCTCCACCGTTGTCGCAGGTGTTTATTAATATTTTCCCAAGCAACCCTATCGAATCAATGGCGAAGGGTAACATGCTGCAAATTATTGTTTTTGCCGTATTGTTTGGCCTGGCGATGGCGATGAGTGGCAAGGCAGGCGAACGTCTGACGCTGGTATTTAATGATCTGAGCGAAGTCATTATGCGTCTGGTTACGCTGTTAATGAACCTGGCGCCCTACGGTGTTTTCTTTTTGATGGCAAAGCTGTTTACCACACTTGGTTTTGAAACTATTGCCAGCCTGGCAAAATACTTTGCCGTAGTATTAACCGTATTAATTTTGCACGGCCTACTAAGTTACGGTGTGATCCTTAAACTATTAACGGGCTTAAACCCGTTGATGTTTTTCAGAAAAATGCGCGACGCCGCACTATTTGGTTTTAGCACTTCAAGCAGCAACGCCACTATGCCGGTAACTATGGAAGCCGTAACCAAAAAACTGGGCGTCAAAAACAGCATCGCCTCGTTTACCGTACCACTTGGCGCCACGATAAATATGGACGGCACCGCCATTATGCAGGGTGTTGCAACGGTATTTATTGCTCAGGTATTTGGCGTCGATTTAACCTTGGCCGACTACCTGATGGTAATACTTACTGCAACACTGGCATCGGTTGGCACCGCAGGCGTACCGGGTGTCGGTCTGATCATGCTGGCAATGGTATTACAGCAAGTTGGCCTGCCGGTTGAAGGCATTGCCTTAATTATAGGTGTTGACCGCTTGTTGGATATGACACGCACAGCAGTGAACGTTACCGGCGATGCAATGGTTTCCTGTATCGTCGCCAAGAGCGAAAAAGAATTCGACCCCGATGTATTTAACGACCCGGCTGCAGGCACCAAGGACGAAACCATTGATTTTCAGCACCTGCGCTGAATGTAACAGCCAGCGGGCTCAGCTCAGTGTGATGCGATAGGCCCGTTCCAGCAAATACCCGGTGGCAAAACGTCGCCGGGCAAAGCCTTTGCCGGTTTGATCAAGCTCTGCTACTAACTCAATGTTATCACCGGCAAATAACCGGGCAACTTCGGCATAGTCAACACTAAATGGCGGCCCGGCTTTTTCATGCAGCGGATACTCTACACTTAATAGCAAAATCTGTGTGCCAGCGGGCAACAAGGCTTTTAATTTGGCCACATAACGCTGGCGCATTTGCATTGGAAGCGCGATAAGAGCCGCTCGGTCATACACCAGTTTACAACCTTGCACCTGTTCCGGCCTAAGCTGAAAAAAGTCGCCTTGCCAGATCTGAATAGGATCACTGTAGTAATGCACAAAGCCAGGTTGCTGAAAACGCTGATAGTCTAACTGCTGCTCGCTAAAAAAATCATCGCAGGCAATTGCAGATAATTCTGCCCCTATTACCGTTAAATATTGCGCCAGATACAGCATATCAGGAGACTTACCACACAGCGGCACCAGTACCTGCAGCTGCCCTTGCAATAGTGGCAGCAGGCACTGACATAACAAAGGGTGTGGTTGTTCCAGCTGGAAGCCCAGTTCATTATGTTGCCAGCGGGCGTGCCAGAACGCTGCGTCCATCAGCGCAACCAGTGTTGTTGCGACAACTTTTGCCACCACTGGCTAAATATGCTGGCCGAGCCAAGACCCACTTTTTCAGCTATGCCTTTGCGTAATTCATATTTAACCTGCACCACACGACGTTGCGGCAAACTTGCCATAATATAGTCGTCACTGGTTTGAATATTGTCGATTAGTTGCAGTTCCACTGCCTGATAGCCAAACCAGTGCTCACCGCTGGCAACTTTATCTATATCCAATTGTGGCCGGTGCTCGGTAACAAAACGTTTGAACAACTGATGTGTCTGCTCCAGTTCTTGTTGAAATTTTTGCCGCCCTTTATCGGTGTTTTCGCCGAACAAGGTCACAGTGCGCTTAAACTCACCGGCAGTGAACTGTTCAAAATCAACATTATGTTGTTTTAGCAAGCGGTTAAAGTTAGGTAATTGAGCAATAACACCAATAGAGCCAATGATAGCAAAAGGTGCAGCAATGATTTTATTGCCGATACACGCCATCATGTAACCACCACTGGCAGCCACTTTATCCACGGCCACTGTCAGAGCAATATTATGCTGACGCAGCCGGTCCAGTTGTGATGCTGCCAAGCCATAACCGTGCACCATGCCGCCGCCACTTTCCAGTCGCAATAACACTTCGTCGTCACTGCCGGCTACTGCTAAAATAGCACTGACTTCTTCACGCAAGGCATCGGCTTCGCGCGCATCCATACTGCCGTGAAACTCAACAACAAACAGCCGGGCTTTGTTTTCCAATGGTTTAGCTTTTTCAGTTTTTTGCCACTGCTTAAAGGCTTTTTTATCTAATAAATGTTGCTGCAGCTCTTTCGTCTGCTGCTGGTATTCCGCAGTTAAATCAGTGAATTCCAACTGACCTTTTTTCGGCTTAGCCCGGTTAACCGCAGCACCGGCAACTAAGCCAATAACCATTGCAACGGCAAGCACTATAGTAACGGCCTTAGCCAAAAACAGACCATATTGATATAAAAATTCCAAGGCTTTCTCCTCTGCCGCTGTCTCATGCATTGTAGCGATAATTCAAAAAAGAAAAAGCCCGCTTAGCGGGCTTTAAGTAACAGCGATAAACACCGGTGTTACTGCAATACAGTGGGATCAGTCACTGCTACAGCGGCGCCTTGAGTCACAAACACGCTAACTGCCTGCATCTGCATTTCAGTAGTGGCGGCACCACTTGCAGCCGGGCTCAGAATAGAACTGTGATCACCCTCTGTAAAGCGGGCCACGGCGTTTCCGGCCAGTGCTTGTGGGCCAGCTACAGCGCTAACAGCTGAAGCGTTAAGCAAACGCAGCAAAGGCTCGGTACCGGCCAGTGGCATTTTACCGGCAGCCAAAGCAAGTTGCGGATTGGCATAACCATTTGGAATAACCTGATCCGGCAGATTATCTGCGTTACCTACCACTTCAATAACGTAGGTAGGCGTTTCACTTACCACCAGGCTCTGAGCATAATTGTTTGGATCACCGGCGTCGGTTACCGTTTGCGCAGCAAAAGCAAACTGCGAAAATGCAGAGCTTAGCGCTGTCAGCGCAGCAGTATTACCGGTTTGCGCCAGATACTCCGTGAAAGGCGTAAAACACGCAGCAAAAGGTGCAGCTACCGGGCCACCACAACCCTGGCTTTGCGTAGCAAACGTAACGTAACTTTCAGCCGTGCTGCCACCGGCACCTAATAGTATGCTGGCTTTTACCAGGGGGCCAAAAGACGGCGAATCGAACAGGAAGTTGGCCACAGCGCCACCCGGCATTGCCAATACTGTACTGCCTACTTTATAGGCTGCATCTAAAGCGGCATTACCTGATGGCGAGTTTGCAACACCAACCATAGAAGTTGCTGCAATGGCACCTAACGAGTGTCCAAGTACCTGAACGTTCGATAAATCCAGTGACACACCTTGAACAAAATTCAGGCCAAACCGCAGCGCTAACATATCGGCAATACTCTGCCGCAAGTTGTCGCGGGTAACCAACAGGTTTTGCAGGTTCATATAAGCGGTAGCGGTACCCGACTTATTACAACTTGCGCCCGATGCATTGATAGGCCCAAAACCACGTGAACCATGCAGCGGATGATCGATAGCGACAGTAGCAAAACCACGTGCCGATAACGCACCGGTCAGTGCCAGCATATTTTCTTTACAGGAAGTGATACCGTGCTGCAGGATCACTACCGGCCAGCCACCAGCCGGCATTGCGACCATGTTAGCGTCCGGCACTGTCATCTGCACAGCAACCTGCTGATAGCTATCAATTTTAGGGATCGTATTGAACTTGGTTAAATGGCGGGCGGCGTCGACACCTAAATCACGTAATGCGCCACTACTTGCCTGCATACAGAAACCATCGTTCGCTGACACCGGGGTGTCTGGTTTCATGCTGCCAGGTAAAGCAGCAATAATTGCTCCGCTGTCACAGCGAGCTGTCCAACGGCCAGCCAAAGGTGCGGTTGGGTTTTCTGCTGTGGCTGCGCCAAGATAATATGGCAAGGTAACCGAGCCCTGATACAAACGCGCCAGGCCAAACAGCGGATGACTAAAATTGTCACCCAGCTGAGATACCGTCATGCCGGTATCCTGCACCACAAAATTTGCCGGACCATAGCCGGTTGGTGTTGGCGATGCCATCAGGCTTTTCAGAGTAGACAGCACAGCACCAACCGATTGCGTTGTCATCGCCGCGGTATAAACAATTGAATCTCTGTCCACACCGTCTGCGGACACAGCATCTTCAAAACTATTAATTAGTTTTTGCAGTGCAATTTGCGAAGGTAAGCTCAGTGGCAACGAGTCATCATCTTGTTTTACCAGCTCATAAGTTGTCGACGGTGCCAGCGCATTACCATTGTCATCTTCGATCAGTGAGGTCAGCACTGTCATATAAGTCGTAGCCGCTTTTAAAGGCCGCAGCGGCACGACTACAATATTGTTACCGCTAACAGAAGCAATAAAATCCTGGCCAAAAGTCAGCTCAGACACCACTTTACAGGCAAAACCACGGTTAGCGGTTGCACATTCCGTATCAGTTGACAGTGGGTCCTGCATTACCATTTCAAACAGACGCACGGCGCCGGGTTGCTGTACTGAGCTGGCGACTAACGCTGCGCCAGGGGCTAAATCTACCGCCAATGTGAAAGGATTTTGCGTCGACCAACCATCCAACGCACCAAGGGCAACCTGAGGATTAGTGTAGTCAGGCGCACTGCCGGCATCAGTAGTTAACGTGCCGTCGGTCGTGCCCTGAAATAATAAATCGTTTGGCACTGACAAGCGCGGAACCGTGGCACCCGGATCGAATACCACGCGCGAATAAGGCTTTAACGTGTTGTTACCTGTCTCTTGCTTAATATCATCTAACGATTCGCCACCACAGCCGGCCAAACCTAACGCCAGTGCAACAGCCACACTTAGTGCAAGCTTGTTCATAGTTTCTCCCCTATCCTGACTCTTATTTTTTATATGCAAAGCAATTGCTTAGCTTGCTTTTTAGAAATCTGTTGTTCATATAGCCTGCAACAGCTACGACCAGTTAAAGTTAACTCAAACCAAAAGAAAGCGCTAGCTGAAATATGCAGAATCCACGAAGAAAGATGCAAAGTTAGCTATTTGCGCGTATGCTGGCGCCGTTTTTGCGCCGACAGCTGAGGATCTATGCATAATTTTCAACCAGCACAAGATGAACTAAAAGACAAAGTGATACTGGTCACCGGCGCCGGTGACGGTATCGGCAAAGAAGCCGCGCTCAGTTACGCCCGTTATGGTGCGACCGTAATTTTGCTCGGTAAAACAGTTAGCAAACTTTCTGCTGTGTATGATCAAATCATTGCCGAGGGTGGCGCCGAACCCGCCATAGTGCCCTTAGATTTAAAAGGTGCAACCGCAAAACATTATAAGGATATGGCGGCAACTATTCAGGCGGAATTTGGCCGTCTTGATGGCGTGTTACATAATGCCGGCATTTTGGGCGTGCTAAGCCCATTTGAGCATATCGATTTGCCTACCTGGCAAGACATTATGCAGGTTAATGTCACCGGCGCCATGTTAATGACTCAGGCGTTGATCCCAGTGCTTAAACAGGCACAGCATGCTTCAGTCGTATTTACCTCCTCCGGTGTTGGCCGCACCGGCCGTGCTTACTGGGGCCCTTATGCAGTATCTAAATTTGCTACTGAAGGTTTAATGCAGGTAATGGCAGATGAGTATGCTAACAGCACGCTCAGAGTTAACTGTATTAACCCCGGTGCTACCCGCACCAACATGCGCGCCAGAGCTTATCCGGGGGAAGACGTCAACCAGTTAAAAACGCCAGCCGAGCTAATGTGGCTGTATCTGTATTTAATGAGCGATAGCAGCCTGACGGTCAATGGCCAGTCAATTGATGCGCAGCGCAAATAAGTTTGCCAGTTGCAGTAATAAACAAAAACCCGGCCATGCCGGGTTTTTTATCGCTAAATACTGGCTATTATTTCTTCGTCAGGATTTCTTCAGCATTGGCAGCGGCCCATTCATTCCAGGCTGCAACTTTTGCATTAAAGTTTTCAACCGCCTGTGCCGTAGCTTCAGTAATCAGGCCATCAATTTGTTTAGCGTATTTCTTATCTACTTTAGAAACAGGCACCACTTCAATACCACGCTCTTGTAAACCTTTTTTCATCGTATGGGTGCGTAATAATTGCAGCTTGCCATCTTCAACATAAAAGTACTGGCTTTCTTTGTTGATGGTTTTAAACTTTGGCTTAGTTGGACGCTTGTCAGCTTTAGGCTGATGCTCAGCACCTTCAAGTACCACTACATCATTGTTTAGCTTATAGCCCAGCTGTTCCAGCGTGAATCCCTGCGACTTTGCTAATTGCTCCAGTTGAGCAATTAATTCAACTTCTTTTTGCCGCTCGGCTAATACAGCATTTAATACATTAATGACATCAGTCAGCTTAACCAGGGAAAGCTCTTTAGCTGCTTTTTTAAGTTCGCGTTTATCTAATAAAATGGACATTATTTTCTCCGTTGATATTGCATTGCACTAGCATAAGCAATTCAACGAATAAAATAAAGTTAACTATGGAACTGTTTTATATTAAACATTTTCATTCATTCAGCTTCTGTTAAGATTGAAACTAATTCCGCCGTTTTTTGTTCCATTAACGCACTATTCTGTTGCGATTCTACATTTAACCGCAACACATTTTCTGTATTCGAACTGCGCAAATTAAAGCGCCAACCATCAAAATCCATACTCAGGCCATCGGTATAATCTGTTTGATTGGCCAGCGGCATATAATGCTGTTGCACTTTCTGTACCGCTTGTTGCGGCTGGTCAATATGAAAATTCAATTCGCCAGATGATGGATACGCCGCAATCATATCTTCTACCAGCTGTGATAGCGATTTGGCTGAAATTGACACAAGTTCAGCTACCAGAAGCCAAGGCACCATGCCACTGTCGCAATAGGCAAAATCACGAAAATAATGATGTGCACTCATCTCGCCGCCGTAAATTGCATCCTCAGCGCGCATACGCTCTTTAATAAAAGCATGACCGGTTTTACTGATGACGCTTATACCGCCATGCTGGTTAACTATGTGCCGGGTATTCCAATACAAACGTGGATCATGAATAATTTTCTGGCCCGGGCTTTTTTGCAAAAATGCTGCCGCCAATAAGCCGACAATATAATAGCCTTCGATAAATTGGCCTTTTTCATCAAACAAAAAACAGCGATCAAAATCACCATCCCAGGCAATACCAAAATCAGCCTGATGTTCAATTACCGCCATTGAAGTCACTGCACGGTTTTCTGGTAATAATGGGTTAGGAATACCATTCGGAAAAAGGGCATCTGGCTGATGATGTACTTTAACAAACTCAACCGGCACGCCCCCCCGGGCAAATATGGCCTCAATGGCGTCAATAACATGGCCGGCAGCGCCATTGCCGGCGTTAACGACCAACTTCAATGGTTTGAGCTGTGCAGGGCTTATAAAACTCAGCATGCAGCTTACATATGCAGCTAATATTGACTGTCTCTGCCAGCTTGCCTGAGCCCAGTTAAATGCCGCTGAGCTGTCAACTAACTGGCAAAACTGACTAAATTCGGCAGCCGGAAAAGGTTCTGCCAGTAAGGCTATGGCCTGTTGCTTAATATCATTCAGGCCGCTGTCACCACTTATGGGTCTGGCATTATGTCTTACCAGCTTCATACCATTGTAATCAATAGGGTTGTGGCTGGCGGTTACTTCTATTGCGCCATCAATTGGCAGATACTGGGCAGCAAAGTACACTTCTTCAGTGCCTGTCATACCTAAATCAATTACAGCGACACCTTCGCTAAGCAACCCCAAAGCCAAAGCCCGCTTTAACGGCTCGGATGTGGCGCGTACATCTGCCCCCAAAGCCACAGTGCCGGCTTGTACCACTTTGGCGTAAGCCCGGCCAATACACCAGGCCAGATGTTCAGTTAATTCCTCACCCAGCTTGCCACGAATATCATAGGCTTTAAAACAGCGCAGGGCGTTATCAGTTGCGGCCATATTTATCCTCAAATCTGACAATGTCATCTTCTCCAAGATAGCTGCCTGACTGCACTTCTATCAATTCTAATGGTATCTTGCCGGGGTTTTCTAACGAATGTATGGTGCCTACCGGAATAAAGGTTGATTCGTTTTCGGTAACTAAAAATTCGTTGTCGCCGTTGCGCACCAATGCAGAGCCACTCACCACCACCCAATGTTCTGCCCGGTGATGATGCATTTGCACCGACAACTTAGCGCCAGGCTTCACGGTAATGTGTTTCACCTGATAGCGGTTGCCATTATCAACAGAATCATACTTACCCCAGGGACGGAACACTTCACGGTGTAGATCCACTTCGCTACGGCCATAACTCTGCAGTTTGGTCACGATATTTTTCACAGCTTGAATATGGCTCTTACTGGCGACAAGCACGGCATCTTTGGTTTCTACCACGACCACATCATCCAGTCCTATTACCGCCACCAGCCGCTCTTCAGCATTGATATAACTGTTGCGACACTGCTCCAGCAGTACATCACCACGACAAGCATTGCCCTGCTCATCTTTTGCCATCACGTCCCACAGCGCATCCCAACTGCCAACATCGCTCCAACCGGCATCCAGCGCCACCATCACAGCATTCGCTGACTTTTCCATTACTGCGTAATCTATTGAGTCGGACGGGCTGGCCGCAAAAGCGGTTTTATCTAAACGGATAAAGTCCAAATCGCGGCTTGCTTTTAATATTGCCTGCTCAGCGCAAGTGACAATCTGTGGCGCAAATTGTTTAAGTTCTGCCAGCAAACTGCTGGCCCGGAACAGAAACATACCGCTGTTCCAGTAATATTGACCTGAGTTGACAAAGCCGGTAGCCGTTGCCAGATCGGGCTTTTCACAAAATTCGGCTACAGTAAAAACCTCTGCAGTTAAACTTGCATCCGTCTGCTCGGCCTTACGAATATAACCATAGCCGGTATGCGCACAGGTCGGTAATATGCCAAACGTCACCAATTTGCCTTGTTGTGCCGCCGGTGTAGCCAATTCAATGGCCTGGTGAAACGCCGGTATATCGCGGATGGCATGGTCTGCAGCCAACACCAACAGCAAAGCATCCGGGTTGTCGGCCACGGCTTTAACCGCGGCAATAGCAATGGCAGGTGCGGTATTGCGCCCAACGGGCTCCAGAATAATATCGGCCTGCTCAGTTGCCAGTTCGCGTAACTGCTCTGCCACCATAAAGCGGTGATCTTCGTTGCAAATCACCATTGGCGATTCTAACGCTGGCAAACCTTTTAAGCGCAACAGCGTGTTTTGCAGCATGCTTTTATCATTTAGCAGCGGTAAAAATTGTTTAGGTTTTTTCGCCCGCGATAAAGGCCACAAACGGGTTCCGGAACCACCGGACAAAATAACGGGTATCATACTGACTCCTTTCAATAAATTTCCATTTAACCGCAATATAGCGCACAGTATAGCCACAGACAGCAGCCGTCGTCAGCAGCAGTATTAGCTTTATCTGTAATCGCCTGTTGGCTTTTGCTGATATATTTAGCTGGTCGGTGCTCTAAAAGCGACGAAAATCGGCTATCGTGTCGCCATTTTCTATGCAGGGTAGATTTATGCCAGATTTTAAACAACTGTTCTTAAACAATAAAAACTGGGCAGACCGGATTGAAAAAGAGCAACCCGGTTTCTTTAAACAATTGTCTGAGCAACAGGCGCCGGAATATTTGTGGATTGGCTGCTCCGACAGCCGGGTGCCGGCCAATGAAATAGTCGGCCTGTTACCGGGCGAGCTTTTTGTGCATCGCAATGTCGCGAATTTAGTCGTGCATTCTGACATGAACTGCTTGTCGGTACTGCAGTATGCAATTGATATTTTAAAAGTTAAGCATATTTTAGTCGTTGGCCATTATGGTTGTGGCGGCGTCAAAGCGGCGATGACCAAGCAACGAGTTGGCTTTGTAGATAACTGGCTGCGCAATGTTAAAGACGTTTACGCTATACATCGGGATGAAGTGGATAGTATTGCCGATGAGAATGAACGGTTAAACCGGCTGATTGAGCTAAACGTGATGGAGCAGGTGCGCAACCTGTGCCACACCAGCTTTGTGCAGGAAGCCTGGGAGCGCGGCCAGCCATTAACTATTCATGGCTGGGTTTATAGTTTACGCAATGGCCGGGTAAAAGATTTACGTGTCAGCCACTCCTGCGCCGATAAAATTGACGATATTTACACGCTGGATCTGACCGATGCCAGCGTGAGCGAAAAATAGTTATTTAAACCTGATTTGCTGCTGTGCTACCGGTTTATAGGTAGCACTGTGGCCGTCAACCCAGTTACCATTTTGCAGATAACTTGATTTGGTGTGTAAGCTGCCATCGGGCATAATGCGGCTAAATGACTTTACCTGGGTAATACCATTCTGGTTATTTTCGACCATTTCCAGTGCCACTATCTCACCACGTTGACTATCAAAACTCATAGTGCCATGGGTGTAAAAACCTGCTGTAGTAAAGTAGTAATATGCCAGGCTTTGTTTGCTCTCGTCCCAGAAAATAAACGACTCTCCACCATATTGACCGTCATTAACTGAATGTACCGTTTTTATCGCCTGGCCATTTAACGCCCGGCTCCATAATGCTCGATCGATGACTTTCTCTGCCGCTCCCGGCTGACTGAGCTCACCTTGCCAGTGCTGCTCCAGGTAGGGCCGCAGCGGCTCCAGCTTCGGATGCAGCTCGCCTTGCCCTGCAGCAGCCAGCGCCGCACTGCACAGTAGCATTAACGCTGGTAAACAATATCGCACAACACACCGCATAACCTGACTCCTTTCACTATTAATTGACCAAGTATCAGAGAAAACACCTGCATTGTAAAACCGCTATTACAAGATCACCGTTTTATTGCCATGTACAAATACCCGATCTTCTACAACTAATTGTAACGCTTTACTCAGGGCGGCTTTTTCTACATCGCGGCCGGCACGTGCCATATCATCAGCACTATAGTTGTGATCGACCGGCGCCACCATTTGTTGAATAATAGGACCTTCATCCAAATCATCATTTACGAAATGCGCGGTAGCACCAATAATTTTTACGCCGCGCTCAAATGCCTGCTGGTAAGGGTTAGCACCGATAAAAGCAGGTAAAAAGCTGTGATGTATATTGATAATTTTCTCCGGAAACTGCGCGACAAAAGCGGGGGTTAAAATGCGCATAAACTTGGCCAGCACCAGGTATTCCGGATGATAAGGCTTAATGACTTCAAGCAACGCCGCTTCGTGCTCCGTGCGGCTTAAGCCCTGATGGCTGACATAGTGGTAGGGTAAATCGAAGCGGGCTGCAAGTTGTTCAAGTTCAGGGTAATTACCCACTACGGCTGCAATATCTAACGCCAGCGAGCCATCAAATACTTTGATCAGGATATCACCCAGACAATGCGCTTCTTTTGTTACTAATACCACCACCCGCTTGGCGCGTTGACTGACTAAGCTACGCTCGGATCCCGCTGGCAGGGCACGGTCTAAATCAAATAACAGCGTCGCATCGTTAAACACGCCTTCAAGTTCGGTGCGCATATAAAAGCGGCCACTTACCGGATCAACATATTCGGTATTGCGGCTGATGTTCAGCTGGTGTTTGTAGCAAATATTGGTGATCTGTGCGATCAGCCCTTTAGAATCGGGACACTCGGTTAATAAAATCTTCCGTTCCATGATAGTGAATTACCTTGTTCAATTTAACCTATGTTTTACCCCATCTTAGGCTGTAGCGTCAAAGACATTCAGACGTCCTCTACTTAACTTGTTGTTTTGGCAAAAAACCGCATAATACCGCTCATTACCTTTATAAGTGTCTGCTCAGGAGAATATGGCGTCGTATCAGTTTAATGCGGTGGGCTATATCAGCTCGCCCTACAAGCAAAAATTTGCTATTCCGCGCCAACCCGGCCTGATAGCGGAAGCTACCGGCTATTTAGTGCTGGAAGATGACTACAGTGACGACGCCATTGTGCGCGGCATCGATAGTTTCAGCCATTTGTGGTTGCTATTTGTGTTTCACGAAACAGCAGACA
The DNA here is from genome assembly GCA_018826295.1 of Gammaproteobacteria bacterium. Taxonomy (GTDB): domain Bacteria; phylum Pseudomonadota; class Gammaproteobacteria; order Enterobacterales; family Alteromonadaceae; genus Alishewanella. Next base: position 48,566 of record JAHJZX010000061.1, read on the forward strand.
AAGGCTGGTCACCCATGGTGCGGCCACCACGTTTAGGCGGAAATGCACGTAAGGGCGTTTTTGCCACCCGCGCAACGTTCCGGCCAAATCCGGTTGGACTGTCTGTTGTAAAACTGGAGGGTGTTGAGCGCAAAAATGGCAAGCTAATGCTAAAACTCAGTGGTATTGATTTGCTTGACGGTACCCCGGTACTGGATATTAAACCCTATTTGCCTTACGCCGATGCGCTACCCGACGCCGCCGGTGGTTTTGCCGATGCGGCACCTTTTACCGCGATGACGGTAAGCTTTGCCGAACAAGCCAGCCATTTTTGCCTGCAGCAAACCCAACACCCTGATTTAAAGATATTTATTGAAAAGGTGCTAAAGCAGGACCCCAGACCGTCGTATAAAAAGCAGCGTGAAGGTGAACAAAGTTACGGCATGACGCTGTATAACTACAATATTAAATGGACCGTGAACGGAGAACATAACCATGTTACTGAAATCCTTCAGCTACCTGAGTAGTCTGGCAGCTGCAGCAACCTGTGTTGCCGTGTCCGCCACTGCGCTACCCGACTTACCCGAGCCGGTAAGTAATAATGCGGTTGCTACCACCTCGGTGCGAGGTAAAACCTATATCGCCAGTTTTATGGGCTTAGGCCCGGGCAAACAGCACGCTGATATTCACAACAAAGTTTTTATGCATACTGTCGGCGAATTTAATTGGCAAACGTTACCGGCGGTACCGAGCCAACAACGTTTAAATGGCCGTATTGCAGCCAGTGCAGTAGCACTAAACAATAACTTTTTTGTTTTTGGTGGCTTTACTGTTAATGCAGACGGCACTGAACAAACTGCCGCAGACAGCTACCGGCTGGATCCGGTTACCCGACGTTACACCAAACTTAACGATATACCGGTGCCGGTCGATGATGCTGTCGCGTTAACTTACCAAAACCGCTATATCTATCTGGTCAGCGGCTGGAGCGATTATGGCAATGTCAATCTGGTGCAGGTGTTTGATAACTTTACCCAGCGCTGGTCGCAAGCTACTCCCTTTCCCGGTAAGGCAGTGTTTGGCTTAGCTGGCGCTATGGCAGATAACCACATGCTGCTATGTGATGGCGTTGCATTGCAATATTACGCCGATAAGAAGCGCGAATATAAAGCTGAACCGGCCTGCTACCTCGGCAGCGTAGGCGAAAACGCAAATCAGATCGACTGGCGCATTATTGAGCACCCAACCGGCACCGCCCGTTACCGCATGGCCGGCATCAATACTAAAATCGACGGTAAAGATATGTTGGTGTTTATCGGTGGCAGCACTACCCCGTATAACTACAATGGTATTGGCTACAATGGCACGCCGGCATTGCCTGACAGCAAAGTCTGGGTATTCTCGCTCACCGAAAAGCGCTGGCTAAAAGCAGCCGACACTACGCCAGTTATGGACTTACGCGGCCTAATTGACATAGATGGCGACATTTACTCAGTTGGTGGTATGCAAAATAACCAGCAAGTCAGCCCGCAACTGATTAAACACCAGATAAAACTCCAATAGAATTGCCCCTGCCGCCTTGCTAGAATGGCGGCAATTTTTTAGCACGACATACGAGAATACGATGCGCAGCAGTCAGTACTTACTATCTACCGTTAAAGAAACCCCGGCCGATGCCGAAGTCATCAGCCACAAACTTATGCTGCGCGCCGGTATGGTGCGTCGTGTTGCGTCCGGCATGTACACTTATCTGCCTACCGGTGTGCGGGTATTGCGTAAAGTTGAGCAAATCGTACGCGAAGAAATGAATAAAGCCGGCGCCATTGAAGTGCTAATGCCAATGGTGCAACCGGCCGAACTGTGGCAGGAGTCCGGCCGTTGGGACAAAATGGACGCCGAGCTGCTGCGCTTTAAAGATCGCCACATCCGCGACTTTGTACTGGGCCCAACCCACGAAGAAGTGATCACCGATTTGGTACGGCGCGAAATTACCAGCTACAAACAGTTGCCACTGAATTTGTACCAAATTCAGACTAAGTTTCGTGACGAACGCCGGCCACGTTTTGGCGTAATGCGCGCACGCGAATTTTTAATGAAAGACGCCTACTCGTTTCATTTAAGCCAGGACAGCCTGCAGCAAACCTATGACGCCATGTATCAGGCCTATTGCAATATCTTTAGCCGTTTAGGCTTAGATTTTCGCCCGGTACTGGCCGACACCGGTGCTATCGGCGGCAGTATGTCGCATGAGTTCCATGTGCTGGCCGCCTCTGGCGAAGATGCCATCGCCTTCTCAGATGAAAGCGATTACGCAGCGAACATTGAAATGGCCGAAGCTTTGGCCCCTGCTGGCGAACGCGCCGGCGCAACACAAGCGCTGGCAGAAGTTGCGACGCCTAACGCCAAAACCGTCGCTGACGTAGCCACGCTATTGCAGCAGGATATGGCGCTGGTAAGCAAAACGCTGATTGTATACGCTGCTAAAGCCGACGACAAAGCAGCGCAAACACTGGTAGCCCTGGTACTGCGTGGCGACCACGAGCTAAACGAAATTAAAGCCGAAAAGCTGCCGCAGGTACAAAGCCCACTGGTATTTGCCTCTGAGGAAGAAATCCGCGCAGCCATCGGCGTAGGCCCAGGTTCACTGGGGCCGGTAGGCATGACGCTGCCGGTTATTGTTGATCGCAGCGCCGCGCATTTAGCTGACTTTATCTGCGGTGCCAATAAAGATGGCTATCATTTAACCGGCGTAAACTGGGACCGTGATATTAAAGACTACAGCGTGGCCGATTTGCGTAATATCGTTGAAGGCGATGCCAGCCCGTGTGGCAAAGGTAAGCTGGTTATCAAACGCGGTATCGAAGTGGGTCATATCTTCCAGTTAGGCGATCGCTACTCTCAGGCATTAAAAGCCGGCGTGCTGAACGAAGAAGGTAAACACCAGATCATGACCATGGGCTGCTATGGTGTCGGTGTATCGCGCATTATTGCCGCAGCTATCGAGCAAAATCATGATGATTTCGGCATTATCTGGCCGGATGCGATAGCACCATTTCAAATTGCCTTAATTCCGATGAATATGCACAAGTCGGCACGCATTGAAGAAGCCACAGTGCGTTTATATAACGAGCTGACTGCTGCCGGTTTTGAGGTGCTGTTTGACGATCGTAAAGAGCGCCCCGGCGTGATGTTTGCCGATATGGAACTGATGGGCATTCCGCACAGCATCGTCGTTGGCGAGCGTAACCTGGACAACCAGCAAGTGGAATACAAAAACCGTCGCAGCGGCGAAAAAGAGATGTTAGATATCGCCGCTGTGGTTGACGCTATGGCACAAAAATTGGCGAAATAAGCCGGTTATTAGCGACAAAAAAGGCAGCGAATTCGCTGCCTTTTGTTTCTAAATGTTAGCCAATTTTACATCCATCCGTTGATGAATTATCGCTATCACTTCAATGCCAGTACTATTTAGTCGATAAAACACCCGATGCTGCAACACACTAAAACTAAAGTAATCAGCACGGACATCTTCGCGCTTAACGCCAAGTGCAGGGTTTTGTGCCAATTGATTAAGACTGTGGAACAGCTGAGACAGATAACGATCCGCTTGTGCCTTGCCCCAGTTTTCTGCGCTATACAGCCAAATTTGTTCTAAATCATCTTTGGCATTCTGCCTAAGCTGATAACACCGGTTCATTTACCGTATTTCTGCTGCAATTCTGCGACAAAGCGAAGCTCATCAAAGTTTTCCACTACAGGGCTTTGCTCTGCGGCTTCGAGCTTACACCGCAGCTCTGCCAGCTTAATTTCATCTTCTTCCAACAAACGCAGTCCTGCACGCACTACTTCGCTAACAGACTGATAGCGCCCCTGCTGCACCCGCTCGGCAACAAAATGCTCAAAGTGCTCGCCCAAGGTTACAGATGTATTACGTGCCATAAAGCCTCCATATAACTGTATTAGATATTAATACATAATCAGGCGCTGACAACCTTAGTGATTAAAAAAGGCAGCCGAAGCTGCCTTAGTCTTGCCAATTTTTTAGTTAAAACAGCAGGTTTTTACCGAAGAAGATGGTTGATACGGTATTCACAAAAATTACCGCCAGGATCAGTGGAATAAAGGTACCCAGCGAGAAGTTAACGTATTTTTGCAGCAAGGACCCGGCAAAGCTGCTGTTGCCCTGGCTTATTTCGGCATCCAGATTGTGCTTTTTCCAACGATAACTGACAAACAGACACAGCAGTAAGCCATTTAATGGCAATATCGTCTCATAAAACACATCTACCACTATCTGAAAAAACGATTTAACAGTAGGCATGCCATCCGAGCCCAGGCCGTAGCTGGTAAGGTTAGTCAGAAACTCTACCCGGCCAAACGACAATGCACTGACCACGGCCAGCGCGATCATAACGGCACCTAATGTATACAAGGCTTTACGTCGCGACACCCCTTTACCGTCCATTAAACTGGCTACCGGCACCTCGATAATAGAAACCAGTGAGGTTAACGCGGCAAAAAACACCAGCAGGAAAAAGAAACTGGCAATAAAAGATGCACCGAAGTAACCGATATCGGCCTGCAGTGCCAGGAAGATTTTTGGCAGGAACATAAAAATCATGCCAATGCTCGACTCAGATAATTCGCTAAGCTGAATATCCGGGTTAAACGAGAATACCGCAGGCAGGATCAATAAGCCTGAGCAACACGCTACCAATACCGACAAACCCGCCACCATTTTGCCAGCCTGCACGATATTGTTGTTTTTCTGAATATAAGAGCCGTAAGTAATTAAAATACCCATCGCCAGCGACAAGGAGAAAAACGCCTGCGCCAGTGCGCCGTTTAATACCTTGCCGGTTAGTTTTTCAAAGTCAGGAATAAGGAAAAATTTCACCCCTAACATAGCGTTATCCAGCGTAAAAACGTAGATAACCAGCGCTATCAGCATAACAAACAGCATTGGCATTAATACCCGTGCCGCTTTCTCTATACCCTGCTTTACCCCGCCTTGCAAAATAGCAAAGGTCAGGCCAATTACAATCGCCATATAGATAAACAGCTCATTGCTGTTAATAAAACTATTGAAGCTGTCTGGCGCAGCAAGCTCTGTTAACTGCCCCATAACAGATTTAGCCAGATAGCCAAAAATCCAGACGGTGATAACCAGATAAAACACACCGATCATAAATGGCGTGATCACCGACATCCAGCCGGCTGTACGCCAGGCCCGGCTCTGGCCAATTTCAGTATAAGCCCCGAGCGGGTTCTGCCGGGTATGGCGACCTAAACTCATCTCAGCCAGCATCACCGGCAGGCAGATAAAGAACACAAAAAAAGCATACATGATTAAAAAGGCGGCACCGCCGTTTTTGCTGGCCATTACCGGAAAGGCGACCAGATTACCTATACCTACGGCTGAGCCGGCGGCTGCCAGTACAAAGCCCAGGCTGGAGCTAAATTGTTCACGTTTCATTAGTACGCGGACTCCCTGAATCTTTCTTATTAGAATAATTGAGCAGTGCTCATTTTTTTGTAAGCGCCCTGCATGCTAACAGGCTGTTGCGCTAAATCCTAGCCTGTACTGCTCCGATGCGTTCATTAACGTTGGAACCAGGCTGTGGATCTGCTATCTTGCGCCAGTTAAAACCGGCTCTGCAAAAGGACAACCCACTATGTTCTACATGATTTATTCTGAAGATGTTGCTGACAGTTTAGAAAAGCGTCTTGCTACCCGGCCAGCACATCTGGCCCGCTTAGAGCAGCTGAAAAACCAAGGCCGCTTGTTACTGGCCGGCCCTACGCCAGCCATTGATAGCCTTGACCCGGGTGCCGCCGGTTTTAGCGGCTCTTTAGTCGTGGCAGAGTTTGCCAGCTTAGCCGAAGCACAAAGCTGGGCCGATGCCGACCCCTACCTGGCCGCCGGCGTGTACGCCCGTTCAATAGTAAAACCCTTTAAAAAAGTATTACCGTAAATGACAGGCAACAAGGACAGTAGCATGAGTTATATCTTACTTACCGGCGGCGCAGGTTATATTGGCAGCCATACCGCGCTGGAGCTACTCAACGCCGGCTTTAATGTGCTGAGTTTTGATAACTTCAGTAACAGCTCAGATGAAGCACTTAACCGGGTACAGCAACTCACGGCTAAACCGCTTATAAGCATTAAAGGCGATATTCGTGATGAAACGGCGCTGCGTCAGCTATTTACAGATTACAACATTAGTGCTGTGGTGCATTTTGCCGGTTTAAAAGCGGTAGGTGAATCAACACAACTACCACTGCATTACTACGATAACAATGTAACGGGCACACTTACCCTGTGCCAGGTAATGCGCGAATTCGGTGTAAAAAAGCTGGTATTTAGCTCGTCCGCTACCGTGTACGGTGACGCTAAACAGGTACCAATTCCGGAGACAGCGCCACGCTCGGCGACCAATCCCTACGGCCAGAGCAAATTGATGATCGAGCATATTCTTGAAGATCTGCTACGCGCTGAACCTGACTGGGGCATTTGCACTTTGCGTTATTTTAACCCGGTAGGCGCCCACGAAAGCGGCCAGATCGGTGAAGACCCTAACGGTATACCAAATAACCTGATGCCATTTATTGCCCAGGTGGCTGTTGGCAAACGTGACAAACTCAGTGTATTTGGCAATGATTACCCTACCCCGGATGGCACCGGTGTGCGCGATTACATTCATGTGGTCGATTTAGCCCGCGGCCATGTTAAAGCGCTACAATATCTGGCAAAGCATAGCGGCATAGAAGCGATAAACCTCGGTACAGGCACCGGTTACAGCGTACTGGATATGGTTAATGCCTTTAGTCGGGTGAATCAGGTAGCGGTGCCCTATCAGATAGCCCCGCGCCGGCCGGGTGATATTGCAAGTTGCTACGCACAGCCAGCTAAGGCTGAAAAATTGCTGGGCTGGCAGGCAGAAAAAACGCTGGATGATATGGTGCGCGACAGCTGGCGCTGGCAATCTACTAACCCCAATGGCTACGACGCTAGGTAATAAGCCCCAGTTCTAACGCCAACAACACGGCACGGGTGCGATCGCGCACCCCCAACTTAGATAATATCGCCGAGCATTGATTCTTTACCGTGCCTTCAGATTTAAATAGCGCTGTGGCAATTTCTTTATTGCTATAACCTGCTGCCATTAACTGCAATATTTCCAGCTCTTTATCCGTTAAAGGTTCCAGCTGGGCTGGCATCGTAAAATCCGAGCTGTTACTGCGCACGCTACCAAGTAAACGCTCCGTAATATTAGGCGCAAACCAGCTGCCGCCGCTGGCAAGGGTGGCAATGGCCTCAACCAGAGTTTCCAGCGACACGTCTTTTAGCAAAAAGCCGCGCGCACCCAGGCTGATACTTTTCAGTACTAACTCATGCTCGTCAAAGGTGGTTAAAATAAGTACCGGTACAGTGATAGCCGCTTGTTGCAGCGCCGCCAGCGTTTGCACACCATTCATTACCGGCATCGATAAATCCAGCAAAACAACGTCCGGTTGATGCTGCTGACAGGCGGCAATTACACCGCTGCCATCAGCACATTCAGCAACGACTGTTACCTGACCGGATAGCCGGAGTAAGCTGTTAATACCATCGCGGATCAATTTTTGATCATCGACCAGTAGCACCTTATGCATTTTCACTCTCCATATACGGCAGCCTCAGGCGAAGGTGCATAGCCTGTTGCGTCGAATCTACCTGCAGTACGCCACCACATTCGGCAAGTCGTTCCTGCATACCTTTAATACCATTGCCCGGCCGCCAGTTTGCCGCCAGCTTACCATTATCCACCATGCTCAGTTGCAGCTCACCGTCAGTAACAGCGGCAGTGATCTGCAGTTCAGTCGCGCCACTGTGTTTCA
>JAHJZX010000007.1 GCA_018826295.1 Gammaproteobacteria bacterium
CGCTGGTGTGAAGTTTATGGGTGAAACCGCAAAAATACTCACGCCAGAAAAAACTGTTTTGATGCCCACTCTGGAGGCCACCTGTTCGTTGGATTTAGGTTGTCCAGCAGATGAGTTTTCAGCATTTTGTGATGCACATCCGGATCGGGTGGTAGTGGTTTACGCTAACACTTCAGCAGCTGTAAAAGCTCGCGCAGACTGGGTGGTTACTTCGTCGATAGCGTTAGATGTTATAGAGCATTTGGACAGTGAAGGTAAAAAAATCCTTTGGGGCCCGGATAAACATCTTGGTGCTTACGTGCAGAAGCAGACTGGCGCAGACATGTTACTGTGGCAGGGCGCTTGTATCGTGCATGATGAGTTTAAAGCCAATGCACTGGTCGAGCTTAAAAAGCAGTATCCAAATGCAGCGGTATTGGTCCATCCCGAATCGCCGGCAGCGGTTGTCGATTTAGCCGATGCGGTGGGTTCTACTAGCCAACTGATTAAAGCCAGCCAGACGATGCCAAACGATACGTTTATCGTTGCAACCGACAAAGGTATTTTCTACAAAATGCAGCAGGCAATGCCTGACAAGACCTTTATCGAAGCTCCGACCGGCGGTAACGGCGCAACGTGCCGTAGTTGTGCTCATTGCCCGTGGATGGCAATGAATGGCCTGAAGGCGATAGAAGAGGCTTTAACGGATGCTAGCGGCCACGAAATTTTTGTCGACGCCACATTGCGTGAGCGGGCTTTACTGCCGCTGGACCGGATGTTGAGTTTTGCTAAAACTAACCGGGTTGCAGTGAAAGGCAACGCTTAATTGTTATAACAGTGGCTTTGCTGAAAATATCAGCGAAAAGCCAGGTTATGGCATTTTGTTGTTGCGTGGGGCTTTGATTTTACCTAGTATAGCCGCGCTTGCGCTAGCAAGTTCCGGAGAGATGGCTGAGTGGCTGAAGGCGCACGCCTGGAAAGTGTGTTTAGGTTAATCCCTAACGAGGGTTCGAATCCCTCTCTCTCCGCCAAATTCCAGACTAACCAAGTCTAAAATGGTCCTGAACCCCGCGTAACTGCGGGGTTTTTTGTTTCCTTCCTGTTTAAACTGGTCTATCTTAAACCAACCAGTACCACCACTTAGTGGGGGTATATTGGGGGTTCCCAGCGTAAATGCAAAAACTGCATACCCCCAATGACCGCTTCAGGCCACGTTAAATAAGGCTTCAGGGGAATGCTATGCCATTGACAGTGCTTCAGGTCGACAAGGCCAAACCCAAAGATAAAGACTACAAGCTTAGTGATGAGCGAGGCATGTTCTTGCTGGTAACCAAAGCCGGTGGCAAGCTCTGGCGCCTGAAATACCGCTTTGATGGCAAAGAAAAAGCATTGGCAATTGGCGCCTACCCGGATCTTAGCCTGAAAGATGCCCGTGAAATTCGCGACACGGCACGTAATCAACTTGCCAAAGGCATTGACCCATCAGCAGAAAAGCAAGCTAAGAAGCACACTAGCGCGCTTGCTGCCGAGAACAGTTTTGAAGTGATCGCTAACGAGTGGTTTGCAGCGCGTATGCAGGAAAAGAGCGAAACACACAAAACCCGTACACGCAGTATGCTCAAAAATTACTTATTTCCTTATATTGGCCGCAAGCCAATTCAAGAAATTACACCGCTCATACTGCTTGATACTCTGCGTAAGATGGAAGCCAAAGGTATTATCGAAACGGCAAGACGCGCCAAGCAAACTGCCAGTCAGGTGTTTCGTTATGCGATTATCACCGGTAGGGCACAGTATGACCCGGCAGCAGATTTAAAAGGTGCGCTGCAAATACCAAAGAAAAAGCATTTCTCCGCCCTGACAGATCCTAAACAGGTTGGCGGTTTGATGCAGGCAATTGAAAGCTACCATGCTTCTTACACGGTTAAAGCGGCCCTGAAGTGCTCAGCGCTATGGTTTTGCCGTCCAGGCGAGCTCAGAACGCTAGAGTGGAGTAACGTAAACTGGGGCGAGAAGCGTATTGAGATCATCGCTGAGAAAACCCATCAGCAACATATCATCCCATTAAGCAGCCAAGCTATCGAGTTACTCGAGTCCATGCACCCCATTAGCGGCTTCAGCAAATATGTCTTTCCCTCAAACCGCGGTATGAGCCGGCCTATGTCCGAAAACACCATACGCGTAGCC
>JAHJZX010000008.1 GCA_018826295.1 Gammaproteobacteria bacterium
CAACGGTGTAAATTCGATTGTTGCGCCGGTTTCTAAGTCTAGTTTTTCTAGACGTAGAGTTTGACCTTCCGTCACACGGTGCTGTTTGCCACCACTTTGGAAAACCGCGTACATAGTTAACTCCGTACAAAGCACGCCATCGCTTGATTAAGGGGCGTGTTAATTCAATTCACAGGGCGCGAATTGTACGCAATTTCCCCTACCCCCGCAAGTAGTAATATAAAAAAGATCATTGATACCAGAAAAGGATCCGGTTTTGCTTTGGGCCGAGCCCTGCCTTGGTGTAGAATTAGCGCCATTCTAAGGTTTAAGCAGTTGTTTTTCATGACGCTCGAACAGATCCAACAGCTATCCTCTGAGGATATGACCGCTGTTAATCAACATATTTTTTCGCAGCTAAACTCTGATGTGGCGCTAATTAATCAATTAGGCATCTATATAGTCAACAGCGGTGGCAAGCGTTTACGCCCTCTGCTGGCCGTATTAGCCGCTAGGGCATTAGGCTATCAGGGCAATGCCCATATTACTGTAGCCGCTATTGTCGAGTTTATTCATACCTCAACCCTGTTGCACGATGACGTGGTTGATGAGTCAACACTGCGCCGTGGCAAACAAACTGCCAATGCGGTGTTTGGCAATCAGGCCAGTGTATTAGTCGGCGACTTTCTATATAGCCGGTCATTTCAAATGATGGTATCGCTGGACGATATGCGCATTATGCATATATTGGCCGACGCCACTAATATCATCGCTGAAGGTGAAGTATTACAGCTGATGAATGTTAATGATGCTGACACCACCGAGCAAAGCTATATGCAGGTTATTTACTGCAAAACCGCCAAACTGTTCGAAGCTGCCACACAATTAGCCGCTATTATTGCCAAACAACCTGAAGCTGTCGTGAACAGCATGAAGCTGTACGGTATGCATTTAGGCACTGCCTTCCAACTGATAGATGATGTGTTGGATTATCAGGCTGACGCCACTGAACTTGGCAAAAATATCGGTGATGATCTGGCAGAAGGCAAGCCAACACTGCCGTTAATCCATGCCCTGAAGCACGGAACTGCAGCGCAACAGGCACTGATCCGCGAAGCGATAGAACAAGGAAATGGCATGGCACAGCTTGATGCTATTATGGCGGCATTGCATGAAACCAATGCCTTTGGTTACACCAGACAACTGGCCGAAGCTGAGGCAGAAAAAGCACGCCAGGCGCTGGCGGCCGTACCTGAGTCTGACTACAAACAAGCACTGCTGGCACTGGCTGATATAGCGGTATCGCGGCGCCACTAAAGACGGCTATCTTAGCTAACAAAAAAGGCGCCGCAGCGCCTTTTTTAATGTGCCAAATAACTTAGTTATTCTTCACAAATTCTTCGCCCAAAGTGATATCGGCTTTTAACGTGCCCAGCATATCATTCATGGCTTTTTGCTCATAAGCACTTAAAGTACCAATTGGCAGTAATGCTTCTACGCCATTTTTACCCAAAGTAATGGGCTGAGCAAAGAAACGCGCATGCTCGCCATTGCCTTCAACGTAAGCATATTCAGTTACTGCTTCACCTTGCAGACCTTTGATCAGTGAAATACAAAAACGTGCAGCAGCCTGGCCCATAGACAGTGTTGCAGACCCGCCACCGGCTTTAGCTTCCACAACTTCAGTACCGGCATTCTGGATACGGTGTGTTAAAGATGCAACTTCTTCATCAGAGAAACTGACACCAGCAACCTGAGACAGTAATGGCAGTATAGTGGTACCACTATGGCCACCAATTACCGGCACTGCCACCTCTGTCGGGTTTTTACCTTTTAACTCACCCACAAAAGTTTCAGCACGGATCACATCCAGTGTTGTTACACCAAATAAGCGGCGCGGATCATAAGTACCGGCTTTCTTAAATACATCAGCCGCAATGGCTACAGTAGTGTTCACCGGATTGGTAATAATACCGACCAGCGCTTTTGGACACTGTTGTACAATCGCCTCGGCTAAGGTTTTTACTACGCCGGCATTAATATTAAACAGATCTGAACGATCCATGCCCGGCTTGCGCGGCATACCGGCTGGGATCATAACAATATCAGCACCTACTAAGGCTTTATTCAGATCTTCTTTACCAAAACCTGTTACTTTCACAGCTGTCGGGATATGGCTCAAGTCTACCGCAACACCCGGTGTAACAGGTGCCAGATCATACAGCGCTAAATCCGTGCCCGCAGGTAAATCTAATTTCAGCAATAACGATAATGCCTGGCCAATACCACCGGCGGCACCTAAAACGGCAACTTTCATGATTATCTCCCTTGAGGACGTTTGAATAAAAGCGCGCCAACAATACTGAAACCGCGCCGAAAATACAAATAGCTTAAGCCTAAAGTCTAAGCATTTTAGCGAATTTTAGTGTACTTTACTGCACTGAGTGTCAGACGCATTCAACTTTGCTAACATAACCCGACAGACTAACAAAATAAGAGCCAGGCATGACTAAGCAAGCCAAACAGGAAGCGTTAATTCAGGCGTTTAAAGCACTGTTAAAAACCGAAAATTTCGGCTCCCAAGGCGAAATTGTTGACGCCTTAAAACACGAAGGCTTTGATAACATCAGCCAGTCTAAAGTATCACGCATGTTAAGCAAGTACGGCGCGGTACGCACCCGCAATGCCAAGCAAGAAATGGTATATACCTTACCACCAGAGCTGGGCGTACCGACCACTAAAAGCCCGCTGCGCCAGTTAGTACTGGATATTGAGCACAACGACGTGATGATTATTATCCGCACCAGCCCGGGAGCAGCACAACTGATTGCCCGCTTGCTGGACTCTGTAGGCAAAGCAGAAGGTGTACTTGGCACCATCGCCGGTGATGATACTATTTTTATCGCACCGCAAAGCGTGAAAAACATCAACTTTACACTGCAAAAGGTCACTGAGTTATTTGAAAAGGTCTGAACGCAGTTTCAGTTCTTTGCTGACAGCTCCAAAAAACTGATAGAAGGCGCGAAAAATGCTGCCGTTAATTCTATCCGGTGGTAATTAAGTAGCAAATCATGGCCGCGGCTGTCAGCAGACATACCGCATCGATAGCTTAGCTGGCGATGCAATGCCTGCGCTGAGGCGGCGTAAGCCAATTGTATCAAACCTTGCTGTTTTACCTGATAACTTGGCATATTTTGCATTAGAACCTCAGGCGCATTCAGATCCGGCTGCATCATCAGCCGGTGACTATCCGGTAATATCCTATTTTCTTCCAGCGGCCGGGCACTGACTTTGTCGTAGCCCATAATATCTTCCTGCTCGGCTAAACTAAGCTGATGCCAACTGACGTGATCAAACACCAACTGTTGCAGGTACATATAACTACCACCGGCAAACACCGGCTGTTCAGTTGCATCAATCAGACTTACCTGTCTGCGGTTACGTGCCTTAGGGTTCCAGGGTACATCAATAAAGCCGGTCAGGTTTCTACCATCCAGATAGCGGCAACCTTGCAGCTGATCCTGTATCTCAACGTGGCTGTCCAGCATTTGCAGCACCTGCTGGCAGCTAATAATATTGACGTCTAACCGGTCCGAGCGGATTTGGATCAGAATATCCACCGGTACCGCGGCTAACTCTATATCTGCAGCTGACAGTTCAGGCAACATGCTTAAGCCAACGGGCCGGGCGCCCGGATATAGCAAATCCCAATAGTTGCTACCAATTGCCACGACTCCGCTAAGCTGTGCTTCGGAAAAATGTTCAGCCAAACGGTCAAATAATAGCGGCAAACGTGCCAGTTTACTGCGTAGTAATCGCTCATGCCCCTCGTGCGCATTCAGCAACAAATAACTGCCATGCAAATTCGCTTCAGCGCAAACACCCAATTGTTCCCGGGCCATATTCTTCCTTTTACTCCGTTCTGCTACAGCGGCAGTAAGATAATGCTCCGTTTGAGCTGCTTCAGTTGTGAGATATATCTCACAAACAAGTAAGTTTAAACGCTATTTGTGCGTTGCACTACAACACAAAATAATCAGTAACCATTTGATAATATACACAATTAACGAGACTTTCGTCGCTTTACAATAATATTACACCAGGCTTTTTTCGTAAAAGCCATGCCGCATTCAGATAACTCAGTACATAATTACCTTGTCGGCACAAAGACGCTCTGACAGGAAAGCAGAGCACAACGCAGGATGCGGTGCAAGCTAGGATAGCACAAGGACGATGGCACGACACGTTCAGGATGAACAGCAGGAAACTGTCACTTCACAGGCGCTGAAGTATATAGGGAAGTAGTAAGGAACCTCACAGGATGTGAGCGCGTTGTCAGGACGACAATGCAAAGGAACTCAGGACAGGCCAGGACGCCTTTAGGAACACTCCGGGATGGAGCCAGGGATGAAAAGCGACGGATAGCTTCGACAGGATGACGAAACAGGACCTTAGGTGGCCGCGCAGTTTGCGGCCTACCTTCTTCCCCCCACAGCCTTTGCTGTTCATTAACGGTTATCCGTGCATCAATTTTCAATTGCCGCTACACTAGGTTCGAGTTGTTCAGAAGGAGCCTGATCTATTATGCGTTGCCTCGGAAAAGATGCGCTTTACTTCATTTGTTTATTTGCTCCGGCAGTGAGCTTAGCCGGCCCCAACGAAGATTTTGAAAAGGCGATTCAGGCATTTAATCAAACTGAAGCCAATGCTGCTTACATTCACCTGAAAAATGTTCTGCAACAAGCGCCAGAGCATATCCCAGCCAAAGTTCTGATGGGCAAAGTACTGCTAAACAAAGGCTATTTCAACGAAGCGATCACCGAATTCGAAGAGGCATTGGACAACAACGCCGACATAGCGTCGATGCTTGAAGAGTTAGCCACCGCCTATTTATTCGCCGGTAAAAATGAACAAGTGCTTAGCTTGGGGCAACGTTACCAATTAGCACCAGCGCAACGCTTTGACTGGCATCTGTTATCGGCAGCTGCACAATTGAATATGGGTAATATTGACGCTGCTGAAGCCCAGTACACCGCAGCCAGTAAACTGCAAAGTGAATCTCTGCGTCTGCTGAACAGCAAAGCCGCACTTCGTTTAAAACAGCGCAATTACGACGAAGCCAATGATTTAATTACACAGGCGCTAAATATTGATGCCGCTAATCCGCAGAGCCTGCAATTGCGGGCAGAATGGTTACAACTAAACGGCAACGCCGCCGCTGCTCAGCAATTTTATGAACAAGCCACTGAGCTAAGCCCACAAGATCCCTTGCTGCGCCGGGCACTATTGCGCAACTATGTCAGCCAGCAAAAACTTGATTTAGCTGAGCAGACCATTCAGCATATCCTGCAATTTACACCTGATGATCCTTACGCACTGTTGCTCGCAGCCTGGTTGTCGGCCATCAAACCGCAAGCCGCTGCCGCAGAAAATAGCGGCAAGCAACTAAGCGATTTACTGTGGAAAATGTCACGGCAACAGATAGAAGCTCAACCTTCCCGGCTCTATAGTCGCGCGCTGCTGTCCTATGTAGAAGGCAGCTATGAAAAGGCCCGCAGTGACCTGCATGCCTATTTACCGTTAGCACCAGCCGATTTAAACGCTGTGGCGATTTTGGCGCGGATCTACATGCGGCAAAATGATGTTAATGCCGCCATACAGCTGCTAGAACAACATCTGAGCCACCTCAACGCCATGCCTGAGCTGGCGCAGTTGTTAACCACATTGTACATAACGACTAATAAAACCAATAAAGCAGAACAACTTATCGCCTCTTTACGCCTGCAGTATCCTGACAATGCTGAGTTTGCTGTATTGCATGCTGCGGTACTGAAAAAACTGACGCAAAACCCACAGGCACAACAACTGATTAAGCAGTTTGAGCAGCAACATGGGGCCTCTTTACTTATTACCACTAACCAGGCTTTATTTGCGCTGGAAAGTGGCGACTTTGATACTGCATTGACTCTAGCCAATCAACTGCTGCAACAGGCACCGCAAAACAGTGGCTATCTTAACTTCAAAGCAGCGGTACTAATAAAGCTGCAACAAGCAGACGCCGCCAAAGTGCTGTTGCAACAGATACTGCAACAGGAGCCCGGTCATTTGGCTGCACAGTTCAATCTGGCACAGATAGCACTATCTGAACAAAATAATGAAAACGCTATTGCACTGCTGGAACCGGTAGTGAAGGCAAACCAAAGCTACAAACCGGCACCGACCTTACTGGCATTGGCCTACATCAGAAGTGGACGCCTATCAGACGCCGAAACACTACTGTTAGATACCACAGCTGTAGTACCGTACCCGCCAGCTGACAGCATGTTATTTGACCTGTATATGCAACAACAAAAATACCAGGACGCTTTATCTATAGTTGATAAGGGCCTGGAGCGTAAATTTTTGCACGAACCCTTGCTGTGGAAAAAAGCCCAGTTGTTAAAACTGCTATCGCGCAATGACGAAGCCATTTATCAGACCGAATTACTGCAAAGCTTGGTGCAGGATGACGCAGATAAGCTGCTGCGCCTGGCGTTACTGCAACGTGAACTGGGAAACAGCAGCGCTTCCGAGCAAAGTTTACTTGCCGCGCAGCAAAGCAATGCAAAATCCAGACTTATTCAGTTAGAGCTGGTGAATCATTACCTGTTAACCGAGCAACCACTACAGGCTGAAAAATGGTTACGCCGGCTGCAGCCTTATGCCGCAACAGATGCCAATATTACTATGTTAAGCGCTGATCTGGCGCTGCTAAACAAAGATACCAACAAGGCAGTGTTATTGTTTAAGCAAGCTTTACGGCTCGATCCGGCTTTCCAACTGGTGTGGGTAAAGCTGTATCAATTGGCCAAAAACGGTGTTGACGCCAAGGGTTTCAGCTTGCTGGCGCAAGACAACTTAAGAGAAAACAAGGATTTTAACTGGCTACGCCGGCTTCTGGCCGAGCATTTTGTCAATCAGCAACAAGCTACGGAAGCGATACAGCAGTATGAAATTCTGTTAGCGGCAGGTGCTTATACCGATGATGTTGCTGTACACAATAACCTGGCGAATCTGTACCTGCCAACCGATGCTAAAACAGCGCTTAGTTATGCAGAAACAGCAGTTAAGCTTGCGCCGAAGCATGCTGCTGCATTGGACACCTATGGCTGGATCCTGACTAAAACCGGTAGCTATCAACAAGCGCTGGCGGTACTACGCCAGGCAAATACACTGGATGCAGCAGAGCCGGCAACCCGTTTTCACCTGGCCTACACGCTGGCGCAGTTGCAGCGCAAAGATGAAGCGAAAACCATACTGCGGCAACTGCTTGCTGATACAGCAACCTTCAGCGAAAAAAATGCTGCCGAGGCACTATTGCAGCAACTTTAATATCGCCGACTGCAGCTGATTAATCTAAACGACGCTGGTACGGTGTAAAATCCGGCACTTCACGCTGATAATCCTGCTGATACAGTCTGGAATGGACAATAAAATCAGCGGTAGCCTGGTTACAGGCTACCGGGATATTCCACACTACCGCTAAGCGGATCAGTGCCTTCACGTCCGGATCATGTGGCTGAGATGACAGCGGGTCCCAGAAAAATACCAGCCAGTCAATTTTTTGCTCGGCAATCATAGCGCCTATTTGCTGATCACCGCCCAGCGGGCCGCTGGCCAGGCACAAGACCTGTTGCTGTAATGCATCAGCAACGAGTTTGCCGGTCGTGCCGGTAGCCACCAGTTGTTTATCTGCAAAAAATGCCTTATGCGCCACTACCCAACTTAACAACGCTTGCTTTTTACCATCATGGGCGACCAGGGCGATCGTTTTCATCTGGCTGTGCTCCTGTAATAAAGGTCCAGCTTAACGCGAAAAAAAAGCCCTGCATAGCAGGGCAAAACAACCAAGGTCCACGTATAACATCATTATTGGTCAGTTCACTTAAGTGCTTCTGGCGCCTTAAGTGAGCTATAACCACATCATTCTTTCGGTTATTGCGTCGATTCCACTATGCGTTTCATCGCTGTCATATAACCACGTAATTTTTTACCGACCGTCTCTACCGGATGCTGACGGATAGCTTCGTTAACTGCGATCAGCTTCAGGTTATCGACACCATTGCTGCCGCTGCTACCCTTGCCGATGTATTCGCTGCTCAGGCCGTTCACTATGTCTGTTAACAAAGGTACGGCAGCATGCGAAAACAGATAGTTGCCATATTCTGCGGTATCGGAAATTACCACATTCATCTCATACAAGCGTTTACGCGCTATCGTATTGGCAATTAAGGGTGTTTCATGCAACGACTCATAGTATGCTGACTCAGCAACGATGCCGGCATCTACCATGGTTTCAAATGCCAGTTCAACACCGGCTTTCACCATAGCGACTAACAGCAAGCCGCGGTCAAAATAGTCTTGCTCGGCAATTTTTTCATCCGACACCGGTGCCTGCTCAAAACCGCTGCTGCGGGTTTGCTCACGCCAGTGCAGCAGATTTTTATCATCATTGGCCCAATCTGCCATCATAGTGCGGGAAAACTCGCCGCTGATGATGTCGTCCATATGTTTTTCAAATAATGGCCGCAGTGTGGTTTTAAGCTGTTCGGCAAGATCAAATGCTTTGATCTTGGCCGGGTTGCTTAAGCGGTCCATCATATTGGTAATGCCGCCATGTTTCAGCGCTTCCGTTACGGTTTCCCAACCGTACTGGATTAACTTGGCGGCATAGCCCGGTTCGGTGCCATCAGCAACCATTTTATCAAACGCCAATATGGCTCCGGTTTGTAGCATGCCACACAGGATAGTCTGCTCACCCATCAGATCGGATTTTACTTCCGCCACAAAAGATGACTGCAGCACACCAGCCCGATCTCCCCCCGTTGCCGACGCATAAGCTTTGGCAATGTCTAAGCCTTGTCCTTTGGGATCGTTTTCCGGGTGTACCGCAATTAATGTCGGTACCCCAAATCCTCTTTTATATTCTTCCCGCACTTCTGTACCCGGGCATTTTGGTGCCACCATCACGACAGTGATGTCGGGCCGGATCTGCTTACCTTCTTCAACAATATTAAAGCCATGTGAATAAGCCAGGGTAGCGCCCTGCTTCATCAGTGGCATAACGGCATCAACCACACTGCTATGTTGTTTATCCGGCGTCAGGTTTAGTACTAAATCAGCGCTCGGGATCAATTCTTCATAGGTGCCAACGGTAAAACCATTGCTACTGGCTTTTTGAAATGACGCACGTTTTTCAGCAATAGCTTCGGCACGTAAGGCGTAGCTGATGTTTAAGCCCGAGTCACGCATATTCAGGCCCTGGTTTAAACCCTGAGCACCACAGCCGACAATAACGATGTTCCAACCTTTTAATAGCTCACAACCGTTGGCAAACTCGGCTTTGTCCATAAAACGACATTGGGCTAATTGGCCCAACTGCTGGCGTAAATTTAATGTATTAAAGTAATTTGTCATGCTGCATCTCTGAATTTGTTTTAACCGCCCTGCACTGTTGGCAGAGCCTAAGCAGTAGTCATTGCCTGCTTTAATGTCTTAATACTAGCTACTGATATTAATTGCGTGAAGTGATATATTTACAACTCTGTATTTCATTTTTTGAAATAGATGTGGATTAGCTATGGATATTCGTAGTGCCCAGTTGTTTCAGCATCTGGCCAGTAGTTTAAATTTCAGTAAAACCAGTGAGCAAATGTATGTTAGCGCGCCTACCTTAACCCGGGTGATCCAGCGACTGGAGCAAGAGCTGGGCGCGGAGTTGTTTTTCCGTGATAAAAGGTCCGTCAGGTTAACTCCTGCCGGCCAGCGCTTTGCCGGCTTTGTTCGCAACTGGCTGGATGAATGGCACCAGTTGCAGATAGACTTACAACTGGCCAGTGCTGAACTGAGCGGTGAAATTCGCCTGTTTTGCACTGTTACCGCCAGTTATAGCCATTTACCGGCGATTTTGGATCGTTTCCGCCTGAGTTGCCCGAAAGCAGAGATCAAGCTGACCACCGGTGATGCTGCCTCAGCCATTGAAAAAGTGCGATTGGATGAAGTCGATATTGCCCTTGCGGCCCATCCAGCCTACCTGCCGGCTAATCTGGCGTTTCGCAGTATTGCCAATTTGCCTGTAATGCTGATAGCCCCAACAATACCTTGTAAAGTTAACGACTTACTTCAGCAACAGCCTATACCCTGGCACAAGATCCCACTGATTATGCCTGAGCATGGCCCGGCGCGCAGCCGCTTCGACCGTTGGTTACAAGATATGGCAATATCGCCACAGGTAGTGGCAAAAGTTGATGGGCACGAGGCTATGGTATCAATGGTGGCTTTAGGTACCGGCGTAGCGTTAGTCGCTGATGCGGTGGTCAGTAACAGTCCGGTGAAAGATCGTGTCCGCACCCTGAAGCTGGACTACCGCTTTGAACCTTTTGACCTTGGTGTCTGTATGCTGAATAAGCGGCTGCACGAGCCGCTTATCAAAGCATTCTGGCAATTGGCCACAGCAAAAAACTAGGGCCGAAGCCAGCTGCCCGGTTGAGCTATTTGACCACTTTCAAATGTGAAACTTTTTTCGTCTTCGGCGGTGTTGGTGGCTCAGGCTCGTCGTCCAACGCCTCGGCATATAGCTCAGCGTCATCCTCTTCTTCTTCCAGAGTAAACACTGTGCCGGCACCGTTTTCGCGGGCATATATTGCCAACACCGCTTGCACAGGTATGTACAGCGCAAAAGGCTGGCCACCAAAACGGGCATTAAAAGTCACCGCATCATTGCCCAGCTGCAGGTTTCCTACGGCAGAGGGGTTAATGTTTAGTACTATCTGGCCATTTTGCACAAATTGCACCGGTACCTTAACCTTCGGGAAAGTGGCGTCAACAACTAAGTAAGGTGTACCCTCGTTGTCAACAATCCATTCATAAAACGCCCTGAGTAAATAAGGGCGGTTTGGCGTCATCTTCATTACAGCTTCATTCCGCGGCGGATTTCACGCTCTGCATCACTTAACGATGCCTGAAATGCGTCCCGATCAAAGATACGTGTCATATAGTTTTTCAGCTCTTTGCTACCCGGGCCGCTCAGCTCTATATTCAATTGCGGCAAGCGCCACAATAATGCAGCCATATAGCAGTCAACCAGGCCGAACTCTTCACTCATAAAAAACGGCGCTTCGTTAAATAATGGTGCTATTGATAACAAACCTTCTTTCAGCTCTTGCCGCGCAGCAGCTGCCTGGTCATCACCACGCAAAATACTGCCTGCCAGGCGGTACCAGTCGTGTTCAATGCGGTACATCATCAAGCGTGCCTGACCACGGGCTACAGGATAAACCGGCATCAGCGGCGGATGCGGAAAACGCTCGTCCAGGTATTCCATAATAATGTTGGCCTGATACAGTGCCAGTTCGCGATCCAACAAAGTTGGCAGGCTGCCGTATGGGTTCACTTCATACAGATCTTCCGGCAGGTTGTCCTGCGTCACTTGCAGTATATCGACTGTTACGCCTTTTTCAGCCAGTACGATACGTACCTGATGGCTGAACATATCATCAGCAGCTGAGAACAGTGTCATCACTGGACGTTTGTTGGCAGTAATCGCCATGTTTTCCTCCGGAAAATTTAAAACGGCAAAGGGGCGCTAAGGCCCCTGTAAACATAACTAGTTGAAATAACTAATTAATGTACATCTCTCCAATATTCTTTCTTCAGCAGGTAAGCTAAAACGAAGAATATCAGTAAAAACACCAGCACTTTAACGCCAAGCGCATGGGCTTCCAGTTTGGTAGGCTCACCAACGTATTCCAGATAGTTTACCAGATCTGCCACGGCGCGATCATACTCTTCGCTGTTCATTTCGCCGCTGCCGTCGGTTTTTATACCAACATAGACCTGTTTTGCCTCACCATCTACCAGACGGGTTTCGTAGGCTTTGTAAGGTTTGCCCTGCAGCTCCTGCAGTACATGCGGCATACCTACCATTGGAAACACATCATTATTTACGCCAAAAGGGCGTGACGGGTCAGCATAAAAACTACGCAAATAAGTGTATAACCAGTCCGGGCCGCGCACGCGTGCCACGTTGGTTAGATCTGGCGGGGTAGCACCAAACCATTTTTCACCGCTTTTAGCAGACATGCTGTTAGTAATATGGTCACCGACTTTTTCACCGGTAAACATTAAATTCGCCATCCCTACATCTTCCGGAATATCCAAATCGCGGAACGTACGGATATAACGTTGATACTGCATTTGGTGGCAACCCAGACAATAGTTCTGAAACAGCTTGGCACCATTTTGTAATGACACCTTGTCAGTCAGATCAATAGGCGCTTTGTCCAAGGGGACCGCCGGGCCAGCTGCCATCGCCAGTGACGATGCTAATAATGCTGCAGCAGACAATAACTTTTTCATCATTAGGTTAACCTCACTGGCAGTGGTTTAGTCGCTTCATTTTTACTGTAGAAGAACAGCAGCACGAAGAAACCGAAATAGGTAAATGAGAACGTCTGTGACAGTAAAGTGTAGGTCGGTGTTGCCGGCAGTACGCCCAACACACCCAACGCTACAAAGCTAACACAGAAATTAACCAGGTTTATTTTGTGCAGGCTGCTACGGTAACGCACTGAGCGCACCTTGCCACGATCTAACCAAGGCAGCAGTGCCAATGCCAGAATTGCAGCAAACATCGCTACGGCACCCATAAATGGATGCGGAATAGCGCGCAAAATCGCATAGAAAGGCGTGAAATACCACACTGGTGCAATGTGCGCAGGCGTTTTCAACGGGTTTGCCGGCTCAAAGTTAGGTGGTTCAAGGAAGAAACCGCCACCTTCCGGGAAGAAGAAAATAACCCAGGCAAATACCAGTAGGAAACCGGCTACACCAACCATATCCTTCACCGTGTAGTAAGGGTGAAATGGTATCGCATCGACAATTATCTTCTTACCACCACGAGTAAAGTACTGATGGAAAGTGAACTTCTTATCAGCCTCAGTTTGCTCAACAGTACCGTCGTTGTCTTTTTTAATTTCAATGCCGTCCGGATTGTTCGAGCCGACTTCGTGCAGTGCCATAATATGCAGGAACACCAGGATAACCAGCACCAACGGCAGAGCAATGACGTGCAGCGCAAAGAAACGGTTTAATGTAGCACCGGAGATAACGTAGTCACCGCGGATCCACAGCGTTAAATCTTCACCGATAAACGGGATAGTACCGAAAATACCGATAATAACCTGGGCACCCCAGAATGACATCTGGCCCCACGGCAATAAATAGCCCATAAAGGCTTCGGCCATCAGTACCAGGAAAATTAACATACCGAAAATCCACAACAGCTCACGTGGTTTTTGGTAAGAGCCGTACATCATGCCACGCAGCATGTGTAGGTACACTACTACGAAGAATGCCGACGCACCGGTAGAGTGCATATAACGCAACAGCCAACCGTAATCAACATCACGCATGATGTACTCAACAGAAGCAAAAGCACCATCAGCAGAAGGCACATAGTTCATCGTTAACCAGATACCGGTCAGGATCTGGTTAACCAGCACTAACATGGCCAGTGAGCCAAAAAAGTACCAGAAGTTAAAGTTTTTTGGTGCCGGATACTGCATAACATGGAGGTTCATTTTCTCCATGAAGGGTAAACGGTATTCAATCCAACTCATCAGATTTTTAAACATCAGACAGTCCCCTCATCTTCACCAATTACGATGGTATTGTCGTCAACGTACATATACGGAGGGATTTGCAGATTGGACGGCGCCGGCACACTTTGGAAAACCCGGCCGGCCATATCAAACTTAGAGCCGTGGCATGGACAGAAGAAACCAGAACTGACGCCCTCAACCTGCGCTGAAAAATCATCAGGCAGATAACTGGGTGAGCAACCGAGGTGGGTACAGATACCTACAGCAACAAAAATTTCAGGCTTTTTAGAGCGATGACGATTTTGTGCATAGGCGGGTTGTTGCGGTACCACTGATTCAGGATCACGTAATTTATCTTCGTGATTCGCCAGAGCTTCCAGCATGGCCTGTGGCCGTTTTACAATCCATACCGGCTTACCACGCCACTCTACCCGGATTAACTGGCCCGGCTCAAGTTTACTGATATCGGCACTGACCGCAGCACCGGCTTGCTTGGCCTTTTCACTGGGGTTCCATGACGCGATAAAAGGCACGGCAGCTCCGACGGCACCAACACCCCCCACTACTGAGGTAGCAATGGTCAGGAAGCGGCGGCGACCTTGATCTACAGGCGCATTGCTCATCCACTTGTCTCCACGTTAACGCTTAAACTGAAGTTTAAGCGGCTGAATTTCAGCAATTATTATAAATTGAAAAAATAACGCCGATCATAATGAAAAGCCCTGCTTTACACAAGGATTAAGGCGCACTGAATAGCTATTATCTTACAGCTTGGCGCTGTATTGCCCGTTAGCACAGACACCAGGTTGTAAATTGCAGACATAAAAAAGCCCGGCAATAATAGCCGGGCTCTTGCACAACAAAACGATTAACGTTTTGAGTACTGTGGACGTTTACGTGCTTTACGCAGACCCACTTTCTTACGTTCAACCTGACGCGCATCACGTGTCACGAAGCCTGCTTTACGCAGCGCCGGACGCAGTGATTCGTCAAATTCCATCAGTGCACGGGTAATACCGTGACGGATAGCACCGGCTTGACCGCTGATACCACCACCTTTAACAGTGATGTACAGGTCGAATTTCTCAACCATATCAACCAGCTCTAATGGCTGACGCACTACCATGCAGGCAGTTTCGCGACCGAAATATTCTTTCAGACCACGCTGATTAACAACGATGTTGCCTGAACCGGCTTTTAAGAAAACGCGGGCCGTTGAGCTTTTACGACGACCAGTTCCGTAATATTGATTCTGTGCCATGTTATGCTCCGATTAAATATCTAATACTTGCGGTTGCTGAGCAGCATGCTGATGCTCGGCGCCGGCGTAAACTTTCAACTTACGGAACATAGCGCGGCCCAGTGGACCCTTTGGTAACATGCCTTTAATAGCAAGTTCCAGAACCATTTCTGGTTTCTTCGCGATCAGTTTCTCGAAGCTGATTTCCTTGATACCACCAGGGAAGCCAGTGTGAGAATAATACATCTTGTTCTGTGCTTTGTTGCCGGTAACAGCCACTTTCTCAGCGTTAACAACGATGATGTAATCACCGGTGTCTACGTGTGGCGTGTACTCTGGCTTGTGCTTGCCACGTAAACGGGCAGCGATTTCTGTTGCGATACGGCCCAGCGTTTTACCTGTCGCATCAACAACGTACCAGTCGCGTGTTACGCTTTCTGGCTTAGCAGTAAAAGTTTTCATTCATTCTATCCAAAATAACTTAGTTACACCTGACACCGTGCGGGCTAATGCAGCGGATGTCGTTAGCGTACCCCTTCGAGCACAAAAACTACCGGGCTAACGGTAGCAACAGGCTGTAACGTTGGCCGGGCGCGGATTATATATTAACCAATTATAAAAATCAGCCTTAAAATGCAAAATTTATCTGTCACGGCAAAAAAATTTACGGCAAATGCGGTTTCGCCAGATAATCATGCGATTGCATTTCCTGCAGCCGGCTGATGCAACGCTTAAATTCAAAGCTCAGGATGCCTTCGCTGTACAGTAATTCCAGCTTAACCTCAGCAGAAATAATCAGCTTGACGCTGCGCTCATAAAACTCATCAACCAGAGCAATAAAGCGCCGTGCCACATCGTCATTATGTCGCCCCATAGGTTTAACGCCGGACAACAGCACGGTATGGTACAACCGGCTCAGTTCCATATAATCGTATTGGCTGCGGGCACTCTCACATAATTGGCCAAAATCAAACCAAACAACGCCGTCGGCCTCATGCCGGGCCATAATTTGTCGGTTGGCTACGTCTATTGCCGTATTCTGCTGACGCGGCTCCGACGACAAAGCATTAAAATAATTCTGCAGGTTGGTATCCGCCTGCTGATCGAGCGGAAAATGATATATCTCGGCCTGCTCGAGTGTACGTAGCCGGTAGTCAATGCCACTATCCACATTAACAATGCGGCTATGTTGTTTAATCAACTCAATTGCCGGTAAAAAACGGGCGCGTTGTAAACCGTTACGATACAAGCCATCCGGCTCGATATTTGACGTTGCCACCAGCGTAATACCGCGGGCAAACAGCGCTTGCATTAAGGTACCCAATATCATCGCATCAGTGATGTCAGAAACAAAAAACTCATCAAAACAGAGGATGTCGGTCTCTTGCTTAAAGCTATCGGCAACCTTTTCCAGCGGGTTACTCACGCCCTTCAGCAGTTTTAACTCTTCATGTACCCGGTGCATAAAACGGTGAAAGTGAATGCGCATTTTACGGCTTGTTGGCAGGCATTCGTAAAAGGTATCCACTAAATAGGTTTTGCCACGGCCAACACCGCCCCAAAAGTACAGCCCCTGCAATGGCTTAGCTTGGGTTGACTTACCAAATAAGCGGCTGATAACAGACGGTTTATCGTCCTTTTTTGCCACAAAATCATCATACAGCCGCTGCAACTGACTAACAGCAAACGCCTGGGCCGCATCCTGATGAAAGTCAGAGCGGGTTAAATCTTGCTGATATTTTTCTATCGGAGTCATTTTTAATTACTTGAAAGCCGGCACCATAAACCCTAAATAACAGCGATAATAGTAACATGCCTTACCACTGCCGATAAGAAGTTAGGTTACACTGTCGATAGAAATTGCCCTGCAGGAGTTGTTATGGAATATCTTTACATTGTTATGTGGTTAGTTATCGGTCTGGTCGTCGGCGCTGTGAGTGCCCGTTTGCTGACACTGAAGCAGTTAAACCGCAACAAACTGAAGCTTGAGCTGGAAAATAGCCAGGCGCAGTTAGCTAAGTATCGCCACGATGTGTCAACTCATCTGGAAACCACTAATCAGCTGATGACGCAATTGCAGGACAATTACGCCCGCATCGCCCGGCATATAGCCGATTCCCGCATGCAGTTGGTTGAGCAGCCAACAGAGTCGGTAAAACAAGATCTGAACTACCTGTCTGGCGATACTGCGGCCTATATCCGTCAATCATTGCATCAGATTGATGAAAAACGCCGGGTGTACTCAGAGGCCGAGGCTGAAAAACAGCCGCTGGATTATTCCGGACAGGCCAGCGGTTTGATCAAAGAATACCGGCACAGCAAAGCCGACAAATAATTTGTTACATATCACGAAAACTACATGCTGAACTTTTTCTGTTAATACACGTTCTTAGTCGCATATCGCAAAAGGAGACTATTACGCTATGAATATGAAATTGTCATTGCTTGGAGCTGCCGTTGCTACCAGTCTGATGTTGACAACAGCTGCGCCGGCGCACGCCAGGATCCCGTTTTTTTCTGCCGAACAGGAAATGCCCAGCCTGGCACCGATGCTGGAGCAGGCCACACCGGCGGTAGTGCATATCTCTGTAGAAGGTAGCCGCGAGATCCGCCAGCGCCTGCCCGAAGCATTCCGCTATTTCTTTGGCCAGCGTGGTCAGGGGGAATACCGGGAAGAGCGGCCTTTTAAAGGTTTGGGATCTGGCGTGGTAATAGACGCCGCTAAAGGTTATATCGTTACCAATAATCACGTTATTCAGGACGCTAACAATATCGAAGTACGGCTCAAAGATGGCCGGACGTTTAAGGCCAAAAAGCTTGGCGCTGATCCAGAAAGTGATATCGCTCTGCTGCAAATAGAAGCCAAAAATCTTACCGCTATCCCGCTGGCAGATTCAGATAAACTGCGGGTTGGTGACTTTGCGATTGCCATTGGTAACCCCTTTGGTTTAGAGCAAACCGTAACCTCCGGTATTGTCAGTGCGCTGGGACGCGGCGGGCTTGGCATCGAAGGCTTTGAAGACTTTATCCAGACTGACGCTGCAATAAACAGCGGTAACTCGGGTGGCGCTCTGGTGAATATGCGTGGCGAGCTCATTGGTATTAATACCGCCATTCTCGGCCCCAACGGCGGTAATATCGGTATCGGCTTCGCTATTCCAGCCAATATGATGAAAAACCTGGCCGACCAAATCATCGAGCATGGCGAAATTCGTCGTGGCAGTTTAGGTATACGCGGTCAGGATGTCACTTCAGATCTGACAGAAGCCATGAACCTGAAAGTCAGCCGGGGTGCCTTTGTCAATGAAGTCGTACCCGACAGTGCGGCAGAAAGCGCCGGGCTAAAATCCGGTGATGTGATTATCAGCATGAACGGCAACAAAATCAGTGCCTTCGGCGAGTTGCGTGCCAAAGTTGCAACACTGGGTGCCGGCCGCAAAGCAGAATTGGGCATACTGCGTGACGGTAAAGAGCGCACAGTTACCGTTACACTGCAAGAAGTTAGCAGTGGCCAAGTGGCAGCAAGTCAGATGCACCCGATGCTGGAGGGTGCTGAACTGGCTAATGGTGACGGTGGCGTAAAAGTCGGTGCAGTAGAAAATAACTCCGCCGCGGCTCAAATTGGCTTGGTTGAAGGCGATGTTATTGTCGGCGTGAACCGGCAACGCATCAGCAATGTGGCTGATTTGCGCAAAGCGTTGGATAACCGCAGCGGTGTAGCAGCACTTAATATTCAGCGCGGCAACACTAACCTGTATATATTGATCCGCTAACCCTGGCTAGCCAGCAGTAGCAACCTATTGCTGGCTAGATATTAGTGTTATGCTATTGTCATCTGAAACTGACCAATCCAGCGAATTTCGTGGCTAAATTTCTGTCGTTCTTGCTTAAAAGTGTCGCCTATGGTTTGGCACTGGCCTTTGTACTGATGCTGCTCTTTCCCTCACTGAGACAGGCGACATTCCCCTTTCAGACAAGTTTTAACACCACACAGGATGATGTGCCGGTAAGTTATGCCAAAGCGGTACGGCGTGCTGCGCCTGCTGTAGTCAACGTATACACCCGCAGTACCCTGGTCGACCCCCGCTCACTGCGGCCCAGAACCATAGAACGGCAGGAGCTTGGCTCTGGTGTTGTAATGAGTGCGCAGGGCTACATCCTGACTAATTATCATGTTGTATACGGCGCCGACTATATAGAGGTTGCACTGCAGGACGGTCGCACACTGGAAGCGGTATTAATAGGTCAGGATGAAATTAGCGATTTAGCTGTGCTGTATGTACAAGCCGACAATCTGCCGGTGATCCCACAAGATTTGCAGCTGGAGCCACAGGTAGGCGATGTGGTACTGGCAATTGGTAACCCACTTAATCTGGGACAAACCATAACCCAGGGTATCATCAGTGCAGCCGGGAATACCGGCCTGAGTTCACGCGGTTACCCCGACTTTATGCGCATGGACGCCGCTATCAACCGCGGTAATTCTGGTGGTGCCCTGGTAAATAGCAACGGTACCCTTATTGGTATTAACGCTGCAGCTTTTCAGGTTGAAAACCAGGATATTCAGGGTATTTTCTTTGCTGTCCCTTATAAACTGGCCATCAATGTCATGGAAAAACTGATTAAGCAAGGTCGGGTAAGCCGCAGTCACCTTGGCGTAACCGGCGATGCAGTGATAAATGCAGCTGGCGAACCTTTGCTGTCATCCGGCCAACGGCTGTATGGTTTCAGTGTTACGGCGATTAACGCTAACGGACCGGCGGCGGAGGCTGGGCTACAAATTGGTGATATTGTGCTTGAGGTAGACGGCAAGCGTTTTGAAAGTATTCAGCAGGCGCTGAATATGATTGCTGAGGCCCCGCCAAATTCGGCCCTACCGCTAACGGTAGACCGCGCCGGCCAGCGCCTGATTATAAATACAATAGTACGGGAGTTACGCCGTTAACTAACAGCGTCACAACCGTGCATAAAAAAACGCGGCCTAGGCCGCGTTTACTCTTTCTATACTGGCACCAAGCTTTTTCAGCTTATACTCAATTTGCTCGTAGCCACGGTCGATATGGTAGATACGATCAACCACGGTAGTGCCTTGCGCAACCAGACCGGCAATCACCAGGCTGGCTGAAGCGCGTAAGTCGGTTGCCATTACCTGGGCTGAGGTCAGTTTATCCGTATGCTGGCACACTGCGGTATTACCTTCGAGGCTTATCTTCGCGCCCATTCTCTGCAGTTCAGGCACGTGCATAAAACGGTTTTCGAATATGGTTTCGGTAATCATACCTACCCCTTCGGCAACGACGTTCAGCACGGTAAACTGAGCCTGCATGTCAGTGGGGAAACCCGGGTGAGGGACTGTTTTAATATTCACGGCTTTTAACTTGCGGCCGGTCATATTTACCCGGATCCAGTCAGGACCTGTGGTGACTTCAGCACCGGCTTCGCGTAGTTTTTCCAGAACAACTTCCAGCTCAGCAGCATCAGCACTGCGACAGGTAATGTCACCACCCGTTACTGCAGCCGCCACCAGAAAGGTTCCGGTTTCAATCCGATCAGGCAGCACGCTGTGTCCACCGCCATGCAATGCTGGCACACCTTCAATGACAATACTGTCGGTACCAGCACCGCGGATCTTTGCCCCCATAGTGTTCAGATACACAGCCAGATCAACCACTTCGGGTTCACGAGCGGCGTTATCGATGGTTGTGACACCATCGGCCAGTACAGCTGCCATCATCAGGTTTTCGGTGCCGGTAACACTAACCATATCCATAATAATGTGGGCGCCTTTTAACCGGCTGGCCGTCGCTTTGATATAGCCGTTTTCAACCACAATGTCAGCGCCCATTTTGCGCAAACCATCAATGTGTAAATTGACAGGTCTGGCACCAATAGCACAACCACCAGGTAACGACACCTCTGCCTGGCCAAAACGGCTCAGCAAAGGGCCCAGCGCCAATATCGATGCCCGCATGGTTTTAACCAGCTCATAAGGCGCAAACTGATTATTTACATTCCCGGCATCAACCTGAACCTGATTGTTGCTGAACTGCACGTCAGCCCCAAACAGCTGGAGCAGTTTAACTGTGGTTTCGATATCTTTCAGCCGCGGAACATTGCTGATCGTTGTCGGTTTTTCCGACAATAAACTGGCAAACAGAATCGGTAAAGCGGCGTTCTTAGCACCGGAAATCACTACTTCACCGTGTAACGCCTGACCACCTGTAACAAGAAATTGCTGCATAAAATACTACATCGGGGGGTTAAGGAGTTTCTCTCTACGCCATTGCTGTGGTGTAAAGGTCTTAATACTGACAGCATGAATAGAACCATCAGCAATGGCTGCCATCAGTGGCGCATAAATCATTTGTTGTTGTTTTACCCGGCTTACGCCGTCAAAACAATCGCCCACCGCTAAAACAGCATAATGCGAACCTTCAGCAGTCACTCTGACTTCGCTTAACTGTAGTTGCTCGGTAAGTAACTGCTCAATCTGACTGATATCCAAAGTGAAACCTTAATCGCTAATCGGTAAAAGCGGCCTGACCGCAGTAACATCGGCCAATGATAACAGTTGTTTTGGCACATTACATAGCGCTATTGTCAAACCTTGCTGTTTTGCCACAGCCAATTGCTGCAACAGCCAGGCAAGCCCGGCGGTGTCGATGTTCTCCAGCGCCGCTAAGTCAAACTGCAAAGCGCCAGAGCCAGCATTTAATAACGCAAAGGGTGAATACAGCATTAACGTATCACGGTTTAAAGTACCGGTAAAACGCAAACTGTCTGCCTGGCGTTCGATCTGCAGCGTTACCGTCACTGCGCCTCCGGCTTAGAAATAGGTGCCTTAGCTTTTTCCAGCAGGATCTGGGTAACATTATTCAGGCCCTGTTGGCGGATCAGGTTACCAAATTCCGCACGTTTACTGTCCAGCAAAGAGATACCTTCTGCCACCATATCAAACACCAGCCAGTTTTCACTGTCACGGCCACGGCGCAGCTTAAATTCAATATTAATATCAGGCTTACCCGGGTCAATCACACGGGTTTTTATGGTAATAATTTTCTGATTATCTATCGCCCGGGCAGGTTCAATAATCACCTTTTGATCGCTGTATTGCGTAAATACACCGGCGTAAGTTGAGATCATATAACCCTGAAACGCATCGACAAAGGCCAACAATTCCTCACGTGGCGTATTCTTTAAATCTGCACTGGTACCAATTACCCGCAATGCGGCATAGCGGCTGTCAATGTAAGGCACGAGTTCTTCGTTAACAATTTGCCGTAATACTTCCGGGTCGGCGACAATTTTTTGCTGATCACGGGCAATGCGGCTAAAAGTATTATCGGCCACTATTTCCATCATTTTATAGGGATCACTATAAGTTGGCGTATCCGCTGCTTGCGCCGTTACAGCACTTACAGCCATTACGGCTGACATTAGCATGGCATAGAATTTCATTTATCAGTTTCCACGGTTAAATAAGAATTGGCCAATCAACTCTTCTAGCACCAGAGCTGACTTCGTGTCTTCGATGTAGTCACCATTCGCCAGAATATCAACGGTCTCATCGATAAAACCCGGCTGTAATCCCAGATATTGCTCACCTAATAGACCTGAAGTTAGAATTGCCAGGCTGCTGGTTTCCGGGAAGTTATTGTAATTCTGGTTTATTTCTAACGTGACTATCGGCGTATAGTACGTTGTATCAAGCGCTATAGCCGTTACCCGCCCAACCACTACACCGCCTACTTTCACTGGCGAGCGTACTTTTAAGCCACCTATATTTTCAAATTTGGCATGCAACTGATAAGTTTCACTGCCGCCACCCAGGCCACTATTGGCTACTTTTAACGACAACATCAAAAATGCTGCCACAGCCAAAACGATAAAAGCGCCAACCAATATTTCAATTTTCCGCGTGGTCATATTATCCACCAAACATTAATGCTGTTAAAACAAAGTCAAAGCCCAATACGGCTAATGATGCAGTCACCACAGTTTGTGTGGTCGCTGTGCTGATGCCTTCAGATGTCGGTACCGCATCATAGCCCTTATGCAGAGCAATCCAAATCACGATCAGTGCAAATACTGCACTCTTAATGACACCATTTATTACATCTTCATACAGGTCAACATTTGCTTGCATCGCCGACCAGTAGCCGCCACCGTCAACACCCAGCCAGTCAACCCCCACCAGATGACCACCCAAAATACCGACAGCGGTAAATATTAATGCCAGCAACGGCAAGCTGATCACACCAGCCCAAAATCGCGGCGCAATAATGCGCCGTAGCGGGTCTACCGCCATCATTTCCATGCTGGATAATTGCTCTGTTGCTTTCATCAACCCTATTTCTGCTGTTAAAGCACTGCCAGCGCGACCGGCAAACAACAATGCAGCGACTACCGGGCCCAACTCACGCAGCAAGCTTAGTGCGACCAGTGGGCCGAGCATTTGTTCAGCGCCAAATTTCACCAGCACGGTGTAGCCCTGCAACGCCAGTACCATGCCGATAAATAAGCCTGATACCAGGATTATCAATAACGACATCACACCAACAACATACAGCTGCTTGATCAACAAGGGTAAGCCGCGGCGCAGATCGGGTTTTCCTAACAGGGCACCAAATAACATAATACCGGCACGGCCAAAGCCAGTAACGGTACTGATGGTTGTTGCACCGAGTTTTTGCAATTTATCCGTTATCACGGTACCAGCTCCATCAGTTCATCGGCATACGGAGCCGCTTTAAAATGAAACGGCACAGCACCATCGGCCTCACCTTGCAAAAATTGCTGCACCAAAGGCGAAGGGCTAGCCCGTAACTCGTCTGGCGTACCCTGGCCTATTACGGTTTGCTCTGCCACAACATAGACGTAATCGGCAATACTCATTACCTCGGTAACATCATGCGACACCACGACTGAAGTCAAACCAAGTGCATTGTTCAAGGAACGAATCAAGCGGACAATCACGCCCATTGATATCGGATCCTGTCCGGCAAACGGCTCGTCATACAATATCAGTTCAGGGTCCAGCGCTATGGCGCGGGCCAGGGCGGCACGCCGTGCCATGCCACCTGACAACTCGGCCGGCATTAGATCACGGGCACCACGCAAACCCACCGCTTCGAGTTTCATTAATACCATCAGACGAATTAAAGACTCAGGTAACCGGGTATGCTCGCGGATCGGAAAAGCCACATTGTCAAATACCGACATCTCGGTAAACAGCGCGCCGCTTTGAAATAACATGCTCATCCGTTTACGCAACTGATAAAGCACCGAACGCGACAACGCCGGCACGTCCTGCCCGGCAACAAAAATATGTCCCTGATCCGGTTTAAGCTGTCCGCCGATTAAGCGCAGCAAGGTCGTTTTACCTATGCCACTCGGGCCCATAATGGCCGTCACTTTACCGCGCTGAAACTGCATATTCAGGTCGCGGTAAATAGTTCTGTCGCCGCGTTTAAACGTCAGGTGCTGAATATCCACTAGTATATCTGTCAAATTTCCATTCTCCGCCTGTTAGCTGGCGTTGCCTGATTCCCCGCGCAATATACATACAACCTTGTATGTTTTCAATGCACCAGCGACAAAGTTGTTTTATTGTAAACGCCTGAGCGACTAAAGTCGTTACAAAAAATCGTAACAAACTGTGCAAAAAATCAGACGAAGGGTAAAAACGCAGCTTTTTTTGCAATTGTTGGCGATAAGCAGGAAAATACGCCTGTTTTCAATTGGCTTACGAGGATTTTAGCCTTGTCCGATCTGCTACTAGCTGGCATTTTTGTTATCGTTGGTCTGATCCTGCTTATTTGGAGCGCAGATCGTTTCGTCTATGGCGCTTCCTCTTTAGCCCGTACTCTTGGCATTTCGCCAATGATTGTCGGGCTTACAATTGTGGCTATGGGCTCTTCTGCGCCAGAAATGCTGGTCTCGTCCAGCGCCGCCTGGCAGGGTTATATTGATACCTCGGTTGGCAATGCGCTGGGATCAAATATTATCAATGTCTTACTGGTTATTGGTGCAGCAGCCCTGCTTAAACCCATTGCCGTTTCGTCCATTACGCTTAAACGCGAATACCCGTTACTGATTATTTTTAGCCTGCTCGGCGCCTGGTTTATCTCAGACAGCAGCTTAACCCGCACTGAAGGCATAATTTTACTTGCTGCCTTCGCTGGCTTTATTGTGTTGCTAATCTATCTGGCCCGGCACACTGACAACAATGATCCGCTAATCGCCGAAATTGATGCTGAAATGCCGCAGCCGACCTCTAAAGCCCGTAGTATATTGTGGCTGGTGGCCGGGCTGATACTGCTACTGGCCAGTTCGCAGTTACTGGTACATGGCGCTATTACCATAGCCCGCATAGCCGGTGTCAGTGATTTAATTATTGGCCTGACGATTATCGCTATCGGTACCAGTCTGCCGGAGCTTGCAGCCAGCGTGATAGGCATTATTAAAGGCGAAGACGATTTAGCGCTGGGTAATATTATCGGCTCAAATATCTTTAATATTCTGGCAGTGCTGGGTTTAGGTGCCGTAATTGGCCCGGGAATGCTCGATCCGGCAGCCGCAGGGCGTGATATCTACGTTATGCTTGGTGCCACCGTACTGATGTTGTTAATGTCAGCGCGTCTGGGACGGGTGCAACGGATAAACCGATACGAAGGCGCCTTGCTGCTAGCCGGCTTTGTCGGCTATCAATATCTGTTATTTCAGTCGGTTACAATTTAAGCAGTTAAGGACGATACAATGGTTGATTTTCGCTTGCGTGCCGCAGAAGTGCTAAAAATAGAAGCCACTGCCGTCGCACAGCTGGCGCAATACCTGAACGATGACTTTAATCTGGCTTGCCAGTTAATTTTTGCCAGCAAAGGCAAAACTATTGTCACCGGTATGGGTAAGTCTGGCCACATCGGCAGTAAAATCGCTGCCACTTTGGCATCAACCGGCACACCGGCATTTTTTGTTCATCCTGGTGAAGCCAGCCATGGTGATCTGGGCATGTTGTCGGTAGACGATGTTGTTATCGCCATTTCTAATTCTGGCGAAACAGCTGAAGTCTTAACAATAGTGCCGTTAATTAAACGGTTAGGCATTAAGTTAATAAGCATGACCGGCAATCCCGCTTCAACGCTGGCCAAGCTGGCTGATGCCCATCTTTGCGTGAAAGTTGAGCAGGAAGCCTGCCCACTTGGCCTGGCGCCCACCGCCAGCACTACCGCGACACTGGCGATGGGCGACGCTGTTGCCGTTGCATTGCTTGAAGCTCGCGGCTTCTCCGCAGAAGATTTTGCCCTGTCGCACCCTGGTGGCAGCCTGGGCCGTAAACTACTGTTACGGCTTGATGATGTGATGCATCGTGATGAACAGGTGCCAGTGGTAAACCAGCTTGCCAGCATTAAAGATGCCCTGCTGGAAATATCAAAAAAAGGTCTTGGCATGACCGCGGTGGTAGACGACAGTGGTGCACTAAGCGGTATTTTTACCGATGGCGATCTGCGTCGCATCCTGGATCAACGTTTTGATATTCACAGCAACAGCATTGCCGAAGTCATGACACGCAATTGCATCACGGCACACGGCCAAATGTTAGCCGCCGAAGCACTGCAGATCATGCAGCAGAAAAAAATTAATGGCCTGATTATTGTTGATGACAGTAACCAGCCGGTTGGTGCAATGAACATGCACGACCTGCTGCGAGCCGGAGTACTGTAAATGTCATTGTTTAACCAACTGTATCAAACCGTGTCAGACGAAGTGTTGCAAAGCGCCAGCCGCATACGGCTGCTAATTTGCGATATTGATGGGGTATTTTCCGATGGTCGCATTTACCTTGGCAACAATGGCGAAGAGCTAAAAGCATTTCACACCCGCGATGGCTACGGGATTAAAGCCGTGCGGCAAGCCGGCATAGAAGTGGCGGTAATAACAGGCCGGCGCTCTGCCATAGTACAAAAACGTATGACAGCGCTAACGGTAAGCCACATCTATCAGGGGCAGGAAAACAAAGTTGCCGCCTTTAACGAACTCTTAGGCAAACTGCAACTTAATGCCAAAGACGTTGCCTATATCGGCGATGACCTGGCAGATTGGGCAGTTATGCAACATTGTGGCTTAGCTGTCGCGGTGAAAGATGCCCACCCCTACCTGGTGCGCCAGGCTGGCTACATAACCAGCTTGCCGGGCGGATACGGTGCCGTCAGAGAGTTATGCGATTTATTGCTGATAAGCCAACAGCAATTTGGCCTGTTTGATGGAAGCAGCACATGAGAAAACTTCTGTTACCCGTGGTGTTATTGCTGGCTAGCATTGCGGGCTATCTATGGTTTAACCCGCAAAATGACGAAGCGGCGCTGCAAACCGATCAGGAACTGCTACCCGATTACATCGCACTCAATATTACCCGGCGGCTCTACAACACTGACGGTTATCAGGCTGATGTCGTCAGTGCGCGACGGCTGGAACATTTTGAACAGCTTGGTTTTATGCAATTTGAAAAGCCGGTGTATACCCTGTATAACGAACAACATCAGCCCGACTGGCAAGCCAGCAGTGAATATGCCGTCTGGTTTGTGCAGGACAAAGTCATCCTCGAACAACACGTGCAGATTAAAAGTTTATCGCAGGAGCAGCTGTTTGACAGCTTAGAAACAGAGAGTCTGGAAATGTTATTCCCGGACAACCGGTTGCAAAATAACCTGCCGGTATTAATTTCAGGAAAAGGCTTTGAAATTAAAGGCGTAGGAATTAATGCTGATTTAATCAATCGCTCATTTAAATTGTTGCAACACCATGAAACGGTATACCTAAATGAACAATAAATTTCTATATGCGCTGCTGGCGTTAATGCTTCAATCTGCTGCAATAGCTGCCCCGGACTTTGCAAAGCAAATCGAAATAAGTGCCGACAACTTATTATCACAAAAAGGCAATGTGGCGACATACAGTGAGAATGTCATTATCACGCAGGGTGCAATTCGTATACATGCCGATGCGCTGGAAATAGACATCAGTGCAGGTAAAGGCAAAGAAGTATACAGTGTCAGCGGCAGCCCGGTGAAATACAGCCAACAGCTGGAAGACGGCAAAGTCGTTAATGCCTTCGCCAGTGAAATGCGCTACGAACCAGCCAACCGCACTCTGATGCTGAACGGCGATGCTGAACTGGCGCAAAGCGGCAGCGTGGTTAAAGCCTCAGCGATAAAATACAATGTAGAAACCCAGGAAATTAATGCCGTCAGCGACAGTTCGCGACGGGTAACCACCATTATTACCCCTGAGGAAGACAAACAACCATGAAGTTAGTCGCCTCGCACCTGGCCAAAAGCTACAAAGGCCGGCAAGTTGTTAAAGATGTCAGTCTGGAAGTCAACGCCGGGCAAATCGTTGGGCTTTTAGGCCCTAACGGTGCAGGTAAAACGACCACGTTCTACATGATTGTTGGCCTGGTACCCAGTGACAAGGGCCAGATCACGCTAAACAATCAGGATATCACGTTCGACCCGATACACACGCGGGCACGCCAGGGTATCGGCTATCTGCCGCAGGAAAGCTCGATTTTCCGCAAACTTACCGTGCATGAAAATTTACTGGCGATATTACAGACCCGTAAAGATTTAAGCCGTACCAGGCGCGAAGAAATCGCCGACGATCTGTTAGAAGAGTTTCATATTGGCCACATAAAATACAGCCTCGGCATGAGCCTGTCAGGTGGTGAACGCCGGCGCGTAGAAATTGCCCGCGCGCTGGCCGCCAACCCGGCGTTT
Organism: Gammaproteobacteria bacterium; assembly: GCA_018826295.1. Taxonomy (GTDB): domain Bacteria; phylum Pseudomonadota; class Gammaproteobacteria; order Enterobacterales; family Alteromonadaceae; genus Alishewanella. Next base: position 28,635 of record JAHJZX010000008.1, read on the forward strand.
ATACTACTGGATGAGCCTTTCGCCGGTGTCGATCCTATCTCGGTACTCGATATTAAAAAAATAATTCAGCATCTGTGCCAACGCGGCATTGGTGTGCTCATTACCGACCATAATGTCCGCGAAACCCTTGATGTCTGCGAAATTGCCTACATTGTTAGCCATGGCGAGCTGATAGCTTCCGGTGCACCACAGGAAGTTCTGGCAAATCAGAAAGTAAGGGATGTATACCTTGGCGAGCAATTCAGGCTATAGTTAGCAAAAACCTGCCCGCGCTAAATCAGGAGCACAGTAGAAGTAGATGAAGCCCTCTTTGCAACTTCGCTTAGGACAGCAACTTACTATGACACCCCAGCTGCAGCAGGCAATCCGCCTGTTACAGTTGTCGACCATAGAATTGCAACAGGAAATTCAGGACGCGCTGGATGCGAACCCTTTGCTGGAAGCTGAAGATGAGTACGACAGCTTTGATGCTGAACCAGCGAGCGCCGCAGAGTTACAACACAGCACAACGGACAACCAGGCTGACAGTCACTCTGATGATCAAGCCGAGCCGGCAGAGCCCGATAGCAGTGAATCGATGTCTGAGCAGAATATCAGCGAAGATCTGCCGCTGGACAACAACTGGGATGATTTAGTCAGTGCGGCGCCAGTCAGCGCCGGTAATGCTGCCGGCGATGACGATAGCCTGTATCAGGGCGAAACCAGTGAAACCCTGCGTGACTATCTGCGCTGGCAGATGCAGCTGACACCTTTTTCAGAAACCGACCGGGCTATTGCAGAAATTATTATTGAAGCGATAGATGACAATGGTCTGCTTACCATCAGTTGTGAGGAAATTCTTGAATCGCTGGGCCTGGTTGACGTTGAAGCTGACGAAGTAGAAGCCGTCATCAAACGCATCCAACTGTTTGATCCAGTCGGCGTGGGTGCCCGCTCTGTGCAGGAGTGCCTGTTAGTACAATTACGCCAGTTTAGCCCTGATACGCCATTTTTAGCTGCCGCGCAAAGCCTGATCCGCGATCACACAGAACTTTTAGCTAACCGCGACTTTCGTTCTTTAATGCGGGTGACTAAACTGAAAGAGGATGAGCTGAAAGAAGTGATGCGGCTTATTCATTCACTGAATCCGCGCCCCGGCGCTGATGTGATCCGGGAAGAGCAGCAGTACGTGATCCCAGATGTCAGCGTGATGAAAGTAAAAGGCCGCTGGCAGGTCGAGTTAAACCCGGACGCCATGCCCAAAGTGCGGATAAACCAACAATATGCGGCAATGTCACGCACGGCTAAAAGCAGTGCTGACAGCCAGTTTATCCGTTCTCATTTGCAGGAGGCAAAATGGTTTTTAAAGAGTCTGGAGAGCCGCAACGAAACCCTGTTAAAAGTAACCAACTGCATCGTGCAACAGCAGCAAGCTTTTTTTGAACATGGTGAAGAGGCCATGAAACCTATGGTGCTGAATGACGTAGCCGAAATGGTTGGCATGCATGAATCAACCATTTCCAGGGTAACAACGCAAAAATATATGCATACGCCCAGGGGTATTTTTGAACTTAAGTTCTTTTTTTCCAGTCACGTTAGTACAGAAAGCGGTGGCGAATGCTCGTCTACCGCAATAAGGGCCTTTATCAAGAAATTAGTGGCGGCGGAGAATCCGGCCAAACCGCTCAGTGACAGCAAAATGGCCGACATTCTGCTGGAGCAAGGTATCAACGTAGCGCGGCGTACTATTGCCAAGTACCGCGAATCCCTGTTTATACCGCCGTCAAATCAACGCAAGACCTTGCTGTAAATAAGCCTAAAAGAAGGAATATGTCTATGCAAATCAATCTTACCGGTCGCCATGTTGAAATTACCACAGCCTTAAGAGAATACGTTGACAGCAAATTTGCCAAACTGGAACGGCATTTCGATCATATAAATAATGTACATGTGATCCTAAACGTGGAAAAATTAAAGCAGATTGCTGAGGCCAAGCTGCATTTAAATGGCGGCGAAGTATTTGCAGTCTCTGAAGATGAAAATATGTATGCTGCGATTGACCAGCTGATTGATAAACTGGATCGCCAGGTAATCAAGCATAAAGAGAAAATTTCCCGACACTGATTTGGCCATGATGAATTTAAGCTCAATGCTTGCCGAGAACTGCACTAAAAGTGCAGTTCTTTTTAACAGCAAAAAACGCATACTGGAATATATTGCCGAACTGGCGCACCAGCAATTACCTGATATTGCCGAGTACAGCATATTAGAAGCCTTGACGACCCGCGAAAAGCTGGGGTCAACCGGGATTGGTGGCGGTATCGCTATACCGCACGGCAAGCTGAAAAATGTAACCGAGCCGAAACTGGTATTTGTTGTCAGTAAAGAAACTATTCCGTTTGACGCTATCGACAACCAGCCGGTGGATATCTTCTGCGCTATTTTAATTCCGGAACAGCAATGTCAGGCGCACCTGAGCACGCTGGCCGCTATTGCCCGGCTGCTTAGCCAGAAAGAGCTGACCAAAAAAATCCGCCACGCCGAAACTAACCAGCAGTTATACCAATTACTACTGGATTACAGCACTATGGACAGCAGCACATGAAATTACTGGTAGTCAGTGGTCGCTCCGGCTCCGGCAAATCTGTTGCCTTAAGGGTAATGGAAGACCTCGGCTACTACTGTGTTGACAATATTCCGGTCAACTTGCTGCCGACTCTGGCTACCACAGTGATGGGGCAGTATGAGCGTGTCGCCGTTAGCATTGATGTGCGAAACCTGCCACAAGATCCTGATGAACTGGCCGAAATTTTGTCTTATCTGCCACGCAAGCTTGAGCTGACCATATTATATCTGGACGCCGATCATGCCAGTTTAATTAAACGCTTTAGCGAAACCCGGCGTTTGCATCCGCTGTCACACCAGGCAATGTCTCTGGACGAAGCTATATCGCGCGAGCAACAACTGCTGGATCCCATCTCCAGCCGCGCAGATCTGTATATCGACACCACAGATTTAAACGTGCACCAACTAGCCGAGCAGCTGCGCGAACGCATCCTGGGCCAAAAAAGCGGTCGGCTGGTGATTTTATTTGAATCTTTTGGCTTTAAATATGGCATCCCCAAAGATGCCGACTTTGTGTTTGACGCCCGCTTTTTACCTAACCCACACTGGGAACCGGATTTAAAACCGCTTAGCGGCCTGGACCAACCGGTAAAAGACTATCTGGCCGCACAGCCGGTAGTGGCCAAATACATTTGGCATATCAACAGCTTCATCAGCAGCTGGTTACCGCATTTGGAGCGTAATAACCGCAGCTACCTGACTATCGCCATTGGCTGCACCGGAGGCCAGCATCGCTCTGTCTATATGGTTGAGAGCCTGGCCGAGAGCTACCGTAATACACGTGAAGATGTGCAGCTGCGCCACCGCGAGCTGGCACGGCATCATCAAAAGAGCTAACTCAGCATGAAATACTGCACTGATGTTACCATCGTAAACCAACTGGGATTACATGCCCGGGCAGCAACGAAACTGGCACAACTGTGTCAGCAGTTTAATGCCCGCATTGAACTGCATCAGGAAGGTAAAACAGCAGACGCCAGCAGTGTTTTAGCGCTGTTAATGCTGGCAAGCAGCAAAGGTAAAACACTGCAAGTGATTACTGAGGGCGACGATGGCGAGCAGGCTCTGCAGGCCGTTGCTACACTGATCCGCAACGGCTTTGACGAAGAGCAGCCGCGCTCAGGGTAACGGTTCCGGCCTGGCCTGTTTGCGCTTGTCAGCAGCTATATTGTCCCGGCCAAGGGTTTTATCAATGCTTTTTAGCTTATGATGCAAGGCGGTTTTTATCAGCATATGTGCGCTGATTGGTGCCGTGATCAGTAAGAAAATGGTAATCAACAGCTCATGCACACTGACGCCACCGCTTAAACTAAAATAGAAAATTGACCCAAGCAGTATGCCACCCATACCCAGCGTGGTAGCTTTAGTCGGGCCATGCAGGCGCATAAAAAAGTCCGGCATCCGGGTTAAGCCAATAGAGCCTATCAGCACAAAGCTGCCACCCAACAACAGAAAAAACGCTACCGCCCACTCAATCCAATGCTGCATCTTAGCCTCCTACTCGATAATATCGCCGCGTAATAAAAACTTACACACAGCTACGGTACTGACAAAGCCCAACATCGCGATCAGCAAAGCCGCTTCAAAATACAATGGCGACCCCATCAACAGGCCGTATAAAATAATCAGCGCTATGCTGTTAATGTACATGGTATCCAGCGCCAGAATACGATCCGGCAGACTGGGGCCGCGCAGCAGTCGCCACAGGTTTAGCAGCAAGGCGATACTGATCATCACAAATACCGCCATTATTACCTTATCTAGCATTGGAATATCTCCTTCAGCGGCGCCTCATAACGCTGTTTAATTGAGTTAATCAACTCAGCCTCGTCAGTCAGATTCAATACATGGATTAGCAACCAGCGCTGCGGCATCGGTTCACCTTCAGCCAGGCTTTCCAATGCCGGATACACCTCCGCACTGACCGTGCCCGGTGTCATCGATACCGTACTGGCCAGAATAGTAATGGGTAATTCATGGTTTAAATCCAGTGGTACCCGGACAAAGGCAGGGTTAAGCCGGCGTTTTGGCCCCAATATCAGCACCGCCACCTGCGCATTGGCGGTAATGATGTCGCCAAACACCCGCAAAATGTAGCGCAGTGCCAGTACCGGCCGCTCAATAAGCGGCTGCGGATCACGAAAGCGCAATGTCAGTAACGGAATCACTACCGCCAACAGAGCACCAAAAAACAGATGTACCGCTTCCACGCTTTGGTTCAACAATAACCAAACCACAAACAGCAAGATGCTGCGATAAGGTGTCGGTAACCAGCGAAACTTTGGCGTTAGTCTCATGGTGCACTCCCTGTATTACCTGGCGCAATAATAAGGTTCACCGCCGAGCTGACATCATGCAGCTGCATTGCCGCTTGTTGCGCCAGCTCTGTTAACGGGCCGGCAAAAATAACCAGTAACGGGCTGGCCGCCAATAGCCAGCACACGGCGAATATTTGCAACGGCTCGGCCTTTTCTGTGCCGCAATCATTGCCACTTACCCGCCAGAACAAACTACTGCCGGCACGGGATAAACCGACTATAACCATCAGACTGCTAAGCAGCACCAGACTCCAAATCCACATTTGCTGCAGGGGTTGCTGAACAGCTTGTAGCAACATCAGCTTGCCGATAAAGCCAGACATAGGCGGCAGGCCAGCCACACTCAGTGCGGCCAGTACAAACATCACACCCAGTAACACCGGTTGCGCGACACGCCGTCCTGACACCAGCCGGTCGGCCGCTTTGCCGCGCTGACTGGCTATCAGGTCAGCCACTAAAAACAAGGCGCCGGTAACCAGCGTAGAGTGCACGGTGTAATACAGTGCCGCCGCAGCAGACTGCGGAGTGTTAAGTGCTACCAACGCGACCAGAGTACCGACAGATACCAACACCAGATTGGCGACTAAACGGCGAAAATCCGGGCTGGCCAGCACACCAACAGCACCCAGCGCTATAGTAGCCAGGCCGGCTATCAGTAGCCAGCTATCGGCGATACCGCTGAGCTCACCGGCTGTATCACCAAAAATCGTGGTATAAACCCGCAGTAGCGCGTATACGCCAATTTTTGTCATCACCGCAAACAATGCCGCCACGGGTGCCGACGCCGAGGCATAGGTCGCCGGCAACCAGAATTGCAGCGGTAATACCGCCGCTTTTAAGGCAAACACTATCATTAACATTAAGCCGCCGGATTTCACCAGCATCAGATCCTGCTCTGGCAAGGCCGCCACTTTCAGTGCCATATCCGCTATATTCAACGTACCTAAGGTGCCGTACAGCACCGCCAGCGCAAACAAAAAGATGGCTGAGCCCGTCAGATTTAACACCACATAATGCACAGCGGCTTTGGTTTTGTTTTTACCGCCGGCATGAATTAACAGGGCGTACGACGCTATCAGCAGTACTTCAAAAAACACAAACAGGTTAAATAAATCACCGGTTAAGAAGGCACCGTTAATACCCATCAACTGAAACTGAAATAACGGATGAAAGAACGAGCCTTTTTCGTCCTCACCAGCGCTACCGTAACAAATCGCCCCCAACGCCAGAAAAGACGTTAAGCACACCAGTACCACCGACAATGTATCAGCGACCAGAATAATGCCAAACGGAGCCTGCCAGTTACCTATGGCATAGTGCAGTAAACCCTGTTGCTGCACCTGCATTAACAGCACCACCGCCAGAACGAGCTGAATAGCGCTGGATATCATGCTGATCCAGCGCCGGCGCATTGGCGAATAGTGTACCGGCGGTAACATTATTATGATGGCCGTTAGCATCGGCAGCAGTATTGGTGCCGTAATAAGATGCCACATCAACGACTCTCCTTCTTAAAGCTGTCTGCATCGGGTAGCTTACCGTCGACATGGTCATTGCCCAGATCGGCCCGTGCCCGGATAGCCAAAATCACCAGAAACGCCGTCATGGCAAAACCAATTACAATGGCGGTTAACACCAGCGCTTGGGGCAAAGGGTCAGCATAATGCTCACTGGTGCCCAGCACGGCAGCACCGCGCAGCGTTAAACGGCCAGAAGTAAAAATAAATAAATTTACCGCATAAGACAGCATCGTCAGCCCCAGCATTACCGGAAAGGTACGGCCACGCAACATCAGAAAAATGCCGCACGCGGTCAGAAAACCAATACAACAGGCAACCAGCGTTTCCATTAAATTGTCTCCTTATGTACCGGCCGGTGCGAGGTGGTCATCTTACCCAGGCTCGCCAGGATCAGTAAGGTCGAGCCCACTACTGTGACATAAACCCCCAAATCAAAGGCTATAGCACTGGCCAGCTCAAGCTTGCCCAGCACAGGCACATCAAAATAATCGAACCAGGAGGTTAAAAATGGCCGGTTAAACAGCCAGCTGGCGGCGCCGGTTAGCAGAGCGATTAACAAGCCAACCGCGACAACCCGCTGATATTCAACATTCATCCGCGCTTTCACCCAATCTACGCCCTGAGCAATATATTGCAAAATAATGGCGACAGCAGTAACCAGGCCGGCAATAAAGCCACCGCCGGGTAAATTGTGGCCACGGAAAAAGATATATATCGATACCATCACAGCCAGTGGCAGCAGGCTTTGCGACACAGTAGACAGTAACAAAGAATGCCGCTCCAGTGCCCAGGGCCGGCCATCGCCGTCACTGCTGGGTTTAAACAGCGGGATCCGCGTCAGCAATTTAAAGATCCCCAACGAGGCAATACCCAGTACGGTAATTTCGCCCAGGGTATCAAAGCCACGGAAATCGACCAGAATAACGTTCACCACATTAGTACCGCCACCTCCGGTTTTGGCATTAGCGATAAAGAAATCCGAAATCGAACTTAACGGCCGGGTCATCAGGGCATAGCTCAGGCTGCCAATCACCACGCCAACCATGCCGGCTATGCTGACATCACGCACCACACGCGACGCTTCAGATTGCTTTGGCGTTTTATGCGGCAGAAAAAACAGCGCCAGCATCAACAAAATAATGGTAACCACTTCTACCGACAGCTGGGTAAGCGCCAGATCCGGCGCAGAAAAGCGGGTAAAGGCAATAGAAACCATCAGCCCTACCACTGAGATCATTAACAAGGCGACCACGCGTTTGCGGTGCCAAACCACAGTGGCAAAAGCGGCGATCAGCAGCATTAGCGCCCCGGTGACGTTAACCGCATCTAGTGGCAATTCTTCTCTACCGCCCCACAACACCGCAAGATTAGTCAGAGGCGTACCAGCCAGTATCACAAAGCTTAGCAATACCAGGGTCATATAACGCTGCAACGAGCCGTTATCAATAAAACCGTATAACCTGACGCAACGGGCGGCAAACTGCTTTACCAGCCGCTCAAAGCTGTTTAGCGCATCCATTTCCGGTAAGGTATTCTGAAAGTCAAACAAGTGTTTGCGGTTGACATAAATCAAGGTACCGCCGGCCAGCGCCAGCACACTCATGAGCAATGGCAGGTTTAAACCGTGCCAGATTGACAAGCTGTACTCTGGCACTTCACCCGCTAACACCGCCAGCGAGGCAGCATGCAGTAAATCGCCTATCAGATAGCCGGGAAAAATACCTACCAAAATACACAGCGCCACTAGCACCTCTACCGGCACCCGCATATAGCGCGGCGGTTCATGTGGTGTCTTGGTCAGGCCTTTAGGCTGGCCATTAAAAAACACATCATGAATAAAGCGCATCGAATAAGCGACAGAAAATACTGCCGCCACTGTTGCCAGCACCGGTATTACCCAGGAAATCGAGCCAAGCAGATGCTGGTGCAGCGTTTCGGCAAAAAACATCTCTTTCGATAAGAAGCCGTTCAGTAACGGCACCCCGGCCATTGCTGCTGCTGCCACCATCGCCAGCGTAGCGGTGATCGGCATAAACTGCCACAAGCCATTCAGTTTGCGCATATCGCGCGAACCCGACTCATGGTCAATAATACCTGCGGCCATAAACAATGATGCTTTAAAGGTGGCATGATTAATAATATGAAACACCCCGGCTACCGCAGCCAAATCAGTGCCCATGCCAAACAGCAAGGTAATCAGCCCCAAATGGCTAATGGTGGAATACGCCAGCAAGCCTTTTAAATCGTGTTTAAACAGCGCCAGATAGGCGCCAATTAACAAGGTTGCCAGGCCGGTGACACTGACCAGCACAAACCAGAGTTCGGTGCCGGACAACGCCGGATAAAACCGCGCTAATAGAAAAATACCCGCCTTTACCATGGTTGCCGAGTGTAAGTAAGCACTTACCGGCGTTGGTGCTGCCATGGCATTGGGTAGCCAGAAATGAAACGGAAACTGTGCCGACTTGGTAAAACAACCCAGCAAAAACAACACCAGCAAAAGCGGATACAAGCTATGTTGCTGGATCAGCTCAGCACTGGCCAGTACCAGGTCCAGCTCATAACTGCCAACAATTTGCCCGGTCAGCAAAAATGCTGCCAGCAAGGCCAAACCACCGGCACCGGTAACAGTCAGTGCCATCCGCGCACCGCGACGGGCTTCGCTTTTGTGCCACCAGAAACTGATCAGCAAAAACGAGCTGACACTGGTTAGCTCCCAAAACAGCCACAGCTGCAGTAAATTGCCGGACAGTACTATGCCCAGCATAGCGGTCATAAACAGCATCAGATAGGCATAAAAACGCGCCATCGAATCGCGCTCAGACAGGTAATAACGGGCGTACAGAATAATCAGCAGGCCAATGCCGAGGATCAAAAGCGCAAACAAAAAGGCCAGGCCATCAATGCGGATATGTAACTGCAATCCCAGCACCGGGGCCCATTGCCGGACAAACTGCAGTGTTTCGCCCGCCAATAACGCCGGCGAGTGATACATTAACAACATCAGGGCAAAGGCCGGCGGTAAAGCCGTTGCCAGTGCGCAGGCGCTGCGGTTCCATTTGGCCGTCAGCAGCGGAACCAGAGTTCCTAACAGCGGCAGAAGTAATATCCACAGAAGTGTCATAGCTGTCGCGTTTCCTTTTTAAAAAAGCAGACTGATTATTTTACAGCCCCTTTGCTACTACCTATTTAAGTTATTGATATCCATGGGCAGTTAGCTAAGCATAGATGAAATCCAGCTGTTGTAACACAGAAGGGCAAAAATTCAGTTTGTCGCTGTTCATTGCCGCTAGTTATACCGTTATCCGCTGAAAAAGTCTATTGATGCCGGCAGTGCCAAGCCTTGTACTGCCTTATTTTCAGCCTGTTTAACCGCAGTTTTGTCGCACTGCTACGCTGGTAATTTGGCCATAAAGCACATACAACTAATAACAGGCTTGGGCAAAATCACAGGAGCCAGTATGAACTACAGAACCGAACGCGACAGCATGGGCGAATTGCAGGTACCCGCAGAAGCACTGTATCAGGCGCAAACTCAACGCGCCGTGCAAAATTTTCAGCTAAGTGGCCAGACGCTGCCGGCAGATTTTATCCGCGCACTGCTACATATAAAAAAAGCCGCTGCGGCCGCTAACCTGCAATTGGGTTTACTGGAAGCAGATATCAGTCAGGCTATCGCTCAGGCTGCCGATGCCCAGTTGGCCAGCACCGATATGCAACAATACCCATTGGATATTTTTCAAACCGGCTCGGGTACCAGCAGTAATATGAATGTCAATGAAGTACTGGCCACGCTTGCCAGTCGCCAGCTTGGCCACAGTGTGCACCCGAATGACCATGTTAATCTGGGGCAAAGCAGTAACGATACGATCCCCAGTGCTATCCATGTCAGTACGGCTATCGCATTGCAGCAGCAATTAGTGCCGGCACTGCAGCATTTACAACGCATACTGCAAAGCAAGAACCAGCAAATTGGCCATATTGTTAAAACCGGCCGCACTCATTTAATGGATGCCATGCCAGTCAGTTTTGGCCAGGTGCTGGCTGGCTGGCAGGCCCAGCTCGCACAAGCTGAACAACATATACAACAGCAACAGCGGCAATTGCTGGCACTGGCGCAAGGCGGCACAGCAGTCGGCAGTGGCATTAATGCCGATCCGGGCTTTGCCGCAGCGTTCTGCCGGCAGCTGAGCGACAACACCGGCCTGGCGTTTCGCCCGGCAGACAATTTCTTCAGCACTATCGGCTCGCAAGACACAGCGGTTGCTACTTCAGGTGCGCTGAAAGCCCTGGCGGTCAGCCTGATGAAAATAACTAATGATTTACGCTGGATGAACTCAGGCCCGCTGGCCGGCCTGGGCGAAATAGAGCTGCCGGCATTGCAACCCGGTTCGTCGATTATGCCGGGCAAAGTCAACCCGGTGATCCCGGAAGCGCTGGCGATGATCTGCGCTCAGGTGATTGGTAACGACAGCAGCATTACGCTGGCCGGCCAGTCGGGCAACTTTGAGCTGAATGTGATGCTGCCGCTGATTGCCAACAACTTACTGCAGAGTATTGCATTACTCGCCAATGGCTGCACGGCGCTGGCCGATCAGGCCATCAGCGGTTTTACGGTACGGGAAGATAATATCAGCAAGGCCCTGTCACGCAATCCAATCCTGGTTACCGCACTTAACCCGCTGATTGGCTATGCCAAGGCCGCCGAGATCGCCAAGCAGGCTTATCAGCAACAACGGCCGGTGCTGGAAGTGGCACTGGAGCACACCCACTACAGCCGCGCTGAGCTTGAGCAGCTGTTGGACCCGGCACGCCTGACTCAGGGCGGCAATGCCGGTTAGCCCTAACGCTGGATCTTGTGGCCTTTGACAGCGTAAAACAAAATCATGCCATAGCACGGCAACAGCAACCAATAGGCGTGCTGGCTGTCGCCACTTTCGGCCAGCCAGCCGTATAACAGCGGTAACACAGCACCACCGGCAATACCCATAATCAGCAAGGCGGACGCGGTAGCCGTAAGCCGCCCCAGCCCCTGCAGCGCCAGCGGCCATACCGCCGGCCACACCAGCGCATTGGCCAGCCCCAGTAATGCCAGATAAAGCACCGGATCCGGCACTGCCGGCGCTCCTGTCCAGCCAATAACAATTTGCGATAACTGCAGGCTGTCTGCCGGGCTTAGCAGCACGCCGCAGGTAAAGCCGATACCGCTCAATGCAGATAACAGCAAGGCTTGTTGCTGCGTTAGCCAGCGCGGGATCAGTAGTATGCCCAGCACATAGCCCAGCACCATAAAGGCCATGGTATAGGACGTCAGGCTGCCAAAATGGCTGACACCCAGCCCCTGGCCAAATAAGCCGATGGTGTCGCCGGCAATCACTTCAACACCGACATAACAAAATAACGTCAGCATACCCAGCATCACCTGCGGATAACGCAGTACTGCACGCCAGTTGCTGCTTACTTCAGTCTGCGCTTCCAGCTGCAGTTCAGGCAGTGGCGACCACCAGACAAAGGCCATCAACCCCAGCAACACAGCCGTCATCAGCAAATAAGGCGTAATTAGCCGCTGCGATAACTCTGTCAGCATCAGTTGTAATTCGTCGCTGCTGAGCCGCGCCAGTGCTTCATTGCTGTATGCGTCCATGCCAGTCAGGATCCAGGCACTGAACAATAGCGGCACAATAAAGCCGGCCCCTTTGTTAACAATGCCCATACAGCTGATACGCATAGCGGCACTTTCGCGCGGGCCAATACAAACAATGTAGGGGTTAGTGGCGGTTTGCAGTATCGTCAGTCCGGTGCCCAGCACAAATAACGCCAGTAAAAACAGGCTAAACTGCGTCGTTAACGCCGCCGGCACAAATAACACCGCACCGGCGCACATCACGGCCAGGCCAATCACCATGCTGTTTTTATAGCCAAAACGCGTTAGCAAAGACGACATTGGCAGCGCCATGACAAAATAGGCAATGTAAAACACAAAGGCGACCAGCAATGCCTGAAACTCATTGAGCTGACAGGCTATTTTTAAAAACGGGATCAAGGCACCGTTTAGCCAGGTGACAAAGCCAAAAACAAAAAACAAAATGCCGATCAGCAGCATAGGCAATAAGCTACTGCGTTCAGGTAGCGCTTGTTCCGATAGACGTTCTGACATCAGTGTTCCCCGTGTTTTGCGCTGTTGCGCTTATTGTATGTGGCCGGCTATCCAGCAGGCCTGTACTTTGCCGTCGTCATTTAACCAGACCAAATCGGCGCTTAAGCCTTCGGCAATAGCGCCGCGCACAGCCGATTGGCCAATAAAAGCCGCCGGCGTGCTGCTGGCCATTTGCACCGCAGCAACCAGGCCGGCATCCAGGTCACTGGCGGCATAGTGCACCGCACTGGCCATATCCAGCACAGAACCCGCCAATGAGCCCTGGGCATTAGTCAGTTTCATGCCGCTGCGCCGCACGACGCCATCAAAAAAAGCAAACTCGTGCTGGTCGGTGCCCACCGGTGACATTGCATCGGTTACCAGCATTAACCGCGTTACGCCTTTGGCATTAAGCGCTATGTGCGCCGCCAGCGGGTGCAAATGCTCGCCGTCTAAAATAATGCCGCAGTAAGCACGGCTGTCGGCCAGGGCACACCCCACCATGCCCGGCTCGCGCGACGTTAACGCCGACATACCGTTATATAAATGGGTAAAGCCGCTGGCGCCGGCATCCAATGCCGCCATAACAGTGTCTGCCGTCGCATTGGAATGGCCCAGACTAACCAGTACACCACTTTGCACCAGCTGAGTGATCTGCGACGGGCTGATACATTCCGGCGCTACCGTCAGCAGCCGTACTCCCAGATCCGTGCGCTGATACAATGCCAGCTCAGCATCAGTCAGCCCGCGTAAATACTGCTGTGGATGACACCCACGTTTTGGCGTGGATAAATGCGGCCCTTCAAAATGAATGCCGATAATGCCCGGCACGGCTTGCTGTATTGCCTGCGCCACAGCCCCGGCAGCGCGGTGCATCACCTCAATGTCATCAGTAATCACCGTCGGCAGCATGGCGGTTGTGCCAAAGCGGGCATGCGCCTGCATCATTTGCTGCAATGCCGCCAGCGTCGGCTGCTGATTAAACAACACCCCGCCACCGCCATTGACCTGGATATCAATAAAGCCCGGCAGCAGCACACCGCTAGTCAGACGCTGCAGTGGCACGCCTGGCGGTGGCTGATCGCTGATTTGGCGGATAATGCCATCTTGCAGCAGCAGATATTTATGGTGTTGTAATTCGCCATGCAGCAGCACAGTAGCGGCGTACAGACACAAAGCTTCAGCTGACATATTGTTGTCCTGTAAATAAAGCCCGGCCCAGCAGCGCTGCGCCGCGCACGCCACTGCCAGCACCAAATTCTGCCCGGGCAAACTGTGGTAAGCGGGCGCCCTGAAATAAATGCCGCGCCGTGGCTTCAGGCAACGCCTGCAGCAGCTCGGGAATATCTGACAAACCGCCACCCAGCACGATAATATCCGGGTCTAAGGTTAAAATCTGCGCCGCCATCACACTGCCCAGCGCACTGATATAACAGGCAAAGGTGGCTAGCGCCGCCGGCTCTGCCTGGCGGTACGCGTCCAGCCACTGATAGGTGTCTACTTGTGGCCGGCCACTAAAATGCTGGTATAACCTGGCCAGGCCGCTGCCGGAGACATAAGGCTCGGCGCAACCGAGCAGGCCACAGCCACAGCGAAACAACGGCAAGGTAAACTGCTGCACTACTGCAGCCGCCAGCCCCTGATGGCCAAATTCGCCGGCCAGCATAGACGCGCCCTGATACAACTGGCCATCCAGACAAAAGCCACCACCGGCACCGGTGCCAACAATAGCACCAAACACCCGTCGCTGGCCTTTCCCTGCGCCCAACAGCGCCTCGGACAGCGCAAAACAGCGACAGTCATTGCCTATAGCAACCGGGCGCTGCAACCGCTGTGTCAGCGCCGCCGCCACCGGCTGATTAGTCAGGCAAGGCACATTACTGGATAACACTGTGCCATCAGAGCGGATCACACCCGGTAAGGCAATGCCTACCGTGCCGTTGTTACCGTTTAGCTGATCAGCTTGCTCAACCTGCGCCACTACCGCTTGCAAAAAACCGGCATAGTCGCTGGTTGGCGTTGCCAGCCGCCAGCTTTGCAGCGGCTGCATGTCAGCAGCAAATACCGTCAGCGCGATTTTGGTGCCACCTATATCCAAGCCGTAATGCATCAGTTACTCCGTAAAAGGATACAGCCTGACACCCTGCACCACACGGTTTACCTGGCCGCCGGGGCAAGGGTTATCCGGTGATACGTTCAGTTGCAACGCTTTGTAAAACGCCAGCGCCTGACACCAGAGTACAAAGGGTAAGCCCAGCCAGACATCGGCCAGTGCCGTGCCCGCCGCCAGCTGTTGCTGCGCCAGCACATCTATCGCCAGCGCCTGTTTATCCTGTTGCAGTTCACGTAGTAAATCCAGATCGTACTGCTGGCTGTAGCGGTCTGACGACTGCAATAACAAAATTTGCGTGCTGCTGTTTACCAGCGATTTCGGGCCATGGCGAAACCCCAGTGGCGTCTCAAAGCTGCTCAGTACCTGGCCGGCTGTCAGTTCCAGATATTTTAGTGCCGCCTCCTGCGCTATAGCTTTGAGCGGGCCGGCCCCTAAAAACACCATCCGCTGGCAAGGCTGTAAAGCCTGGGCACGGATCTGATCAAGCCGTGTATCCAGTATCTGCTGCGCCAGCGCGATACTGCCGCTCAGTGCCTGTTGGTCGGGCGCAAACGTCAGTAACGTAGCCAGATACATGCAGCTGAAACTGCTGGTCATGGCAAAGCTTTGGTCATGCGCCGCATCCGGCATTAAATACAGCAGGCTGTTGGCCGGATGCTGCTGCGCATATTGCGCCAGCTTACCTGCTGCATTACAGCTGATCAGCAGATGCCGGCAGTCTGGTAACAACTGGTCAGCCAGCTGCACCGCAGCAACACTTTCCGGGCTATTGCCCGACCGGCCGTAAGACACCAGCAAAGTTGGCTGCTTACTGCCTAAGTACAGCTGCGGATGACTGACGATATCAGTGGTGCTGATAGCCACTGCCCGTTGCCCTGCCAGCGGCAGTTGATGCTGAATATGCGCTGCCAGCGCTTCACCAATGTAGGCGGAGGTGCCGGCGCCGGTAAAAATAATACGTAGCTGCGGCTGGGCCAGCAGTGGCGCCAACCAGCTGGCTAGCTCAGTTGCAAAACTGCGGTGTTGCTGCGCCAGTTGCTGCCATAGGCGTGGCTGCTGGCAAATCTCGCGCGCCGTCCAGGTAGCTCCGGCGCGGTCTAATTGCGCCGGGTCGGCTAATAGCTGTGCATCCGGCAAATCAGTGGCTAACATCAGCGTCAGCTCCTTGTGTCTTAGTCATGCCACAGGCATTGGCGTAATGCGCCAGCACCTGGTCTATTTTATCCAGCAATAAGGCTTCGCCATTATTGTCCAGAGTGCCGCGTAACACCGCCTGATACTGCAGCGGCAAATACTGGCTGAGTAACGGCAGCGGTAACGGCCGGTTTAAATTGCTTAGCAAGCGGCTAACCGCCTGTTGCAATGCAGTGTGTGGCCAGTAATACCGAATACGATCACTAAAGCTGTACAGCAGCTGCCAGCCCTGCTCGGTACTGTCAGTATAAAAGCTGTGCCAATAACCGGGTTGCTGCTGCATCAGCGCCGTACACTGTGCCGCTAAACCAGAGCACTCAGCCGCCGGCAACAGCAAGCTTTCAATATGTGCCAGAGCCAGCAGTGCTTCGCGCAGCGCAAAGGTCAGTTGCGGCCCGACCTTTAAAATAGCAAAGTGGCCGCTTACTAAGCCGCTATAGCCTTCAGGTAACTGATAGTCGGTAGAATGCGCCTCAAATACCAGTTGTGGCTGCTGCGCAATATAACCGCTTAGCGCGGCTGCAGCATCGGGGTTAAATAACTGCAGCTTGCTGTTATCAAATTCCACCCCAGGTTGTACCACCAGCGCCAGCACTTTTTGCCAAACGTCATCTGCAAGGCCGGCGGCTAAAAACGCCTGGCGGTGGCTTAGTAATGTCTGCTCAACCGCTGCCACCGGCGTCACGGTTAAATCGTGTTCCAGCTCGGTTACGCCGCCAGGGGCCGGCACTTCTGTGCCAATGACATAACACAGTTGTTGCCCCGGCGCACAATGTTGCTCGGCTACCTGACACAGCCGGGCCGCGCGCGAGGCAATCAGTTCATCGCTTAGCTGCGCCGGGTCATCCGCACAGCGCATACTGGTATCAAGATGAATTTTACAAAAGCCAGCCTTAACATAAGCGGCGATTAATTGTTCGGCTTGCGCCATGGCCGCCGCACTGCTCTGTTTACACCACACTACCGGGCCCAGATGGTCGCCGCCGAAAATCAGCTGCCGCGCACTGACGCCTTCAGCTTCAGCCAATTCTGACACATAGCGGATAAAATCTGCCGGTTGCATGCCGGTATAACCACCATACTGGTTAACCTGGTTAGCAGTGGCTTCAACTAACAATAGAGACTTATCTGAGCGCGCCCGGCGCAGTGCTGCTTTTAGCACCAACGGCTGGGCCGAACACACCGAATAAATGCCCCGCTGCGCTCCGGC
Organism: Gammaproteobacteria bacterium; assembly: GCA_018826295.1. GTDB lineage: Bacteria > Pseudomonadota > Gammaproteobacteria > Enterobacterales > Alteromonadaceae > Alishewanella. The sequence goes on from JAHJZX010000008.1 coordinate 45,730, forward strand.
TTTGTTGGCCTGTAGCACAGCGCGCAGCGCTGACACGGCAGCAGCGGACGAATTTAACACCGACACAGCGCCTCCTTAACCCACTATGCCCAGTGGTTTGCCGGTTTGCCAGGCGCCACGGCTAAAATCCGGGAAGTCTTTCGCATTACTGCGATCGGCTACCGACGCTACCGATAACGGCAATACCGCCGACCAGGCCGCACCGTCGTACACATCCTGATCCAGTGGCTCGGCGTTGCGCAGACAATAAATCATCCGCCAGCACATTAAAAAGTCCATGCCACCATGGCCGCCGTTTGTTTCAGCTTCTTTGCCCATGCGTAACCATAACGGGTGGTCATATTTTGCGTACCACTTGGTCATATCCTCGTCCCAGTGGTGATAATTGCCACTGCCACCTTGTTCCAGCGCGATACGATTAGGGAAACCGGCAAACACGCCGTTGGTGCCCTGGATCAGGTTATGCCGGCTGTAGGGCCGTGGTGTCGTCGTGTCGTGCTGGATCATAATGCTGCGACCCTGCACCGTTTTAATAATGCTGGTATTGATATCACCATGAATATACTTAAGCTGGTTGCGCGGATGATCAGCGGCAAATTCACGCTTGGCATAGGCTTGCCGGCCCAGCGCCGGCGAACTGACCGAGGTTAAATAGTCAAAGCGGTCACCACGGTTAATGTTCATGTACTGCGCTACCGGCCCCAGACCATGGGTCGGGTACATATTACCGTTCAGTTTGGTATGAAAATGCGTGCGCCAGGAACCGGTTTTACGCTCGGTTTCTTTCATCTGCCAGCGCAATTCGTGAATATAGGCCGCTTCGCCGTGCAGCAGCTCGCCAAACAGGCCCTGCCGTACCATATTCAGCACCATCAATTCATCACGGCCGTAGTTGACGTTTTCCATCATCATGCAATTGCGTTGCGTGGCTTCAGCGGTATCAACCAGATCCCACATTTCTTCCAACGTCAGTGCCATCGGCACTTCAACAAAGGCGTGCTTACCGGCCAGCATGGCATCTTTTGCCATTGGGTGGTGCCACTGCCAGGGGGTAGCAATAACGACGATATCAACATCGTCGCGGCTTAACAGCTCACGGTAGCCGTGTTCACCCTTGTTATAATACGCCGGGGTATCGCGGCCATAACGGCTAACAATGTCTTTAGCGCGTTTTAGTACTTTAGCGTCCGGATCACAAATAGCCGTAATGCGGGTACCGGCAATTTTACTGAAATGATGCACAAAACCTGAGCCGCGCTCACCAACACCTATCAGGCCTACTCTTACCTCGTGCATTGGCGGCACCACCAGCCCCATCACCGATTTACCCTTTGCCTTGGGTATAAAACCGGTATCAGCCCCGTTACTGGCGCACGACGCCAGCGCCCCCAGGGCTGCGGTGGCCATTGATGCTTTTAAAAATGAACGACGGTTTAAGCCTGACATACCAATCCCCTGTTACAAGTTTGTTTTATCTATCAGGTGTAATTGCACACCCTGTTTGGTTAATTCTTCGGCATAGTGCTCTGGTATACCGCTGTCGGTTACCAGTGTGTGGATCGCCCGGCTGGCACAAATTACATGAAACGCCTGCTGCTCAAATTTGGACGAATCTGTTACCACAATGATCTCGTTGGCTATTTCACACATCAGCCGGTTTAAACTGGCTTCTTTCTCAAAATGGGTGGTTAAACCGGCACGTAAATCAAAGCCGTCCACCCCCAACACCAACTTGTTAAAGTTGTAATCACGCAAACTTTTCTCTGCCACGCTGCCATAAAATGACATCGACTTTTTCCGCAGCAGGCCGCCGGTTAACATCACTTCGACGTCTTCTGACTGCGCCAGCTCCATGGCGATATTCAGGCCATTGGTCATGACTATCAGGTCGCGACGCTGGCCTAAATTGGCTGCCACCTGCTGGGTGGTGGTGCCCGAATCGAGGATCACTCTGTCGCCATCATGAATTAGCGCAGCCACCGCCTGGCCCAACTGCTGCTTTAATGCCGAGTAACAATGCCGTTTTTCTTTCAGTGACAGCTCGCGGCTTAGCTCACTGTTAATCAGCGCACCACCGCGGGAGCGAACCAGCAGTTTTTTCTGATCCAGCACCGCCAAATCACTGCGAATGGTGACCTCCGACACCGCAAAATGCTGCGCCAGTTGTTTTACCGCCACCTTGCCCTGTTGTTGCGTCAGCCGGACAATTTCCTGCTGCCGTTCAATGGTGTTTAACATGTCCATGCAATTTTCCGTCAGTTTGCTTTCACTGTGCCGAACATACCATGTGGCTTTAGCTTTCAAAAGCTTTCGAAAGCAGTATTCGCTCTACCCCAGGGCAGTCAGCCCTGCTAACACAGGCTGTTCGTCGCTTTCGCCTGGCTGACATCACTTTCACTTTACCTTAGCATGCCGCATTTCGAAATCAAATAAAAGTTTTTTTTCACTTCGCTGTTGATCATTGTCTATTTTTAGCGCTATAAGTAAATACAAGAAAGCAAGCAACCCTTCATTTGCTTTCGATTAAAAATAAAAATGGCAATAGCCGTACTAACAGCAATAGCGGGGGAACAATGAACAGCATCACAGCAAAACCAGCCATACTCAGCCTGGCCATCAGCCTGGCACTTAGCGCTCAGGTCAGCGCCGAGCAGCAAGGCGACACCAGCACTGAACAGGAAGTTGAGTACATCCAGGTATCAGGCATCCGCAGCAGCATTAAAGAATCGTTATTTCAAAAGCAAAACGCCACCAGCGTGGTTGATCTGGTGGTGGCGGACGATATTGGTAAGTTTCCGGATGAAAATCTGGCCGAAGCACTGCAGCGTATTCCCGGCATTACCATTACCCGCAATGGCGGCGAGGGCCAAAATATACTGGTGCGCGGTTTAGGTGGCGGCTATAACGTTACCACGCTGAATGGCCGTAAACTGGCGTCTGAATTTGCCGGCCGCGATTTTAACTTCGACACCATCGCTTCTGAGCTGGTAAACGTACTTAAGGTATATAAATCTCCGCAAGCCCAGTTGCCGGAAGGCGGCATTGGCGCCGTTATTGATATTGCAACCCGTAAGCCGCTGCAACTGGACGGCCGCACTATAGCGGCCTCGGTCAAGGGTATTTATGAATCCCGCACTGAAGATGTGCACCCGCATGCGTCGCTGATTATCGGTGATAAAACGGCAGACAGCAGCTTTGGCGCGCTGCTTTCTGCCGTTTATTCACGTAAAACCCTGCGCGCCGATACCTACTCGGCATCCGGCTTTTTTGACGAAGATGAAGGCTGGGGTGTCGACAGCGCCGGCGTACCGGTAGATCACAACAATAACGGCGTAATTGATGACAATGAAACCTATGCCTCTAAAATCCCCAGCTATATGTACTTTGCCAATGCGCAGGATATCCGCGAACGCTTAGGCGCTACCCTGGCACTGCAATGGCGCCCGACCGACCAGCTGGATTTAAATTTCGATGCGCTGTATTCACGCTACAACACCGACGGTAACCGTTATCAAATAGGCTTTGTTAATTACGATGAAGACTGGACACCCGGCACGCCGTTGTTTAGCGACGCCGAGTTTGACGACTTAAACCGGGTAATAAAAATGCGCCAGACCGGCGAAAATACCATGGTAGAACTGCTGAATATCAGCAGCCCGCGTAAAACCGATACCTATCAGCTGGGGTTTAATGCGCTGTATCAGCTAACCCCGCAGTGGTCAGTTACGCTGGATGCTGCCTTGTCGGAAGCGAAAAACCAAAACGCCGGCGATAACCGTTTTATTGTCGCCCGTGGCTTTGTCGATGCTATCGATATCGATTACAGCACTGGCCATAAGTTGCCTGATGTGACGATAAGCCCCGGCCTGACGGCACAGCAGGACTATGGCGCGCACTACAGTTATAACTCTGGCACCGGCGTCGATGACAAAATCACCGATTTGAAGCTACTAACCAATTATGTGCCGCTGGAGGGTATCGTCAGTAAAATTGATGCCGGCCTACACTATGTGAAACAAACCAAAAGCCAGAGCCAGTTTGCCTCTGCCAACCCCAGCCAGTTTAGCCGCGGCGGCTTTTACCTGACGCGCGACGGCTATAGTTTCGATAACAGCAGTGTGTTTAGCAAAGGCGAGTTTGAACTGTTCAAAATTCCGGCTGATGTATTTGTACCGGCCAATTTTGATAACTTTCTTGACGGTGAAAACAGCACGTCACCGGCGCCCTGGCCCAGTTTTGACTACGACAAACTGTTGGCCTATTACCGCAGCCTGAATGCCGAAGCCGCCGACAAAAGCATCGTCGCGGTACAAAACCGCGCCGGCAGCTATCAGGTAGCAGAAGAAGTCAGCACCGCTTTTATTGAGCTTACTATAGAGCAGGAGATGTTTGGCTTGCCATATATGTTAAATTTTGGCCTGCGCGCCAGCCAAACTGACGTGACTTCCAGCGGCTTTGGCTACGACTTAAGTAAAGTACAGCTGGATGGGCAGGGACAACCCATCAACAACGACTGGCGTCAGGTGCTGCCGGTCAGCTACAGCGACAGCTACCGCAATGTGCTGCCCAGTATTAACTTTAAACTTAACCTGGCTGATAACTTATTACTGCGCCTTTCTGCTGCCGACGTACTGAGCCGGCCGGGGCTGTACTACCTGCGCTCCTGGGCGGCGCCTAATTTCACCAGCCGTGAGCAGGGCTTACCGACGCTGGCAATGGGTAACCCCGGCGTGAAGCCGGAAGAAGCGCGGCAGGCAGATCTGACACTGGAGTGGTACTACGGTGACAGCAGCGCCTTAAGCGGTGGTATCTTTGTCAAAGATATCAAGTCTTTTGTCACTGAGGGTAAATTTGCCGCCAATGTGGCTGGTACCCAATACCTGGTCACCACCTCGGTAAATGGCGACCATGGCGCCAGCGTAACGGGTTATGAAATGGCCTGGCAACAATCGTTGCAGGACTGGTTGCCCGAGCCGTTTAACGGTCTGGGTTTCCAGCTTAACTATACCTATGTTGACAGCAGCTATGATGAGCCGGCGCTAAAAGCCAAAGATCTGCCGTTTCAGGGCATGTCAGAAAACTCCTACAACGCCGTGCTTTACTACGAGCAATATGGCGTACAGGCCCGTTTAGCCTATAACTGGCGCTCTAAGTTTGTCACTAACCCGGAAGATTGGGGCGGCGCATCCTGGATAGCCGACTACGGCCAGCTGGATGCCAGTTTCAGCTATGACATTATGCCCAAACTTACGCTGTTTGTTGAAGCCACCAACCTGACCAACAGCCGCTACTGGGGTTATGTAAAACGCGAAGATCAGGTGAACTATCTGGAGCGGTTTGGCACTCAGCTGGCATTGGGCATCCGCGGTAGCTTCTAACATACCCACCCTGGCTATTTGAACCATCAGCCCCGCAGCGGGCTTTTGGTTCAAATACGAACATTCTGCTGAAAAACGGCCTGATTTTAACCATACTACTTGCTGCACGCTAATGCTTTGCGCCATAACTAGGCTGGCAGCAAGCAAACTTTGCCGTAGTGCGCAGAAAAAATGCCACCGGTAGACAAAACTGCAACACCCCCGCTGCGTTATAAAAATAATTATTTAAAATCAACAGGGTGCCTAGTCTGGTTAAGTTATGCAGTACCACCGGCAGCACCCCTAGCAAAGGGTAGCTACAGCATGTTTAATAAAACTCTTCTGGCAGTGTTACTGGGCAGCAGCGTGTTGCTAGGTTGCAACAGCAACAATGACGAGCCGACACTGCAGCCGGACACCGGCACTGAAACCCCGGCACCACAACCCGATACCAGCGTCATTAACCTGACCGATTTAGACACCGTATACGGCTATGCCAGCGAAAACGGCGGCACCAGCGGCGGCAGTGGTGAAAACAAGGTTGAAGTGACGGTTTGCACCGGCGAAGAAATGATCAGTGCCATTAAAAATAAAGACCCGCAGCGGCCGCTGACTATCTGGGTAAATGGCAGCATTAGCCTGCAAAATGCCAAAGATACGCGTATCGATATTAAAGATGTGTCAGACATTTCTATTATTGGCCTGGGTACTCAGGGCGAAATGGCCGGCATTGGCTTTAACATAGTGCGCGCCAACAATATCATTATCCGTAACCTGCGTATTCATCATGTGCGGGCTAATCAGGGCGCACCCGGCGACGGTATCAGCATCGAAGGGCCGGTGCGTAATATCTGGATCGATCACAATGAGATTTACAACAGCCTGACGGTAAACGACCCGACGCTGACCGAAGATCAGGTAAAAGACTATTACGACGGCCTGGTCGACGCCAAAGGTGACGCCCAGTTTATTACTATTTCGTTTAATAAATTCCACCACAGCTGGAAAACCTCGCTGGTGGGCTCATCCGACAGCGATAACTTTGACCGCACGCTAACCTACCACCACAACCACTGGTATAACGTTAATTCGCGCCTGCCGTTATTTCGCTTTGGTAAAGGCCATATCTACAATAACTTTTACGACGGTGCGCTGGAAAGCGGCATTAACAGCCGCATGGGTGCAGTGATCCGCATCGAGCATAACCATTTTGCTGATATGAAAAACCCGGTGATGTCGCTATACAGCCAGGAAGTCGGTTTCTGGCAGCTGATAGACAATATCTTTGACAATGTCAGCTGGCAGGACAGCCCGGCCGATGGCGTCGTCGCCGGTGAAAACGCCCAGTCTACCGGCGAGCTGAGCGTCCCTTACGACTACAGCGCCAGCCTGTTGCCGGTGCACAACGTTAAAGCCACAGTGCTGGCTTATGCCGGTGTTGGGGTTATCGATACCCCTCCCAGCCCGGGGCTGTGCGCACCACCGCCGCCGCCGGAGCCAGAGCCGGTAGAGCCCGAGCCGGTGCCGGTCGATCCGGTCGAGCCGCCAACCAGCGTAAACTGGGGCAGTTATGACGCCAGCCTGCAACCCTTTGCTGCCAATGCGGTAACCTTGCCAGATGGCAGCCAAACCGCCTTTGCCGCACAACAAAGTGGCGGCGTTGATGAACCTAACCTGTTTAGCGCCAACGGTGATGGCACTGTCACCTTTGACAGCACCGCCAGCGGAGCCGATCGCAGCCGCGCCAAAATGGACAATGTGGTAGCCGCCGATGGCGTGTATCCGAAATCCTTTACCCTGCTAATGGGCATTAAAGGCAATGCCGGCGGCAACCGGGTGCTGGAAACCGAAATTGCACTGGGCGACAGCGCGGCCACCTCACCTACCAGCCGGCTGAAAATTGTGTTTCGTAATGACGGTAATAATTCCGGCGTACAGCTGGAAAATGCCAACAATGGCTCTTCCATTACCGCCGGCAAAGGCAACGAGCCCGATCCACTGGATATGAGCCAGTTCCGGGTGTACCACTTTACCCTGGTACTGACCTCGCCAACCACAGGTAACGTGGCGCTGTATGTTGCCGGCAACAATAGCCCCTTGTTGCAACTGGACGGCGTTACTATGCGCCCGGCCAGCAACAATACCGACAATTACCTGCAAATTGGTGACGCCGGCGGCAGCAGTTATCTGGCCGATATTGACTGGCTGTTGTGGACCGACGCCGCAGCTTATACGCCCGACATGCTAAAAGGCTTGTTACCGGCCGGTATTGGCGATATCAGCGGTTATGAAGCCCAGCCTTAAGTGGCTAAACGCCCCGCCGGATTCCGCCGGCGGGGTTTTATTGCTATAGTTGCTGGCAAAACCAAACCGGGACAATACCTTATGTTGCGCTTTGCCAGTTTAGCTTGTGCGTTATTTACCAGCAGCCTGATTACCGGCAGCCTGTTTACCAACAGTGTTAACGCCGCCCCCGTTGTACTGTCAGATATCAAAGGCTATGGCTTTGACACAGCGCGTCAGCTGCAGCACTTCAGTGTGCTGGTATTTGACGACGCCAGCGGCAAAGTCCTGGCCCGTGGCGATGCTGCACTGTTAAAGCAGTATCCACAGGCGAAACAGCTTAGCGGCAAGGGTAAAACGGTGCTGCCGGGCTTAATTGACGGCCATGGCCACGTGCTGGGGTTGGGGCAGTATTTAGCGGTAGCCGAGCTGCGCGGCAGTGACAGCGAGCAAGATGCAGTAAACCGGGTTGCACAGTTTGCCAAGGCCAATAAAGACGCGCCCTGGATTATCGGCCGCGGCTGGAACCAGGTATTGTGGCCGGATAAACAATTTCCAACCACGGCCTTACTCGATGAAGCCATCAGCGACAAACCGGTATACCTGAAACGTATCGACGCCCATGCCGGCTGGGCCAACAGCAAAGCGTTGGCACTGGCCGGCATCACCCGCGAGACATTAGATCCGGCCGGCGGCGAAATTATCCGCGACAGCAAAGGCAACCCGACCGGGGTGCTGATAGACAATGCCATGACGTTGGTAGAGCAACATATCCCCGAGCCGGACGAAAACGACACACTGCGCGCCCTTAACGTCGCCTTTACCCACTTGCTGGCGCTGGGCATTACCAGCGTACATGACGCCGGCGTAGATACCAGCACCGTTAAGCTGTTTCAGCAACTGGCGGCAGAGCACAAACTGCCACTGCGTATTTACCCTATGCTATCGGCGCGTGACCCGCAGCTGCCACAGTGGCTGGCACAGGGCATTGTTGATGATCCGACAGATTATCTCGATATCCGCTCGGTTAAAATCTACGGCGATGGCGCCCTGGGTAGCCGTGGTGCAGCCCTTATCGAGCCCTACAGCGATCAGCCCGCGCAAAAAGGCCTGCTGGTTACCCAACCAGACCAGCTAACACAAATTATGCAGCTAACCATTGATGCCGGTTTTCAAACCAATGTGCATGCGATAGGTGATTTAGCCAACCGTTTAGTGCTGGACCGCTTTGAGCAATTAGTGCCGGCGGATAAGCGCGCCGCCAGCCGCCATCGCATAGAGCATGCGCAAATTGTCTCGCCCAAAGACATCCCACGTTTTGCCAAACTGCATGTATTACCGGCAATGCAGGCCGTGCATGCTACTTCAGATAAAAACATGGCCGGCGACCGCTTAGGCGTAGCCCGCCTGCGTGGTGCCTATGCCTGGCGCAGCTTTATCGATCAAGGCAGCATTATTGTCGGCGGCTCAGATTTTCCGGTCGAGCTGGCCAACGCCTTTCACGGTATTCATGCCTCTGTTACCCGGCAAGATCATAACAACCAACCCGAGGGCGGCTGGCTGCCAGAGCAAAAACTCAGCTTAACCGAAGCGCTGCGCTCGTTTACCGTAGACGCCGCCTACGGCGCCTTTCAGGAAACCAGCATGGGCACACTGGCACCGGGCAGCTGGGCTGACTTTATCCTTGTCGATCGCGACATTTATCAGATCCCGCCACAGCAGCTGTGGCAGGTAGAAGTAGAACAAACCTTCGTTAACGGTAAGCAGGTATTCGTCAAATGATCAGCCAGAAATGGAGCAAGTTAATCCGCTCCTTGCAGCAAAAGAAGTACCGTAAAGCCGAACAGCAGTTTTTTGTTGAAGGCGAAAAAGCGGTGTTAGAACTGCTGGCCTCTACCTGGCAGGTTGATGCGGTGTTCGCCACAGAAAAGTTCTTGCAGCACTATCCGCAGCAGCTAAAAGCCGCCGCACTGGTGCAACAATGCAGCGCCGATGAGCTGGTAAAGGTAGGCACCTTTGCCAGTAACGACGCGGCACTGGCAGTAGTAAAAATGCCACCTCACAGCGATTTTGTGCCGCATAGCCACGGCTTTGTGCTGGTGCTGGATCAAATTAACGACCCGGGTAATCTCGGCACCATTATCCGCATTGCCGACTGGTACGGCATTAAGCATATTGTCTGCTCACCAGACACCGCCGATTGCTATAACCCCAAGGTAATCGCCGCCGCCAAAGGCTCGTTTTTGCGGGTGCAGCTGCATTACCAGGCCCTGCAGCCGCTGCTGGCACACAGCACAGTGCCGGTGTACGGCGCTTATTTAGGTGGCGAGTCGGTGCATCAGCTGCAACTTAGCCAAGCCGGTGGTTTTATCGTGCTGGGTAACGAAGCCAATGGTATCAGCAGCGATTTAGAGCAGGTTATCAGCCGCAAAATCACCATACCGGCCTTTGGTGAGGCAGAGTCACTCAATGTCGGCATCGCCGCAGCAGTGATCTGCGATAATTTGCTAAGGCTTAGTCAGTAGTGCTAGCGGCGTAAACACTAATGGCAGCCTGGCCGCTAAAGCGGCCGGAAGAGCGGTTTTACCTATTGACTCCGGGAAGGCTCATATGTGTTAGCTGCCTACACTTGAGTTGGATATAGACGTGAGTTGCAGCGAAATGGCGAAAAATAAAATGTTGATTGTGTAGTGGTAGCGTAGCGACCGCCACATAAGCAAGCAACGGAACAGCTGTCAATTTAACCGCCTTGCGAACCATTACCTGCATACCTAAGCCAGGTAGTGCCAAGAACTATAGACTCGAATTTGATTCCTTTTTCAGTAATGTCCATTTCATAAGGTGGATCAACTTCTACACTTGAAATCATATCTCCGGCCTGAGAATAGAGAAAGCACTCTAGCTCTCCTGTTTCTAATACGTAATTTTGGTGATTCCCCAGGCCCCAGAAAAGGCAAACATTATTCGTGCCTAAGACCTTGCTAGTTTTGGTGCAAACCCGAGCGCTAATAGAACCGCAACCAATAAACAACACACCAGTTTCCGGCACATATAGAATTTCTTGCGAAACTCCCACAGGACGGGCATCCCAAAATACATAAATAGTCAGATAATCGTTAAAGAGAATGGTAGATATGGTGTTGTTATCTGCACTATCAGACTCGATAAACAGCTCTTTATCTCGACACCAACTTGGGTCTGAACATTCTTCATGTCCGATCTTGATTTCCGCATCATGAATTGTGATTTTGCTCGATATGATCATGGGTAACTCGGTTATGTTGCTTCTGCTTCATCAGTGTTAAATTCCAAATATCCTAAGTTTCGGCCAAGTGGATTTCCATTTTACTTCAGGGTCACAATTTGGTCTTGCCTTTTGCGAACCATCTTAAAAGTCAAAAAGCAAAACCTGTCCCTGACGGCTGTTTCCGGCAAAAAATTAGTTTGTTAGGGCGATTGTTCAAAAAGGTCGCCCTTTTTTTAAAATATATTTTGAATAAGGTTCATAAGGTTGGCTTACTCCGTTATCTGGATACCACTGTGAATTAATATACGGCAGTGGATTCTGAACAATGTCTGTCCAAGAAGTGTTTGGGAAAATATTTATACACCAATGATCGCAGTCCCAAGTGCCATAAATTTTTTCATTTGGAAGCCATAGCAAAATAAAGTCGGGATCATACGCTACACAACTAGAGACTAGGTTAACAGCCGGGATTTCGTAAAACCCCTCTATGTTTTCATCTGCAGGTGAAAGCCAAATAACCCCTGTTTTGAGCTCTTCTAAGGAACAAAGCATAATTTTGTTTGGTTCAGCTTTTGAGTAATCATAATTTAGCTGATTATTACCTGCCAAGAATGCTACTAAATCTTTCGGTATGTCCATATCCCTTTTTCACTCTAACGTCGCCGTGCCAGGCCTTGATAAACGCAGTTACTCCCAGCCAAGCTCGGAATAGGCTTTTTTGCCTTCGTCTGGGTAATCACTCCTGTACTCACCCCAGTCCATATACTCATAGTACTTGGTCATCGCCTCAAAGTGGCATGATGCTTCACATGTCCAGGCAAGCTTTGCTCGGGGCTCTAACAAGCTACGTGCACTATCACCATGAGGGCCAGCCAAACAAAATGTCTGCCCATCTTCATGCTCTATCCAAAGCTCGTGTTTCATAATTTCCACATGCGTTTAACGCCTTGCACAGCAGCACTTTTGGAAGAGCCCGTTTGTGCTATTAAGCACAAAAAGAGGCGATGGAAAAATGTCTGATGGTGCAACTTGTTAAGAATTTTACTCGATTTCAAACTCAACATAGATGCTAGCTGATACCTCAACAGGCTCTGGTTGAAAATTATATGGAATCTCATCACGGGGCGATGCTCTCATACCTGTAACGACTATCGCTTCAATATCTGATCTATTCCTAACTCTCTTCTCTCTTATACTATGAACTTTGCCGAGCTTTCCACCTAGATTCTCCACTAAGAAGGCTGCCTGTTTTTTTGCATCCTCAATAGCCGCCAACATTGCACTCCGCTCATACTTTTTCAAATCTTCGACTTCCGATTGAACCCTGCCTATTGAAGTAGCTCCATTTTCAACAAGCGTATCAATTACTTTACGATACAGTTTTATATCTCTCAGCAGAACTTCCATATCTCTACCTACAACCGGCACATATCCCTTAGGACAGTCTTCACTATCATATTGATCATCCAAGTCAACAGTAAACGACGGCGAAAAAATGTCTTTCTCATTAATCCCAATATCAATAAGGGAGCGTACAATTTCTGACGAAGTACGCTCCACTTTAGATTTCGCTTCTTTGATATCTCGATCAGATTGGTTGTAAACGGAGAAATCAATTCTAATCATTTCGGCTGGGTACTCAAAACTACCAGACCCTTCGATCGCAATTACTCTAGGGTCAGAATAGGCGAATGCAGATGTTGCAGCCAAAAAAAGGAAAAGTATTATTTGTTTCATTTAAACTCCGTTGTCGAAATTTATAGTGATTCTTAACGCCCGCAACAAACGCGAGCAACTTGTTGGGGGAGGTTTCGTCGAGCGCCGAAGACGCGTTTTGCTAGCGTTTGTTATATCGCAAAATACTGCGCGCAGGTATATGAGCTTGATTTCAAATCCATAGTTCGCCCTGACGGGAGCATAACTATTACTTTGTCTTTACTCGCAGACACAACTTTTATTCCTCTTGGAGTTATGTACTTATGTAGTTGTTCACAGCTTTTGACGAACATTATGTCTACGTGATCTCTAAACTCATCATCTTTTGAAACATTATTCAAAAGTGTCTTTTTGAGCTGCTTTTCTTGCTGACTCAACGTCGGAGAATAAGAAGATTGGCAACCAACTAAGAACAAAATAGCTATTACAGACAGAAGCCCAGACTTCACATTTCTCTCCTTGCGATTGTTCTTACCCATAAAAAGTAGACACTCGGTTATATTCTTCTGCTTGGCCATATGACGTTTTTGGATATTCAATTAACAAGTAAACTGCGACGACACTTATTGAAATACCAGCACTGACAGCAATCCATTTCACCATCTTAGTCAAGGAAGTTGCTGCGTATAATTTAAAGCCACAATACGCTCCAGATATTCCAGAAGTGATCATCAATCCGATGACTATCCAAAAGAGCACTAAGTCACTACTCATTTATTTTCAAGCTCCAGAAAATATGATGCCCCGCGCATGCGTCCGCAGTACGTGAGGCTGCTTGGCGTTGTTAGTTGTGATATTGCGGAACATTTAGCTTCACCATACCTGAGTGCTCTCTGTCAGCAAAGTAATTATGATTTTTGTGCGTAATTGCGTTTATAGCAGCCCTTGCATCTTCAGATGATTCGCTGTTGCACCGTAATGAGCTCGCAGGGTCAGGTCTTGCTTTTTGCCACTCCCTCCGAATGAGCTCGCAGGGTCAGGTCTTGCTTTTTGCCACTCCCTCCGAAAAAAGTCAAAAGACAAGACCCTCAGGGCCCTTCTTCAGATAAAACGGGTGGGCTTACTTCCTTAGCTCTTCCATATCTGCGATCAGCTCGGCTAATTTTTTAAACTGCTGACCGTAAATAATATTCAGATCGAAACGGTAAAGGGCGTCGGCTAATTTAGCTACGATGGCGGTTATTAAAACCACAGCGGTAATGATGTAAAAAGGTTGGCCAAATAGCGTGATATCGGTAGGGAATTTTTCAGCCAACAGGGCGATAATTTCACCACCGGCCTGGCTGTACATGCCTTGTACAGCCATACCCAGCACCAACATTGGATAGGCAATTTTGTAATAGCGGGCATATACCTCAATTGAGTTCTTCAGCCAGTGATGAAAACTTGTCAGATAGTCATAACTACTTTGTCCTTTTGACAGCTTAAACGACTTATTCAGCTCTTTTTTGGCAATCAGAATAAGTGGCAGCAACAGACAATTGATATATACCCCAAGCAATGGCGCGCCAATTAAACTCATCACTACAAGCGCAATGAAACCGCCTAACATGATGGCCTTAATATTTACCGCAAACATACTCTGCAGTTTGTCGACGATGTTTTGTGACTTACGATTATATAAATCATTAATTTTAGGCACTGTGAGGTGAGAGTCATCCGCAAAACCTTCTTTCCACATGCTTTCTATTGTTCTGTTCATACTTTATTGCTCCTGATGAATAAATTTATTCAGTTTGATTTTTATCCGCGTAATGCGAACACCAATATTGTTGATATTGCTGCCGAGTATGTCGGCGATGTCCTGATAGGGCTTTTCCTCCAGATACAACAAGATGATGGCCCGGTCGGTTTCGGATAAATGCTTAATCGCATTGTACAATTGGTTAATCTCATCACTGGAAAATGCCCTGCTATCGTCAATCACTTCATCCGGTAACGTATCCGAGGCGATATGCTTATCACCGGTTTTGCTTTTCTTTAAATAGGTCAGGCATACGTTCAGCGAAACCCGGTACACCCAGGTTGACCACTCGCTCTGTTGATTAAAATTGTCTTTGCTACGCCAGATTTGCAGGCAAACCTCTTGATAGTAATCTTCAAAATCTTCCTGGCTATTGGTATAGGCCCGGCAAATTTTTATGATGATCCCGGCAAAAGGCAGAATCCATAACTGATAAAAATCGCTTCCCATTTACATCCTGCTAAGTAGTGAATTTGTTTAATTAGTGGCAAATGGCAAAAGTTTATTACAGGGGGGAGAAATTTTTTATTTTTGATGACGATTATTTGCATTGCGCTTGCGAAAAAGGGGCGGAGACAATTAAAGACGACCCAGGCAAATTTTATGTATTTCAGCGCCTTGCAGGGATATGACGATTATTATCACCGCCCCCTCTTATTTACCCCACAACCGCGAGTCATTGTTTGCCGGTCGCGCGCCCAGCGGGCGCGTTTTTGATCATGATTGTTAGCTACCTGAATGCGCTCTTCTTGTTGGCTCTGCTTCGTGTAAGTAACGGGTAAAGGTATCCTTCGGACGCTCCAGGCCATTTTCTGCTAACGCTCTTGAAGCCATGCCGCGATGATTACTGCCATGTGTCAGTAAATGCAACAAAATCTCTTCGACGCTAAGCTTGCCACAACCACCATCGATAAACCGGAAAGTCACATTACGTTTTAATTCGTCTGCCGTAACCGATTGGGTGAAATCAACAAGCCATGAGTCATGCTTATTCATTGTTTGTCGTAACTCAGATAATGAGGGGGTCTCGACCGTATTGTCACCTGTGTACTGCTCTGGCTCACCTAAAATGCGACTGATGAATAAGCTATCCACGACCGTGGTATGATTCAAAATCCGCACGAAAAATATGGCATCGTTTTCTGGTAACTGTAAAAACTGCTGTTCACCTAATTGAAGCAATTCGGCATTTGCCCACTTTTTATATTGAAACGCCTTAGCAAACTGCATTCTGTCTCCGTGCTTCATTTTTTGAAATGATCTGAATTTTGACTGACACCTAACACCGCAATCACGTACTTGTCGCGTGCGGAGCATTGTTTTACGATGGCAAGCCGTCACTGGCGAGTCTGCCGTACAATGCAGAATCAGAGACTATGCCATTAATTTCCCATCGCTGTCTTAGCAAACCCTCGCGATAAAATCCTAGTTTTTCTAATGCTTTTGCTGAGGCGTAATTATTTGGGTCTATCTAGGCTTCAATTCGCCTTAAACCCAATGTAGCGAACCCATATTGGATCAAAGCTTCACCTGCTTCATTAATATAGCCTTTTCCCCAACCAGGCCGCCTCAAGCCAAAGCCTATCTCGGCCCGCTTTGAATCTTTGTCATAACTGAATAACATGCACTTTCCGGCCAGTTCACCTGTAGATTTCAGATATGCACCAAGGACAAGTGATTCCTGGCGCAACATCGCACTGTTGCTGCTATCCACGAAATCATAAGCATCTTGAATCCCCATCCAGGACGCTGTATTCCAGTATCTCATCACCTTAAGATCAGAGAAGATGATAGCTAATGTGCCGCTGCCACCCCATCACGACGGGAATCAGAACCGGCGACATAGCCTTTGGACGTTTTCATCACCGCTTGTCCGCCACCAAATACCAACCCTGGGTTATTGCCGTGAAAAAAGCCCTGTACAGTAGCCATAACCGGGTTTTGCGGCGCATGTCCAAGTGAATAGAGTTCATCCACTGTACTTTGTGGGATGCCTTGTTCAAAGCTCACGCTATTGCCTTGCCAATGGCGAAACCTCGGTGCGTCAATGGCTTCTTGTACATCCATGCCAAACTCCACCATATTCAGCAGCATTTGCACATGGGCCTGAGGCTGCTGCGGACCACCGACAATACCAAAACTTAACCAGGGTTGTTGCTTACCCTGAGCATCGGCTTTAGTGACAAAACCAGGAATAATGGTATGAAATGGCTTCCTGCCGGGAGCAACGGTGTTGGCGCGGTCTGGTTGCAGCGACAAACCCACACCACGATTTTGTAACGCAAAACCGGTGCCCGGCACAACAACACCTGCGCCAAAAGGCCCGGCAATGCTGTTAATAAAAGACACCATATTGCCGTCTTTGTCTGCCACGCTTAAATAGGTGGTGTCGCTGGTGGTGAGGGAAGCTTCCGGCTCTGCTTGCTGCATGGCCTGTTCTGGCTTAATCAACGCACGTCGTTTCGCAATAACAGCATCGTCTAACAACTGTTCAGCTTGTATCTGCATAAATTCGGGGTCGCCGACAAAATGTTCCAGGTCGGCATAAGCCAACTTTTTGGCTTCAATAAGATGGTGTAAATAGCTTGCTGAATTATGCTGCATTGCCTTCAAATCATAGGGCTCTAACATTTTCAGCATTTCAAGCGCTGCAATGCCCTGCCCATTTGGCGGTAACTCCCATAAACGATGTGCTTTATAGGACACTGACATCGGTTCTACCCACTGCGCCTGATAATTGGCAAAGTCGCTTTGGGTTAAAAAGCCACCTAACTCCTGCACTCTTGCCGCAATTTTCTCACCCAGTTCACCACCATACAGCACCTTGGGCCCTTCTGCTGCGATCAGTTTCAGGGTGTTGGCATAGTCCGGGTTCACAAACCATTCGCCGGCAAGCGGCGTCCTGGCGCCATCCATTAAAAAGGTGCTTCTTGCCCCTTTGTCATAATTGATTTTGCTTTCAAACAGGCCCCACTCCTGCGCTGTTGTTTTAGAGATTGGGAAGCCGTTTTCTGCCAACGCAATGGCTGGTGCCAATGCTTGCGCCAGACTGATTGTGCCATGGGTCTGCAACAACATTGCCCAGCCACTTAGCGCGCCGGGCAAGGTAATAGATTGTGCGCCCTCGTCTGGTACGCGATTGCGGCCCGCCAATTTGTCCAGCGTCATCAGCGCACCGGCATGGCCACTGCCATTAATACCTATCAGGCGCTGCTCAGACTCCAACCACACCATAGCAAACATATCGCCGCCAATACCGGTCATATAAGGTTCCACTACGCTCAACACGGCCGCGGCGGTCACTGCAGCATCCACGGCGTTGCCACCATTTTGCAGCACGGCCAAACCAGCCTGGCTGGCTAAAGGTTGGCTGGTCGCCACTACGCCATTCGGTGCATATACGGCTTTTTCTTTGAACTCTGTGATTGGCGTGCCTAAGCCAGAGCGAAACGACAACCCCGCTACAAGCGATGCAATACCAATTACTGCAATGACGGCGAATGCCCATTTCAAAAAGCGGATAATTCCATACATAGATGTCTGCTACTCCTGTAATGTGTTTGTCGCCAGTACTTTAGATGTTATAGATAAAGTAGTCTCATGAGATTAAAGCTCGCTAAAGACTGCCACACAGGCGAGCAACTTATTGCAAATCGAGCGCCCAAAGGGCGCGTTTTTTGATGCGATTGTTAGGCGCCTACATCACGCCCCTCATTTTTGAAAGGAACTTGTACGGTAATTGACTTATGCGGTAGCGCATTATTTATTGCTGACATTAAGCCGGCAAATTCCTCTTCCGCAGACGTGTCAAATCCCGAATCACTATTTTGAAATAAAACAACCTCGATTACTTTTTTGTCTTGATGATTATTGAGCATTAGCGTAATTGTTCTTTCTAAATCAAGGATATAAGTTTTATTATTCTCGGAGCTTTCATCAGGATCAAACGCATACCCTCTTGTTAACGCTACAACTCTGAGTTTATCGAAGATCTCGACAGATTCTTTTTGTGTATCTGCGGCAATGAAGAAGCTGGTCATAGGAAGCCAAGTTTGTTTTGAGCATGAAGACACTAGTACAAAAAACGCCAGAAAAATTATGTTTCTCATTTTATATCCATTAATGATGATTAAATTTAAAGAGCCCAACGCCGCAATTACCCAAGCCGAGAGTGGCGTGGGCTTGTGTTATAAGCACAGCGAGCACAAGACCGCGACGCTTTTGGTTTCGGGTACATTGCCTTGTTAACTGCCGACATCAAGGCAGGCGGCCCTTTTTTTTGGCTTGGTCTTTTCCGGTGATTTTATACACGGATGGACGTCCATTCCGTACTACCTGAACTTCGTTCTCTGTTACTTTTATACTCTGCCAATCAATTAGAAGGCTTTGCCCTTTTATCTGAATTGAATCTGGACCAGTAACAAAAACCTGAAGGATTGGGGCACACAATGGTCCATTCGTTGTGCCAAGCGTCGCGCTAGCATTATTACCATGAAACGATAAATCTTCTATGGCGATTTCATCCAATAGCGATACCGTAAGACCTTCGAGTTTATTTATTAGCACAAAGTCTCCAAAGCCAGTTAACGCTTTGCTAATTGGCTGCCGCAGCGAAGCGTAGGCAGTCCAGTGGAGGCCACGCTTTTTGTGGCCGTAACGAATTTGACGGCCTTGTTATAACGCAGTTCGTGACTTCTGAGGCTATTCATGTTGAAGAACATTGATTAGCTTGCCAAATGGGTCGCGAACATAAAACCTACGAACGCCCCAAGGCTCCGATTTTGGGCCGTATTCAATTTCAATATTTTTAGCCTTTACTCTATTTAGAGCGGTATCAAGATCGTCTACTTCTATAGACAAGTCTGGCACTGGAGTCCCTGAACCACCCTCGGATGCCACACTAATTTGTGTAGTCATTTCTTCACCTGAGCTATAGGTTTTAATCCAGCCGTGGTCCATGACAAGCTCAAGACCAAAGATAGACTCATAGAATGTTTTGGCTTCATCTGGGTTTAGTGCAGCCACATTTGAAACGATCCGCTTTACTATCATTGGGCGAGCCTCAGGACATTCTCTTTTGTGCTATAACGCCCACCACACGCGCGAGTAACTTGTTGCGAGTCCAGCGCCCAAAGGGCGCGTTTGTGCTGGCGTTTGTTAGCAACAAACATAACCTAATGTTTTACTGAAAAAATTTGAGTGAATACCAAACAATCAAGGTAAAGACTACACCAAATACTGTGCCGTAGACAAAGTACTTACGAAAAGCTTGAGACGATTCATTGTGTGCCATTTTTAGATTCTCCCTATCACAAGATTCAAAAAGTTAAGATATTTGCTAGCAGCTTATTCAAAAGGCCAGAACCCGCGAGTTGCGTGCTTCAGATCCCGCTAGTTGCAAAATTAGCTCCAGTCTATGGCGCTAGTGGAATGTAAATCAAGCATTTTTACTTTGTTGCAATTTAGGTTACTGCAAAATACGGTTTTTACGCCCGCAAGTTGCAGATGACCTTCCTCCCGCTATGTTGCACTTAAGCAACAGCCCGAAAGGGCAACTATTACGCAGCTTTAAGGTGCGCAACTCAGGTAGGCACTATCAATGAGTTTTTGGCGTATTCTTTAATGACTTGTTGTGAACCAACCTAATGATTGGTATAGCTAAACTCAAATGACATACACCGGTGATTACCGTATGAAAGATCTATTTCGTAAGTTATACCTGCAGCTTGACTTACAATACCCATGAAAACAGTACTTTCAGAGTCCTTTTGAAGATAATTTACAGACTTTGATATGACCTGATTATTTGACAGAACCGTGAAAAGCGCATGAGCATACGGTTTACCTTCATAACTCTTAGGCGCACTAATTGTAATAGCCCTGCATTCATCACAAATACCACTAGCTTCCACTTTGATTTCAAAGCCAATTTCTGGAGTAGGCACAACCTTTTCTGGACCTACTACGCACGCGGTAGTAATACTTGAATATAAGAAAAACACAAAAGGTAGATATTTCATCTTTAGCTCATAACGCTTCAATAACCGACGCAGCTTGCTGCGTCCAGCGCCCGAAGGCGCGACGTTGATTGATTTGTTAGGATTTTGCGTCATTAAAATACTTCCATAACAAACGAATTCCCTTGTGGCGGGAAATTAAAAATTACCGATTCATACGGACTTTCGGATGTTTCAATATCGATTGAATCACCACTTTCAAACGTAATTGTTAATAATGACTTAGTTTTTAGCATGGCTTTCTTCGCAAGTTGCCTTCCAAGGGCACCCCATGGGCCAGAATTCGGGGCGTCCTCCCACACATAGGGCTTTCCATTGATTGAAGCAAACACACGCTCGTTGCATTGAATATTAAAATCGGCGAACTGTATATTCAGCCCATATGAGGCAAGCATAATACCCTCAACGAATTGAGGTTCCTTCGAAAAATACTCGTTCAGCAGTGTGATTATTTCTTCATTAAATAGAATCATGCTCAATCCGAATGAAGCCTAACGCCGCCAACTCGCGCAGCTTTGTGGTGAAGGCGAAGCCGCAACGGAAAGCTGTCGCTGTGTTTGGCTTTGTTAGAACTCATTCGATTCTTTCTCGTTCTAGAATAACTACCATGGAGGCAGACTCACCGAAGCCCGTAGCTGGTAACACGATCTCCTTCAATCTCCAGCCTGAATCGCCTTCAGCATTTAATAAATTCTGGATGTCAGGCGTACCAGACTTAAAAAGGCTCATCTTAAAGGGCATTTCTACCGTTTTATATTCATATTTTTTCATAACAGGTACTTCCTCGTAATCAAGGTCAGTAATATCAATTTCGAATGTTGCAGCAAGCGCCTTTTTTGTTTCGAGCGACCCTGTTGCTTCTTTCTCGACTCTCTGAATTGTCCTGTGGCTCAGACCGGAGAATTGAGAAAGCTGCTCTTGAGTCCAGGCTCGACGCAACCGTATTTCGAGAACTAATGCTGCATTAATTTTCATTAACAACTGATTCCTTCGTTTAAGTGAAGAACCTATTCTCTAACAAAATGTCGGAATTATTGGCGACAAACATTCGCCATCTATACGTCAGTGACACGACAGCACCTACGTTTCATGATTTCTAACGCATTACTAATGGGCTGCCGCAGCGCTGCGTAGGCAGTCCCGTGGAGGCCACGCCGTTTGTGGCCGGAACGAAATTAAGTAACTTGTTAGGCATTTTTTTTACCAAGGATATATCGCTTAAAAACATAGCCCCAAGGCATTGCTAAAATTGGCAAAACAACCAGTGCAAATACAAAAGCGGTTTCTTCAATGCCTGAACCTACAAATTCATTAGATTGCCAGAGTGGATACACCACCAAAATTAGCCATAGCACTTTGTAGAAAATTTCGAGCAAAAGAATGGGTATCATTTCAACTGTTCTAAATATCCCCAACAGCGCCAAAGACGAAAATGCAGCCCACACACTCCATGCCACGGCCTCGTTTTCTTCCCAGACGCCTGAATAAGACAGGATGTAGCCCCAGACGTCCTTACCAAGAACAAAAAACATCAAGATATAAATCAGACGCATGAAATAAATGTTGATCGGTCTGATGCCGTCAAATTTTGTACTCTTGGTAAATAAATTCTTAAACATTATCGGAATATCCATATAAATATGTTCGCTGAGCAGAACTGCCTAACGCAAAGCTTTGGGGCGGCTGAAGCGCAGCGTAAGCCGTCCCAGCCACGGCAGTGGCGACAACAGCGTCTTGTTATGTTTTTTGCTGTGCTGCATTAAACATCTTAAGGTGGTCGCCACCAAAGTAATAAGCACCGATACATTCACCAACTATGGAGCCATATTTTATTGCTTCCTGCCTGCTGACCAACACATCAGGAATAGAGACATTTTTAACAGAAGTCGTACAACTAACAAACAGTTGGGTCACTTTGCTATTGCACTCAGCGAGAGAGCCTTTGAAATCATTTTTTATCGGTGATTTTGGATCGTTACAATGCCAAGCCACTTCAGCAGGCATGAAGCTCTTTAACCATGCATCCTTGGGCATGCCTTTTGGCGCTGCCGATATTGTCAGCAGCGTTAAGAACAAACATGTTAAAACTAAATTCTTATACTTCACCATCTACTCCATTAGAAAACATAACGCCTTGTTAAGCCGCGCAAGAATGCTGGGCCTTGCTCCGATGTCCCACTGCGTCTGTTCGAACAAATTTTCAATTTGGCATGCCTGGAATCGGAAAGTTTGTGATTGGAGATTCCAAATTGAAGTGAAAAACCTGAAAGCCCGAATCTACATCGAGTAGTTTTATAGTTATTAGTGCCTCTCCATTCTCGTAATGAGCCTGGACTGAATAGGTGACAATCTTTAGCGAACCTCTAGCATTGCTTCCTCCGTCGTAGGAAACGAATTGCGGCTCTTCGATATTTCTTAATGCTCCAATCTTGGAGTATCTACTGACGATTTTCTTAAACGACTCGTCGTACTCGGATCTTCGTGCTTTTTCCCAAAGAAAACTTTTGTACAACTCAAGGTCCCATTTCGACATTTGAGGGACCACCGTTTTAATGTACGGAATCGCAGTCTTTTCGTACTGGGCTGATCTGTATCCTTTAGAGGCACCAGACAAAACGGAAGTGCCGATAAGAATCCCAATGACAACAAGCACCCCGATGATGGTGACACATAGTACTTTCTTAGCCACACGCTAAAACCTCAATGAACATAGACATAATGACTCCCCACGAGGTGCTGACCTCCTGCTTCGTGGGTTAGCTTTGCAGCCAGAGCCATACTGTATTTGTTGAAGATACAATACTGGAGGTCAGCGTGGTTAACAATAGCATAACTTTTATTGGCTTAGATA
>JAHJZX010000062.1 GCA_018826295.1 Gammaproteobacteria bacterium
CGGTAATTGGTCCGGTGTTTTTTGAAATTATTCAGCGCAAAGGCAATGAAGGCTTTGGCGAGGGCAACTTTAAAGCACTGTTCGAATCGATTGAAGAAGATCAAATTCAGCGCGGAGTGTTAAGCAATGCGTAAATGGGCATCGTTTCCGTTAAAGGAAGGGGATGTATCAAGACAGGCGCATGCCGACTTTCCGGAGCAGGCGATTTATGAGCGCGAAACGGGCCGCAGCGGATTTTTTGGTCCGGCCACGCACTTTCATCATCGCCATGCACCAACCGGCTGGACGGACTGGCAAGGCCCTTTGCGGCCGCACCTGTTTAACTTTAATGATATAGGTGCTGATAGTTCGAATTCGCCATGGGCAGTACCCAATTTGCTATTTAATGCGCATTGTAAGATGCGCACCTGGCGTTTAAACGACAAGATGAGCAAACTGGTGCGTAACGCTGATGGCGACGAGCTGCTGTTTATCCATGAGGGCAGTGCTGAGCTATATTGCGACTACGGCCATATGACAGTGCGCGACGGTGATTACATTGTTATTCCGCGCTCTACCATGTGGCGGCTGGAACCAAATGAGCCGATGTTTATTCTGTTGGTTGAAGCTACTAACGACAGCTATCAGCTGCCGGAAAAAGGCCTGGTAGGCAACCACGCAATTTTTGATCCGGCGATGCTGGATACACCAAAAATTGACGATGCTTTTAAAGCGCAATATAGCGAACATCAATGGCAGGTTGAGGTAAAACGTCATGGCCAGGTCTCGGTTATTACATACCCGTATAACCCGTTGGACGCGATTGGCTGGCATGGCGATTTAGCGGTAATGCGCATTAACTGGCGTGATATCCGTCCGCTGATGAGCCACCGCTATCATTTGCCGCCGTCAGCGCATACTACCTTTGTGGCGCAGCGCTTTGTGGTGTGTACCTTTGTACCCAGACCGATTGAAAGTGATCCGGGTGCATTAAAAGTACCGTTTTATCACAACAATGACGACTACGATGAAGTACTGTTTTACCATGCCGGTGACTTTTTCAGCCGCGATAATATTGAAAAAGGTATGGTTACTTTCCATCCGGCCGGTTTCACCCATGGCCCGCATCCAAAAGCTTTTGCGGCCGGACGGGAGTATAAAAAGAAATTTACCGATGAAGTGGCGGTAATGCTGGATACCCGCGATGCGCTGGAGATTGGCGAAGCCGCTTTAGCCACCGAAAACTCGGAATATGTGAATAGCTGGAAAGTTAAACCTGAGCAGGCTAAGGAATAATAATGAAGTTAGCAAGTTTAAAAAATGGCAGCCGTGATGGTTTGCTGGTGGTTGTCAGCCGTGATTTAAGCCGCTGCGTGGCAGTACCGGCGGTAGCAGCAACGATGCAACAACTGCTGGATAGCTGGAGCCGGTTAAGCCCGGCACTGCATGAAGTCTATCAGGCACTGAACAATGGCAAAGTAGACGGCGAAATGGCGTTTGACGAAGCGCAGTGCGAATCACCGTTACCCCGCGCTTATCAGTGGGCAGACGGCAGTGCTTATGTCAACCATGTCGAGCTGGTACGCAAAGCGCGTAACGCGGAAATGCCGCCAAGCTTCTGGACCGACCCATTAATGTATCAGGGCGGCTCAGATGATTTTATCGGCCCGCGCGACAAGGTAGAAGTGGTAAGTGAAGACTATGGCATTGACTTTGAAGGTGAAGTTGCCGTTATTACCGATGACGTAGCAATGGCCTGCAGTGCTGACGAAGCGCGCAGTAAAATCCGTTTGCTGATGTTGGTAAATGACGTGTCATTGCGTGGTCTTATTCCAAACGAGCTGGCTAAAGGCTTTGGCTTCTTCCAGTCTAAACCGGCGTCGGCTTTTAGTCCGGTTGCGGTTACACCAGATGAGTTAGGTGATAACTGGCGTGATGGCCGGGTGCATTTGCCATTGTTGTCTACTTACAATGGTAAACTGTTTGGTAAACCAAACGCCGGTATCGATATGACGTTCGATTTTGGCCAGTTAGTTGCCCATGCAGCCAAAACCCGTAATTTGGGTGCTGGTGCGGTTATAGGGTCGGGCACAGTATCGAATAAGCAGGGCACCGAATATGGTACTGCTGTTGATGAAGGCGGTGTTGGTTACAGCTGTATTGCTGAAATCCGTATGATTGAAACCATTCGCGATGGCAAGCCATCGACTTCTTTTATGAAGTTTGGTGATACCATCCGCATGGAAATGCTGGATGCAGAGGGCTGCAGTATCTTTGGTGCCATCGACCAGCAAGTGGTGCAATATAAAGCTTAACCCTTAGCAAGCGGATGCGGATGTACTTTTTTCTGCGGCTGTTGCAGGCCAGGATGGCGTGGCAAAAGCGCCGAGAGCGATTTTGAGCAGCATCGTTGGGCGCAACGGTGAATTTCAGGGACGAAATTCATAAACAGCCCCCCAGGGATGGGGTTTCGGCGAGTCGCAGAAAAAATATACGCAGCCGCGCATTCGAAGCTTGGTATCTTAAGGACTTGCAATGAAACTTTACGGCTATTGGCGCTCTTCAGCAGCCTATCGCGTGCGCATAGCGCTGAATTTAAAGCAGCTGAGTTTTGAAAACCTGCCGGTACATCTGGTTAAAAATGGCGGTGAGCAACACAATGACAGCTATAAAGCATTAAATCCGTCTGAATTGGTGCCAACCCTGGTTGATGGCGATGTCAGCCTTAATCAATCGTTAGCGATTATTGAATATCTGGACGAGATGTATCCCAGTCCGGCTCTATTGCCGCAAGACAGCGCAACTAAGGCTCAGGTACGGGCTCTGGCGTTGGACATTGCCTGTGATATTCATCCACTGAACAACCTGCGGGTATTGCAGTACCTTAGCGGTCCGCTTGCCATCTCTGACGCTGCCAAAAATGATTGGATAAAACACTGGCTACGCACTGGTTTTACTGCAGTGGAACAGCGACTACGCCAGAGTGCAGGACTGTATTGTTTTGGCGATGAGGTTACACTGGCAGATATTTGTTTAGTACCGCAAGTGTATAACGCTCAGCGTTTTGCCCTCGATATGGCCGCATTTCCCACTATTATGGCTGTGCAGCATAATTGCCTGCAATTGGCCGCCTTTGCGTTAGCTGCGCCGGAGCAGCAACCGGACGCCCAGTAACCTTGCTGCTGACATGCCGGTTTTACGATCGGCATTGTTGTTTCACGCCGTTTAACTAGACGATTAGCTATTGTCACCTATGCTTATAAAAAGCCGGGTTATCCTTGTGTGTTCTGCTGGCATCTTGGTTATACTGGCATTATCCTAATTAAGCATTTGCTCAAAAAAAGGCGAGAATTATGAGTAAT
Source organism: Gammaproteobacteria bacterium (assembly GCA_018826295.1). GTDB lineage: Bacteria > Pseudomonadota > Gammaproteobacteria > Enterobacterales > Alteromonadaceae > Alishewanella. The sequence goes on from JAHJZX010000062.1 coordinate 3,342, forward strand.
TTAATGGCATCAGTGAACCAGCGTACTAATCTGGTCGGACAAAACCGACTTGAGTTGCTGTTATTCAGGCTGCATGGTGAACAACGTTTCGGTATTAACGTTTTCAAAGTTCGTGAAGTCATTCAGTGTCCTGATTTAACTGATATGCCAGGCTCTCACCCTTGTGTCCGTGGCATTGCCCATTTGCGTGGTGTACCGGTGATGGTTATTGATATGAGCCAGGCCACCGGCGGCAAACCGCTGCAGGATCTGAAGTCAGCCTATATTCTGGTTACTGAGTACAACCGCAATACACAGGGGTTTTTAGTCGGCGGTGTTGATCGCATTGTTAACCTGAACTGGGAGCAGATACAATCGCCACCGCAAGGTTCCGGTAAATCACATTATCTGACTGCGGTAACCGAAATTGATAAAAAGCTGGTGCAAATTCTCGATGTTGAAAAGGTGTTTGCCGAGATTTGTCCGGTGAATGAAGAAGTGAGTGACAGTGTAAAACAACAGGCATCCGCGGTTGATTTATCACAGATCACAGTTTTGGTGGCAGATGATTCAGCCGTGGCCCGCAACCAGGTTAAACGCGCTCTGGCTGCAATTGGCGTCAAGGTAGAACTGGCGAATGACGGCAGTGAAGCTTTGCAGTGGTTAATGCGAAAATCAGAAGAGTTGGGTGACAACTTTGCCCAACAAATACCGTTATTAGTGTCTGATATCGAAATGCCCAAAATGGATGGTTACACCCTGTGTAGTGAAATTAAGTCGAATGAAAATTTGCGAAAAATTCATATTATTTTGCATTCGTCTTTAAGCGGGGTATTTAACCAGGCGATGGTCACCAAAGTGGGGGCCGATCAATTTATTGCAAAATTTCACCCGGACGAGCTGACATCAGCAGTACAAAAATGGATTAACGCCGGCTGATGCCGGCAGGTTAAGCTAAAGCCTTAAAGCGCAGCAGTATAGTAGTAAGTGGTAAAAATGATGTTATTACGTGTACCGAAGAGGTGGTTAAACCGGGGGTTGCTATACGCCGGCATATTTGGTGTGGTATTTCAGCTGTGTGCTGCGATATTTATGCTCTGGCACGGTTTGGTATTTTATTCCGGTTGGTGGCTTACTTTGCTGGCACCGCTATTATGTATTGGCTCGGGTGTAGTGCCGGCTTTGCAACTGCAAAAAGAGTAAGCTTAGCGTCGCGGTTTAAACATACCTTCTACCCGCACATCTTTGATGCCATTTTCGGTAAACAAAAAATTGATCTGGCCTGGCCCACGGCTAAACTGATAGCGCTCGTCATTTAACTGCAGAATAAAGTTGCCCTTGGAGTTGGCTTCAGGATCCTGAAACAAACGTATGTGATACTGCTCTATTTGCAGTTCAAAGCTCAGCAGGGGTTCGTTAATAAAATCAGGTACCCAGACTTGCTTGTCATCTTGCAGTATCAGTGACAGTGAGTATTTTTGCGGTACCGTATGTACATCCAGGCTGTAACGGCCAACGATAAAACGATAAGTACCATCCTGACGGAAAAAACTAAAGCCGAAATCAAAAACTTGCTCGCTGCCATTTACCAGCGAGACTTTACCTTCGCCGTCAATGTCAAACTGCGCTTGTGCTGGCATGGTAAATAACAGTGCAGCAAGCAACCAGGATCTCATTTTCGCCTTCCGTGTTATACCTGCGTCAGGCCGACAATTAATTTAAGTTGTTGACCAGGCTGCAAGTAATTGTTGGTATCAATTTGATTCCATTTAACAATATCTGACACACTGACACTAAAACGTTGTGCAATCCGCGCCAGTGAGTCGCCTTTGCGCACTTTATAAGTTACCGTGCGCGAAATACCAACACTGCGGCTGTCAGACGCAGTTTGTTCTACTATCACCAACTTTTGTCCTGGGCGCAGCGGTGCGCGTTGCGCTATGCCATTCCATTTAGTCAGTTGCTCGACACTGACTTTATGCTCACGGCTGATATCCCATAAGGTGTCACCTTGCTGTACAGTATAGGTCAGCTTGTTGCCTGTTGTCTGTTGCTGGGCACGCGCTATACGATTAGCAGAGCTTAGTTCATAGTCGGATATATCTGATGATGCGGTTGGGATCAGCAAATGCTGGCCCAGGCGGATGGTATTGCTTTTAAGTTTATTAATACGCTGAATGGCATCTGTGCTGGTGTTATGGGCTCTGGCTATTTTGCCCAGAGTGTCACCTTTGGCAATAGTGTAGCGTTTGAAACGTACCCAGCTCTGGCTTGGCGTTTGCACCAGTTTTTGTTGAAATCCGGCTACACTATGCTGTGGCAGGGCGAGGTAATGTGGCCCGTCCGGATCGGTTGCCCACTGATTAAACCCCGGGTTAAGCGCCTGCAGCTCAGACACATTTAAACCAGCTAAGTCAGCGGCTATGGCTAAATCAATTTGGGCTCCGACGTCTACTACAGCGATTTTTGGCTCGTTGGCAATAAATTTCCAGACGATGTCAAAATCATCTGGCCGTTTTAATATGTCAACCAGTGCCAATAGCTTTGGCACATAAGCTGTGGTTTCTGCCGGTAAATCAAGTGACCAGAAATCGGTAGGTAACCGCTTCTGTTTGTTGCGTTTGATGGCAGCTAAAATACGGCCTTCGCCGGAATTATAGGCCGCGATGGCATTTAACCAATCGCCTTCGAGCCGGTCATGTAAAAACTGCAGGTAGTCCAGTGCCGCCCGGGTTGAAGCAATAACGTCACGCCGGCCGTCATACCAAAAGTTTTGCTTTAAACCAAAGCGCTTGCCTGTCGCCGGCATAAATTGCCACATGCCGGCAGCAGCTGCGTGCGAGTAGGCAAAAGGATCAAAAGCACTTTCAACGATGGGCAGCAATGCCAGCTCAAGCGGCATATTGCGTTTTTCTATTTCCTGGACGATAAAATATAAAAACGGTTGCGCTCTGCCGGCAACACGGTCCAGGTATGCCTGATGCCGGCTGTAAAAGTTGCGTTGCTCGACGATTGGTCTGGTTTGCGGTACAGCAAAAGTCAGCTGCATCTGAATACGTTGCCACAGATCTTCCAGTTCAGTTGCATCGGGTTGCGGCGCTTCATCTAATGTTGCGTCCGTACCGGCTAACAATCTCAGTGCTACTTGTTGGGCTGTGGCTGCGTTGTGATGAAAATCTGCCGTTGATTTGGGGCTGTTTTTTGCCGTCGGACTGGTGTCGTCGTCTGGTGTGCTGGTGCTGACACAGCCGGAGAGTAAAGCGACTAAAACTGCAGCAGATAATCTGTTTGACATCACGTAATTCCACTTCTAAAAAACCGAATGTTACCTGTTCGGCAACTGATTGCAAGTCAACCGGTAAACTGATCTTTTGCCCGTCTGATTGCCGTAAACAGCTCCAACGCAGATCCTTGCCGCCAGGCGTGTTGTAAATCTTTGTTATTACACCGTAAAAACGGATTAACTTGTTTTTCTTTTGCCAGTAGCGCAGGCAAAGTTGGCAGACTTTGTTGGCGTAAAGTCTGGCACTGCGCCGCATATTCCAGCAGATCTTTGTTATTTGGCTCAACGGTTAAGGCAAACCTGATATTTGCCAGTGTATATTCATGGCTGCAGTACACTAGGGTGTCGTCAGGTAAAGACTGCAATAGTGTTAAAGATTGCCACATCTGCTGCGGACTGCCTTCAAACAAACGACCGCAACCCACGCTAAACAGCGTATCGCCACAAAACAGTACCGGCGCTGAATAAAATGCAATATGGCCCAGAGTGTGGCCAGGTACTGCGCTCACTTTAAAACGGATATCCAGCTTGGTTATGTTAACTTCATCACCATCGCTTACCCATTCGGTCAGATCTGCTATACGTGATACTTCAGCTTTGGGGCCGATAACACGTACTTCAGGAAAGGCCCGGCGCAGTGCGGCTATACCCGCTATGTGGTCCCGGTGATGATGGGTAACGAGTATCGCGTGCAGAATTTTGTTTTCGGTTGTCAGAAAGTGTTGCACGGCATCGGCATCGCCCGGGTCGACAATCAGGCAAAATGGCGAGCCAGGCTGACAGCAAGCCCAAATATAGTTATCCTCAAATGCCGGTATAGGTGTAATCTGAAGCATAATGATGTTCTGTGAATTTCAATCTGGTAACAATGTAGCATGAAACCGGCACTGAGCGAAAAAGACCACATAGTGCCCTCGGGTTGGCGTCAATTTCGCCAGGGCGATGCGCTGTCTGCAGCTATAGTGGCGCAGTTGGCGCCCTGGTGGCAGCAGATATTTGGTTATTACCTGTTGAAGGTTGGCGACCTGAGCTGCGAAATTGATACCAGTGCCAGTAAGGTTCAGCAGCATGTTGCTATTGGTAATCAAAGCCCCGCTGCAATGTTACGGGCGCAGCCCGATGCTTTACCTGTCAGCGGCAATAGTGTCGATGCAGTTTTGCTGAGCCATTGTCTTGAATTTTCAGCCGATCCTCATCATGTTGTCCGTGAAGCACACCGTGTGCTGCTGTCTGATGGTTACTTGCTGCTTACCGGCGTAAACCCTTACAGTGCCGTGGGTTTAATGAAGGCATGGCCACCCTGTCGTAGCCGCTATCCCTGGCAGGGGCGATTTTTTAGTGCATCGCGTGTTATTGACTGGTTGCACCTGGTTGGCTTTGAAGTATTAGCTGAACAGCGTTTTTTCTGCTCGGCGTTGTTAGCCGAGCAACACGATAACAGCCGCTATCAACACTGGCTCGAGCGTTATTTGAGCTTTGTTGGCAGCAGTTATTTGTTGGTAGCCCGTAAACGCGAACTCCCGCTTACTCCGGTAAGACCCAAATGGCAGCCTGAGCCGGCATTTGCTCAGTCAGTAAAAGGCGTCAGTGCGCGTCAGGGGGCAGTTAACACCGACTCAGGTAGTTGTTAGCCAACACTGCTGCCTGGTCAGCATTTAGTGTCATAAAGAATAATCGTGCATTTTCAGTTTCCGGTGGCGCTGTGACACCAAAGCCCATTTTACGATAAAGTTCGACCGCAATTTGGTTGTGCCGGTGTACGTACAACGAAAATGGCCGAGACGGCTGCTGCCGCGCTTTGATAAACAATTCACATAACAGCGTTTTAGCCAGACCCTGCCCGCGACAACCCGGTGCGATAATCAGACGGGCAAGATGATGGCAGCCAAAACGATCACAAATTTGACCGAAGCCAACCAGGTGCGCGGTATCGGCGTCAATAAGACTGTAGCTGTCTGTCGCGGGGCGGTTTAACAGTGATAAAAACTGTTGCTCAGTGCAGGGGTAAGTAAAATTATCACCGCCCCAGCTATGCTGTTGCCCGGCATTATTAAACCAGCTTTGTAATTGCCGCATTTCGCTGACGCTGGCCTGCACCAGTTGCGTAGGTCGCTGTATTGCCATAGCTGAGTTAATGGCTTACCACATTAAATCGTCTGGGATCTGGTAATCAGCGTAAGGGTCGTCTTCGTTGACTTGCTGCTGCTTTACATTCAGTACAATAATGCTATCGCTCTGACGTTGCTGAATTTTTTCTGCCACTGCAGCAGGTACCAGCGCATAGTGTTCATCTTGCTTGGCGATAGCCAGTAAGCCCCGGCTTAGCTCGTCATGTAGCTTGTTGTTAACATATAAGCGTTTAACCAGTTTGCCATCAGTAAAATTATAGGCCACGTCACCCTGCGCTTTAATAGTGTTGTTATTTATGAGCTGTCGAACCTGAGCGGCGATAGCTTTTTTTTGCAATTCGGCTTGTTTTTGCTGATTAAGCTCTCTGTCTCGTGCGACTTGCTGTTGCCGGCTTTGCTCTGCCAGCAAACTGGCTTCGTTGACCACGGCTTTATTTTTGCCAGCCTGTACTTTTTCCTGATGTTTGGCTTTTTTAACGGCTTTTAACTTTTTGGCGTCCGCCAGGCCGGCTTTTAATAATTGCTCTTTTAACGCGTTACTCATGTAGTGTCCTATAGTACTGTCACGCTTGGTAATGCGCTTATAGTAGCGCAAAGCCCGCTGTTGGAGAAATCAAACTAACGCGATGGCGCTGCATCGGTTATCATATAGCGGTTAATGCCGTTTTTTGAGGTTTCCTTTGTTTACTGATTTATCGCTTGATCCACGCTTATTGCGTTCTGTGCAGCACCTGGGTTTTGACAAACCTACTGAGATCCAACGCGAAGCTATACCTGCGGTAATGGTGGGGCGCGATCTTATCGTATCGTCGCAGACCGGCTCTGGTAAAACCCTGGCCTATTTACTGCCGATGATGCAACGGTTATTAAAAAGCCGGCCGTTGTCAAAACGCGATGCTCGGGCATTAATACTGGCCCCCACCCGTGAGTTGGCAAAACAGGTGTATGCTCAGCTCAGGTTATTTGTGGCGAATACGCCACTGACCTCGGCGCTGATTGTCGGTGGAGAAAACTTCAATGATCAGGAAAAACTGCTCAAGCGCGAGCCCGACATTGTCGTGGCGACGCCGGGACGTTTTGCCGATCATCTGGAACACAAGTCGGTATTTATTAACGGTCTTGAAGTACTGATCCTGGATGAAGCCGATCGCATGCTGGATTTGGGCTTTATGCCCCAGCTTAGCATGATCAATAAAGCGGCAGATCATCGGCTGCGTCAGACGTTACTGTTCTCAGCAACACTGGACCATGCCGAAGTCAGCGAACTGGCTTTGACGCTATTGAAAAATCCCTATCGGGTAGCCGTAGGAACCAGTTATCAGCAGCATCAGGACATCCGGCAGCGCTTTTACATGGCAGACAATTTAAGCCATAAAGAAACCTTGTTAAGTCATTTTCTGCAACAGGAAGCCATGAACCAGGTAATTATTTTCACCGCAACCCGCTCCGATGCGGAGCGTTTACCGGCATTGTGTGAAATTTTGGGCTTAACCTCGGTCAGTTTAAGTGGTCAGCTAAGCCAGACCGCCCGTAACAACGTAATGCAGGCGTTTTCAGCGGGTAAATATCAGGTGTTGGTGACAACTGATTTAGCCTCACGCGGGCTGGATTTATTACAGGTATCGCACGTACTCAATTTCGATTTACCCAAACATGAAGAAGAGTATATTCATCGTATTGGCCGCACAGGCCGGGCTGGGCATAAAGGTGATGCTATTTCTTTAGTGGGGCCCAAAGATGCACCAGCGCTGCAGCGAATAGAAGCTCTATTGCGCACTCCGGTTGAGTTTAGCCAGGTAACCGGATTAGAAGCAAAAAAAGATATTCGCCAGCCGGCAGTGGTAAAAACCAAAACAGCAGTAAAGAAAAAGGCACCTGCTAACAGTCTTACTGCGAAAAGCCCGAAGAAACCGGTTAAAACCAAACCGGCTTTCTTTGAAGGCGGAGATGATGGATTGGCGCCGGTTAGACGGAAAAAATAATTACACTTTCTGGTTATTTTTTCAGCATTAATGCTGCTACACTAAAATTGTGTGTTCAGCCAGGCTGATTACACAGGGTTATCAGCCTTAGTGTCAGTTGGCTGATACGGCCACAGAGAATTTTTTTTCTGTTCAGTTAGCCAGCTTATTGACCCTTCATAATGCTTAACTGATAATGAAGGCGAAAATATGTACTTGCTACCTGATATGGCCGGTAATATTTAAGACGCCAGCACACTGGCAAAATTAGTTAATGTAAGAGAGTGTTATGTCACAGTTAATTTCCGGTTCGGTTAAATGGTTCAACGATGAGAAAGGTTACGGTTTCCTTGAGCGTGAAGGTGGCAAAGATGTATTTGTTCACTTCCGTGCGATCAATGGTACCGGCCGTAAGGTGTTAGTTGAAGGTCAGAAAGTGACTTTCGAAGTCACCGAAGGTCAGAAAGGCCCTCAGGCTGAGAACGTAACTGTAATCGGATAATTCCGGTCAGGTTAGCGTAAAACCGGCTTTTGGCCGGTTTTCTGTTTTCTGGCCCTGCCTTAGTCGCTGCTATAGAGTACAGATAAATTAAAATGGCAGAGAGAGTTGCTGTAAAGCATTCGTTTTAAGCCCAATTTGTAAGCCTATTAACCTAACGCCTTGTTCAGAACGTCTTTGCCAGGCTTCATCTAACAATGGCAATAGTTTATCCAGTTGTAATGGCTGGCCCTGTTTTTCTACCGTAGTTTGACGAAAATCACTGAATTTAAGTTTAACGCCCACTTTTTGCACCGGCGTCAGCCGCCCTGCGGCAGTGTTGCTGTAATGCTCCAACCGGCGTTGCAGTTGAGGTAGTAGCTGGCTTAAGGTTTCAACGCACTCGGTGTACTGGGTTAAATCATGTTCTAAAGTACGCTCTACGCCGAGCGACTTGCGTTGTTCATTGCAACAGACAGCCCGCTCGTCAATACCCTGGCTGCGCTTAAGCAAACTATCGGCCTGAGCGCCAAAATGTTTTATCAGCAGGGGCAGCGGGGCAGCTGCAATATCGGCACAGTTGTGTAGCCCAAGCTGGCTTAACCGCTCTGCTGTTTTTACGCCAACGCCGGGCAAACGTTGCAATGGCAGCCGTTTAACAAACTCACCGACTTCAGCGGGCGTAATAACAAACAGGCCATCGGGCTTATTTTCGTCGCTGGCAATTTTGGCCAAAAATTTGTTTGGTGCCACACCGGCAGAGGCCGTCAGACCCGTTTCTAAAAAAATGTTGCGACGAATATCATCGGCAATACGGGTAGCACTGCCCTGAAACAACGTGCAGTCAGTGACATCCAGATAGGCTTCATCCAGGGATAGTGGCTCTATTTGATCGGTGTAACGGGCAAAAATAGCGCGAATTTGTCGGCTTGCAGCAACGTATTTATCCATATTGCCGCTTAATAGTGTCAGTTGCGGGCACAATTTCAGCGCCTGGCCAGTTGGCATGGCAGAGCGCACACCATAGGCGCGGGCAGGGTAATTGCAGGTAGAAATAACACCACGTGCCTGGCGTGATCCACCGATGGCTAGCGGCAGGTGTTTTAGCGCCGGGTTATCGCGCATTTCTACCGCAGCAAAAAAGCAATCCATATCAATATGTATTATTTTGCGCATTGGCTTACCGTTGCTGTTTATATATACAGTATGTTAGGTGGTATTGTGTTGATTGTAAAGTGTGCGCCACAGCGGCTTAGCGATGACAGCAAGGCTTTTTTATATATGGACGTTTAGATGGCTAAATTCTAAGTGCATAAAGCTTTTTTTAGCGGTAGAATAGCGGCCAATTTTATCAGCCCGTTTTTTGTGCTGCATTTTTATGAAAAACTGTATTTGTTAAGACCCGATTTTATTAAGACTAAGCGTGTAAGCCGCGCCAGGAGAGAGCATGTTAAAGCGTGATATGAATATTGCCGATTTTGATCCGCAATTATGGCAAGCCATTACCAACGAAACTGACCGTCAGGAAGCGCACATCGAGCTTATCGCGTCAGAAAACTACGCCAGCCCACGCGTACTGCAGGCGCAAGGCTCTCAACTGACCAACAAATATGCCGAAGGTTATCCGCACAAGCGTTATTACGGTGGTTGTGAATACGTTGATATTGCTGAAGATCTGGCTATCGCCCGCGCTAAAGAGTTGTTTGGCGCCGATTACGCTAACGTGCAGCCGCATTCAGGTTCGCAGGCAAATTCTGCCGTGTTTCTGGCGCTGTTAAACGCCGGAGACACTATTTTAGGTATGAGCCTGGCACATGGCGGTCACTTAACGCACGGTGCTCATGTCAGCTCTTCAGGCAAACTGTACAAAGCAGTGCAATATGGCCTGCACCCGGAAACAGGCGTGATCGATTATGATCAGGCCGAAGCGTTAGCGCTGGAACATAAACCAAAACTGATTATCGCGGGTTTCTCCGCTTATTCTGGCATAGTTGACTGGCAGCGTTTTCGTGACATCGCCGATAAAGTCGGTGCTTACCTGATGGTAGATATGGCGCACGTTGCTGGCTTAGTTGCCGCCGGCTTGTATCCTAACCCGGTACCTGTTGCCGATGTGGTTACTACCACAACACACAAAACACTGGCAGGTCCGCGTGGTGGTTTAATCCTGGCGCGTAAAAACGAAGAAATTGAGAAAAAACTTAATTCTGCGGTATTCCCGGGCGGTCAGGGTGGCCCTTTGATGCACGTTATTGCGGCTAAAGCTGTAGCTTTCAAAGAAGCACTGCAACCAGAGTTTAAAACTTACCAGCAGCAAGTGCTGAATAACGCTGTGGCGATGTGTGACGCCATGATGGCGCGCGGCTACAAAATAGTGTCTGGCGGTACGCAAAACCATCTGTTCCTGATGGATTTAATTGATAAAGACATTACCGGTAAAGAAGCTGATGCATGGCTGGGCCAGGCGCACATCACGGTAAATAAAAACTCGGTACCTAATGATCCGCGTTCACCTTTTGTGACGTCTGGTTTGCGCATCGGTACACCTGCGATTACCCGTCGTGGTTTTAACGAAGCAGAAGCCCGCACGGTAGCTAATTTTATTTGCGACGTGCTGGATAGCCGTGGCGATGCCGCGGTAATTGACAAAGTTCGTGCTCAGGTGGCTGAACTGTGCAGCCGTTTCCCTGTTTATGCCTAAGCGCTGATTAAGTGCTATGATGGCCGCTATTGCGGCCATTTCTTTATCTGGCCTGAGCTTAATTGGATTTTTGGACGGCTTGGCGGGGTTTTATAATGTACTGTCCGTTTTGTAATGCTGATGATACCAAGGTAATAGATTCCAGGTTGGTCGCTGACGGCCACCAGGTGCGCCGCCGGCGGGAATGCCTGGCGTGTCATGAGCGCTTTACGACTTTTGAATCGGCTGAGTTGGTGATGCCGCGCATCATTAAACGCGATGGCTCACGCGAGCCGTTTAACGAAGACAAGTTACGCAGTGGCCTGCTGCGCTCGTTAGAAAAACGGCCAGTGTCAACCGAGCAAATAGAACAGCTGATCAATAAAATTAAATCTCAGTTGCGGGCTACCGGTGAACGTGAAGTTGGCAGCCAGCTCTTGGGTAACCTGATTATGGACGAGCTGGTTAAAGTGGATAAAGTTGCCTATGTGCGCTTTGCCTCTGTCTACCGCTCATTTAAAGATATCCGTGAGTTTGGTGAAGAAATTGCCCGTTTAGGGGAAAAAGCCTGATGTTCAGTGCCAGCGATGCCGCTTTTATGGCGCAGGCTATCCAATTGGCGGCGCTTGGCTGCTATACCACCAGCCCAAACCCGAATGTTGGCGCAGTGCTGGTTAAAAACGGCATAGTGATCGGCAGTGGTTATCACAAACAAGCTGGTGGTCCGCATGCTGAAGTATTTGCACTACGCGAAGCCGGTGCTGCCGCTCAGGGAGCAACCTGCTATGTCACTCTGGAACCGTGCAGCCATTATGGACGTACGCCACCTTGTGCTGAAGCCCTGATTGCAGCCGGTGTTGCCCGGGTAGTAATTGCCATGCAGGACCCTAACCCGCAAGTTGCAGGGCGGGGCGTTGCTATGCTACGTGCAGCCGGCATCACCGTTGAAACCGGGTTGCTGCACACACAGGCTAGAGCGTTGAACCCAGGCTTTTTAAGCCGGATGGAACGCCAGCGACCTTATGTACAATTAAAACTGGCTGCCAGTTTGGATGGGCGCACGGCGTTAGCTAATGGCGACAGTAAATGGCTGACCGGCGCAGCTGCCCGTGCGGATGTGCAGTATTATCGTGCGCAAAGCTGTGCTGTGTTGTCCACGGCCACGACTGTTATCGCCGATAATGCCCGGCTAAATTTACGCCCGGAGCAATTAGAGCATAGTGTTGCCAGGCTGGAAAACGGTGAGCTACGCCAACCTAAGCGGGTGATCCTTGATCGCAACGGTTTGCTGGACGGCAAACTGGCAATATTTGCTGACGGCGGAGAAGTGTTGTTATGTGTCAGCAAGGTTGAAAATAGCCGGCAGTTGCCCAATATCGCCAGACAAATTCATTGCCCGTTAGATAGCAATGCGCAATTTGATATACCGGCATTGCTGGAACATCTGGCGGTACGGGAACAGATAAATACCTTATGGGTAGAAGCCGGTGCCACCTTAGCGGGGACCTTATTGCAGCTGCAACTGGTGGATGAGCTGATTGTCTATTTAGCACCTAAGCTGCTGGGTAATACGGCGCAGCCACTGGCGGTGCTGCCACAGTTTCAGGCTCTGGTTGAAGTACCACAGCTGAGCTGGACAGATGTACGCATGGTAGGGCAGGACATCCGCCTGACAGCGCGGTTTAATGCTGCCGCCACAGCCTAACGGGGAAATCTATGTTTACAGGTATTATTGAGGCCACAGGCCAGCTTAAAGCTGTCCGCCAGCGTGGCGGTGATATCAGCGTAACGATAAGCAGCGAGCAGCTGGATTTTAGTGACGTTAAACCGGGCGACAGTATCGCCAGTAACGGTGTGTGTTTAACCGTGACCCGGCTTGGCCAGCATAGCTTTGATGCGGACGTGTCAGCAGAGACGCTGGCGCTTACCTTGTTTGGTCAATATCAGACCGGGCAGGTGATCAACCTGGAAAAAGCCATGTTGCCAACCACCCGTATGGGCGGGCACATTGTTAGCGGCCATGTCGATGGTGTTACCTCTGTGGTTAAAATTGAACAAAGCGGCCGCGCCTGGCAGGTTTGGCTGGCACTGCCAAAACAACTGGCCCATTACATTGCCCACAAAGGCTCAGTAACAGTCGATGGCATTAGCCTTACTGTGAACGAACTGACAAAGGATGCCTTTCGGCTAACTATAGTGCCGCATACGGCCGCGCATACCACTATTGCCCAGTTTAAGCCTGGCACTGTCGTGCATTTGGAAGTCGACATTATCGCCCGATATCTCGAACGGTTACTTAACAAAGACAACGCTGCCAGCAGCGGCGGTGTCAGTATGGCGCTGCTGGCTCAGCGCGGTTTTTTATAAATAAGGTTTGCTATGCAACTGAATACTCCAGCTGAAATAATTGAAGATATCCGTCAGGGCAAAATGGTGATC
>JAHJZX010000063.1 GCA_018826295.1 Gammaproteobacteria bacterium
CATCACACCCGACTTTTTATCTCGTTTCACCGCGTTTATCACCACCGTGAAGCGAGGGCGCCATTTTAGTGATTTAAACTTTCGTGTCAAGCGTCTTTTTAAAAGATTTTTGCAACTCAGCTTTTATCACCCGAAGCCTGCTAACCGCAGCACCCCGTGGCATGGCGCGCATTATAGGGCGTTTTTAAACAGGCGCAAGCGGTTATTTAAGAAAACTTGTGTTTTTAAGATCGTTAGCAGAAAAATGCAGCGAAAAGCGCTTTTTTAATACATTTACTGCATAATAACTCAGCATTGGAGGACATTATGACGATACGAGCTTATAAAGGTATATTGCCGAAACTGGCAAAAGGGGTGTATGCGGACGAATCCAGCATTTTGGTTGGCGATATAGAAATAGCAGAAGATGCCAGTATTTGGCCTTTGGTTGCTGCCCGCGGTGATGTGAACTATATCCGCATTGGCGCCCGCACCAATATACAAGACGGCTCAGTGCTGCATTTATCCCGCCCAAGCAAGGGAAAGCCTGAAGGCTCGCCACTGGTGATTGGCGAAGACGTTACTGTCGGCCATAAAGTGATGCTGCACGGTTGTACACTTGGCAATCGCATTCTGGTGGGTATGGGTGCCATAGTAATGGATGATGTTATAGTAGAAGACAATGTCATTATCGGCGCCGGTAGTCTGGTGCCACCGGGTAAGCGGCTGCAAAGTGGCTATTTATATGTCGGCAGCCCGGTGAAACAAGCTCGGCCACTTAATGATGCTGAAATAGCCTTTCTGACCGAGTCGGCAGCAAATTATGTCATTTTGAAAAATGAGTATCTGGCTGAGCTTTAAAGCCAGATCTCACCGGCATTATTATACGCTTGCTCTGCTATCGCTTGTTCAGCAGCATCTTCCCAGCTAAACGCTTCTGCCTGCACTTGCTGCAAAAAGCTGTTGGCTGTAACGTCTGGTGGCAGTGCAATATAACAACAGACTTTTAAGCCACCAACCAGGCAGCTGAAACACACTGCCTGTCTGACATTTTCAAAGTAAAAATCGTTGTTAAAGATCAGTTGTTGGTTCATAGCGCTTTTAACTGTTGCTGTAATAACGCCAACACCGGCTCAATGTCGGGTCTTTTGTTGCGCCAAAGATAAAAAGCCTCAGCTGCCTGCGACACTAACATACCCAGGCCATCCGCTACTTGCTGCGCCCCTTGCGCTTTTGCCCAATGCAAAAAGGGCGTAGGCTCAGCGCCGTACAACATATCGTACGCCAGCAGACAGTGCTTCAGATGCTGCGCATTAATATCCGGCCGTGCTCCGCTTAAACCTGATGACGTTGCATTGATCACCAACTGATAGGCCTGATCCGGAATGTTGTTGAAGCCACAGCCCAATACGCTGTCATTAAAATTAACCGCTATCGCTTCAGCTTTGCTAACAGTGCGGTTAGCTAATACCAGCCTTTTTATACCAGCATCCAATAAAGGTCTGATCACACCGCGACTGGCACCACCGGCACCAAGCAGTAAAACATTTGAATCCTGCAGTGCAAAACCTAAACGCAGCAAGTCGGCTACCAGCCCAACACCATCGGTATTATCACCTGTGAGTTTGCCTTGATTATCAATATATAGTGTATTTACTGCACCAGCCTGTATTGCACGGTCTGATAGCCGTTCAGCCAGTTGAAACGCTTGTTCTTTAAAGGGCACGGTAACATTACCGCCTTTACCGCCGGCCGCGACAAATTGTTGCCAGCTGTCGGCAAAGCCATCCAGCGGTGCTAAAATGGCGTCGTATTGCAGTTGCTCACCAAGTGATTGAGCAAATTGTCGATGAATAACCGGTGACTTTGAATGGTTTATCGGGTTACCGAAAACAGCATAGCGATCCACAACACATGCCCATAAAGAAGTTAGTGCAGATGATTGTTAATAAAACCGGCGCAAATAGCAAGCCACACCCGACTCCGCAACAAACACCTTATCAGATGATGGGCGGTGAGGCAGCAGTGCTCAGATTAGCCAACCGCTTTTATGACATTATGGAGACCGCACCACAAGCCGCTGAGCTGTATGCTATTCATCCCTTGCCGTTAGATACCATCCGGCAAAAGTTCTTCGAGTTTTTATCTGGCTGGCTCGGTGGCCCGGCATTGTTTGAGCAAAAGTACGGCCATCCAAGACTACGAGCCCGCCATCTACCCTTTACCGTGAACGAACAACTGCGCGATCAGTGGATGTTTTGTATGAATCAGGCGCTGGATGAAGTGGTAGAAAACAAAACGCTGCGCGAAGGCATTCGCCAGTCGATCGGTCAACTGGCGAGCCATATGATTAATTGTTAAGACTGCAGATTTAACCAATCCTGTGGTTTAAGGTAACGCTCGTAAAGTAGTGCTTCTGCACTGCCTGCTGCAGGTTGATAGCCATACTGCCAGCGCACCAGTGGCGGCATCGACATTAATATCGACTCGGTACGGCCACCGCTTTGCAAACCGAATAAAGTGCCACGGTCGTATACCAGATTAAACTCAACATAACGGCCACGCCGGTATAGTTGAAACTGGCGCTCGTGCTCGCCAAAGGGTGTGACATGGCGCTTTTCGACTATCGGCAGATAGGCCGGAATAAAGGCCTCACCGACAGCGCGCATCAGGGCAAAGCTCTGCTCAAAACCGGGCGCATTCAAATCATCAAAGAATAAGCCGCCTACACCCCGGGTTTCGCCACGATGTTTAAGGTAAAAGTAATCGTCACACCATTTTTTATACGCCGGATAGTACTGCTCACCAAATGGGTCTACCGCCGCTTTGGCGGTCTGGTGCCAATGCACCACATCTTCTTCAAACGGATAATACGGCGTTAAATCAAAGCCGCCACCAAACCACCATACTGCCGGCTCGCCCGGCTTTTCGGCAATAAAAAACCGCACATTGGCATGTGTAGTGGGCATGTAAGGGTTATTCGGGTGAATAACCAAAGAAACGCCACAAGCATTAAAGCTACGACCGGCGAGTTCTGGCCGGTGGGCGGTCGCAGACGCCGGCATATTGGCACCAAATACGTGTGAGTAATTCACACCGGCCTGTTCAAATACTTTACCGCCGGTTAGCACGCGGCTTTTACCACCGCCGCCTTCGGGCCGCTGCCAGGCGTCTTCAACAAACAGCGCTTTACCATCTGCTTGCTCCAGCGCAGCACAGATGTTGTCCTGTAATTGCTGTAAAAACTGCTGCACTGCAGCCAAATGCTGCTGAGGTTGGTTGATAGTCACCTTAACTCCTTACTATATCGCCGGTAAGGGCATTACGAATTTGGCTGGGCTGTGTGGCTCCGCCCAGTGCGCCAGGCATAATAGCGGATAACATAGCCCCTAAGCTTTGTTGTAGCTCAAGAAGGTCGGTAATTGCCGGTTGCCCGGACAAATTAGCGCTGGTTGACACTAACGGCTTGCCATAAGCACTGCATAACTGTTGCACTACCGGGTGCGCACTAACCCGTACCGCTATGCTGTCAAATTGACCGGTAATCCACTTAGGCGCGGTTTTGCTGGCAGGCAACACCCAACTAACATGGCCGGGCCAGCTGGAGAATATCTGATAACGTTTTTCCGGCGGTATGGCTTTATCATCCACATAGGGCAATAGCTGCGAATAGGTAGCGGCAACCAAGATTAGCCCTTTTTCTACCGGTCGCTGTTTAATCGCCAGCAGCGCCGTCACAGGTGCCTCGTTATCCGGATCGCAGCCTAACCCATAAACTGCTTCAGTGGGGTACGCGATGACACCACCTTGTTGCAAAGCCTGTAAAACCAGCTGCTGATCTGTCATTTGTTGCTACTACTCCGGATAATTAAACGAAAAACGCAGTTAAAATTTTCTTCAGTTGCGCAACTGGCTATAATAGCGCCTTCACGCTTTTAGTTCATCACGTACAGAAGGAAACAACAATGCAAGTTGGCATCATCATGGGTTCAACCTCGGACTGGCCTACTATGAAGCACGCCGCTGATATGCTGGATAAGTTCGGTATTGCCTATGAAACCAAAGTTGTTTCCGCACATCGCACACCGCAGTTACTGGCCGACTACGCCAGCTCAGCCGCCAGCCGTGGTTTAAAGGTCATTATTGCCGGCGCCGGTGGTGCAGCGCATTTACCTGGCATGGCCGCAGCCTTTACCAGCCTGCCGGTGTTAGGTGTGCCAGTACAATCTAAAGCGCTTAAGGGCTTAGACTCACTACTTTCTATCGTCCAGATGCCAAAAGGTGTTGCGGTAGGCACCCTGGCCATTGGCGATGCCGGCGCTGCCAATGCCGGCTTGCTGGCTGCACAAATTCTGGCGACACACAGCCCAGAATTAATGACAAAGATTGACGCCTTCCGCCAGGCGCAAACCGACATGGTATTAAGCCAACCGGATCCATCACAGGTGTCACTATGAAAGTTTTAGTGTTAGGCGCAGGCCAACTGGCGCGGATGATGGCACTGGCCGGTGCGCCGCTGAATATCAGTATCAGCGCTTATGATGTCAACAGCGATGCCATAGTGCACCCTTTAACTCAGCAAGATCTGGGTAAAGGTCTGGCTAATGCTATCGCCGACGCAGATGTGGTTACCGCAGAATTTGAACATATTCCGCTAGCCGTATTGGCTCAATGCCAGCAAAGCGGTAAGTTTTTTCCAGGTGAAACGGCGATTAAAGCCGGCGGCGATCGCCGGCTGGAAAAGCAATTGCTGGACAGCGCCGGTGTGCGCTCTGCCAGTTATCATATTATCAATAACGAAACCGACTTCAATGCCGCTATCAGTAAGCTGGGCCTGCCGCTGGTATTTAAAAGCGCGCTGGCAGGGTACGACGGCAAAGGTCAGTGGCGTTTAAAACAAGCAGAGCATGCCGCTGCACTGTGGCAGGAAATCAATGCCTTTTTGGCCGCAGATAGCAAGCAAGCCATAGTGGCCGAGCAATTTATTCCATTTCAACGCGAAGTGTCTCTGATTGGCGCCCGTAACAGTAAAGGTGAAGTGCAGGTATATCCACTGACTGAGAATCATCATGTAAACGGCGTATTAAGTGTGTCATTAGCAATAGCCGGCAATGAACAGCTACAACAGCAAGCCAGGCAGATGTTTACCGCTGTAGCAGACCAGTTGAGCTATGTTGGTGTACTGGCAATTGAATTCTTTGATGTAAAAGGTGAGCTGCTGGTCAATGAAATTGCGCCAAGGGTGCATAACTCCGGCCACTGGACCCAGCAAGGTGCAGATATTTGTCAGTTTGAACAGCACTTACGTGCGGTAACGGGTTTACCGCTTGGCAGCACAGCACTGGTTCGTCCAAGTTTAATGGTGAATATTCTTGGCGAAGACACTGTGCCAGAACCAATACTTGCACTTCCCGGGCTACATTTACATTGGTATGGCAAAAGCAAACGTGCTGGTAGAAAAATGGGCCACATTAATTTATCAGCCAAAGATAATGCTCAGCTAAAACAACGATTTGAGCAATTAATTGCGCTATTGCCCGAGACGGCTTTTCCCGAGCTGGCGCAAATGGCAGACCGGTTAAACTGATAAGCTGGCCGGTAGCTTAAGCTGCCGGCTGTTTTTGCCCGCATTTTTTATCAGCACAGTACAACGCCCCTTTTTTTTCCAACAACAAACCGAAGCCACAACTAACGCAGCAGCCGGCAACGGGTTGGTCATTTAACAGAAACTTACATTTCGGGTAATTGCCACAGCCCCAGAACGCTTTACCAAACTTATTAACCCGCTCTGTCAGTTGGCCCTGCTTACACTTAGGGCAGGCCAGACGCTCCGCTTCCGGCTGTTCATTTTGCTCATGCACGACAAAAGTACAACGTGGGTAATCTGTACAACCAATAAACATGCCGTAACGGCCATTTTTAACTGCCAGCGCATTGCCGCATTGCGGACAGGCTTCACTGTCCAGTACTTTCACTATACTGGTTTCATGCTGATGCAAGGCTTTGATATAGTTGCAGGCCGGATAAGCGCTACAACCAAGAAAAGCGCCGTTTTTACCGGATTTAATCACCAGCGGCTGCTGGCATAAGGGACATAACTGCTGTTGTTGCGGCAGCTCAAACAAGGCCGAATTGTCTGTCATAAGAGTTAAGGCCGCTTAATGCAGCGGCCCTTCAGGTTCATCAAAAATTAAATCTTCCATCTGGGCATAGGCATTTTCGTGGCCGGGTACATTAAACAGCACCATTAGCACCACCCACTTTAAATCTTCCAGGCTAATGCTGTTGCTGTCCAAATCCATCACCCTGTCGATCACCATCTCACGGGTAACAGCATCCAGCACATTAATTTGTTCTAAAAACAGCAGAAACCCCTGACACTCCACATCCATTTTTGCCAGTTCTGGCATACTAAAAATGCGAGTGGCATTGCTAATGCCTTTTGACAGATATGGCTTAACATGACTTTCCTGCAGCGCAGACAGGTTGTCGAGCCATTTTAACGCTTTGAAGATATCGTCGTCATGAAAACCCGCCCGGCTTAATTCTTTGGTTAGATCGGCATGATTAACGTAAATGTCAGATTCATTGTGGATATAGTTTTCAAACAGATAAACGAGGATATCAAACATACTCAGGCACTCCTCACTCTTATGTAGCCACCAGGAACTGCTGCTACTTCACCAGCTAACTCCAGCTGCAGCAGCGCTATGTTTGCATCGGCAATCGCCAGACCGGCGCGTTGTGCAATCAAATCAACTGCGGTAACCTCATCTCCTACGTTAGCCAACAACTGGCAGGCAAACAAGTCTGTTTGCTGACTTTTTTCCTGTTCAGTCGTATTTATTAGACAACTTTTACTAAAAAAGCTCCATTCTTCCAATATATCGGCCACACAAGTCACCAGTTTAGCCCCTTGCTGAATTAACTGATGACAACCTGCTGACTGTGGGCTGTAAACCGATCCAGGTACTGCAAACACATCACGGCTATACTCCGCCGCCAGATTAGCACTTATCAGTGTGCCGCTTTTCAGCCCAGCCTCGACAACTATAGTGCCGATACTTAAGCCCACCACAATGCGATTTCGCTGCGGAAACCATTCGGCTCTTGCCTGTATATCGGGAAAATACTCTGACACCAACGCGCCCTGCTCTGCAATCTCCTGCGCTAAAGCTTTATTCGATGCCGGATAGACCTGCTCTAAACCATGACCTAATACAGCAATAGTTAAGCCGCCGGCTTGCAAAGCGCCTTTGTGGCTTTCACTATCAATGCCGCGTGCCATACCACTGGTAATGACATAACCTTGTTGTGACAATTCTGCGGCGAAACTCTGTGCCACTTTACGCCCGGTTGGTGTCGGCGTGCGGCTACCCACCATTGCCAATTGTTGCTGTGCCAGCAGCTGAGGCTCTCCCTTTACAAAGAGTAGTAATGGCGGTTGTTTAGTTTGCTTTAACAGCGCAGGATAACGCGGATCCTGATAGGTGATAATGTGATGTGAATCGCTTTGTGCCAGCCAGTTTAGCGCATGCGCTACCTTAGGTTGGGCTTCTTGCGTCAGCAAATAGGCCTGTCGCTCAGTAAAGCCAATATTGCGTAATGTGCTGGCTGGCAGCTTTACCAGCTCAGCTAAAGGAATACGCTCGCTCAGACGTTGGAACTTCAGGCCATCCTGGCCATGCACAGTGGCTAAAGCGAGCCAGTTGCGGAGTTCTTCCATGGCAACCTGGCTCCATCATACTGATATTACAAATTAGAGATTAAGTCTCCAACCCGGATAGGACGCTGCGTTTTGGTAACGATGGCAAAGCTGCTACGCTCTGATACCTTAAACACCATCAATTCACCTACTTTTTCCCGAGGTAGTTGAATAGTATTTTCACCAAAATTCTTAAAGGTCTGCTGCAGCTTGTTAGCATCTTCTATATAAACCGGGCCGTCTTTACCATCTACAACCAGCGGCGAATTACGATAAATGCCCAGCATAAAGCCCGCTTCCATGTTTTGCAGTTCACCACGATTCAGCACGACTATATCCCACTTAGAAAACTCGCGTAAATTAGAAGTGGTGTCAATAATCAAGCCATCAACCGGATAATCAGGTTTACGCATGGTAAAGAAGGCGGGCAAGGCTTGGCCTTCCAAAGCCGGCATTAACCGGTCACCCTGCTTAATTTCGCGTTTTACACTTAAAACATTCAGCGACGATGCCTCCGCTGGCGACTCTTCTGTTGCTTCTCGTCCAGCTCTAAAAGCCCGAGCAGTAGCTACCAGTGTGGTTTCATATCCCAGCACTGTTTCTGTTTCAGGGTCAAAATAAGGTTTACCTTTACGGTACACGCCATAAGACGCGCCGGTATCCAGAACACCTTTGGCATAAATAATGTGGTCATTTACCGAGTTTTTAACGTTGGCATTTGAACCCAGCACATATGGCAAGGCGGCAATTCTTTCTTCATCCAATGCTTGCTCAAATGTCAGATAGTGCCGGATCATGCTCAGAGGCAATGTAGTGACAGCATCTGTGCCTTTCATGGTTTTGCGCGCTGTTGGCGACAACCGTTTTACATTCTCATTAACTACCAGCCGGGGTTTACCCTGCGCGTCATACACCAGAGTCAGAGTGTCACCCGGGTATATAAGATGCGGATTGTCAATTTGCGGGTTCATTTGCCACAGCTGTGGCCACAACCAGGGTTCGTTTAAATACAAAGCAGAAATATCCCACAAAGTATCACCCTTTTTCACCACATAGCTGGCAGGCGCGTCATCACGTATTTGTAATACGTCTGCAGATACGTTTAATAAGCCACTTAATACGAGTAAAGTGGCACCAATTGCGAATTTTTTCAGCATGCCTGCATCCTTTAGCCGGTCTTGTTGTAATTATTGCACACTAAGCTGTTAATACAGCGCATTAATGGCTAAAATTAAAACATACCACAACCTTTGAAACAAAGCATATTTTTGTAGGTGTTATGGCAGTTTTACAAGTTTTACATTATCCGGATGAACGTCTTCGTACTGTAGCTAAACCAGTGGCAGCAGTAACAGGCGAAATTAAGCAGTTAGTAAGCGATATGCTGGACACCATGTATGCCGAAAATGGCATTGGTTTAGCCGCAACCCAGGTTAATGTGCATCAACGCGTTGTCGTCATCGATGTATCAGATGATCGCAATGAACCTATGGTGTTTATTAACCCTGAAATAATTGCCCGCAACGGCGATACCAGCTACGAAGAAGGCTGCCTGTCAGTACCACAAAACTACGGCAAGGTTGATCGTGCAGCCGAAGTAACCGTAAAAGCGCAGGATAAAAACGGCGACTGGTTTGAACTATCAGCCGACGGTTTACTGGCAATTTGCCTGCAACATGAGCTGGACCATTTGCTGGGTAAGCTGTTTATCGACTACTTATCACCGTTAAAGCGCGACCGTATCCGCAAAAAGCTGGAAAAAGAAGCCAAAATGGCACAACGTCACGCGTTGTAATCAGGGATCATTGTGACTACACCTTTACGTATTATTTTTGCCGGCACGCCGGATTTTGCTGCCCGTCATTTACAGGCTCTTATCGATTCCGGTCACCAGGTGGTAGCGGCGTACACCCAGCCAGACCGGCCTGCAGGCCGTGGGCAGCAGTTGCAACCCAGCGCAGTAAAGCAACTGGCAGTCAAACATGGTATTGCCGTTTATCAACCAAAGTCATTGAAAAAAGCACCGGCACAAAGTGAGCTGGCCGCGTTAAATGCTGATGTAATGGTAGTAGTGGCCTACGGCCTGATATTGCCACAAACTGTGTTGGATACACCGCGATTAGGCTGCATTAACGTCCATGGCTCTTTGTTACCACGCTGGCGTGGTGCCGCACCTATTCAGCGCGCTATTTGGGCTGGTGACGAACACACCGGCATCACCATTATGCAAATGGATGCCGGTTTAGATACCGGTGCCATGCTAAGCCGGGTAACCTGCAGCATAGACACAACCGACACCAGCGCTAGTTTGTACGATAAACTGGCACAGCTGGGTCCTGCTGCTTTAACAGATGCCCTGGACAACCTGCCGGCATTACAGCAACAGGCGCAAACGCAGGACGATAACCATGCCAGTTATGCCGAAAAATTGCATAAGGATGAAGCCCTGCTCGACTTTAACAAAGCAGCCATAGCGCTGGAGCGTGAAATCCGAGCCTTTAATCCCTGGCCGGTTAGTTATCTGGCGCTGGCACAAGGCAACGTTAAAGTATGGCTAGCCCATGCAGAGGCGTCTTCCGGTCAGGCGACAGCGGGCACTGTACTCAGCGCAGATAAACAGGGCATTCGCATAGCCTGTGCCGAAGGTGTGTTATGTATTAGCCAGCTGCAACCACCCGGCAAAAAGCCGATGGCCGCTGCTGACTTTATTAATGGCCGGGCCGACTGGCTTGCGGCAGGTAAACAGCTATGAGCGCCAACCTGCGCGCACTTGCAGCGAGGTGCTGCTATGAGGTAGTCGATGGCGGCATTAGCTTATCGGAAGCACTGCCTAAAGCTCAGGCGCAGACAGACAACACTTTAGATAAAGCTCTGTTACAGGAAATTTGTTTTGGCGTGCTGCGTTATTTACCGCAGTTAGAGGCGGTTTGTAGCCAGCTCATGAGCAAACCACTGATAAAGCAGCTACGCCCACTGCAGTTTTTATTGTACGTAGGTATTTATCAGCTGAAGTTTATGCGTATTCCTGATCATGCCGCTATCAGTGAAACCGTCGATGCCGCCCGCGAGCTCAAAGGCCAGTCATTAACTAAACTGATTAACGGCGTGTTGCGCAACGTGCAGCGTAACAGCGAATTGTTTAACTTCGATACAGCGCCAGCAGCAGTAAAATACAATCACCCGGGCTGGCTGATAACCGCTTTGCAGCAAGCCTATCCAAACAACTGGCAAACAATACTGGATGCTAATCAGCATAAAGCACCGCTATGGTTGCGGGTAAATGTCAGTAAAATTAATCCGACCGACTATGCCGCCGCACTGACGCGCGCCGGTATTGACTATACCCGGCCGGTGGCTGACCTGCCGGCCGCGATCAAACTGGCACAGGCGCAGGATGTTACCAGCCTGCCTGGTTATCTCGACGGTTGGTTTTCGGTACAGGACCTTTCGGCCCAGTACGCCGCAGTGTTGCTTAATGCACAGGATGGCCAGCAAGTGTTGGATGCCTGCTGCGCACCCGGTGGCAAAAGCTGCCATATTTTGGAACTGGCGCCACAGGCTGAATTAACCGCTTTGGATAAAGATCCTAAGCGCTTACTGCGGGTACACGATAATCTGGCTCGCTTGGGTTTTAACGCCAACGTTATAGCGGCTGATGCCGCCGTACCAGACAGTTGGTGGCAAGGTCAGCAGTTTGATCGCATCTTGCTGGACGTGCCCTGCTCGGCTACCGGCGTTATACGGCGGCATCCGGACATTCGTTGGTTGCGTAAAAAGGCGGATATTGCCGCACTGGCAGAATTACAGCAGCAAATCCTCAGCCAATGCTGGCAATTATTAGCGCCTGGCGGCACTTTGCTTTATGCCACCTGCAGTGTGTTACCCGAGGAAAACCAACAGCAAATTGCACAGTTTTTACTGCAACACAGTGATGCGCAACTACAACCTGCGCCACAGCAACACAGCTCGCAGCCGTTTGGTTGGCAATTACTCCCCGGTGAACAGGACGGCGACGGGTTTTTCTACGCCATTTTGCATAAAAAGATAGCAGGCTAAGCGTATGAAAATAATCATTCTGGGTGCCGGTCAGGTTGGCGCTACTCTGGCAGAAAACCTGGTAGGTGAACAAAACGATATTACCATCGTAGATACTAATATCGACAAACTCCGCGCCCTGCAGGACCGTTTTGACCTGCAGGTGGTATTTGGCCACGGCTCGCATCCTGACATTCTGAAAAAAGCCGGTGCCGAAGATGCCGATATGATAGTAGCCGTTACCAACAGTGACGAAGTAAATATCGTAGCCTGCCAGGTAGCTTACAGTATCTTCAGCACGCCGGTTAAAATTGCCCGCATCCGCACTAACCAATATCTGAAATACCGCGACGAATTATTTCATAAAGATGATATGCCGGTTGATCACTTTATTGCCCCGGAAGCACTGGTTACCAACTATATCCGTCGCTTAATCGATTACCCCGGCGCGCTGCAGGTAGTAGAGTTTGCCGGCGGCAAAGTCAGCCTGGTGGCGGTTAAAGCGTACTATGGTGGTTTGCTGGTTGGCCATGCACTGTCGGCGCTGAAAGAGCACATGCCGAATATTGAAACCCGGGTAGCTGCTATCTACCGGCGCGGCACGGCCATTAAGCCGCTGGGCACCACCATTATTGAAGCCGATGATGAAGTTTTCTTCGTCGCGGCAACCAAGCATATCCGTGCGGTGATGAGCGAGCTGCAAAAACTGGAACGAAGCTATCGGCGCATTATGATTGCCGGTGGCGGTAACGTCGGTTTTGGTCTGGCGCGGGCACTGGAAAAAACCCACAGCGTTAAGCTGATAGAGCGTGGCAAAGAACGCGCCGAATTTTTATCCAGTGCGCTGGATAACACAGTGGTTTATGTTGGTGATGCCTCAGACCCTGAGCTACTGGAAGAAGAAAACATAGAGCAGGTCGATGTATTTATTGCCGTTACCAACGACGATGAAGCCAACATTATGTCTGCCATGCTGGCCAAACGAATGGGCGCGCAAAAAACCATGGTTCTGATCAAACGTGGCGCTTATGTTGATTTGCTGCAGGGCGGCGAAGTTGACATAGCGGTATCACCGCAACAAGCCACTATTTCAGCCTTGTTAACCCATATACGCCGTGGTGATATCGTTAATGTGTATTCATTGCGCCGAGGCGCAGCCGAAGCAATAGAAGCTGTAGCCCGCGGCGATGCCAGCACCAGTAAGGTAGTGGGTAAAACTATTGGTGAGCTTAGATTA
Organism: Gammaproteobacteria bacterium; assembly: GCA_018826295.1. Lineage (GTDB taxonomy): Bacteria > Pseudomonadota > Gammaproteobacteria > Enterobacterales > Alteromonadaceae > Alishewanella. The sequence continues at coordinate 12,957 of JAHJZX010000063.1, forward strand.
CCGCCGGGCACCACCATAGGTGCCATAGTACGCGGCGACGAAGTCCTGATTGCCCATGACAATACCAAAATTGAAACCGACGACCACATTATTTTGTTTATGGTCGACAAGAAACACATTGTCGAAGTTGAAAAGCTGTTTCAGGTGAGCGCCATTTTTATCTAGACAGCAGATACTGAGCAAGCCGCTACACCGTTGCGGCTTAATCTTTCCAGAACGCTGGGGTAAACAATACCAGCAGCGTAAACACCTCTAACCGGCCAAACACCATGGCGATTACCAGCAACCACTTACTGCTGTCCGGTATATTGCCGAAATGGGCTGCCACCTCTCCCAGGCCGGGGCCCAGATTATTTAAACAAGCGGCCGTAGCGGTAAAAGCGGTGATGTTATCCAGTCCGGTCAGAATTAACAGCAACATTATCACTACAAACACCAGCGCGTAGGCGGCAAAAAAGCCCCATACCGCTTCAACAATACGGTCGTCTACCGCCCGCCGTCCCAGCTTGATTGCATATACCGCCCGCGGATGAATAAGCCGGTTAAGCTCGCGTTTGCCCTGTAAAAACAACAGCAAAACCCGCACCACCTTCATGCCACCACCGGTAGAACCGGCGCAGCCACCTATAAAGCTGGAAAAAATTAGCAAGATCGGTAAAAACAACGGCCAGGCAGCAAAGCCGTCGGTAGCAAACCCCGCCGTGGTAGAAATAGACACCGCCTGAAAGGCTGCATGGTTTAATGCCTCAGCAGTACTGCTATAAACATTGGTATAAAGCAGTACCGCGAAACAAATAAATATCAGCGCGGCCTGAATGGCCAAAAAGGCTTTAAATTCCGGATCACGAAAATAAGTACTGACGCTTTTACCGCGCACAGCGGCAAAATGCAGCGGAAAGTTAATCGCGCTCAGCAATAAAAATATTACGCAGATAGCATTTATTGCCGCACTGTTAAAGTGCCCTATACTGGCATCATAGGTGGAAAAACCACCGATAGCGACGGTAGAGAACGCATGGCAAATGGCATCAAAACCACTCATACCTGCCAAAAAAAACGCCAGCGCGCAGCTTAAGGTTAGCGCGAGATAGATATACCACAGGTGCTTAGCGGTATCGGCAATGCGCGGCGTCATCTTGTTGTCTTTTACCGGGCCAGGCGTCTCAGCACGGTACAACTGCATACCACCGACACCTAACATCGGTAATATTGCCACGGCCAATACGATGATCCCCATGCCACCCAGCCATTGCAGCTGCTGGCGATAGTACAATATGGCTTTAGGCAGGTGCTCAATGCCGGTTAGTACTGTCGCGCCAGTTGTGGTGAGGCCGGAGAAAGCCTCAAACATAGCACCAGCCAGGTTAAGCTCCGGGTTGCTGGCCAGCATAAACGGAATGGCACCGACGGCACCCAGCACCGTCCAAAACAGCACCACTATTAAAAAGCCATCGCGAACTTTAAGTTCGCGCCGGTAAGCACGGTTTGGATACCAGATAATAAAACCGATAAACAAACACAGCACAAAAGACAATAAAAACGGTACGCCGGCACCGTCTTGATACCAGTACGCCACAAACGCCGGCGGCACCATGCTGATGCTAAAAATAGCAATCAGCAGGCCCAGGATCCGAATTATCGAACGGTATTGCATAGTGGCAGCTGTTATCCCTGGGTAGTTCGCTTATGCCAGCTTTAAATCGCGGGTCATATTTTCATTGCGATCCTGATGCACAATAATATTGTCTTCAATGCGAATACCGCCAAACTGACGGAAGGCATCAATCTTTTGCCAGTTTATCGCTTTATCATGCTCTGTCGCCGCTAAATCTGCCAGCAGGCTGTCGATAAAATACAGGCCAGGCTCAATGGTAAACACCATATTGGCCTCGATAGTGCGGGTACAGCGCAAATAAGGGTGGCTTTGCGGGGGGGCAACATGGGTGCCCCGCTCATCTGCCATAAAGCCACCCACATCATGCACCTGCAGGCCCAAATGATGGCCCAGGCCATGCGGAAAGAAGGTGCGGCTGATTTCAGTCTCGACGATAGCCTCAGGCGACATCCGGACAAAATCAAACTGTTGCAGTATTTCGGCGATGCGCTGGTGACATTTCACATGCAGCTCGCCATATTTCAAGCCAGGTTTTAGCGCTCCAGCCAGTTCCAGCTCGACAGCATTTACCGCACTGATTAACTCGCCGAATTCATCCTGCGGTTTAAAACTATAGGTGCGGGTGATATCAGCAGCATAACCGTTAAACTCAGCACCGGCATCAATCAAAAACGAATGTAACTGCTTTGGCACCCGGCGTTCCAACGCCGTGTAATGCAAAATGGCGGCGTTCTGATTAAGCGCGACGATATTGCCATAAGGTACTTCGTTTTCGGTTTGTCGCACCGCGGCTAAGTAAGCCAGCTGAATATCAAACTCACTACCACCGGCGTAAAATGCCGCTTTGGCCGCATTGTGGCCCGCTACTGCCATCTGGTTAGCCATACGCAGACAGGCTTGCTCATACGGCGTTTTGTAAGCACGATAAAAATGGATAAAGTTTAATACCGGCTCCGGGTTTATTTCAGTAAAGCCCAGCGCCCTGGCCACTTCTATATGCTCACCTAAATAAGCCAATCGGGCTTTATCATATGGCAGTAAGGTTTCTACTTTGTTGGCTTTATCCAGCAACTGTATATCAAAATGCTCGGCCCAATAGTCATGCGGCTCATCCGGCACCTTGTGCCAAAAATCTTTTGGCCGGTAAAAAATCAGTTTGGGTTTGTTCACGCCATCAAGTAACAACCAGCAATGTGGATTGTCTACCACGGGTAACCAGGCCTTAAACAACGGGTTGGCTTTAAACGGGTAATCCATGTCGTCCAGAAACTTGCGTTGTGTCTGGCCGGAATGCACCACCAGTGCATCCAGGTTTTCGCGCTCCAGTAGTAAGCGGGTACGTTGCTGCAGTTCGGCAATATGTGCCGGATACAAAGTCTGATAAGTCATTGTTATAAGTCTCTGACCTGTTGGCTGAAAATTATGCCGGCAATCATATCATCATTCCACTATGACCCCAATCTGCATTGACGTCAGCGGCTTAAACACGTCAACCGGCGCATTAAGCCTGATATTGTAAATCTGGTAATACGCCATCACCGCTTTAACATATTCACGCGTTTCACGATAAGGAATAGTTTCTACCCAGACGTCTGCCGGCAGCGCATAATCTTTCGGGATCCACTGTTTTACCCTGCTGTAACCGGCGTTATAAGCGGCCGTTGCCATCAGCAGGTTACCATCGTTACGCCGCATCAGATAATTCAGATAGTCGACGCCGTAATCAATATTCAACACCGGGTTATTCAGTTGCGCCAGCTGCACCGGCTTCTTCGCAATTTGTCGCGCTGTTGCTGGCATCAGCTGCATTAAACCCCGCGCGCCTACCGGCGATGCCGCGTCGGCCATAAACGAACTTTCGCGCCGCGCTATCGCCATCGCCCAGCCGGAATCAATTTCAGCCTTGGCGGCACTTTGGCTAATTTCATCTTTATACGCCAGCGGAAAGCGCAACTCTACATCGTCCCAATAGCCGACATCCGCCAGCGAGAAAATCGCCCTTTCATACCACTGCAATTGATAGGCCAGCTTAGCTGATACTAATTTTTGTTGTTCAGATGAAATATCCTGCAGATGATTCCACTCGCGGCGGGCTTCCGTTAACCGGCCTAAGGCCAGCCATTCCTGCGCCCGCTTTACAGTTGGGTGTTGCTGTAATTGCTGTAACTCAGTGTCACTGACAGTCACCGGCGCATGTGCCAGACTCGGCGGCAACCCCAGGCGGGAAGCGGCCATAAAGCCATAAAAATGCCGCTGCAACGCCAGTTGCTGCATTAAAACGGTAGCTTTTTCTGTCTGCCCTTGCTGCTCATAGGCGCGTGCCAACCAGTAACGCCAGGCACTATCATTGCTAACATCGGCCGGTAAGGCTTCAATAATCTGCTGTACCTTTGGCCAGTCAAGCTGCGCCAGCGCATGGCTGACATGCCAGTGCGCCAGTGTGCTGTCGATAAATTCAGATGGCAAATCGGCAAACCAAACTGCTGCGCGTTCATCACCTTTACTGGCCAGCGCTATAGCAAACTGGCGCTGCACATCCAGCCGCTGAGCCTCGGTAAAGTAAGGATCATTGACAAACTTTTGCCACACCCTAAGTGCCTGATCCGGATGGCGCCAGATTAGCCGTTTTAAACCATAGGCAGCAATGTCCCGCTCCTGCGGCTTTTTCAGCGTAAAAAACCGGCTATTAGCTATCACTGCCGGATTACGCCGGGCCTGCTGATACATATCGGCCAGATAGTGCATATCTGCGGGTAACTGCGATTTTAAATACGGAATTAAACTGGCATCACCACCTTCTGCCGCCAGTGTAAGGCGCAACCAAACCCGTTCGGCCGTTTGCTGGCCGGCTTTGCGCCAGGCCGAAAATAGCGGATCACACGCTTTTGGCTGAGATTTTCCCACCAGCCACAACCGACTCACTTCCGGCCACAGCCGGTCGCTGTCAGCATCTTTAGCGGCCAATTTAAAACGCACAGCATAACATTCCAGTTCGGCGTCAGTTGAGCCCTGGTAATTTGCCAGATAAAGCCCGGCCTTTTGCCGCCGCGCTAAATCCAGTAACCAGGGTTTACGTAACGGCCAGTCTAAAGGCGAGCCTTGATGCTGCTGCAGGAAAGCCGCTATACGCTCATCAGCTGTCAGAAACTGCTGTAAGCGTCGCAGTTCAAGATAAGGTTGCAACGGATATTCGGCAAATTTCTGCAGCAGTTTTTGTGCCTGCTGGTACTTCACACTGCCAATTTGACGCTCGGCTTGCAAAAATTCATTACGCAAACCTGCCTCAGAAGACACTGACGCCGCCGATAATGGCGCCAGTAGCAGGTTACTCAACATAAAAACAATACGTTTCACGACGATAACCCCGACAAAAATTCTAAACTGAAAGAAATACCACCTATAGTTACTGCTAATCAGTGGGGGCAAATTCAAACACGCGTTTAAATAACGGTTGAATTTTTTACCAAACCACGACACACTGAGCCAGACAACCTCATCGTACCAGTTGCGAACAACCTTAACATACGCGACCAAGGAGCACCGTTATGATTTACCAGAGTGACAACATCAGTGTTGCTTACCTGAAACCTGGTATCGCCCGCTTTGCTTTTAATGCCAAGGGCTCAGTTAACAAATTTGACCAGCAGACGCTAACTGATTGTAAGACAGCTTTAGAGCTGCTGCACGCCGATAAGTCGCTGCAAGGTGTTATTTTTTGTAGCGAAAAAGACGCTTTTATCGTTGGTGCCGACATTACTGAATTTTTAAGCACATTTTTACGGTCGGAAGACGAGCTGATCCCGTGGATCAAACAAGCCTCTGATATCTTTGATCTGGCTGAAGACTTACCGGTGCCAACCATAGTAGCACTGAAGGGTTTCGCACTGGGTGGTGGATGTGAGTGGTCACTCACCTCAGATTATCGCGTTGCCGACACTAGCACCCGTATTGGCCTGCCGGAAGTAAAACTGGGCTTAATGCCAGGCTTTGGCGGTACCGTGCGCTTGCCGCGCATTATCGGTGCCGACAATGCGATGGAATGGATCACCACCGGCAAAGACCACAGTGCCGAGCAAGCACAAAAGTTTGGTTTAATTGATGCCGTAGTAGCGCCGCAGAAACTGGAAGCGGCAGCGCTATCCATGCTGGAAGATGCCATTGCCGGCAAACTGGACTGGCGTAAAAAACGCGCGGTGAAGTTACAACCGCTTAAATTGAACAAAACCGAAGCCACCATGAGCTTCAACACGGCCAAAGGCATGGTATTTGCCAACGCCGGTAAACACTACCCGGCACCTATGCTGGCAGTGACTACCATTGAAGCCGCATCTGGTTTAGACCGCGCCGGTGCTATGGCACTGGAAAATGCCGGCTTTGCTAAACTGGCTAAAACCGATGCCGCTACTGCGCAAATTGGCTTGTTTTTAAATGACCAACTGATCAAAGGCAAAGCCAAAAAAGCCGCCAAAACGGCGACCAAAGCAGTAAACAAAGCCGCCGTACTTGGCGCTGGTATTATGGGCGGCGGTATTGCCTATCAGTCGGCGTTAAAAGGCGTGCCGGTGGTGATGAAAGACATCGCCGATAAAGCGTTAGCGCTGGGCATGGGCGAAGCCACTAAGCTGTTAGGTAAACAAGTAGAACGTAAAAAGCTCGATGCGGTAGGTATGGCGAAAGTAATTGCCGCTATTACTCCTACGCTGAGCAACGAGAACGTTAAGGGCGTCGATATCGTGGTGGAAGCCGTGGTAGAGAACCCGAAAATTAAAGGCGCGGTATTAAAAGAAGTAGAAGCACTGTTAACTGACGACGCTATTTTAACCTCTAACACCTCGACCATTTCAATTGACTCACTGGCGGCTAACTTAAGCCGGCCACAAAACTTCTGCGGTATGCACTTCTTTAACCCGGTACACCGTATGCCGTTGGTAGAGGTTATCCGTGGTAAAGACACCAGCGAAGAAACTGTCGCCGCTGTAGTGGCTTACGCAGCCAGGATGGGCAAATCGCCTATCGTAGTAAACGACTGCCCGGGTTTCTTTGTAAACCGCGTACTGTTCCCCTACTTTGCCGGCTTTAGCAAGCTGGTATTAGATGGTGCCGACTTTGCCCAGGTAGACAAGGTAATGGAAAAGCAGTTTGGCTGGCCAATGGGCCCGGCTTACTTACTGGATGTAGTCGGTTTAGACACCGCTTACCACTGCACCGACGTAATGGCTGCCGGCTTCCCCACCCGCATGGCCAAGCTGGACAATGATCCGGTTGCTGCAATGTATAAAGCCGATCGCTACGGCCAGAAAAACGGCGTGGGTTTTTATGCCTACAGCAAAGATGCCAAAGGTAAGCCGAAAAAAGATATCGACCCGGCCGCTATTAGCTTGCTGGCCGGCATTGCTGCGGCTAAACAGGAATTCAGCGCGGAAGATATTATCGCCCGCGTTATGGTGCCAATGATTAACGAGACTATTCGTTGTCTGGAAGAAGGCATAGTGGCCAGCGCCGCTGAAGCCGATATGGGCTTGATCTACGGCTTAGGCTTCCCGCCGTTCCGTGGTGGTCCGCTGCGTTATGCTGATACTATCGGTTTAAGCAACTTTGTCGCCCTGGCCGATACATACGCTCACTTAGGCGAAATTTATCAGGTAACAGACAAAACCCGCGCTATGGCCGCAGCCGGCCAGCGTTTCTTCCCGGTTTAAGCGCAGGAGCAAAATAATGAAAAACGCAGTTATCGTAGATTGCATTCGTACCCCGATGGGCCGCAGCAAAGCCGGTATGTACCGCAACGTGCGTGCCGAGCAACTGTCTGCCCATGTGATGGCCTCATTAGTGGCGCGTAACCCGGCGTTAAACCCGGCCGATATCGACGACATTATCTGGGGTTGTGTACAACAAACCCTGGAGCAAGGCTTTAACGTAGCACGTAATGCGGCACTGTTAGCCGGCATTCCGCACTCAGTACCGGCGGTTACGGTAAATCGCTTGTGCGGTTCATCAATGCAAGCTTTGCATGACGCCGTGCGCGCTATTCAAACCGGCATGGGTGAAGTGTATTTAATTGGTGGTGTTGAACACATGGGCCATGTGCCAATGAACCACGGCGTCGACTTCCACCCGGGTTTATCTACTTCAGTCGCGAAAGCCGCCGGCATGATGGGCTTAACGGCAGAACTGCTGGGTAAACTGCACGGCATTAGCCGCCAGCAGCAGGATGAATTCGGCGCCCGCTCGCACCGCCTGGCGCAAGAAGCTAGCCTGCAGGGCCGCTTTAAAAACGAAATTATTCCCACCGAAGGCCACGACGCTGACGGCGTATTAAAGCTGATGGATTACGACGAAGTTATCCGGCCGGAAACCACAGTAGAAGCACTGGGCCAACTGCGGCCGGTATTTGACCCGGCCAACGGCACAGTAACGGCGGGTACGTCTTCTGCGTTATCTGACGGTGCCTCTGGCATGTTAGTTATGAGCGAAGACAAAGCCAAAGCACTGGGCTTGCCAATTCGTGCTTACGTGCGCGGTATGGGTGTAGCCGGTTGCGACCCGTCAATCATGGGTTACGGCCCGGTACCGGCGTCGAAAAAGGCGTTAAAAATGGCCGGTATCAGCATCAACGATATCGACTACGCCGAGCTGAACGAAGCCTTCGCGGCCCAGGCCCTGCCGGTAATGAAAGACTTAGGCTTACTTGAAGTGGCTGAACAAAAAGTAAACCTGAACGGCGGCGCTATTGCGCTGGGTCACCCGCTGGGTTGCTCCGGTTCACGTATCAGTACCACGCTGATTAACGTGATGGAAGACAAAGGCGGCAAGTTTGGCCTGGCCACCATGTGTATCGGTTTAGGCCAGGGTATTGCTACGGTGTTTGAGCGGCCATAAGCTGGCAGCAGCAAACACAATCGCATAGAATAAGGGCCGTTTTTACGGCCCTTATGGTTTTATAAATTGACTGCGACTCAAAAAGCTCTCTTTTACGGTTTTTTCACGCTGTTTATCACAACTGTATGTTTGTTCGTTTTTTACTACCAGGCAATGCCAAACAAAGAGGCATATAAATTAAGTTTTTGCTTTGCATTTATTTGCGTTGTTTTTTTATACAAAAAAAAGCAATTCAGAGAGAATCTAAAAACCAGAAGTATTATATCCAGTAACGCCTTTCTGCTTGTGCTTTTTCCAATACAGTTATTCGGCGTAGCCCTTTTCTTTGCCTTTTTTATAGCTCTTTGGACAACCTTATTATGGGGCGAGAATGCTAAATTTCTTACCGAAGTGGTAGATGTAGGAAAATGCGGCCCGGCCACTAAGAAATATACCTGTATAGATCTTAAGTCAACTGAAGGTGATTTCAGTGCGGTGAGACTCGAAGAAAGATATAAAAATCATGTAATGATTGGCACCAAAGTGGTATTCAACGTTGATCGATCCCCTTTGGGGTATAAGGTTAATTCAGTTATTCCGTTATTCGATTTAAAGCCAAACTAGCTTTTGTATTTTTGATATTCTCATCCTTTGCAAGACGCTGGCTTGGCACTTCAGCATGAAGAAGTAGTGAATCAACATTCTTATTGGAGTAAGCATGAAAGACATTTTTAGCAACGCAGACCAAACCCTGGATGCCTTAGGCCTGCGCTGCCCCGAGCCGGTAATGATGGTGCGGCTGCAACTGCGTAAAATGCAGCTGGGTGAGACTTTACTGATTATCGCCGACGACCCGGCCACCACCCGCGATATCCCTGCCTTTTGCCGCTTTATGGACCATGAGTTATTGAGCAGTGATACCAGTGAATTGCCGTATCGGTATGTGGTTAAAAAAGTCAGCGGTTAATGGCAATTACGCTAGTATCTGTAAGCCCTTCTTTGCCACAAGATTAAGCAGTTTTAACGATGGACCATTAGGCTTTTTCTGCCCCTGCTCCCACTTCTGCACAGTCGATTTGCTGGTATTTAAATAGGCGGCAAACACACCCTGGCTGGCTTTATTACGGGTGCGGATCTGTTTAATTTGCTCCGCACTAAATTCCTCTACAACCGGCAGGCATAGTGCTTCTATCTCGCGCAAGGTAGTATCTTTCATTACCCCGGCGTTATAAAAATCCTGCGCTGTTTCCTGCACCATATCTAAAATTGATTTAGTCATCTGCGTTTATCTCAAATAGTGCGCCAGCATCCAGCAGACGGTAAATTTCAGTATCACTGTAATTCAGCAAATCATTAGCCAATATTCTCAATGCTTTTAACTCAGTAGCAGTGATATTAGCTTTGGCATTTTTGGCAAAGCCATAAACAAAGAACGCTTTGTCGGCAAAGCGATAGGCTATTAAGGTTCTGCCGCCGCTACTTTTACCCTTAGCCGTCGCGACACGCTTTTTATAAACACCGCTGCCTAAGTCTGCATCAATCAGCCCTTGTTCCATCTCGGCGACTGCAACTAAAAGAGTTCTGTCTGACAGACCTTCTTTGTGCGCCCATTTTGCGAAAGCTTTGTTTTTAAATACCCGCATCAGCAATCCTTGCTACAAACGCAAAAAGTATAGCACTTAGTGCCATATTTTCAATTAATGCTGAATAAAACTTGTTGATTATCGACGGCGTTCCAGCCGTCAATCTAATTAGATTGGCACTCTGTTCCATCTTGTAATCACGAGATAATGGCAATTGATATAACAGTTGAGATGGTTGTAGTTAAGAATACAAGGCCCATCCCGGCACTCTAGTCGCAGCAACATAAGTCCCACCAGGATGTGAAGCAAACATTTTAAGGCATGTATAGTTGATGTTTTTCACATTGTCATGAGTGCACCACAAGATCTGGCCACAGTCATCAGAGGCATTATTAGGTGCCTCTCCAGCATTGCCAATCCAATTGTTAAGGCCTTTAGCTTTACTTAGAATAAGAGGGAGCAAAGGACTTTCAGACCTAGAAAATAACCCCAAATTTGCGACATGATAAGCATGAGCAATTTTTGCGATAATACGAAGATATGCATTTAAATCTATTTTATCTTCGAATCTAATACCCGTCTTTCCATGCGTTGACGCAACCTGTACAGGATTTTTACCAACATGGATAGTGTCAATGCCTTTGAATTCAACAGTCGAGTTAAAAGTAGCTCCTGTCAGAATTGCCGGGGGTTCAACAATTGGTAAGTGGATTGTCGCTACGCCCTCTGATACCGGTAAATCTATCTCCGTTACATTATCATATTCGTCAAGTAACATCGTTTTCAGATGTGTTGGTCGGTCTTTTTCCGCCGGGTAGGCATATTAGCAACTATGCGCCCTTTGAGCATGAAGCCTTTAAGTACCTTCCTCTCGTCTAACGATGTTATAGCCGCACAGCTTTTAAAACTCGACTTAGGCAAGATAAAATTACCGCCCAAAGCAAAAGGAAGTATATGTTCATCAGTTAATTGTTCTTTGCTACCGCAATAAATACACTCACATCGTCGGAACGATAGACGTTGTCAGATTTCAGAATTGGCATTGTTCAGTAGCCTTATTAAAAAAATCAAAATCTGGAATCATTCTCACAAGGTACCCCATCCCGATCACCATCCATTTTAGTATCAGGGCAGTTGCGGATAAAAAACTCCGCTTCAGCGCGTGAGGTCATTTGGCTGCAATGTTGCCGACCGTCGCAGCGGAACTGTGAAGCATTGGCCACAGCACGGGCTTTATTAATTGGCACGGTGTAATCGGGTAATACTTGCGGCACACTTTCAAGGATAGGCTTAGCCGTGCTTTGTTTTTGGTAGTAATTCCAGGCACCGAAGGCAACCAGCGCGATAAGTAACAGCTTTTTCAATGACGAGCTTCCCTGTTATCTAGTCCTTTACCACTCTATGGCGGCTATCAGATTCTAACTTAGTGGATAAAACAGGGAACGGCAATATTTTTCTATAGGCAGTAAATGCCGGCCGAAGATTGACACAAATTAAACAATTAATCATCATATAGTTAATTTTATAACTCAGGATGAGAGCCATTGCTGGAAACACCACATTACGTAACTTCACTGCAACCGAACTTATCTTCGATGAAGCGGAAACTAAAGTCATTCTGCGATTTATCTTTAAGTCAAAGCTAGCGCAGGTAGATGAGCTTACTATTGACGACAAAATAAGGTCTTTTGCGCAAGGCTTATTGCTCGAAGCTGTTGATGGTTCTTACGCATTGGGTTTTGTACAATCATTATTTGGCTCGCTAATGCATCCAGGAGATAGCGCTAAAAAGGTGCTGCTTAAATTTGGTAAAAAGGCAGCAAAACATTGGTTTAAGCATGCTAAGGCTGAAGATTTAGGTAATATTAAAATTTATGAAACCGTACGGAAAAATCTCGAATGGAGCTTTGGCCGAGTTCTGCTTTTATATGTGAATGGATTAGCGAAGCATAATAATGGTTCACATACAGCTATCGCCCTTGCTGCGCCCGGGCAAAGTAAAACTGTCTGGGGGTAAACGATGAAAAAGTTGCTACTTATAGTCGTTACATTGCTTGCAGTCGTGTTTGGTACCACTGTACTTTCTTTATCACGTATGTCAGTGCAGGAGCTGATCATCTGTTCTACTGACAACGACTCTTCCACGCTACCTGCGCCACTTTGTTTCACGTACTTCAATAATATGACTGATGAGCAGCATGCTAAGCAGCTAGATCAGCACGCAGGCCTTGCTTATACGTTTGAAATTAAGCCTGAGCAACTTAAATACAAAGTGATAACTCGGTTACTCGCGCTTAATGTTGATATAAATAAGCCATCGGCAATTGATGATCTACCGCCGTTACATGCCGCTATATTGCTCCACGACCCCAAACTGGTTCAGTATCTGTTGGAGCAAGGTGCTGACAAAAGTATCTATGACAATACTGAGAAAATGACTAGCTATCAACTTGTAGATCACTTACTTGAGCGTAAGGCTACCGCAGAGTTATTAGCCATAAAGCAATTGCTAGCCGGCTAACGCCGGCATCTATTTACTTAGACACATTACAATTATTTCAATCTTATCGATGCACAAATGCCGGGTAGATTTTCTGCTGTCATGCCATCTTGCAGGAAACCGTCGGCTGAGCTGAGTTTGGCTCTATCACTGTCGTCAGCAGCCATTACCTGATCGATCCAATTGGCATGGCTGGATACGCGGGTATACAGCTCTTTAACGCCGTACTCGCCAACATCTTTAAACCATGAATCTACTCTGGAGCTTACGCCTAACAGGTAATAACCATCGTCTTTTTTAATATAGGCCGGGCCGCCGCTGTCGCCATTGCCCGATACGCCTTCCAGTTCCAGCGCTTTTTCACCTGGTTCAAACACAAATCTCAAATCGGACGCTGTCACGGCGGTTACTTTATTCTGCGCCTTACGCAGAACGCCATTGTTGTCTTTGTAGCCGATAGTTTCACCGGTTAAGCCGGTACCAGTGCCACCACTGCCGATAAACCACAGCACCTGCTCACGCTCATCCTGCTGACGGTATAGTTTGGCAGGCTCAACACTCTGCACCGGCTTTGCCAGCTTAATAAGCGCTAAATCATTCTGTTTGCCTAGTTGGTAAGATGGATAGCTATAACGCGCCTGTACCTCAACCAATTCATCCCCTACCGCAATAGGCTGGCCGGGATTCAGGCAAAACACGGTATGCGCTGCCGTTAACACCCAGTCAGGCGCAATCAAAGTGCCGTGTACGCCTATATTGTAAAACGTAACCAACGGCGGGAAATCTGCTTTAGATGCCAGATATTGCTCAGCTGGCTTATCGTGACGAATAACAATGGCTGACACCGGGGCGCTGATAATACCGCTACTTATCAACAAACCAAGGCTTAGCAACTTCAAATGGGTGCTGTTGCGCATTTGTGTATCCTTACGGGGCTTAGCGAGATACCAGATTGGCAGAAAAGCTTGTAACAATTAAGCCTTTAAATGTAAGGGGTTATGTAACATTATTTGCAGCAGCAAATAGTTCACATCAATTGTTACAATTCACCGTTTAATCTTTGTTGAAAATAGCCATTGCAGCTCATAACTTATCAGCTGGTGTCATGCGATAAGGAAGTAAGTTGATGTTTTGGGCGTTGATTAAAGACTCTTCCACTGCCAAGGTGTTATTGCTGCTAACTGTAGTCGCGTTACTGTGGTGGTTTAATTGGTATGCCGCGGCCGGTTTGCTGGCACTGCTGTTTGCCGACATCGCCATCATGTTTGGTATTAAGCCCCGTCACCATGGCGATTTTGTTTACAGCAAAGATATTCAACAGCTGTTTTCCACTGACGCTGGTCAGTTGCGGGTAGGCATGGATAGTGCTGACATTGGCAATATTAAACAGATTAACCTGTTCCAAAAAGACCAGTTTGCTTACGTCGATTTTAGGCTGAACGCTGAGATGCAGGTAAGGTATAAATTCCCACTACAGCAGTACCAGCCGTTTTTACAGTGGCTGCAACAACATTTACCGCAAAGCGAAATAAGTACTGGTTTTAAAAGTTAGCTTGTTATTGCTACGGTGCCGCGCATACCAAAATGATGATGACAACGTTACCGTCATTAGATGGTAACGTTGTCTGCTCTGTTAATGCAAATACCTGATTAGCCATTAATCTGCAACTTGCAATGTAAAAATCTGTTCTACCGGTACCTGAAAAAATAGCGCCAACTTTAATGCGATAACCACCGACGGGGTAAAGCGCCCCGTTTCTACCGTACTGATGGTTTTACGCGATACGCCTATCGCTTCTGCCAGCTCGGTTTGCGATAACTGCCGTGCAGCTCGTAGCACGGCAATGGTATTGGTTAACTCCTCCATCAGGCGCCAGCCTCATCGCGCAGGTGCAGCAACACCGTAATACTCCATACTGCGGCACTTAATGTCAGTAAAAATAAAGCGAAGTTACTCAGATTAATTGTTAGCTCAGCTGCCGGGCCTAAATTTTCCAGCATTGGCGCATCGCCTAAAATATAAGCCGGTACCAGCATCAGCATAGTGACCAAAAATGCATTGCTGTTTGCTTTGCGGTTAACCTCGCGGGCCAGCTCTTCACTATATACGCCAATAAGTTCACGCCAGCCACCGCTAGGACGGTTTTTAATACTCCAGCGTATGCAAGTTATGACAAAGCCAACGGCAAAGACGCCGGCTAGTATTGCTAGCCAACTTGTATGCTGCCACTGCAGTTCTTGCGAGATATTTCTTGCCAGGCTTGAGGCAAACATGCCGCTGGCAAACAGCGTGCTGTATGCACCGTATTTTAACGCCCTAATTTGTTGTTCCGGATCCCAATTTTTCATATTCCACCTCTTTATTGATACCTTAGGGTTTCAATATATAACCCATAGGTATCACATTGCAACCCTAAGGTAGCATAAAGATGTTGCAAAATGTGTCCAATCGCATTTTCAAAGCCTACGGCAGTCAGCGCAGTTTATTTGTTGCTGCCGCATTTGCTTTGGTTATGGCAGAATAGGCGTTTTACTTTCGTTGCGGAGCCACTATGCAACTGTCCCCTGCTGATCTACATATTCTGCTGATTGAGCCTTCTGAGGTACAGCGTAAAATTATTCGCAAAAAACTAGCAGAAGAAAACGTAACCCAGGTAGAAGAAGCTGATACTCTGGCCGGTGCCTTGGTTAAAATAGCGGATCATAAACCTGATGCCATTGCCTGCGCTTTGCATCTGGCTGATGGCACGGCTGAACAGCTGTTAAAACAGCTTAAGGCTGATGCCAGCACTGCAGAGATCCCGTTTTTACTGGTTTCCAGTGAAACCCGCAAAGCTCAGCTCGAAGCCTTTAAGCAATCTGGCGTAGTGGCCATTTTACCTAAACCGTTCGATGCTATGCAGTTAGGCAAAGCACTAAACGCTGCTGTCGATTTGCTTAGCCCGGCTGAGTTGGAGTTGACGTTGTTTGACGTGCATGATGTACGCGTGTTGGTGGTTGATGACAGCCGGCTGGCCCGTAACCATATCCGCCGGGTATTAACCAACTTAGGTATGCAGCATATCGTTGAAGCCGAAGACGGCCAGCAAGCTATTGGCCAATTACAGCAACAGATGTTTGATTTAGTGGTTACTGATTACAATATGCCGGAAGTAAACGGCCGCGAGCTGACCGAGTTTATCCGTGAACACAGTACCTTGTCACATATACCGGTATTGATGGTCACCAGTGAAGCCAACGATACCCACCTGTCTAACATTGCCCAAAGTGGTGTTAACGCCATGTGCGACAAACCATTTGAACCGGAAGCAGTTAAACAACTGCTGTACCGGTTACTAGAACACTAGAGCTCCAGCAGTTACACCGCCTTAAGTTGCAGTAGAGCCTATAGAGTGCGCTACTGCAGCCGCTTTTTAGCCACGTTTTAAGCATTACTACACTATATTTGCACTGCCGCTTATCTGAAGTCGAAGATATCTGCGCTACACCTTCTTCAAGTCACTACCTATTCGCACGCGCTAAACAGACTGACAATAAAGATTGTAAAACAGCCAGGCAAGCACGTTATTTTCCTAATTCAGATAAAAATCCTCAAGACTCAAATGGCATTGCTATATAATGCGCTGCTTTTTTCAATATATGGAGATGTGGATGATAACAGTAAAGCAAATGCTGTGTTATACCGGCGTATTAGTAGCCCTTAGTGGTTGCGGCGGTTCAGATGATGGTAAAAACACGGAAGCAGGATTGTACACGTTAAGCGCAGCGGTATCTGGTTTGAGCGGCACAGTTACTATTGGTGTAAATAATGACAATATTTCGACATCGCAAAATGGTGTTGTCAACTTAGGTAATAAATTTAAGTCCGGTAATCAGGTTAGTTTATCTATCAAACAACAACCAGCAAATCAACGTTGTAGCATTACCAGCGCAGCTACCGTTACTTTCTCAAATGCCAATATTAATAACATCACTGTGGCATGTGAAAACATACCATCTTTTGTTGTTGGCGGAACAGCAACAGGTTTATTAAGACCTGTTAGCTTGCAGTATCAGGTAAATGGTGCAGCCGCAGATACAGTACTTATTAATGAACAAAATGCATTCACGCTTAGTGACCGTTTTGCGGCTGGCACAACACTGACTTTCAATGTACAAAACAGTATAGGCCACAACTGCAGCGTCACCCCTGAGCAGCTTACCATAAATAATGATATCAATGATTTAGCGCTAAATTGCTCAACCTTCGGCGAAGTTCAAGGCCGGGTAACGGCTTATGGGTCCGGACAGCCTGTAAATAATGCGCAAGTAACGGCTTACGTTATTGGCGACTCTGACACCCCGGTTTTATTGCAACAGGTAACAACCGACGATGCAGGGCGTTTTAGTATTGGTGCTGTCGGTTATCAACAACGAATTATTATGCAGGCTGCCAGTACCGGTTATGCCACGCGTTCAGATATAGCCAGAACCAGTGAAGACAACCCGGAAACTAATATGAGCATTGCGTTATTGGCAGCCGATACAGTAACTACCTTCGATGCTTCAACTGCTGCGGTTATAACAGATCCTTCAAGTGCCATGCAGGTCGCTATCCCGGCGGCGGCTTTTGTTACCAGCGATGGCCAACCTGCTAGTGGAGCAATATCTGCCGCTTTAACGAACATTGACGCTTCATCAGATCCAGCGATTATGCCGGGCTATTATCTTGCTACCAATCCGCAAACCGGCAACGAACAAGCTATAGAATCCTTTGGTGCAATCAATGCTCAGTTCACAGATGCAAGTGGCCGGGCACTTCAACTGGCTTCTGGAGTTACCGCTGCCATACGTATTCCGGTTGCGGCTCGCGCCACAAACCCACCGGCGAGCATTCCACTGCTTCATTTCAATCAACAAACCGGAATCTGGGATGTTGAAGGCGAAGCAACTTTACAAACAGATGAACTGAATCGTCGATACTATCAGGGGAACGTAACGCACTTTTCAACATGGAATGCTGATGTGCTATTTGATGCCGTTAATATTCTCGGCTGCGTATTTGAAAGTGAGTCTGCTGTACGTTTATCAAATGTAAGAATTATTGCCGATGGGACTAATTATATTGGACGTTCAGTTACTTATTCTAATAGTGATGGGTCGTTTTCAATTGCCGTTCGGCCAAACAGCCAGGTACTACTGTCGGTGCGAGACTCAGATGGTCAAAGCAATACCCGCATCATTAATGTTGGAAGTACTGATTACGATTTAGCAAATTGTTTAGCTGTCAGCCCTGGCACCATGACTGTTAGCCTTACCTGGGGCAATAA
Organism: Gammaproteobacteria bacterium; assembly: GCA_018826295.1. GTDB lineage: Bacteria > Pseudomonadota > Gammaproteobacteria > Enterobacterales > Alteromonadaceae > Alishewanella. The sequence continues at coordinate 30,822 of JAHJZX010000063.1, forward strand.
TCCGCGTGACTTAGATACACATTTTTTAGGCCCTCGCACTGAGAATAGTATCGATGACCGGTTCAGAATTTATTTTGGTAATAAAGAAGAGACGGTTAACAACATAACCATGTATCTTGATCGTGACGATACGACTAGTTATGGCCCGGAAGTATTAACAGTACCAGAGTTTCCGGTCGCTGGTACTTACCGCTATGCCGTTCATCATTATTCTGGCAATGGTACAGTATTTCAATCTCCGACCCGTGTAGAAGCGCGAGTCTTAGGAGAAACTTACATCTTTAGTCCTAGTGTCGATGAAAACACTGACGGAGCCCTGGACAGTTGGGTAGTGTTTGATGTTGTCGTTACAGCTGAAGGTAATATTAGTGTAGTGCCGGTTAATGCCTATAAACGCCAGGGCCGGGAAGACATTGGTGACAATGCTAGCAGCGCTGCTGCATTTAGCTTAAAACCTACATTACCAACAGATAAGTAACACATACTTCTACTTAATACTGACAATAAAAAAGCCAGCGTTTAGCTGGCTTTTTGTTTAGTTTCAATACATTACTGCAAAACAGAAATGTCTGCGACCTGTAAAAACAAGTCGCGCAGTTGCTTTAATAGCGCCTGGCGATTAGCCCGTACTGCAGCGTCGTCGGCATTTACCATGACTTTATCGAAGAAGGTATCGATCACTTCACGCATCTGCGCTAAATGCGCTAAACCATCTGCATAGTTTGCTGTGCCTGCCTGAAACGCCTGCTCTGCTACTATAGCCTTGTGCAGCGCTTGCTCAGCATCTTCCTGCAGCAGTGTAGCATCGACGTTAGTGGCAATGTCGCCGTCTACTTTAGCCAGGATATTTGCTACCCGCTTATTGGCAGCAGCCAGCGCAGCCGCGGCTTCCAGTTTGCTAAAGCTGGCCACGGCTTTAACGCGACGGTCAAAATCGGCTGGTGCGGTTGGCCGACGCGCCAATACCGCCTGGATTACATCGACGCGGTAACCCTCGGCTTCATACCAGGCGCGGAACCGGCCCAGCATAAACTCTAGCACGTCGTCTGCTACGTTGGCATTGCTTAGCTTAGTGCCGAACGTTTGCTGGCTGAACGCTATGGCATCAACCAGATCAATTGGCAATTGTTTGTCGACCATAATGCGTAGTGCACCAATTGCAGCGCGGCGCAGGGCAAAGGGGTCTTTATCACCTTTCGGTGCCTGGCCAATACCAAATATCCCCACCAGGGTATCCAGTTTATCGGCAATGGCTACCGCAGCGCCCTCTAACCGGCTCGGCAGCTCGTCGCCGGCAAAACGCGGCATATACTGCTCGTTCAGTGCCAATGCAACAGCTTCAGCTTCACCATCTAACCGGGCGTAGTGCATACCCATAATGCCCTGCACTTCCGGGAATTCGCCAACCATATTGGTCATTAAGTCGGCTTTAGACAGCAGACCGGCACGTTCAGCTGCAGCGACATCAGCGCCAATTTTCGCGGCAATAAAGCCGGCAACCTTGCTGATACGCTCAGACTTCTCGGCCAGCGTACCCAGTTGCTGCTGAAACAATACCGTTTTCAGACTATCTAATCGGTTAGCCAGCTTTTGCTTACGGTCAGTATTGAAGAAGAACTGCGCATCCGATAAACGCGGGCGCACTACTTTTTCGTTGCCGCTGATAATCTGCTGCGGATCTTTGCTGGCGATGTTGGTAACAAAAATAAATTTGTTCAGCAGCTTACCGTTCTGATCCAGTAACGGAAAGTACTTTTGGTTATCTTTCATGGTTGAAATTAACGGCTCGGCCGGCACCTGCAGGAAGCTTTCCTCAAAACTACCTACCAGTACAACCGGCCATTCTACCAGCGCCGTAACTTCTTCCAGTAAGGCATCGTCCATCAGCGCTTTACCATTTAACGCAGTCGCGGTTTTAGCGACTTCTGCCGCGATAAAGGCTTTACGTTCAGCAAAGTCAGCAACAACAAAGGCACTGCGTAATGTAGCAAGATAATCATCAGCATGCTTGATAGCGACTTTTTCCGGCGCATGAAAGCGATGACCGTGAGTTTGGTTGCCGCTGTCACGGCCTAGTATGGTTGCCGGTACTACGTCAGTACCATATAGCATTATGATGGTATGTACCGGGCGGATAAACTCTGCAGTAGAGTTACCCCAGCGCATGGGCTTAGCAATTGGCAATTTAGCCAGTGCCTGCTGCACCACTTCTGGCAGTAAACTAACAGTAGCAGCACCACTTACTTTAGCTTTATGCAGTAGCCAGGCACCTTTGTCTGTTTCCAGCTTTTCGGCTTGCTCTACGCTAATGCCACAACCGGCAGCCCAACCCTGAGCAGCTTTGGTCGGCTTGCCGTCGGTATCAAAGGCGGAAGCGATAGCCGGGCCGCGCTTTTCCACGACCTTATCAGCTTGCTGGGCAGCTAAAGCATTAATACGCACCGCTAAACGCCGTGGTGCGGCATACCAGTGCACGTCTGTATGGCTGAGTTCTAACTTGGCCAGCTCAGTCTGCAAGTTATCGGCAAACGCCGTAGCCAGGGTCTTTAACGCTTTTGGTGGCAGCTCTTCGGTGCCAATTTCAACAAAAAAATCTTGCACCGACATTATGCCTCCTGCTTAACACTGTTGTTATTTTTACACAGCGGGAAACCCAGCTTTTCACGCGTGGCATAGTAAGCCTCTGCGCAGGCCTTAGCCAGGGCACGCACCCGCAGGATGTAACGCTGGCGCTCGGTAACGGATATAGCATGGCGCGCATCCAGCAAGTTAAACGCATGCGATGCTTTCATTACTTTTTCATAAGCCGGCAGTGCCAGGCCTTGTTCAATTAAGTACTGGCTTTCTTTCTCACACTGGTCAAAGTACACAAACAGTGCAGATACGTCAGCGTGTTCAAAGTTATAAGTGCTCTGCTCCACTTCGTTCTGGTGGAACACATCGCCATAAGTTACCCGGCCCAGCGGGCCATCAGTCCAGACCAGGTCGTAAATAGAATCGACGCCCTGGATATACATGGCCAACCGTTCTAAACCGTAAGTGATCTCGCCGGTTACCGGACGACACTCTAAGCCGCCCACTTGTTGGAAGTAAGTAAACTGAGTGACTTCCATGCCATTGAGCCAGACTTCCCAGCCTAAACCCCAAGCCCCCAGTGTGGGTGACTCCCAGTTGTCTTCAACAAAGCGGATGTCGTGTACCAGCGTATCAATGCCCAATTCGCGTAACGAGCCTAAATACAGCTCCTGAATATTGTCTGGCGACGGCTTTAAGATCACCTGAAACTGGTAGTAATGTTGTAACCGGTTCGGGTTTTCACCATAGCGGCCATCAGTGGGCCGGCGGCACGGTTGCACATAAGCAACGTTGGTAGGTTCTGGCCCTAAAGAGCGTAAAAACGTCATAGGGTGGAAAGTACCGGCGCCCACTTCTAAATCCAGCGGCTGCACAATAACGCAACCCTGCCGCGCCCAGTAATCCTGCAGAGCTAAAATCAGGCCCTGAAAGGTTTTAATATCATATTTATGCATGCGCTTCTAACTCGCTAAAATGACTGAGGGGCCGAAGCCCCTTTGCTGTTAATTGGTAAAACTACACGTCCAGGTTGGCGACATAGAGCGCGTTTTCTTCAATAAAGGCACGGCGTGGTTCAACGTGGTCACCCATTAGCGTGGCAAACAGTTGGTCGGCACCGATGGCGTCTTCAATGGTAACCTGCAGCATACGACGACTTTGCGGGTCCATGGTGGTTTCCCATAGCTGCTCAGGGTTCATTTCACCCAAACCTTTATAGCGCTGAATATACAGACCGCGCTTCGATTCGCTCATCAGCCAATCCAAAGCTTCCAGGAAGCTTTCTACCGGTTTAACTTTTTCACCACGGCGGATATAGCCACCTTCTTCCATCAGATCACGGATTTCATCACCCAGCGCTGCTATGCTCAGATAATCCCGCGAGGTAACAAAGTCATGATGCAGCAGATACTCGTTGTCGATACCGTGCTGACGAATAATGACCTTAGGTAAAAATAACTGACGTTCACGGTCTTCATGTATGGCATAGCTGTAACTTGAACCATCACCTTCTTTGGCATCCAGCCGCTGCACCAGGTTTTTCGCCCACTGCTCACTGTATTCAGCCGATTTCGTCTGCGCCACATCCAGTGTTGGAACATAAATCAATTCGTTTAACAGGTTGTACGGGATCTTACGGGTTAAACGTAAAATAGTCGCCGACACCTTGTGATACTGGCGTACCAGCTTCTCCAACGCTTCACCACCGATGCCTGGCGCTTCTGCATTGACGTGCAGAGAGGCTTCGTCCAGTGCCAGCGTGGTCAGGTATTCCGTTAACGCCGCTTCATCTTTAATGTATTGCTCTTGCTTGCCCTTTTTCACTTTGTACAGTGGTGGCTGCGCTATATAGATATAACCGCGCTCAATCAGCTCTGGCATCTGGCGATAAAAGAAGGTCAACAGCAGCGTACGAATGTGCGAACCGTCGACGTCAGCATCCGTCATCAGGATAATGCTGTGATAGCGGGTTTTATCCGGGTTGTATTCTTCGCGGCCTATACCACAACCTAAGGCGGTAATCAGGGTGCCGACTTCCTGTGATGACAACATCTTGTCAAAACGGGCTTTTTCGACGTTAAGAATTTTACCTTTAAGTGGCAGAATAGCCTGGTTTTTGCGGTTACGGCCCTGTTTGGCAGAACCACCCGCAGAGTCACCCTCTACTATATACAGTTCAGATAACGCCGGGTCTTTTTCCTGGCAATCAGCCAGCTTGCCTGGTAAGCCGGCAATATCCAGCGCACCTTTGCGTCGTGTCATTTCGCGCGCTTTACGGGCGGCATCACGGGCACGGGCGGCATCAACAATTTTACCAACAATGATTTTGGCATCGCCGGGGTTTTCCAGCAGGTATTCATTCAGGCGCTCGGCCATAACGCTTTCAACCGCAGAACGCACTTCTGATGACACCAGTTTGTCTTTGGTTTGTGAGCTGAACTTCGGATCAGGAACTTTAACGCTGATTACAGCGGTTAAACCTTCACGGGCATCGTCACCCGAGGCCTGTACCTTCATCTTCTTGGCGTAACCTTCCTGCTCGATATAGGTGTTTAATACCCGCGTTAAAGCACCACGGAAACCTGCCAGGTGCGTACCACCGTCGCGTTGTGGAATGTTATTGGTGAAACAAAACACGTTTTCCTGATAGCTGTCATTCCATTGCATGGCTACTTCAACGGCTATGCCGTCGTCGCGTTGGTCAGTGAAGTAAAAAGCCTTAGGGTGCACGCTGGTTTTGGTACGGTTTAAATACTGTACAAAGGCTTCAATACCACCTTCGTATTTAAAGTGGTCTTTTTTGTCAGTCCGTTCGTCGGTCAGAATGATACTCACGCCCGAGTTTAAGAATGACAGTTCACGCAAACGCTTGGCCAAAATATCAAAGTGGTAATTGATATCGGTAAACACCGTTGGGCTGGGCCAAAACCGGATGGTGGTACCCTTGTCTTCGGTTTCACCTATCACCGCCAGTGGCGCTTGTGGTACACCCAAATGATAGATTTGTTGATGTACCTGGCCCTTACGGCGGATCGTCAGCTCAAGCTTGTCAGACAAAGCGTTTACGACAGACACACCCACGCCGTGTAAGCCGCCAGACACCTTATATGAGTTGTCGTCAAACTTACCGCCGGCATGCAGCACTGTCATAATAACTTCTGCGGCTGATACGCCTTCTTCGTGCATATCGGTCGGAATACCACGGCCATTGTCGCGTACCGACACCGACCCGTCACTGTGAATGGTTACCCAGATGTCCGAACAGTGGCCGGCTAAGGTTTCATCGATAGAGTTATCGACCACTTCAAATACCATGTGATGCAGGCCTGAACCGTCATCGGTATCACCGATGTACATGCCGGGTCTTTTACGAACTGCATCCAGTCCTTTTAATACTTTAATGCTCGAGGAATCGTAGTTATGTTGTTCGGCCATCGTTATCTGTCCGTGCTGTTAGCTGTCCGTGTTCCACGTGAAACATCGCCTGCTGTTCTGCGGCGATAAAAGGTGAAACCTGTTCAGCGTTAATTGCAGTAATAAAAACCTGTGAGTTTATATCGCGTAAATAGCTAAATATCTGTCGGGTTGACTGCGTGTCTAACTCCGACGCCAAATCATCGATCAATAACAGCGGCTGTTTATGGCCGTTATCACGAATAACATTATTTTGCGCAATTTTAAGCGCAAATAATAACACTTTTAACTGACCACGGGATAACACTTCTTCTGCTGTCCATTGGTCTTTTTTAAGCTTTAAATCGGCTTTTTGCGGGCCATACTGGGTAAACCCCATGCGGCAGTCCTGGCCAAAGCTATGCTGCAACAGTTGCTGTAGCTCCGCAGGACTATCAATCTTATCCGGCCAGCCCTGCTGCAGTTGAAAACTCAACGACTGCATTATGTCGTCGGTACCGGTAAGTTGCCGGAACGCCGCTTCAAGTTGGCTTACATAAGCCTGGCGTAACTGCTGCAGTTGAAAGGCTAACTGGACAAACTGCTGATCCCAAAACTCGAATTGACTGTCATATTGGCGGCTGGTTTTAAGTAAGGCGTTGCGCTGTTTAAGCACTTTATTGAACCGCAGCCAGCTATCGAAGAATTGAGGTTCCACGTGGAACAATCCCATATCGAAAAACTGCCGTCGCTCTTTTGGCCCGCCAAAAAACAAACGAAAACTGTCTGGCGTAATCAGCTGCACCGGCAACAAACTGGCAAACTCAGCAAGTCGGTTTACATTGCTGCCGTTTAGTCGCAGCTCCAGCTCACCCTGCTTGTCGCGCTGCAAACCCAGGCTATGGACCTGCTTTTGTACCGAAACCTTAGCATGTAGCACAAAGGCATTAGCTTCGTGTTGCACTAAACGCTGCGGCCGGCTGGTACGAAATGAACGGCCATGGGCCAGATAGTAAATCGCTTCAAGCAAGCTGGTTTTGCCACTGCCGTTCATGCCGGTTATTAAATTAAACTGAGCATGCGCGTTTAATGACACTGCCGTCAGATTGCGAAACTGACTGGCGCTAACTGACAACAGTGACATGGCTTACAGACGCATTGGCATAACAACGTAGCAGGCACCCACATTACCTACGCCCTCAACCAGCGCGCTGGAATTGGCATCATTTAAATGCAGCTGCACCAAATCAGTTGCCAGCGTATTCAGTACATCAAGCAAATAACCGACATTAAAACCAATTTCCAGGTTATCGCCCTGATACTCTACTTCAATGATCTCTTCTGCCTGCTCGTGCTCGGGGTTATTCGCTACAATTTGCAGCTCGCCACTGCTTAGGGTAAAACGCACGCCACGGTATTTTTCATTAGACAAAATAGAAGCCCGGGTGCAGGCGTCTTTTAGCACGCTGCGATGCGCAGTAACCAGCTTAGTGCTATTACGCGGCAATACCCGTCGGTAATCGGGGAAGCGGCCGTCAATTAATTTACTGCTAAACACATAGTTGCTGTCTGTCAGGCGGATGTGGTTCTGCCCCAGGCTTAAGGTGATTAACTGATCATCACTGGCCAACAAGCGCATCACTTCCAACACACCTTTACGTGGAATAATAATTTGCTTTTGCTGAGCGCTAAAACCCGGTAGCTCCAGGCTGCTGAGAGCCAACCGGTGGCCGTCAGTGGCAACCGCTTTTACCGCGCCGTTATCCACTTCAAACAGCAAACCATTCAGGTAATAGCGCACATCCTGATTCGCCATCGAAAAAGCGGTGTCATCCAGCAGTTTGCGCAATTGTGACCGCGTCAGCTGAATATCCACCTCGCCCTGCCAACTTTCCAGATTAGGGTATTCGGCTGCACTTAAGGTAGATAAAGTAAACTTGGTTTTACCACAGGTCAAAATACAGTTGTCGCCTTGCAATTGCACACGCATATCGGCACTTTCCGGCAAACTGCGGCATATATCCAGCAGCTTTTTCGCCGGTACGGTAATACGGCCAGGGCTTTGCACGGTTAAACTGTCAGTCGTTGCTACCAGTTCCACCTCTAAATCTGTACCTGTCAGCGACAAGGCTGCGTCACTTACTTCCAGCAGCACATTAGATAAAATTGGCAGCGTATGGCGGCGCTCAATAGCACCAGACACCATTTGTAATGGTTTGAGTAAGGCGTCTCTGTTAATAGTAAATTGCATGACCAAGTCCCTTTACGATGACAAAGTACGGATTAAATTCTGAAAGTCTTCTTTTATTTCGTGCGTTTCTTCTTTTAGCGACTCTATCTTGCGACAGGCATGTAACACTGTAGTGTGATCGCGGCCACCAAAAGCATCACCAATTTCCGGCAAGCTGTGGTTAGTTAACTCTTTTGACAGCGCCATGGCCATTTGCCGTGGCCGGGCTACCGACCGCGAACGGCGTTTCGACAGCAAATCGGCGACACGGATTTTATAATATTCGGCTACGGTTTTCTGGATGTTTTCGATGGTAACCAGCTTATCTTGCAGCGCGAGTAAATCACGCAGCGCTTCGCGGACAAAGTCTATGGTAATAGGCCGGCCGGTAAAGTTAGCATTGGCTATAACGCGGTTTAATGCGCCTTCCAGTTCACGTACGTTTGAGCGCAGGCGCTTGGCAATAAAAAACGCGACCTCTTCCGGCAGGCGGATCTGGTTTTCATGCGCCTTGCGCATCAGGATCGCGACCCGGGTTTCCAGCTCTGGTGGCTCTATTGCTATTGTTAAGCCCCAGCCAAAACGCGACTTAAGCCGATCTTCAACGCCATCAATTTCTTTCGGATAACGATCACTGGTAAGTATGATTTGCTGATTACCTTCGAGCAGCGCGTTAAAGGTATGAAAAAACTCTTCCTGTGAGCGCTCTTTATTAGCAAAAAATTGAATATCGTCGATGAGCAGGGCGTCGACGGAGCGATAATAGCGCTTAAACTCTTCTATCGCATTGTTTTGTAATGCCTTTACCATATCTTGCACAAAACGTTCGGAGTGCATATAAATCACTTTGGCATCCGCCTTTTTGGCTAAAATGCCGTTACCTACCGCGTGCAGCAAATGCGTTTTACCTAAACCAGTGCCACCGTAAATAAACAACGGGTTATAGGCGGTACCCGGATTGTCGGCAACCTGACTGGCAGCAGCACGGGCCAACTGGTTAGATTTACCCTCAACAAAATTAGTAAAAGTATAGTTAGCCCGCACATTACTGGTAACGATGCTCTTTGGCGCTGGCTCTGGCGCTTCTTTTTGTACTGGTGCTACAGGAGCTACAGCAGCCAATGCCGGGGCTGGCGTATTAGAACGCGCTTTATTACTCTGGCTGGAACCAACGTCAAACTTTAATCTGGGTGCATCATCACCGCAGTAATCCTGGATCAGTTCCAAGATCCGGCTTAAGTACTTTTCGCGTACCCAATCTAATACAAAGCGGTTTGGCGCATATAAGGTTAGCCCTGTGTCAGAGCTATCAGCTTGCAATGGGCGGATCCACATACTGAAATGTTGCGCGGGCAATTCGGCCTGTAGCGCCTGCAGGCAATTTTGCCAAACGGACTGATACACCATATCTCCTGAAGCCTTAATTATTATGATTAAAAAGGCTGGCGTAAATTAACTAAGGCCACATTATCGTACTATCTTATCCACAACTTCAATCTTGACTTTTTCAATTTAGCAAAAGATCAGCACAAATAACGCTAAGGCATTGTATTTAAACTTTATATTTCTCTTATTCCTTTTAATAATACCCAGAGTTTATGCAGTAGCTAATCAGACTAAAGAAAATTTAACCCACACTTTATTCATATTACATCACCTGCCCTGTGGAAAACTTAATGCAAAACTGCAATACAAAAGATCTGCTGCAATAAAACACAGGATCTGATTGACTTTGGCTGGCGAACTACTTAAAATTCGCGCTCATTTTTGTCAGCTGCGTTTTGGTGTATTTGCTAAAACACAGAAACCTTTAGTAAATATTTCGACCGGACGGATGAGATTATGAGTAAAAGAACGTTTCAACCAAGCGTATTAAAACGCAAGCGTAACCACGGTTTCCGTGCTCGCATGGCCACTAAAGGTGGTCGTCAGGTGTTAGCGCGTCGCCGTGCTAAAGGCCGTCAGCGTTTATCTGCTTAATCAGCGGTTAGCCGCTGCGTGGTCAGCCTGAAATTTGGTCGGGAGTTACGTCTGCTAACTCCCGGTCAGTTCGATAATGTGTTCCAACTCCCATTTCGGGTTTCTTCCCCTCTGTTTACCATTTTAGCCAAAGCCAATCTACTGCCTCATCCCCGATTAGGCCTTACTATCGCGAAAAAACGTGTTAAATTAGCCGTGCACCGCAATCGCATTAAGCGCTGCGTGCGTGACAGTTTTCGTTTGCATCAACATGAGTTGCCTGGTGTCGATTTGGTACTGATGGTAAAAGGCGATATTAGCAACACCGCTAATGATGAGTTACATAGGCAACTGGAAAAGTTATGGCGCAAGATCGCTCGGCAATACACCGCTCTGCAATCTGTCTAGCCTTATTGCTACTGCGGGGCTATCAACGACTGATAAGCCCGCTATTGGGGCAAAACTGCCGTTTTCAGCCAACCTGCTCACATTACGCTATTGCCGCCATTGAACGCTTCGGCGTATTTAAGGGCTGTTGGTTAGCAGCAAAACGTATACTGAAATGTCACCCCTTGCATGCAGGCGGTGATGATCCTGTTCCTGAAAAGCACAATGAGAAAAGCTAAGCCATGGAATCACAACGTAGTTTATTAGTTATAGGTCTGGCACTGGTCAGTTTTTTACTCTGGCAGCAGTGGAATATCGACACCGCGCCTAAGCCTGTCGCAGCGGTAACTCAGCAAAGCAACAACAGTGCTGGCGGCTCTGCCGACTTACAATTAACCACTGCAGATGCCGAGCAACCCGCTACTGCCGTAGCAGCTGCGGCACGCACCGTAACGGTTAGTACTGATGTACTGCAATTAAGCATTGATAGCCGTGGCGGCGATATCGTTGATTTGCAACTACCGGCCTTCGAGTTAAACAAAGGTGAAGGCGATGCTTACCCGTTAATGCGCCGTCTGAATGGGTTCGAGTATGTGGCGCAAAGTGGCCTGATTGGTCGTGATGGCCCGGACGACAGCCGTAATGCGCGGCCGGTATATAGCGCAGCGCAAAACAGCTATCAGCTGGCGGCTGGCGCAACCGAGTTAGTCGTCCCTTTAACCTTTACTCATAACGGTCTGCAGATAGAAAAACGCTTTACTTTTACCGCTGGCCAATATGATGTCCGGGTAGAATATTTTATCCAGAACCAAAGCGACGAAGTTAAAACCGTCCAGCCATATCAGCACCTGGTGCAAAGTATTGATAATGGCGAAAGCGCCAGCATGATGATGCCGATTTACCGTGGTGCGGCCTTTGGTACCACTTCTGAGCGTTACAACAAGTATGCATTTGATGATATGGCAGAAAAAAACCTGCTGGAAGCCACCAACGGCGGCTGGGTTGCCATGCTGGAACATTATTTCGTTGCGGCCTGGATCCCGGATCAGCAAGCCGACAACCAGTTATACAGTATGGTACGTAACGGCCAGGGCGTAATCGGTGCTAAAGGCCCTGCGGTTAATATTGAACCGGGCAGTTCTGTAACCTTAAGCAGTTCTTTTTATGCCGGTCCTAAATCACAAGACAACCTGGCAAAACTGGCTAATGGTTTAGACTTAACGGTAGATTACGGTTTCCTGTGGTTTATCTCACAACCTTTATTCTGGTTACTCACACTTATCCAGGGTTTTGTAGTGAACTGGGGTGTGGCCATTATCTGTATCACGCTGATCGTGAAAGGCGCTATGTATCCGTTGACTAAAGTACAGTACGAGTCAATGGCCAAGATGCGTAACTTAAAGCCAAAAATTGACGAGCTACAGGCACGCTACAAAGACGACCGGCAGAAAATGGGCCCGGCGATGATGGAACTGTATCGCAAAGAGAAAGTGAACCCTATGGGTGGCTGCTTACCGATGCTGATCCAGATGCCTATCTTCCTGGCGCTGTACTGGGTATTTGTTGAAAGCGTTGAATTACGTCACGCGCCCTTTATGTTGTGGATTAACGACCTGTCAGCGCAAGACCCGTACTATGTATTGCCGGTACTGTTTGGTTTAAGCATGTTTTTAATGCAAAAGCTGACGCCAATGCAGGTTACCGACCCTATGCAGCAGAAGATCATGATGTGGATGCCAGTGGCGTTCTCAGTATTCTTCCTCTGGTTCCCAAGCGGTCTGGTACTGTACTGGTTTGTTAGTAACCTGATTTCACTGGCGCAGATGTTATACATCTACAAAGGTATGGAAAAGAAAGGCTTACATACAAAGAAAGCTTGATTGGAAAACAATAAGGTGTGAACCGGGTGTTCCTGCGCAGCAGCGGCAGGGACGCCGCGCAGGCTGAGACAGCACAGGGATGTGCTGTCGAGGGCGGCGAAACAGGAATTTCCCGGTTCATACTTTGAACAATACTAATAGCCTGTCGCATAACGCTGACAGGCTTTTTCTATTAAGAGGTAACACATGTTTACTACTGACACTATCGCCGCTTTAGCCACCGCCCCCGGCCGCGCCGGTGTTGGTATTATCCGCATTTCCGGCCCCGACACCAAAGCGGTGGCGCAAGCCATACTGCACAAGCTGCCTAAACCACGCTACGCTGAGTACTTACCGTTTTTTGATAGTCAGGCTAAGGTGCTGGATCAGGGTATCGCCCTGCTGTTCCCTGGCCCGAATTCGTTTACCGGCGAAGACGTGCTGGAACTGCAAGGTCATGGCGGCCCGGTGTTGCTGGATATGCTGTTAAAGCAGGTGCTGGCACTGCCTAATGTCCGTATTGCCCGGCCGGGCGAGTTTTCCGAACGCGCGTTTTTAAATGACAAACTCGATTTAGCCCAGGCCGAAGCCATTGCCGACTTAATTGACGCCAGCAGCGAACAGGCCGCACGCAGTGCGATGCAGTCATTACAGGGCGAATTTTCTAACCGTATTCACCAGCTGGTCGAAAAAGTTATTCACCTGCGTATGTATGTCGAAGCGGCCATAGACTTCCCGGATGAAGAAATCGACTTTTTATCCGATGGTAAAGTCGCCGCCGATTTAGCCGAAATTATCGAGTATCTCGCGACAGTGAAAAAACAAGCCACTCAGGGCAGCATTTTGCGCGAAGGTATGAAGGTCGTCATCGCCGGCCGGCCTAACGCCGGTAAATCAAGCTTGTTAAATGCCCTTGCAGGCCGTGAAGCGGCTATTGTTACCGAAATAGCCGGCACCACCCGCGACGTACTGCGCGAGCATATTCATATCGACGGCATGCCGCTGCATATTATCGATACCGCCGGTTTACGTGACGCTACCGATCAGGTTGAGCAAATAGGTATTGAACGGGCCTGGAAAGAAATAGCCCAAGCCGACCGGGTACTGTTTATGGTCGACGGCACCACGACTAACGCTACCGACCCACACGATATCTGGCCGGACTTTATCGATCGCCTGCCTGAAGGCTTAGGCGTAACCGTGATCCGCAATAAAGCTGATATTACCGGCGAGCCAATGAAGGCTGATCTGACAGCTAAAGCACCGGTTTATCGTTTATCAGCCAAAACCGGCGATGGTATCGACGCACTGCGCGAGCATTTAAAACAATGTATCGGCTTTGATGCCAGTACCGAGGGCAGCTTCCTCGCCCGCCGCCGCCATTTAGACGCACTGGACCGCGCCGCCGAACACCTAAGCATCGGCCAGGAGCAACTGCACAGCTTTATCGCCGGCGAAATACTGGCCGAAGAGCTACGGCTAACCCAGCAGCACTTAAACGAAATTACCGGTGAATTTAGCTCGGATGATTTACTCGGTAAGATTTTCAGCTCGTTTTGTATCGGTAAGTAACTACTTTACCGCATCCAGCTGTGCAGCAGTGTTGTCTGTCAGAATCAACATAGCTATCAGCAGCGCACCTAACGCAACAAAACCGGCGGCCAGATACAGTCCGATAGCATAATGGCCGCTGGTTTCGGCCAGATAGCCGGTTAACGCCGGTGCCAGCACCTGGGCACTGCCGTAAGCCAGCGTCATCTTACCCATTAATTTCGCCGGCTTACTTGGGTATAAGCGCCCTGCCATGGTAAGCACCAAACTGACTACGCCGACAAAGGTCGCGCCAAACAGGGCTGCGCTTAGCAACACTGCAGTTAACGAGCTAAACCACAGTGGCAGTAAAATGGCCACACTTTGCGCCAACAACGCCAGCATAATGGCTTTCAGATAACCTGTTTTGCGGGCGATTAAATCCCATAGCATTACCGCCGGCGCTGCAGCTAACCCCAGTATGATAAAACTACTGTTACCGCTACCAGTTAAACCTGGCATGCGCTCAACAATGGTAACAATAAAGGTCGCACTGATCACATAGCCGTAACCGGCACAAAAATAGCTGGCCAGCATCAGGCGAATAAAGCGTTTGGCCGGAGGCGTATCAGCAGCGCTATTGTGTGTCGACAGCGCAACGGCTGCCGGCCGCGGCAACCAGCGCCAGGCCGGAATCGCTAATAACAGGCCAAACAAGGCAAAGTATTGCCACTGCGCACGCCAATCCAGCTGCAGTGTTAACATCAGCTCGACTAACAGCGCCGATAACGCTATACCAAAACCCAGCCCGGCGAAATGGATACCCAGCTCCGCCCGCTGTTTGTGGCTTAAAAGCCAGTGCATGATCAACCCGGAGGCAATCAGCATAGAGCCGGCACTGCTTAAGCCCGCAATAAAGCGCCATAGCGACCACAGCCAGACGTTTTCGGTTAGCGCCATACCTAGGGTGCTTAGCACCGCTAACATCAAGCCCAGCCGATACAGGCTGTCTTTTAATTGCAGGTTGCTCAGGCTGGCGGCCAGCAAAGCGCCGGCCATATATCCCAGGTAATTCACCGCTGCCAGATAACCACCGCTGGCGTCATCCAGCACGCTTTGTTGCTGCATTAACGGCAACAGCGGTGTGTAAGCAAAACGCGCTACACCTAAACAAAGTAGCTGGCTGAAAAATCCAGCCAGTAGCACATAATACCGCTGCGGTATGCTCATCTGTTTAGCGCATCCCTGAAATAAAAAACCAGCTTAATATAACTAAAAAGGCCGTGATATACGGCCTTAGTCTGATGTCCCTTTTTTAACGCTTAACGGGCATAAGTGGCGGTTAGTGTAGCTTTACCAAGCGCCATGGCATTAAGCATAAAACCCACCACAGCAGCGCTGGCGCCATCGGCAGCGGGCAGAGCCTCTTCCGGTAAGGCCCAAACGGTAAACTGATAACGGTGCATACCATGCCCCTCTGGCGGGCAGGCGCCGCCAAAGTCTTTGCTGCCGTAGTCATTGTTAAAGCTCCGGCAACCCGGTGGCAAGCTGCCTTTACCGGCACCGCGGGCTAAACCGCTGGCCGCTAACGGAATATCGGTGACCAGCCAGTGCCAGAAACCAGAGCAAGTTGGCGCGTCCGGATCAAATACGGTAACGGCAAAGCTTTTCGTTCCCGCCGGAGCATTGGCCCAATTTAGCTCAGGCGACACATTTTTGCCGCTGCAACCAAAACCATCAAACTCGTGATCTTTGGCCATAAAATGGCCTTCTTTAATATCCGGGCTGCTAAGGGTGAAAACCTGTTTTGTCATAATACCTCCAGCGTGAGTGAATGCTTACTTATTTTGCGATAACCATTGATAAAAAGCTTGCTTGGGAAAGGCACCGGCTTGCTGCGCCACGACCTTACCCTGCTTAAAAATCATTAAGGTTGGGATAGAGCGGATATTAAACTGCGCCGCCAACTGTTGCTGTTGCTCTGTATTTATTTTACCAAAGCGGAAATGCGGCTCCAGCTCACTGGCCGCCTGGCTGAAAACCGGCGCAAAACTCTGACACGGACCACACCAACTGGCCCAAAAATCCACCACCAACGGTAACTCTGCTTTTTGCGCATGGGCGGCAAAATTAGCCGTAGTTAGTTCCAGTGGCTTGCCCTGAAACAGCGTTTGCTTACACTTACCACAACGGCCATCCTGCGCGACTTTATCAGCGGGTAGACGGTTTAATCCATTACAAGCTGGACAGGCAACTATCATATTGGGCTCCGGCATTTTTGCTATCATCTGTACGCTACTTTCTGCTATATAGCGCCTGATGAGCCGGAATTAAAGGCTGTGCTAAAAACTCAGTTGCTGCCAGCCGGTTTTACTGTCAAATCTTAAGCTTTTTACCTCGCCACGGCCTTCAATGTTGACAGTGTTAACTTGCGCCGGCCACAAGGCCTGTAAAGCCTGATGCTGAATACGCAAACCCTGTAGCTCAGCAGGTATCGCTGCCTCCTGATACACCCAGAAAAACCGGCCTTCCAGTTGGCCACCAACCAACGTCAGGTTGATGGCATCACCGCTAAGTGTGGTTAATGCAAAATGCTCGCTAACATAGCGGCTGAAGGTTTGTTGGGTTTGCTCACTGTTGAGTAAATCAGCGCTTTTATCAAACAGTTGCTTTACGCCGTGCTCGGCATCGTGCACATAAAAACGGTGCATCACTTCAATATTGCCACTGCGATCGTTAAACACCAGCTTTGTCAGCGCGGCTTTCATTTCATGCGCCGCTAACGAGCCGCTATAGGCGGTCAGTACCAGCAACAATGCCAACATCCGCATCAGTTATTGTCCTTGTTATTGTCATCCAGCTTTTTCGCCGGATCTTTTAGCTTGGTTTTACTGTCCTGCATAATATCGCGGCTGACTTTGGCTTTGCTCTTATCCGCTTTGTATGCCTCGATACGGGACGGGATAATACGACGCGGATAAAAGTTATTTTCAATATCGACATCAGCGGTTTCCCACTTCGGATCCACCACCACATCCTGCAGTACTTTATCTTTGGCGGTAACAATCAGCTTATTTACCGCTTTCGGGCTGCGGCGCCAGATCTCGGCCGGAATATATTGCTGCTCACTGCTGCCATCGGTGTAATTAAGCTGCAACAAAATTGGCATTACCAGGCCGCCTTTGTTACTAAACTGGAGTACATAATAGTTTTTATCTTCGGCCACCGCGCGCTCAAAAGCGCTGCGTTCCCACGGCTCTAACTCATGCAAAAACTTGTTATAAGCATTGCGCTCTTTATTGGTTACGGTAAAGCGGTCGTTTTCATCGTAAAAATCACGCACATCCGGATTTTTATCTATCCACAACACCTTACCTTCAGCTTTGTTACGCTCAACAAACAGCGGCATCGGCTTGTCCTGCTCTTGCTGGCGCTGACGCTGAAAATCAATGTCCGGGTTCTTGGTGTCTAAGCGCAGCTGAAACACTTTATCCAGCGAGATATCAACATGATCGGTGCTGTAAAACCAGCCACGCCAAAACCAGTCTAAGTCAACGCCACTGGCCTCTTCCATAGTGCGGAAAAAGTCGGCTGGTGTCGGGCGTTTGAATTTCCAGCGCGTGGCATATTCTTTAAAGGCAAAATCAAACAACTCACGGCCTAAAATCACTTCGCGCAAAATATTCAGCGCCGCCGCCGGTTTGGTATAAGCATTAGGGCCTAGCCTTAACACACTGTCTGACTGTGTCATTATCGGCACCTGCACGTCAGATTTCATATAGTCGACAATGTCGCGTGGTTCAACGCCCCACGGAATGGTTGGGTCCCACTCGCGGCCTGCCACGCCATCTAAAAAGCTGTTTAAGCCTTCATCCATCCAGGTCCATTGCCGTTCGTCAGAATTAACCACCATCGGGAAATAAATATGGCCAACTTCATGAATTACCACGCCGATCAAAAAGCGCTTTTCTGCCTGTGAATAGGTACGGCTGCCATCGTCCTGTAATTTGGTGCGAGGGCCGTTAAAGGTGATCATCGGATATTCCATACCGCCAACCGGGCCATTGACCGACTGCGCCACCGGATACGGATAATCAAATGAGAAGCGTGAATAAACCTCCATGGTATGTACTATGGCTTCGGTGGAATATTTCTGCCATAAATCACCGCCTTCTTTCGGGTAAAACGACATTGCCATTACAAATGGCTGCTCAGTGCCGCCCTGCTGGTAGCCTTTGGCATCCCAAATAAACTTACGCGACGAGGCCCAGGCAAAATCACGCACATTTTTTGCTTTAAAATGCCAGGTTTTGCTGCTGTCAGTGTCTTCTTTCTCGTTTTCTAATGCTTCAGCTTCGGTAACAATAAACACCGGACGCTTGGCCGTTTTAGCTTGCTCAAGCCGCGCTAACTGCTGTTTGCTTAATACTTTACTGCTGTTTTGCAGCTCACCGGTCGACGAGACAATATGGTCGCCTGGTACGGTTAACTTGACGTCATAATCACCAAACTCCAGCGTAAACTCACCCCGGCCTAAAAATTCTTTATTGGTCCAGGCTTCGTAGTCGGTATAGGCCACTAAACGCGGAAACCACTGTGCTAACAAGAAAATATCATTGCCGCCTTCGCGGGCATCTTTCGGGAAATGTTCATAGCCAGAGCGGGCTGATACCGCATCTTCTTCGACGATGTTAAATGCAAAATCCAGGCTGAAATCTGTAGCCTGGCCTGGCTTTAGCGGTTTATCTAAATCTATCCGCATTAAGGTGCCGACCAAGGTTACCGGCAATGCTTTACCACTGCTGCTTTTCACATTGCTGATAACAAAGCCCAGTTCGTTATCGGCCATAAACTGCTGCCGGCGCAGCTCTTCCAGGCTTAAGCGGGCGGTAATATCACCATCACCCATAGAGGTAGCCGGGCCCCGACGGCCAATACCGCCAAAGTCGGTGCTCATCTCAGCCATAGAGTCATTTTTAAAGATGTTCTGATCCAGATGCAGCCACAGGTACTTCAACGTGTAAGGCGAGTTGTTTTTATAGTGAATTTGCTGGTTGGTACTTAAACGGCGCTTAGCTTCATCAAGCTTTACGTCCATTTTGTAATTCACCTGTTGCTGCCAGTATTGCTGGCCCGGTTCACCAGCGGCGTTGCGATACACATTGGGGGTTGGCAGTACTTCATCTAATTGACGAAACTTATCTTCAAAGTCACCTTTGGTTTGACGAATGGCATCAGCGCCTGCAGCAGTGCTACAAAGTAGTGTCGCAACCAAACTGATAAGCGATAACCGGCGTGCGGCCAGGCGGGATATTACATCGGACATAAAAATGACTCTGTTATTAATTTAACCCACTAAAGTTAGCCCTCTACAATAAAAAACTTCTGCAGTACAAACAAGCGCTGTTCAACACGTACAGTGGTTAATCTATCGCCAATAAAAAACCCTGCCGTGGCAGGGTTTTGTTAAACACTAACAGCTTTAGTCACGTGGCTTACGCGGAGCGCGTGGCGCTGCTCCCGGGCGTGGGCCAGGGCCATTAGACGGACGACGATCGCCGGCTGGCGCAGCGCCGCTGTCTACGGTGATATTCAGCTTTTGCTTACGCACATAAACTTTTTTCAGATGTTGAAAAATTTCATTCGGGATAGCAGCAGGTAACTCTACCGTACTGAAATGATCAAACAATTTGATATTGCCGATAAACTGGCTGTCAATATTGGCTTCATTGGCGATAGCGCCGACGATATCACCAGCGCGTACACCGTGCTCTTTGCCCACTTCAATACGATAAGTCTGATAATCGCCTTTCATTTCACGCTTAACACGCGGGCCGCGATCCGGACGGTCGCCGCTGCGTTCAGGCCGATCACGGCGTGGACGGTCGTCACGATCTCCACCGCGGGCATGCGGCTCACGGATTTCTGGGAACTGGTTTGCCACATTCAATGGCTGATCTTTTTGCGCTAAAAATAACAAAGCGGCGGCCAGATCATTCTCTGTTGTTTCAATTTTATCGCGCCAGTCGTTAATTAACGCCTGGAAGAAACTCAGATCCTGGTTCTCTATGGTTTGGGCTAATTGCTCACGGAACGACTCGATACGACGCTGCTCAATAACACGGCCTGTTGGCAGTGACATTTGCTCAATCGGTTGCTTGGTGGCGTGTTCAATGGTGCGCAGTAAACGACGTTCACGTGGCGACACAAATAAGATCGCTTTACCTTCACGACCAGCACGACCGGTGCGGCCGATACGGTGTACATAGGCTTCACTGTCGTACGGAATATCATAGTTTACGACCAGGCTGATACGTTCTACGTCCAGACCACGGGCGGCCACGTCAGTAGCAACAATAACGTCCAGCTGATTCGCTTTCATTTTACGAATAGTCAGTTCGCGGTGCGCCTGGTTCATATCGCCATTTAAGCAAGCCACGGCATAACCGCGGGCCCCCAGTTTTTCGGAAATTTCTTCAGTGGCACTTTTGGTACGGACAAACACTATAGTGGCATCGTACTCTTCGCCTTCCAGTAAGCGGGTTAACGCATCCAGCTTCTGATTACCGTCTAACATCACATAACGCTGAGTAATACGCTCAACAGTGCTGGTTTTAGAGGCAATTTTAATTTCTTCAGCATTTTTTAAGTGCTTTTGCGCAATAGCACGAATTTGCGGCGGCATGGTAGCAGAAAACATCGCTACCTGACGGCCGGCTGGCGTGGCATCCATAATGGTTTGCACGTCGTCGATAAAGCCCATGCGCAGCATTTCGTCGGCTTCATCCAGTACGATGGCACGTAGCTTATCCAGCTTTAAGGTGCCACGATCCAAGTGATCGAGAATACGGCCCGGTGTACCAACGATAACCTGCGAGCCACGCTTTAATGACTTCAGCTGATTGGTATAGCTTTGACCACCGTACAATGGCAATACATGAAAAGCCGGCATATAGCGGGCATAAGCCTGGAACGCTTCAGCAACTTGAATCGCTAATTCACGGGTTGGAGCCAACACCAGAATTTGTGGATCATTTTGCGCAGGGTCAAGCCGTGCTAATAAAGGCAGCGCGAAAGCGCCGGTTTTACCGGTACCGGTTTGCGCCTGGCCTAATACATCTTCGCCAGCTAACAATTTAGGGATAGCTGCCGCCTGAATAGGCGACGGCGTTTCATAGCCAAGTTCAGTAACAGCACGAACAATAGCTTCAGGCAGCATTAGCTGGGAAAATGACACAGTGTCAGACATACGTTGTTTAAACCTCAATAACACGCAGGCGTAGTGGTAGTGCTATTGTTGTTTTTACTTAGCCTGCAGAGCAGTAAAAACACGTAAATCATGTCAAAGCCATAGCGTTGACAGATTTTATTCCAGTAGTATAGCCAAACATTCATATGACAAGAGGCATATCATGATAGACATCCTCGTTGGCAGCCAAATGGGCGCAGCGGAATATGTGGCAGAACAAGTTGCTGAAACACTGGTACAAGCGGG
>JAHJZX010000064.1 GCA_018826295.1 Gammaproteobacteria bacterium
AAGGGTGAAAGGGTGCGGTAAGAGCGCACCGCGCGGCTGGTAACAGTTCGTGGCACGGTAAACTCCACCCGGAGCAAGATCAAATAGGCCCCCTTTGGCGCGGCCCGCGTTGGGGGCGGGTAGATTGCTTGAGGCTTAAGGCGACTTAAGTCCTAGAGGAATGATTGTCACTCTGGCAACAGAGCACAGAACCCGGCTTAATGGCCGGCTCACACCTTTTACCGGCTGGCGGCTGTTAATAGTCGCCAAAGCCCCGCTTCGGCGCCTTTGGTAAGGCTTGCTGCATGATGTTTAAATTAATTTGCTTCTGCTGGTTACCCTGGCTCAGGTTAATAGCCTGGCTGTCCGGCTGTTGCTGCTGCCACGGATGCCATAAACTGAGTTGAAACTCTGCCGCTGGCAGATCAGCAAAATGTACCTGACCGTTGGCGTCGGTTACCGCCGTGTAGCGACTGGCGCTAACATAAATATACGCCAGCATGTTGTCATGAATATTGCACCCCAGCGTTACCACTCCGGCCTGATCAAATAACACCGGCGCTTCCGGTTTACCGGCGTACAAGCGCAGTTCAAACGTTTTCGCTTTCGAAAATGAATACACATGGTGACGGGTTTTATCCAGATTGGGAAATTCGACCAGGCTGCCCTGGGCCACTACGCTGACAAAAGGCTGAAAATTCAATCCTTGCTGGATCACCTGGGCATTGTCAGGTGCTGCTGCCGCAGGGTATTGGCTGTTAACCAACTCTATTACCGTGTAAGGCAAAGGTTTTTGCTCGGCATCGGTTACGGTGATATCCAGTGTTACGGCGGCCAACCGGGCTGAAAAAGCCAGCACGGCCAACACTAAGCATTTTGGCATAACTGCACTTTGCATAACTGCGCTTATAGTTGTAGTTGCGTAATATTGTTTCACGATAGTACATTCGATAAAGAAAAGCACCGAAAACATCTTTGAGAGCACTGATGATAAAATCTGATCTGCGCTATGTCCTGGCGTTGTTGTGTTACCCGCTGGCAGCCGATGCTGCTGCGCTGGAGCTAAGCTTTAGCGCCAAAGGCGAGCTGCAGTGGTCGCAAACAGAACCGCAAGCCAGAACTACCAAAAATTGGTTTAATGCCGGTACAGGCCAATTGCACTATGCCGAGCAGGCCATTTCGTTGGGGCCGCAGTATATTAGCGTTGAGGCCGCCAGCGACACGGCATTTTCAGCCCGGCTGAACGCGCAGTGGCATGCCAAACCTGAAGCCGGTGTTGCAGTGACCGAAGCCTGGATAAACTGGGCGCCCTTGCCGGTAGCGGGCTATCGTGTACGCGGCCGGCTGGGCTATTTTTATCCGCAGATGTCGCTGGAAAATACCGACACCGCCTGGACTTCACCATACAGCAGCACGTTTTCGGCCATTAATAGTTGGTTTGCAGAAGAGATCCGCACTCGCGGTGGCGAATTAAGCCTGAGCCGGCCCGGTAGCTTTTTTCAGTCAAATCATAGTTGGACCGCGGTTGCCGGGGCGTTTCAGGGCAATGATCCGGCCGGCACTATTTTGGCCTGGCGTGGCTTTGCCTTGCATAATTTGCAAACCGGCCTTGGCGAGCGGGTTAATTTTGCCCGTTATCCCAGTTTACAAAGCGGGCCGCTTGAGATGCAAAATGCCTGGGTTGAACCCACCCGCGAGTTAGACCACCGCACGGGTTATTATGTCGGTGTACATTGGCAGCATTTACAACAAAGCCGGGTGCGGGCCTACTACTACGACAATCAGGGCGATCCATTGCAGTTTAGCCATCAGCAATATGCCTGGCGTACCCGTTTTACCAGCCTGGCTATGCAGCATGTGATTAATAACAACTGGCAGCTGGTGGCGCAGTGGTTAGCTGGTGATACGCTAATGGGGCCTTCAGTTGTTGCGGCCGATTTTACAGCCTGGTTTGTGCTGGCAAACTGGCAGCACAACGAGTTCAGCGTCACGCTGCGCTATGATGATTTTCAGGTAACCGATAAAGACGCCACTAGCGGTGATGACAACAACGGCCACGGTCAGGCTATGTTACTGGCGTTAACCTACCAGCTAAATAGTCAGCTAAGCCTAAGCCTGGAGCGGCAGCAGTTAGACAGTGTGCAGCAAAACCGGCAGCAGCAATGGCCCTGGCCGGCGAGACAGCGTCAAAGTTTAACCAAACTGCTGCTTAATTGGCGCTGGTAATAAAAAAGCCCGCATTATGCGGGCAAAAATACCAGGAACAGCTGGGAGGCTATGACACGTTATACCCACGCAACATAGCTGTCGTCCATGACAAAGGTCAGCACCTTACTGATAGCAAGGTGCTGAAAAGGCTTACATAAACTTATATTCCAACAACAGGGTATAAGCACGGCCACGTGGATCGGCGATACGTGGCTCCCAGGCAGCACCCGCAGCAAAGTCGTTTTGGTGCGCGGTAAATGGCGGATCTTCATCAAACAGGTTTTTGATGCCGAAAGTCACTTTCATATCATCAATACCGCCATAAGTTACGCTGTAGTTGTAAGTAATATACTCATCAACATTTGGGTTCCACTGCGCAGGTACATAGGAACCATTACTTACGCTTACCGGTAACTCGTCTTTATAGCCATTGCGGTATAACTGAGTCAGGCTGTGGCTCCAGTCACCACGGACATAACTGAAGTTAAGCGTGTGCTTCCATTTAAGTGGCAAGTTATAAAACCGCACGTATTCGCCGACCAGGTTTTCACTGTACGGCAGGCTGTCGATGCCCTTACTCTTAAAGGTATCGATATAGCTGCCGTTCAGGTTGACTTTCCAGGCACCGCCGGCCAGCTCGCCGGTTAAATTAACGTCCAGCTCAATACCCTGGGTCAGGGTGCCGCCGGAGTTAATAAACCGCCGGTCAATGGCAACGACTTCACCACTGGCATTGCGCAGCCAGTTGCCGGCAAATAAATCGTAATTGTCTATCAGCACATCGCGTGGGGCAGAACGAATGGTATAGGTGCGCTCAATTTCCCACCAGTCCAGGCTAAAGTTAAAGTTGTCAGTTGGCACAACGACAAAGCCCAGGCTCTTTTGCTCAGACTCTTCCGGGTCCAAATCTTCTTTACCACCAAACAGCTCTACCGGTTGAATACGCTCACAACCCGGGGTGGTTTCATCGGCTACGCCACCAGGGCAGGTTGCCGGATCAGCTAAATCCAGGCCGGTGTATTGCGACTCGGTGATACCGTTAAACAACTGGTTAAAGGAGGGTACTTTAAAGCCGGTGCTAAAAGCGCCGCGGATCAACAACTGCTCTAACGGCCGGTAGCTAAAGGCTATTTTCGGGTTAGTGGTGCTACCAAAGCCGTCATATTTGTCATAGCGGCCGGCAAGAGTTACTTCCAGGTTGTCCAGCACTGGCAGATAAAATTCAGCAAACACCGCTTTAATATCGCGGCTAACTTTATCTAACGCATTGGCATTGTCGAACGGGGCATTAAACACCGGCCGCATTTCAGCGCGTTCATCGCCGTTAAATTTAAACTCTTCGCGGCGTAAATCGGTGCCGAAGGCCATCATAATATTGCCGCCAGGCAATTCAAACGGTAGCTCACCTGAGAAGGTAGCGTCGATTTGGGTCATGATTGACTCGCCGCCAAACAGTTTTACACCATAGGCTGAGGCTGCGTTTAATGCTGCCATGCCTTCAGCCGTCTGGCTTTGGCCCGGCATTAAAAACGGATTAATTAAACCGCTGCCCAGCACTTGCTGTAGCTCGGCGGTGTAATGGTAACCGGTACCCAGCGTTGATTCTGATTCGCTGGACGCGCGGGAAACACCGACATTGTAATCCCAGTTTGCCACTACGCCTTCAAATGATGCCAGAAAGCGATATGCCTTAGTGGTGGTGTCTAATTCGCGTGGCCCGCAGGCCATACAGCGCCAACGGTAAGCAATACGTTCGCCATAATTAAGCTGATCGGCACCAAAATAATCGGCCAGGGCATTGTACACGGCATCATAAGACGCGCCGGTGCTGGGATACCAGGTGCTAGGGCCAAAGGTTGAACCCGGAGAAATCTGGTTTGGTTCAAAGGCTTTACTGACGTCAACATGTGAGGCAACAAACTCAATGGTAGCCATATGCTCTTCGGCCAGTTTAAAGCTGGCGCGGCCGATAAAGTCGATGCTTTCCTGCGGTTGCTGAATACGTGCCGCTGCCGGGTAGTCGTAAGCACAGGCATAACGGGATGATTCTGAGCTCCACAATTTTTGATCGTAGGGCCCCATCAAGTCACCACCATTTTCACAACCCGCGCCGCCGGGTAAATCCAGCGGATTCACGGCGATAACGGTCTGGCCATCCAAGGGGTCGGTTAATCCGATGCCAATCAGGTTCGGCTGGGTCGCGCCGCGGTTAAACACAGTAGCAAACGGTGTACCGCGGGTGTCGGGTGAAGAGCCTCGTTCTGGCTGGAAAGTATTCGAGAAATCACGGTCACTGCCGTCCAGTACTTCATTTTTCTTGTACGACAGGGTGCCGAAAACGTTCCAGCCGTCTTTATTGATATCGCCGGTACCAAACAGCAGGTTAGTGCGGTAAATATTGCCGCCGCCGGCTTCGGTATGGTCAACAAAGGCCGAGGCTTCAGCACCGGTATAGTCTTTTTTGGTAATAAAGTTGATAACACCGCCAATGGCATCGGTACCGTATACGGCAGAGGCGCCGTCACGCAGTACTTCAACCCGCTCCAGCGCCGCAAACGGAATAGAGTTTAAGTCTACCGCCCGGCCTTTTAAGCCATGAGTGGCTACCCGGCGGCCGTTAAGCAGTACCAGCGTAGCGTCAGAACCCTGACCACGCAGGTTGGCACCCGATACGCCATTATTATTGCGCTGGTCTTCAGAAGTAATACCACCGTTACTGGCCAGGTTATCAGAGGAGTTACCGGCAATATTCATTTGCAGTAATAACTGCTCTGCTGACGTAATACCGGCGGCATCTATTTCTGCACGGCTAAATACGGTAATGGGCAAGGCACCTTCAATGGCGGTGCGTTTGATACTGGAACCGGTAACAC
This sequence comes from Gammaproteobacteria bacterium, assembly GCA_018826295.1. Classification (GTDB taxonomy): domain Bacteria; phylum Pseudomonadota; class Gammaproteobacteria; order Enterobacterales; family Alteromonadaceae; genus Alishewanella. The sequence continues at coordinate 5,061 of JAHJZX010000064.1, forward strand.
GTATGCGTTCTACTTTGGCATCGCTGCTGTCAGTTTGTGGTTCAACGTCCTGGGCATATAACTGTGTACTCAGACCGGCGAGGGCTAGAGCCTGAATTAGTTTGTTCAACTTCATTGCGTTCTCTCCTGGATTTGCAGGTGTGTCTTATTATCGCTATCCATCAGTTTCGGGTTCTGTTGCCCGTTGTTTATGCTGAGGTGCCAGATGTTTAATTTCTGCACAAAATTAACATAGCAATATTTCTTTCCTTTGGAAAATAAATTATGCTTAATTTTGTAAATTATTGGAATATTTCATTCCTGTTGCGCAAACTGTTACCGGTTATTTACAACTAAAGCAATGAAAAATAACGGTATAAAAGGAATACTGCATGCTAAAAACACTTGGGCTACTCTGTTGCATCAGCAGTTTATTGGTTGAGGCAGCGGTACTACCCTTTAGCTCAGATGTACCACTGTTAACTGCAGAGCATCTACACAGCCATTACTGGCTGACAAGCAACAAACACGACCAGTTGTTACTGAACCCGCAACAAATTACCGAGCGCAATAGCCAAACTTTTAAGTTACAGCCCGAGCTGCAAGCACTGCAAAACTTGCCTGCGATACTAAGCAAAGCAGAACTGGCCGATAAAATACAGCGGGTTAGTGCAAAAGCCGGGACCAGCCGTTTTTATGCTGATGGTACAGAGCTGAACGATTCAGACTGGCAGCGTTACCAGGCGCTGTTGGCATTAGACACACTGCAGCCGGCTAATGCGGTACAGTTCGGTTTAGTGGTAAAGCGCACCGCGCTGCGGGCCTTTCCTACGCTAGATCGGGTATTTAACCAGCAGATGAATACCGATTTGGATCGTTTTAGCGAAACCGCTTTATTTCCGGCAGAGCCGGTGGCGGTGTTGCATAAAAGCCGCGACGCTAACTGGTTGCTGGTGCAAAGCTACAACTACAGCGGTTGGGTGCTTAGCCGCGATATCGCCATTGGCGACAGACAGCAAATTCTGGCCTATAGCCAGCGTGAGCCTTTTCTGGTGGTGACCGGTGCTAAAATCAGCACGGCATTTAACCCGGAAATCAGCGCGATTTCTGAGCTGCAGCTGGAAATGGGCGTACGGCTGCCGTTACTCAGTGCGGCTGATACCGGCCATAAGCTGTACGGTCAGAACCCGGCGGCCAGTTATATAGTGCAGTTGCCGCAACGGCTGCATGATGGCAGTTTAAGCCTGATCCCGGCGTTGATCCCACGCAGTAGCGATGTCAGCACCGGTTATCTGGCCTTTACCGAGCGTAATATTGTTGGTCAGGCGTTTAAGTTTCTTGGTGAGCGTTATGGCTGGGGTCATGACTACAATGGCCGCGATTGTACCGGCTTTATTTCAGAGATTTTTCGCAGTTTTGGCCTACTTATGCCACGTAACTCGGGGCAGCAGGGCAATGGCAGCTTCGGGCGTAATACCCGTTTTACTGCCGACGGCAGCCCCAGCGACAAGCTGGCCGCGCTGGCACAGCTACAAATAGGCGATTTGCTGTATTTCCCTGGCCATGTTGCCTTGTATCTGGGCCACAGCAACAATGAGGTGTTTATGATCCATGACGTTAATACCCTGATATATCCTGTACAAAGCGGCATGTACCACGGCAGTTTAAATGGTGTGGCGGTGACGCCACTGCAACCTTTGTATGCTAATGCCCAGCAGTCTTATCTGCAGGCGCTTTATGCTATTAAATCACTGCGGTAAACGGAGCATACTATGAAAATCATCGACATTAAGCTGGGTATGTTACGTATACCACTGAAAACGCCTTTTAAAACGGCACTGCGCACGGTTAATACCATTGAAGATGTGGTAGTGATGATTGAAACCGATACCGGCCACACCGGCTATGGCGAAGCGCCGGCGACGGCGGTGATCACCGGCGATATTCATGGGTCGATTATCGGTGCCATCCGTACGGTAATAAAGCCGAAACTGCTGGGGCAGGATATTGCCGACCTGAATCATATTATCCGCCTGATCCAAAATTGCATTATTAAAAACTACAGCGCCAAAGCCGCGGTAGAAATGGCAGTGTACGATCTGTTTGCCCAACTGTATCAGGCACCGCTGTATAAAATTCTCGGTGGTGGCGTGCCGAATATAACGACAGATATTACTATCAGTGTCGACTATATCGACAAGATGGTTGCCGACTCGCTGGCCGCAGTAAATTTAGGTTTTGAAACGCTGAAAGTAAAAGTTGGCAAAGATATCGGCGTAGATATTGAACGGGTAAAAGCCATTTACGCAGCGGTAGAAGGCAAGGCGCTGATCCGGCTGGATGCTAATCAGGGCTGGACAGCCAAAGAAGCCGTGTATGCGTTGCGTAAGCTGGAAGATGCCGGCGTGCGGCTGGAATTAGTCGAACAGCCGGTAAAAGCTTATGATCTGGAAGGGTTGAAATACATTACCGAACGCGTGCATACGCCGGTAATGGCCGACGAAAGCAGTTTTGGCCCGCGCGAAGTCATAGAGCTGATTAAAATGCGCGCAGCCGATATTATCAATATCAAACTGATGAAAACCGGTGGTATCGCCAACGCCATTAAAATTGCCGATATTTGCTCCTTTTACGATATGCAATGCATGATAGGTTGTATGCTAGAAGGCAGTATCAGTGTGGCGGCGGCGGTGCATGTAGCGGTGGCAAAATCAGATGTGATCACCAAAATTGATTTGGATGGCCCATCACTGTGCTTGTTTGATCCGGTAAAAAGCAGTGTCACCTTTAACAATGCTGATATAACCATTGACGACGTACCAGGCTTGGGTATTACTACAATTGACGGTTTAGAACTGTTGCCGGACTAAAGCCGGTTGACAGACCGGCTAGATAAGCGGTGTTATTGTTGCTCCAGTAAATCCAGCAATTTGCTGCTTTCTTCCAGCAGATGGTCATTGTTTTGCCGCTGGCAAAGCAGCAAATACAATATATGACACAGATGCTGCTGTGCCAGTTGAACCAGCAGCGCATTAAGCCGCACATTTTCATCGCCACTCAGTGCGTATAACGCTATATCGGCGGCCAGACTTAACGCATTGGTTTTAAAGCTGGTCAGGCTGATAATACGGATCTGACGCTGGCGGGCGAAACGGGCCAGTTTCAATAAATCGGCATTCTGGCCCGATTCTGATATCAGCAGCAACACGCTGTGCTGATCAAGCGTGCTGGCCAGTTGCAGCGCAATGGCCGGGTCGGTATGCAGCAGTGCCAGCTTACCCAATTGCAGCAAGCGAAATTGCATATCGTGCGCCACTATGCCGGATTGGCCAAAGCCGGCAATTAGCACTTTGTCGGTTTGCAGCAGACAGTCGCTGGCATCGCGCAGCGCTTTTTCGTCATTAATTTCTAAAATGCCGCGCAAATGGCTGTGCAAACTAAATTGCAGCTGCTCTACCAGGGTTTTAATGTCACTCTGCTGTTGTCCCTGTTCGTGGCTATCGCTGCGTTGCAGGGTAGAAGCGGTAATCACCGCTTCATTAACCGCTAATTTTAAATCCGGATAGCCTTTGTAACCGAGCTTCTGACAAAATTTCACCACGCTGGACTGGCTGGTACCGACCGCATCCGCCAACTGCTGCGAGGAATAATCCCGTAGCAAATGGGCGTTATCCAGAATAAAATCCGCCAGTTTGCGCTCGATAATCGACATCTGTTCCAGCATGCCGCGGATTTTCAGTAAACACACCATAAAGCCGGATCCTTGTGTTGCTTAAACCAGATGTGGGAATTTGTTATTAGTATACCAAAGCAGTATTGAATAATTTATTCCGCCTTGGCAAGTCAGCGCAGAAAAAAGCAGCATAATTTGATTAACTGTACATAAAAACAGGGCTGTTTGATGTCGCTTTTGATCTAACTCCACTTTTTCCCACCAAAATCATCATCTTTGCTGCAGCGCTTATTTTTACTGTGATCGCAATCGATCAATCGCTCTGTTTTTACCTTGACATTGGTCAAACCTGCACCCTAAACTGTATCGTTGTGGGGATTTGTGGGTAAAAGTGGATCATTTAGGCTTATCCGCAATAAAAGCTAAAAATTTATCGTACAGGAAGCTTATGTTTCGTGGCTCATTTACGTTGACTCTGGACGAGAAAGGACGGTTAGCGCTACCGGCGCGCTACCGCGAATTTCTGCTGTCTGATTGTCAGGGCCACCTGATTTGCACCATCGATTTGCACGACCCCTGTTTATTGTTATATCCGCTGGCTGAGTGGGAAGAAATAGAAGAAAAACTAAAACGCTTATCCAGTTTAAACCCGCAGGAACGCCGTTTACAGCGCGTACTGCTGGGCAACGCGACTGACTGTGACATGGACAAAAGCGGCCGTATTTTGCTGCCGGCTCCACTTCGCCAGCATGCCGGCCTGAGTAAAGGCATCCGGCTGGTAGGTCAGTTAAACAAATTTGAAATCTGGGACGAAAGCGCCTGGCATGACCGCCTTTCAGCTGATATTGCGCTGGAACAGGCACAGGCCGGCGATGTCGAATTATCAGAACGTTTACAGGACTTTGCACTGTAACATGAATACACCGGCTCATATTTCTGTCCTGTTGCAAGAAACACTGGACGGATTAGCACTAAAGCCCGACGGTTGCTACCTCGACGGTACCTTTGGCCGTGGCGGACACAGCCGGGCCATATTGGCACAACTTGGCCCCACTGGCCGCCTGTATGCTATAGACCGAGATCCTGCCGCGATTGCTGCCGCCGCCCCACTGGCCAGCGATCCGCGTTTTCATATCACCCACAGCCCCTTTGCCGCCCTGGCAACCATAGCGCAACAGCAACAAATCAGCGGTGCGCTGGATGGCATACTGCTTGACCTTGGCGTGTCGTCACCCCAGTTAGATGACGCCGATCGCGGCTTCAGTTTTATGCGTGACGGCCCGCTGGATATGCGTATGGACCCCAGTTCGGGTATCAGCGCTGCTGACTGGCTGGCGCATGCCGATGTAGAAGACATCAGTTTTGTACTGCGTGAATACGGCGAAGAAAAGTTTGCCTGGCGTATCGCACAGGCCATCGTTGCCGCCCGTGCAGAAACCGTGATTACGCGTACGTCACAGCTGGCAGCATTAATTAGTGCCAGCGTGCCCAAGAGTAACAAAGAGAAAAAACATCCGGCCACGCGCAGTTTTCAGGCCATTCGTATTTACATTAACAGCGAGCTGGAACAAGTTAATCAGGCACTACAGGCTGCGCTGGCGGTACTGAAGCCGGGCGGACGTCTGGTGGTGATAAGCTTTCACTCGCTGGAAGACAGGCTGGTAAAGCAGTTTATGCGCCGTCATGCCAAAGGCGAGCCGGTACCGCGTGGTATACCGCTGACCCAGGCGCAGCTGGCGCAGCGCACTGATTTAAAGCTGATTGGTAAAGCCATAATGCCGTCAGAGCAAGAGCTGCAGCATAACCCGCGGGCGCGCAGTGCCGTGTTACGCATAGCGGAGAAGCAGCGCCATGAATAATATCAGCCTGCACCGTTTAATCGCCCGTGACTGGCGTGCCGCTAAGTGGCCGGCATTGTTGTTACTGGCCTGCATAGTGTCCGCCCTGGCAGTGGTGCATTTTGCTCATTTAAACCGGCAAACAACCATAGCGCAGGATGTGTTGTATCAACAGCGCGACCAGTTAGATATTGAGTGGCGTAATTTGCTGCTGGAACAGCGGGCACTGGCAGAGCACAGCCGGGTAGAAGACATCGCCCGCAACCGGTTGCAAATGGTGCGTCCGGCTGGCGAGCGCGACATAGCGGTAACAGTGCCATGACCAGCAATAAGCCCAAACGTCAGGCCAAAGCCAGAACAGTGCCATCAGTGCTGGGCTGGCGTTTTGCATTTGTGATGTTAAGCCTAAGTGCAGTATTTGCTGCTCTGATGGTGCGGGCTGCCTGGTTACAGGTTATTGAACCCGACATGCTGGTGAGTCAGGGCGATGCCCGTTCGCTGCGCGTTGAAGCCGATGCCGTGCTGCGCGGCATGATTTCAGACCGCAACGGTGAAGAGCTGGCAGTCAGTATTCCGGTTGAGGCAATCTGGGCCGATCCTAAGGTGGTGCTGGAGCGTCATGCCGCCGCTGATGAGCGACGCTGGCATGCACTGGCGGATATTTTGCAGCTTAGCCCGACGCAATTATTGCAACGAATTGGCGATAACCCGCAGCGGCGTTTTGTCTATCTGCAGCGCCAGGTTAACCCGGCCGTGGTTAACTATGTTAAGCAATTAAAAGTGCCGGGTATTTATTTTCGGCAGGAATCCCGCCGCTACTATCCGGCCGGCGAAGTGACCGCCCAACTGCTGGGCTTTACCAATGTTGATGATGTTGGTGTAGAGGGTATTGAAAAACGCTTTGATGACTTACTTACCGGTACAGCCGGCCGTAAGGTATTTCGTAAAGACGCCAAAGGCCGCGAAATTGAAGTGCTGGAGCGTTTTCAGGCGCAGCAGCCGGGTAACCTGCAGCTTAGTATTGATCAGCGTATTCAGGCCGTTACCTACCGTGAACTGAAAAAGGCCGTATTGTCACACGGGGCTACATCCGGCTCTGCCGTGGTGGTAGATGTGCATAGCGGTGAAGTGCTGGCGATGGTTAACAGCCCGTCGTTTAATCCGAATAACCGTGGCAACGCCCCGGCATATTTGTTTCGCAACCGCGCTATTACCGATACTTTTGAGCCGGGTTCAACCATGAAACCGTTGGCGGTATTAAGTGCACTGGAATTTGGCACGGCTAATCTGGCCAGTAAAGTGGATACCTATCCGGGCTATATGCGGGTTGGTGGCAGCTGGGTGCGGGATGCAATCAACTACAACACTCTGGATTTAACCGGCATTATTCAGAAATCCAGCAATATCGGCGTCAGTAAACTGGTGCTGGATATGCCAATAGAACATGTAATCAGCCTGTACGCCAATATGGGGCTGGGCAGCGATACCGGCCTGGGGCTGAATGGTGAAAGCAGCGGTATGTTAAGCCACCGCCGGCGCTGGTCAGATCATGAGCGCGCTACCTTATCATTTGGTTACGGCCTGTCTGCCACAGCGGCGCAACTGGCAAGGGTATATGCCACTATGGCCAATGGTGGTGTCAGCCGGCCACTGAGTATCGTTAAAACGACCGACATCTATCCGGGTGAGCAGGTACTGGCTCCAGAGCATGCTGCTGCCATGCTGCGGATGATGGAGGCGAATATTATGCCGGGCGGCACGGCCACCCGGGCACAGGTTAAAGGTTATCGCGTTGGTGGAAAAACGGGTACTGCGCGCAAGGCTATAGTGGGTGGCTATGGCGAAGATTATGTAGCGTCTTTTGCCGGTGTCGGGCCAATATCCAACCCGCGTCTGGCCTGTGTGGTAGTGATTAATGAACCTGCGGGTGATTTTTACCATGGTGGTGAAATAGCGGCGCCGGTATTTGCCAATATTATGAGTGCAACTATGCAGCTACTGAACCTGACGCCGGATGCGGCAGATCAGGCCAGGCTGTCTGCTATTGGTGGAGGCCGGCATGACGGTTAACAGTAAAAGCTGGTTGGCACTGTATGCCAGCAAGGTGCCGGAAACAACCTTAACCGGTTTACAACTGGACAGCCGTAAAGTAGGGCCCGGCCAGGTGTTTTTAGCATTGCCTGGAGTAAATCAGCATGGCAAAGCCTTTATTGCTCAGGCGCTGGCACAGGGTGCCGCGCTGGTACTAACCAATGAAGGCCACTACGACGATGAACGGGTAGTGGTGTTGCCGGAGCTACAGCAATTATTACCGGCGCTGGCCGCCGGCTTTTATAACAAACCCGCACGTCAGCTGCAAATGGCGGCAGTAACCGGCACTAATGGTAAATCCAGCACCAGTTTCTTTATCAGCCAGCTGGCCAGCCTGCTCGGCCATAAAGCCAGCGTTGTCGGCACGCTGGGCTATGGTGAAATTGGTGCACTTACGCCGCTGCCGAACACCACACCGCATTATGTTGATTTGCAGCGCATACTGGCCGGTTTTGTCAGTGATGGCGTAGCCGTTACCGCTATGGAAGTCTCGTCGCATGCTCTGGTACAACAACGTGTAGCGGGTATGTTGTTTGACGTTGCTGTCTTCACTAACCTGACACGGGATCACCTGGACTATCACGGCTCTATGGCAGAGTACGGTGCAGCTAAGGCGCAGCTATTCACGCCACAATTTAGCCGGGCAGCGGTAATTAATTTGTCTGATGAATTTGGCCGTAAACTGGCAGAGCGCAGTGAACTGCCGCTATGGGTGTACGGCAGGATGGAAGACTGCCGTGGTTTTAGCCGCTACCTGGGGTATTCCGGAGTTAGCGCCGGGCCAGACGGTTATCAGTTAACGCTGCATAGTCCGCAAGGCGACTACCGGGTAAGTTTGCCATTGCTCGGTGAGTTTAATATTCAAAATGTGCTGGCCGCAGTCAGCGCTATGTTGGTTCTGGGTTATGCACTGGCCGATGTACTGACGGTGCTGAACCAACTCAGTACCGTACCTGGCCGGATGGAGCTGTTTCATTTTCCACAACGCTTTAGTGCGGTTATCGACTACGCTCATACGCCGGACGCTTTACAGTTGGCGCTGCAAGCGCTGCGGGCACATTGCCCGGGCCGGCTTTGGTGTGTATTTGGCTGTGGTGGTGACCGCGACCGCGGTAAAAGACCGATTATGGGCCAACTGGCTGAGCTGACCGCTGACCATGTGATTATCACCGCCGATAATCCGCGTAGTGAAGACGTGTTAACTATATGCAATGACATTGCCGCCGGCATGAGCCCGGACGCAGCCTATCAAATTGAACCTGATCGCAAAGCCGCGATTAAGCTGGCTTTATCCAGTGCTCAGGCCGGTGATGTGGTGTTAATAGCCGGCAAAGGGCACGAAACAGTACAGATAATTGGCACCGAACAGCGACAGTACGATGAGCGGGCCTATCTTCGTCAACTGGTTACGGAGATGTCAGTATGATTAATTTAACCTGTAGTGATATTTGCCGTCTGCTGGGCGCAGTAATGACCGGGCCAGATGTTGAAATAAGTGCAGTCAGCACAGACAGCCGCAGTATTAGCGCCGGCGCCTTGTTTATTGCGCTGAAAGGGCCAAATTTCGATGGTGCTCAGTTTGCGGCTGAGGTCGTAGCCAAAGGTGCATCCGCCTTAGTATTGCAACATCCGGTTGACGAGGCGGTAACGCAAATTATAGTGCCGGACACCCGATTGGCGTTGGGCCAGCTGGCCGCCGAGGTTAAACGGCGCCTGGCACCGAAGACGGTTGCGGTAACAGGTAGTGCCGGTAAAACCACCGTTAAAGAAATGATGGCAGCTATTTTAAACCGTCGTGGTGAAGTGCTGGCTACCCAGGGTAACTTTAATAATGACATAGGCGTGCCGTTGACCATGCTGCGCCTGACCGCCAGGCACCGCTATGCGGTACTGGAGCTGGGGGCGAATCATCAGGGTGAAATTGCTTATACCACGTCGCTGGCGTTACCGCAGGTAGCCATTATCACCAATGTGGCACCGTCACACCTGGAAGGCTTTGGCGATGTATACGGTGTAGCGCGCGCCAAGGGTGAAATATTCAATGGCTTACCTGATAACGGCGTCGCCATTATACCGGCTGACAGCGAATACCGTGATTACTGGTTGCGCCGTTTAGACGGCAAGCAAGTTATACAGTTTTCCTCAGCGCACGCTGCCGATTATCATGCCACCGACATTGCGCTGGACGAGCAGGGCTGCGCCGGTTTTGAACTGAATTGTGCCAGTGGCCGGCGTTTTATTCAGTTGACCATTCCGGGCAAACACAACGTCAGTAACGCACTGGCCGCCGCGGCTGCCTGTATCGCACTGGGTGCCAGCCTGGAAGACGTGCAGCTTGGTTTGTCGCAGATGCAGCCGGTGAAAGGCCGTACTAATGTGAAGCGGCTTAGCCCGGCCGTCAGGTTAATTGATGATTCTTACAATGCCAATGTCGAGTCGGTAAAGGCTGCCATTGACCTGTTGGCTTCTTATAACGGCTATAGAGTGTTGCTGCTGGGTGACATGGCTGAACTGGGCGAAAACGCCCGCTTATACCACGAAGAGATAGGTTTATACGCGAAACAATCCGGTATTAATCTGTTGTTCACCCTTGGCGTGTTATCACAGAGCGCCAGTGACTTGTTCAATGGACAAGGGGCACATTTCAGTTCACGTCAGGCGCTAATGCAACGTCTGATGCCGATAGTGTCAGAGCAGCAGGATGTCACCCTACTAGTGAAAGGCTCGCGTAGCGCGAAAATGGAATTGGTTGTGCAGGACTTGCTAGAAAGATGTCAGCAGGAGAATAGCCCATGCTAGTTTGGTTAGCCGAGTATTTGACGCAATACTTCAGCTTTTTTAATGTATTCAGTTATCTGACGTTTCGCTCTATTCTGGGCATTTTAACGTCTTTATTGCTTAGCCTATATCTGGGGCCAAAATTGATCGCCCGGCTGCAGCGGATGCAGATAGGCCAGGTAGTGCGCGGTGACGGCCCGGAAAGTCATTTCTCTAAAAAAGGCACGCCCACCATGGGTGGCTTGCTTATTCTCGGCGCTGTTTTGGTTAGCACGCTGTTGTGGGCCAACCTGGAAAATAAATACGTTTGGGTTGTGTTATTTGTTTTAGTCAGCTTTGGCTGGATTGGATTTGTTGATGACTACCGTAAAGTGGTGCGCAAAGATCCGAAAGGCTTAATCGCGCGCTGGAAATATTTCTGGCAGTCGTTGTTTGCCATTATTACGGCGGCATTTTTGTATCTTACTGCCGAGCGGCCGGCTGAAACGGCTTTGCTGGTGCCTTTCCTGAAAGACGTTATGCCGCAGCTGGGCTTGCTGTTTCTGGCGCTGAGTTACTTTGTCATCGTTGGCACCAGCAATGCGGTTAATCTGACCGATGGCCTGGACGGCCTGGCAATAGTGCCGACTATTATGGTTGCCGGTGCTTTTGCCATCATTGCTTATGTCAGCGGTAACGTGAATTTCTCGGCCTATCTGAATATCCCTTACCTGCCACATGCCAGTGAGCTGGTGGTATTTCTGGCGGCACTGATTGGCGCCGGTTTGGGCTTCCTCTGGTTTAACACCTATCCGGCGCAGGTCTTTATGGGCGATGTTGGCTCACTGGCGCTGGGCGCTGTGCTGGGCGTAGTGGCCATATTGGTGCGGCAGGAAATCGTGCTGTTTATTATGGGCGGCATCTTTGTGATGGAAACCCTGTCGGTTATTTTGCAGGTTGGGTCGTACAAGTTGCGTGGCCAGCGCATTTTTCGCATGGCGCCAATTCATCATCATTACGAATTAAAAGGCTGGCCGGAGCCGCGCGTGATAGTGCGCTTCTGGATTTTATCCATCATTTTTGTGCTGGTGGGTTTAGCGACCCTGAAACTGAGATAAGTTATGACACTGAGTTTAACCAAAAAGCGCATTGCAGTCGTTGGGCTGGGCCTGTCAGGTCTGGCTACGGTGCGCTTTTTGCTGAACCAGGGCGTAAAACCGGTGTTGATGGACAGCCGCAGTAAACCGGCTGGCATAGAGCAGATTGCCGCCGAAAAAGTCGATGGTATTTATCTGGGGAAGCTGGACGCTAACCGACTGGCAAAAATGGACATTATTGTACTAAGTCCCGGTTTGTCGCCGCAGCATCCTGCGGTCCGCTTTGCTGTAGCGCAAGGCGCTGAACTTATGGGTGATGTTGAGCTGTTTGCCCGTTTTAATACTAAAGCTGTAGTGGCTATCACCGGCTCTAATGGCAAATCTACCGTCACTAAGCTGGTCGAAGCCATGCTTAATGCCAGTGGTGTAAAAGCGCTGGCAGCAGGCAATATAGGACTGCCGGTGCTGGATGCCATTATGCAACCGGATATTGACGTTTACGTGCTGGAATTGTCCAGTTTTCAGCTTGATACACTGCATAATCTGCATAGCGTTGCCAGTACAGTGCTCAATGTCAGTGCCGATCATCTGGACCGTTATCACACTATGGCGGCCTATACGGCGTCAAAACAGCGGGTTTATCAGCATACCGCACTGGCGGTGTTTAATCTGGATGATGCCGCCACTATGCCGCAGCAGGCAGAGCACAGCCTTGGCATTAAACTGGCCGACGCCGGCTATGGCATCTGCGATTACAGCGGCGAACGCTGGATAAAGGTCGCTGGTGAGCCGCTGCTTAGCGTGGCGCAGATGAGCCTGTTTGGTGCCCACAACGAATTTAATGCCCTGGTAGCCTGTGCGTTGGCGCTGGCTGCCGGTGCAAACCGCGACGGTTTGATTAAGGCCCTGACGACGTTTCAGTCGTTACCGCATCGTTGCACTCTGGTAGCAGAACACAAGGGTGTGCGCTGGATCAACGATTCTAAAGCAACTAATATCGGCGCCACACTGGCCGCGATTGCCGGCTTAAAGCCAGGTGTCACGGGCCGGCTGATCCTGATTGCCGGCGGCGATGGCAAAGGCGCAGATATGTCTGAGCTGCAAACAGTGCTGGACACTCAGGTCGATGCTCTGATCACTCTGGGGCAGGATGGCCCGGCCATAGCGGCGCTTAAACCAGATGCGGTGCAGGTAAAAACCTTGCAGGACGCAGTAAAAGCCGCAGCTAAACTGGCAAAGCACGGCGATATGGTGTTGTTGTCACCCGCCTGCGCCAGCCTGGATATGTTTAAAAGTTACAGTGAACGCGGCGACCAGTTCAGCGCAGCCGTTAAGGCGGAGGTGCTATGAAACAGCTGGCACTTAAGCTATTAAATCAGCCTTGGGCTAACCCGATGCAGCGCTTTAGCGACTGGTGGCGCTCTGAAGACGGCGCTGCCTACGACAAGCTTTTTGTTACTCTGCTGTTGTTGGTGCTGGCCATTGGTGTGGTCATGGTCACCAGTGCATCGGTACCGGTAGCGGCCAGGCTGTTTGATAATGAGCTGCATTTTACCATCCGCCATCTTATTTATCTGGCAATAGGTTTTTCTGCCGGGCTGATAGTATTAAACCTGCCGGTACAATGGTGGCATAACAACAACATGCTGCTGCTGTTGGCTGCGTTGGCCATGCTGGTAGCGGTACTACTATTTGGCCGCAATGTAAATGGCAGTACGCGTTGGCTGGCGCTGGGGCCGATAAATATTCAGGCCGCTGAGCCGGCTAAACTGTTTTTCTTCGTTTATCTGGCAAGCTATCTGGTACGGCGGCACGAAGAAGTACGTGAAAACCTCAAAGGCTTCGTTAAGCCATTACTGGTGCTGTTTGCTTTTGCGGTATTGCTGTTAATGCAACCGGATTTAGGTACCGTCATCGTAATGTTTGCCACTGCGGTAGCTCTGCTGTTTTTAGCCGGTGCCCGTTTGTGGCAATTTTTTGGCCTGATCTTTACCGGCTTGTTGGCGATAGCTGTGTTGATCGTGTACAGCGAGTATCGCTGGAAGCGGGTAACGGCTTTTCTTGACCCCTGGGCCGACCCTTTTGGCAGTGGCTACCAGTTGACCCAGTCTCTGATGGCGTTTGGCCGTGGCGGTTGGTTTGGTCAGGGCCTGGGCAACAGTATTCAAAAACTGGAATACCTGCCCGAAGCGCATACCGATTTTATTCTGGCCGTGATTGCTGAAGAAACCGGTTTTGCCGGTGTGGCAGTGCTGCTAAGCCTGTTATTTATGCTCGTGTACCGCGCGTTGTGGATTGGTCAGCATGCACTGGCTAAACAAATGAGTTTTCACGGCTTCTTAGCGTACGCGATGGCTATCTGGATAGGTTTTCAGTCGGCCGTCAATATTGGTGTGGCTACCGGCGCTTTACCGACTAAGGGGTTAACACTGCCGTTTGTCAGCTCTGGTGGCAGCAGCCTGATCATTATGCTGATGGCTGCAGCTTTGTTGCTTCGCATCGACTTTGAAGTGCGTTTAAAAGGTAAACAGGCTATCAGCGGAGGCCGGCATGACTAAACCGAGCGCGCTGATTATGGCCGGTGGTACCGGCGGACACATTTTTCCGGCGCAGGCGGTGGCAACGGCACTGCAGGACGCCGGCTGGCAGATTCACTGGTTGGGCAGTGCCGATCGGATGGAAGCTAAACTGGTGCCGCAATTTGGCTGGCCATTTTATGCCATTAGTGTGTCCGGTTTGCGCGGAAAAGGCGTGTTGGCGTTACTCAAAGCGCCCTTTATGTTGCTGCAGTCGGTGCTGCAAGCCCGTGCTGTGTTAAAAAAGCTGCAGCCGCAACTGGTATTGGGTTTTGGCGGCTATGCCAGCGGGCCTGGCGGCGTTGCGGCCTGGCTGCAAGGTTTGCCGTTGCTGGTGCATGAGCAAAATGCCGTCGCCGGCAGCACCAACCGGTTATTGGCGCGGCTGGCGAATAAAGTGTTAGTGGCATTTCCAGAGGCCTTTGCCGGCAATGCCAAACAGTTACTGGTGGGTAATCCGGTGCGTACAGCGGTAATAAATGCCGCAGCCGGCCATGACTACAGTGGCAGTTTAAAGGTGCTGGTGGTGGGCGGCAGCCTGGGCGCCAAAGTATTAAACGAGCGCTTACCGGCAATTTTTGCCGCTGCAGCGCAAGTTGCCCCGTTGCAGGTCAAACATCAAACCGGCGCTGCCGGGCAGCAACAAACCGAGCAGGCCTATCAGCAACAGCAGCAGGATGGCTTAAGTGTTGAGGTCAGCGCCTTTATTGCCGATATGGCGCAGGCCTATGCCTGGGCTGATCTGGTAATTTGCCGCGCCGGTGCCTCTACTGTCAGCGAACTGGCCTGTGCCGGCGTAGCGGCACTGTTTGTGCCGTTACCAACCGCCATTGACGATCACCAGAGTGCAAATGCCCGCTGGTTAAGCCAGCAACAGGCCGCACTGATACTGGCACAGCATGAATTTAACCAGCAAAGCTTATTGCCGCTGCTGACACGCTGGTTGCAGGATAAAACTGAATTAAAACAGATGGCCGCCCGGGCGCGTGCCTGTGCGCTGGATAATGCCAGTGCCGAGGTAGTAGCGCAATGTCAGCAGTTGGCGGGCCAGACAGGACAAGCATTATGATTACGACACCACAACAGAAAAAACTGGCCATGCGCCGGGTAGAGCGGATCCACTTTGTCGGTATTGGCGGTGCCGGTATGGGCGGTATTGCTGAAGTGCTGCTAAATGAAGGCTATAACGTATCGGGCTCAGACATAGCGCCTAACGGCGTAACTGAACGCTTAATCACCCTGGGCGCTAAGGTGAGTTTTGGCCATGCCGAAGCCAATGTTAGCGGAGCCAGCGTGGTTGTTGTCTCCAGCGCTATTAATCCGGCAAACCCGGAAGTGGCGGCCGCGCGTGAACTGCGCATTCCTGTAGTGCGCCGTGCTGAAATGCTGGGCGAGCTGATGCGGTTTCGCCACGGTATTGCCGTAGCCGGTACCCATGGTAAAACCACTACTACCAGTTTACTGGCCTCAATTTTTGCTCAGGCCGGCACCGATCCAACCTTCGTAATTGGTGGTTTGCTCAATTCTGCCGGCTCCAACGCCCGCTTGGGTGAAGGCCGCTATTTAATTGCCGAAGCTGACGAAAGCGATGCGTCTTTCCTGCACTTGCAGCCACTGGCAACTGTGATTACCAATATTGAAGCCGATCATATGGACACCTATCAGGGTGACTTTGAAAAGCTAAAAGCCACTTATCTGGAGTTTTGTCACAACCTGCCATTTTATGGTGTGGCAGTAGTTTGTATTGATGACCCGGTACTGCGCGGCTTGCTGAGTCAAATTGGCCGTACCGTACTGACCTATGGTTTTAGCGAAGATGCCGACTTTGTGATCAGCGAGTTTAGCCAAACGGGCACCCGCAGCCGCTTTGTTATTACCGATCCGGAGGGGAATCAGCGCGAAGTGGTGCTGAACCTGCCTGGCAAGCACAATGCATTAAACGCTACCGCAGCCTTTGCGCTGGCGCGCGACGAGGGCATTAGCGAACAGGCAATCTTAACCGCCTTAAATCAGTTTGAAGGCATTGGCCGCCGGTTTCAGCAATATGGTGAATTTAATACCGGTAACGGTCAGGTGTTGCTGCTGGATGACTATGGTCATCATCCAACTGAAGTTGCCGCTACGATTGCGGCGGTGCGTGCTGCCTGGCCAGAGCGGCGTTTAGTCATGGCCTACCAGCCACATCGCTATACCCGCACCCGCGACCTGTACGAAGACTTTGCCAAGGTGTTGTCCAGCGTCGATACCCTGTTACTGCTGGAAGTTTATGCCGCAGGTGAAACGGCGATAGCCGGCGCTGACAGCCGCAGTTTATGCCGCACTATCCGTAATCGCGGCGCGCTAGACCCTATTTATGTAGCGACACCGCAGGATTTGGCACCCAGCCTGGCAACCGTGCTGCAGGATGGTGACGTGGTACTGACCCAGGGCGCTGGCAATATTGGCGCCCTGGTGAAAAAGCTGGCCGCGATGCAATTAAATATCAACCAGTTAAAAGCCAGTGCAGGAGAGCAAGCATGAGCAGTAATCTGCAAACCTTTGGCAAAGTTGCCGTGATGTTTGGCGGAGTGTCGGCAGAGCGCGAGGTGTCATTGCGTTCGGGTAAGGCGGTATTAACTGCCTTACAGCAGGCTGGCGTTGACGCTTTTGCTTTTGATCCGCAACAGCAAAACCTGGCTGAGCTGGCGGAACTTGGCGCGCAGCAGGTGTTTATTGTGCTGCATGGCCGTGGCGGTGAAGACGGCAGCATGCAGGGGGCATTGCAACAACTGGGTCTGCCTTATACCGGCAGTGGTGTGCTGGGCTCGGCGCTGGCAATGGATAAAATTCGCTGCAAATGGTTGTTTCAGGCGCAAAACCTGCCAACAGCACCGTTTGCCGTTGTGCATAGCAGTGACACTGATTTTGCCGGCTTGCTGGCCAGCCTGGGCGGTAAAGTGATGGTGAAGCCGGCCAATGAAGGCTCCAGCATAGGCATGAGCGCCGCCAGCAGCGCCGCAGAGTTACAACAGGCGATTAGCCAGGCATTACAGTACGACAGCGAAATTTTGGTTGAGCGCTGGATTAACGGTCGTGAATTTACCATCGCTATTTTAAATGACCAGGTGCTGCCGGTAGTAGAAATGCGTACGCCAAGGGCGTTTTATGATTACGAAGCCAAATATCAGGCCAACAGTACTGAATATCTGTGTCCGGCGCCGTTAGATGCACAGCTTACTGCCGCTATGCAGGACAGTGCGTTAAAAGCTTTTAATGCGGTCGGTGCCAGTGGCTGGGGCCGGGTAGATATTATGCTGGACGACAGCGGCCAGCATTACCTGCTGGAAGTAAATACTGTGCCCGGCATGACAGAAAAATCTCTGGTGCCGATGGCAGCCAAGGCTGCCGGCCTGAGTTTTCAGCAGTTAGTGCTTGCCATACTCAGCCAGAGTAACAGGAGCTAAACCGATGAACTGGCGCTTGCCTACTACAGCGTTGAAGCAGCGTCCGGCGTTTTTCGCCGGAGTGCTGTTTTTTCTCTGTGCGCTGGCAGGTCTGAGCTGGGCAATGGTAGTCGCCAGTGACTGGTTGCATAGCCAGCAAAGTGCACCGGTGCAGGAAATACGTCTGTATGGTGATTTTCAGCATATCGATGCGGTAGCACTGCATCAGGTGCTGACACAAGAATATGTAGGTAACTTTTTTAGCGTGAACGTGGATCAGGTACAAGCGTTTTTGTTACAGCAACCCTGGGTATATCAGGTGGCCGTGCGCAAACAATGGCCTGATGCCCTGGTTGTGGTTGTTACAGAACAACAGCCGGTAGCTATCTGGAATCAGCAGCAATTACTAAATGACCGCGCAGAAATATTTGACGCGCCACTACAGCAGCTGAAAACGGAACTGCCGATGCTAACCGGCCCACAAGGCAGCCAGCAGGACGCCCTGACCATGTTCCGCCATATGCAGGGCTTGCTGGCCCTGCATAAATTTAATGCCGTATCGCTGGGGTTAACCGAGCGATTTTCCTGGCAGCTTAACCTCAGTAATGGCGTAAAGCTGAAGCTGGGCCGTGAAGATACGTTAAAGCGCGTACAGCGTTTTATTGAGTTGTATCCGGTAATAACAAAACATAAAACCGACGCTGTCGCCGAAATAGATTTACGTTACGACACCGGTATCGCCGTGCGTTACAGCAGTGAACAAAAGAGAAAAGCATGACAAAGTCGTTGGATAGAGATCTGATAGTAGGCCTGGATATCGGTACCGCGCAAATAAAAGCGGTAGTAGGCGAGATTACGCCAGACGATCGCTTAAGCATTGTCGGTGTAGGTACTCATGTATCACGCGGCATGGATAAAGGCGGCGTTAACGACCTTAACCTGGTGGTACAGGCGGTACAGCGCGCCATCGACGAAGCTGAGTTGATGGCCGACTGCCGGGTATCCTCAGTGTATTTAGGCATCACCGGCAAACATATCCGCTGCCAGAACGAAAGCGGTATGGTACCGATTAACGATACTGAGGTGACAACAGAAGATGTTGCCAGTGTGATCCATGCTGCCAAATCGGTGCCTATTTCAGCCGAGCGGCGCATGTTACACGTGTTGCCACAAGAGTTCTCGGTTGATATGCAAGAAGGCATTAAAAGCCCGGTCGGTATGTCTGGTGTGCGGATGGAAGCCAAAGCTCATATTGTTACCTGCGCCAATGACATGGCAAAAAACATTGAAAAATGTGTCGAGCGCTGCGGACTGCAGGTAGATCAGCTGATTTTTACCGCACTGGCCTCCAGCTTTGCCGTGCTGACCGATGACGAAAAAGAGCTGGGTGTCTGCGTAGTAGATGTTGGCGGCGGTACCATCGATATTGCCATTTACACCAATGGCGCCTTGCGCCATACCGCCGTGATCCCGGTGGCCGGTAATCAGGTAACCAGCGATATCGCGAAAATCTTCCGCACGCCAATCAGCCACGCCGAAGAAATCAAAGTGCAATACGCCTGCGCGCTGCGCAGCATGGTAGGCAAAGAAGAAAGCATTGAGGTGCCAAGTGTTGGCGGCCGGCCGGCGCGGTCTATGTCACGCCATACGCTGGCAGAAGTCGTTGAGCCACGCTACCAGGAATTATTTGAGCTGGTGATGGAAGAGATTAAAAGTTCGGGCCTGGAAGAGCAAATCGCCGCTGGCGTAGTGCTTACCGGTGGCACCGCCAAAATGGAAGGTGCTGTCGAATTTGCCGAGGATATTTTCCAGATGCCGGTGCGCGTTGGCCTGCCAATGCATGTCAGTGGTTTAAAAGAATATGTGCAGGATCCGGCCTACGCCAGTGTCGTTGGCTTGCTACTGTACGGCAAAGATGCCCGCACCCAGCAGAAAAAAGTGGCGGATGTGCGTGACTCAGTCGGCAGTTTCGTCAAACGGATCAGCAGCTGGTTTAAAGGCGAGTTTTAACAATTTAGTAAGCGTAAAAACGGAGAGAGAGCTATGTTTGAGTTAATGGAAAACCACAGCGAAGAAGCTGTCATTAAAGTAATAGGTGTTGGTGGAGGCGGCGGTAATGCTGTCGAATATATGGTTGCCAGCAACATTGAAGGTGTAGAGTTTGTTGCGGCTAATACTGATGCGCAGGCACTGCGTAATTCGTCAGCTAATGTGACCCTGCAGTTAGGTGCACACGTGACCAAGGGCTTAGGTGCTGGTGCTAACCCGGAAATTGGCCGTCGTTCAGCTGAAGAAGACCGCGAAACCATCAAGAAAACCCTGCAAGGCGCGGATATGGTGTTTATCGCTGCCGGTATGGGTGGCGGTACCGGTACCGGTGCAGCGCCTATCGTAGCTGAAGTAGCGCGCGAGCTGGGTATTCTGACGGTTGCAGTAGTGACCAAGCCGTTCCCGTTTGAAGGCAAAAAGCGCACTACTTTTGCAGATGAAGGTATTCTGGAGCTGGCAAAGCATGTCGATTCACTGATCACTATCCCCAATGACAAACTGCTAAAAGTGTTGGGCAAAGGCACCAGCCTGCTGGACGCGTTTAAAGCAGCGAACAACGTTTTGTTAGGCGCAGTGCAAGGTATCGCCGAGCTGATTACCCGGCCGGGCTTAATTAACGTCGACTTTGCTGACGTACGTACCGTTATGTCTGAAATGGGTACGGCGATGATGGGTAGTGGTCGCGCTACTGGTCCGGATCGGGCGGAAGAAGCTGCAGAGCAGGCTATCTCCAGCCCGTTACTGGAAGATATTGACCTGTCAGGTGCTAAAGGTATTCTGGTTAATATTACTGCCGGCCTGGATATCAGTATTGAAGAGTTTGAAATTGTTGGTAATGCGGTTAAAGCCTTTGCCTCAGAAAATGCTACTGTGGTTGTTGGTGCAGTTATCGACCCGAATATGCAGGACGAGTTGCGCGTAACAGTAGTAGCAACGGGTATTGGTGCTGACCGCCGGCCGGATATCAGCCTGGTGCCGGGTAGCCGCCCGGTAGACGTGCAAAAGCCGGTATATGGCACTCATGGTGGCGCTGCATTAATGCCGCAACACGAGGTGCAAACGGTTAAGCATGAGCAAACTGCGGTAAATGCCAAGGCCCAGCCAGAGAGCAAAGCCAATATTGATATCTTTGATATCCCGGCATTTTTACGCAAACAAGCTGACTAAAGCTATACTCGGTTGTTAGCCGGGTTTAGCCGCCGGCAGGCTTAGTGCCGCTTTAAGTTGCGGTTCAGTGAAATTTGGCATAATTGTCACGTTATGCTATGCTTCGCCGCCATTTTATGATTGCTTATTATTTGAGCAGGAAGAAATATGATTAAACAACGTACCATCGGCAAAACAGTCAGCTCCATTGGAGTAGGATTGCACAAAGGCGAAAAGGTTACGCTTACTCTCCGACCTGCGCCGGATAACACGGGCATAGTGTTCCGTCGTGTTGATCTTGATCCGGTGGTTGACTTCAAGGTAACGCCAGAATTAGTTGGCGATACTGTGATGTGTACTTGTTTAATCAATGAAAATGGCGTGCGGCTATCGACTACTGAGCACCTGATGGCGGCAATTGCCGGCCTGGGCATTGACAACCTGGTTATTGAAGTTGATTCGGCCGAAATTCCAATTATGGACGGCAGCGCCAACCCCTTTGTCTATCTGTTACTGGAAGCCGGTGTAGCCGAGCAACGCCTGGCGAAAAAGTTTATCCGTATTAAAAAAGCAGTCCGGGTAGAAGATGGCGACAAGTGGGCAGAATTTAAGCCGCATCATGGCTTTAAAATCGACTTCGCTATCGAGTTTAACCATCCGGTTATTGCAGAAACTACCCAGCATATGCAAATGGATTTTTCTGCTGCTGGCTTTATTAAAGACATCAGCCGGGCCCGTACTTTTGGTTTTTTACACGAAGTAGAATACCTGCGGGCAAATAATCTGGCGCTGGGCGGCAGTTTTGATAACGCTGTGGTGCTGGATGAGTTTCGCGTGTTAAACCAGGACGGTCTGCGCTACGAAGATGAATTTATTAAACATAAAATTCTCGATGCAGTAGGCGATTTATATATGGCGGGCTACAGCATATTAGGCGAGTTTAAAGCCTTTAAAACCGGCCACGCCTTAAATAATCAGCTGTTGTGCGCGGTATTGGCCAACCAGGAAAACTGGGAATTTGTCAGCTTTGAGGACAAGGCCGATATGCCAATTTCTTATCTGGCACCCCAGCTGGCATAACGCTAATAGATACTAACAAAACCCGGTTGTACCGGGTTTTGTCGTTTAAGAGTTCTGCCCGCCTGATGTGGCGTTTTCTGCCAGCTTTAATAGCGCTTGTTTTAATGCGCCGCTGCTGCCCTGTGCTGCAGCACGCAGTGCAGTAGCAGCATTGTCGGATAAATGGTGGCTGTTTTTCTGCGGTATGCTCAGCTGCGGTTTGTTTATCTGGCCACTGGGCGAGGCTTCAATTTCTAATCCGGCTAAATCAGGCAAGATTTTTCGGCGAAAATTGTCTAGAATGGCGTCGCGCTGTAATTTTAACCGGGTTAGCCAAGGCGGCGAGGCACACAAAATAACGGCCCTGCCATCACGTATGGTGCTAACCTGGCAAAAACTGAGTTGTTCCAGTTGTAATACCTCAGCCAATACCTTGTTCATCTGCTGCAACAAACTGGCCTGCTGTTGCTGCGAGGCTAAGCTACTGCCGGCCAGTAGCTTGCTAATGTCCTGGGGTTTTTGCGTATAGCGGGCCATGGCCTGTACACCTGCAGCTGTAATTTATACCGCACAGTGTAGCAGCTTATGCCTGGGCAAAACACGTGCCCTTGAAAGCATTAGCTTCGGCCACCATATCTGGCGTAATATGTTGGGCTTATGCTCTGATTTACCGGCGTAATAATATGCTGCCGGGACTGCAATGCAGTTTTAACTTAACATGGTATTTGGATAATGTTTGGAAAACTCTTTACCAAAGTATTTGGTAGCCGCAACGACCGCTTCTTAAAAAAATTAGAAAAACAAGTCCAGCAGATCAATGCGTTAGAGGCAGAGTTTAGCGCCTTATCCGACGACCAGCTGAAACAGAAAACCAACGAATTCAAACAACTGCTCGCCAATGGCAGCAGTCTGGACGATATTTTACCCCAAGCGTTTGCCACGGTACGTGAAGCCAGTAAGCGCGTATTTAATATGCGTCATTTTGACGTCCAGTTAATGGGTGGCATGGTACTGCATCAGGGCAAAATCTCTGAAATGCGTACCGGTGAAGGTAAAACCCTGACTGCCACACTGCCAGCTTATTTAAATGCGTTAAGTGGCAAGGGCGTGCATGTTATTACTGTTAACGATTATCTGGCTAAGCGCGATGCGCAAACCAATGCGCCGCTGTTTAGCTTTTTGGGCTTAACCGTAGGCGTAAATGTGCCGGGTATGGCGCATCCGGAAAAACAACAGGCCTATCAGGCAGATATTACCTACGGTACCAACAACGAATTTGGTTTTGATTATCTGCGCGACAATATGGCGTTTTCTCCGCAAGACCGTGTGCAGCGCGATCAGGCTTTTGCCATTATCGACGAAGTTGACTCTATTTTAATTGACGAAGCCCGCACGCCGCTGATTATCTCTGGCCCGGCAGAAGACAGTTCAGAACTGTACAAGCAAATAAACGTGCTGGTTCCAAACCTGGTTAAACAAGATAAAGAAGACGAAGAAGGTGCGCACGGTGACGGCCACTTTACTGTTGATGAAAAAGCCCGCCAGGTTTATCTGACTGAGCAAGGCCAGATTGAAGTCGAAAATATGCTGCGTAGCAAAGGCATGATTGGTGAGCACGACACCCTGTTCTCTGCCGCCAATATTACTTTGCTGCACCATGTGTACGCCGCGCTGCGTGCGCATCAGTTGTTTAAGCGTGATGTAGATTACGTCGTAAAAGACGGCGAAATTATTATTGTTGACGAGCACACCGGCCGTACCATGGAAGGCCGTCGCTGGTCTGAAGGCCTGCACCAGGCAGTTGAAGCCAAAGAAGGCGTACGTATTCAAAACGAAAACCAGACTCTGGCATCGATTACCTTCCAGAATTACTTCCGTCTGTACGACAAACTGGCAGGCATGACAGGTACTGCTGATACTGAAGCTTTTGAATTTCAACAGATTTATGGTTTAGAAACTATAGTAGTACCGACCAACCGGCCTATGGTGCGTAACGATATGGCTGATTTAGTCTATCTAAACGCTGAAGATAAGTATCAGGCAATTATTGACGATATTATCAAAAACCGTGACGCAGCCCGTCCGGTACTGGTAGGTACGGCGTCGATCGAAAGCTCTGAGTATTTATCTAACCTGCTTAACAAAGCCAAGATTAAACACCAGGTGTTAAACGCTAAGTTTCACGCTAACGAAGCACAAATTATCGCTCAGGCGGGTCAGCCTGGCACGGTAACTATAGCCACTAACATGGCAGGCCGTGGTACTGATATCGTATTGGGCGGTAGCTTACAGGCAGAATTAGCCGCTTTAGCAGCAGACGCCAGCGACGCGCAAAAAGACAAAGTTAAGGCCGACTGGCAACAGCGCCATGATGCGGTAATTGCTGCCGGCGGCTTGCATATCATAGGTACAGAACGTCACGAGTCACGCCGTATCGACAATCAGCTGCGTGGCCGTTCTGGTCGTCAGGGCGATCCGGGTTCAAGCCGTTTTTATCTGTCACTGGACGATGCTCTGATGCGCATATTCGCTTCAGATCGTATGGCAGGCATGATGCGCCGGCTGGGAATGGAAAAAGGCGAAGCTATTGAACACCCCTGGGTGAGCCGCGCTATTGAAAATGCCCAGCGTAAAGTTGAAGCGCGAAACTTTGATATCCGTAAGCAATTATTGGAATTTGATGACGTTGCCAATGATCAGCGTAAAGTGGTTTACGAGCAACGTAATGACCTGCTGGACGTTAGCGATATTAGCGAAACCATTAACGCTATCCGTGCCGACGTAGTAGACAACGTGATCAGCGAATACATTCCACCACAGTCACTGGACGAAATGTGGGATGTGCCAGGGCTGGAGCAACGTTTAAAAGCCGACTATGCGCTGAACTTGCCAATAGCTCAGTGGTTAGCGGATGACAAAAAACTGTTTGAAGAAAAGCTGCGCGAGCGCATCGTGCAGGAAGTCGACAACGCCTATCAGCAAAAAGAGCAGATGGTGGGACCGCAGGTACTGCGTCAGTTTGAAAAGGCTATCATGCTGCAAAGCCTGGATACGCACTGGAAAGAGCATCTGGCAGCGATGGACCACCTGCGTCAGGGTATTAACCTGCGCGGTTATGCGCAGAAAAACCCGAAACAGGAATATAAGCGCGAAGCCTTTGAGTTGTTTTCGGCCATGCTGGAAAACCTGAAAACCGATGTTATCGGCGTACTTAGCCGGGTACAGGTGCGGGCAGCAGAAGACGTTGAAGCGGTAGAAGAGCAGCGGCGCAAAGCAGACGCCGTGCCGCACAATTACCAGCACGCTGAAGCAGAGCATGTCGGTGGCGAAGTGCCGGACGATCTGCCGCGTGGCCCGGTGTTCCGTGAGCAGGATAAAGTTGGCCGTAATGACCCTTGTCCATGCGGCTCAGGTAAAAAATACAAGCAGTGCCACGGTAAGTTGGTATAACACCAGATATAGGTTAAGACAAAGTCAGCTGCGGCTGGCTTTGTTGTTTCTGCAGGAGTTAAAAAATGACAAGCAAGATTATCCATGTCGCAGTAGGTGTAATTCTGCGCGATCAGAAAATACTACTGGCGCTACGCAGCAGTAAGCAGCATCAGGGCGGTAAATGGGAATTTCCCGGCGGTAAAGTAGAAGCCGGCGAAAGCGTGCAACAGGCTTTAAGCCGGGAGTTGCACGAAGAAGTTGCCATCGATGTCACGCACAGCCAGGCGTTTATGCAAATAGAACACGCCTATCCGGAAAAAACCGTGTTGCTGGATATCTATTTAGTAAACGGTTTTACTGGTGAGCCACACGGCCGTGAAGGCCAACCATTGCGCTGGGCCGCTATAGCCGAGCTTAGCAGTATCGATTTTCCCGATGCCAACCAGCCGATAGTTGAGCGCATTCAACAACATTTTTCCCAACAGCAGGGCAGTTGACAGGGTAACACCCATGCAAACCAGATCAGTGTTTAAAAAACTCATTATCCTGGGTTATAAATTCTTGTTCTAACTCTGCAAGATATTCTTCCGACAATGCGCTATCTATAGGTGCCTTGTCGGGGATGCGGTGATTTTCTGCCGCCCAGTCGCCTAAATCAATTAGTTTACAGCGCTCAGAGCAAAACGGCCGGCAAGCTGACTGTGCCGTCCACACTACGTCTTTGTCACAGGTTGGGCATTTAACTTTCATAGATTAATTCTCCTTCTAAGCGGCCATTCTACCAGTCATCTGCAGCAGCACTAATGGTTTTCTACTGCTAAAGTTTCAACTGCGCTGGCGGCTTAAATTAGCGGTGGTTTGCACTTAGCAGCAGGCTAACTCGAAGTTGATGGTTTTTTCGCTGCTACAACGGCCACTGTCATCGGATAACAGCATAAAACGGATGGCATAGC
This sequence comes from Gammaproteobacteria bacterium, assembly GCA_018826295.1. Taxonomy (GTDB): domain Bacteria; phylum Pseudomonadota; class Gammaproteobacteria; order Enterobacterales; family Alteromonadaceae; genus Alishewanella. Next base: position 31,133 of record JAHJZX010000064.1, read on the forward strand.
GGTATTTGTTGCCGCTTACCGTGGGGTAAGCGCCCAGAGCAGGCTGGTATCTGATGCGCAGCAATTCGTGTTGTTCGGTGTTGCTTTGATAAAAGCCGTTATCTGCCGTTACAGTGTTAAACTGGCCTTTACCACGGCAAAACTGCAGTACCAGCTGCAAGGCTTGCTGCAGCAGATTAAATTCGGCATACCACACTGCAGCGGCTTGCTGGCGTACATCAGCTGGCAAATTGAACCAGTATTGCAATTGTGGCAAGTCAAAAAAGCAGGTGCCGCCGGGAACTGCAAAGCGTTGGCGTAATGGCGCCAGAAACTTATCATCTTTTAAACTGCTAACAAATTTACCGCAGCGCAGCAAATCACTTTGCAGCCTGACAGCCTGTTGCAACAACGCCTGCAGTTTGTCGTCGGCCACCGATGGATGGCTGGCCCATTTTACCAGGGCAGCCTCGCTGCGCTCACAGTCTTTAATCAGATCCGGGCGGATATCATTGCGATCCAACACCTCTATCAGATCGAACAGAGTATTAAAAAAGGCGTGTTGCTGCCATTCGTTGTTTAACGGCGTTAGCTGGTGCAATTGCTGTAGCAAGTACTCCAGGCGCAGGTAGGTGCGTAGTTTTTCGTTTAGCGGGTGTTCGTAAGTAAGCTGTGTCATCAGTGTGTGCTAAATGTCCTGTTGTAGCAGCACACCGGGCTTATGGCGTTAAGCCTGCCTGCTGCAGGTAAAATGTGTGTAAACGCGCAACCTGAGTCTGCAAAGCCGCTATGCTGGTATCGTTATTTACAATATCGTCGGCGGCCGCTAGCCGGTCTTGCCGCGATATTTGTGCCGCCATAATCGCTTTAATTTGCTGCTCGCTGGCATTATCGCGCGCCATAGCACGCTGTAACTGCAACGGCTCGGGTAAGTCTATTACCAGTACCCGGTTTACATAAGTATTAAGGCCGTTTTCCAGCAACAAGGGCGCAACCAGTAAAGCGTAGGGCGACGTTAGCTGTGCCAGCTGTTGTAACAGCGCCTGGCGTATTGCCGGGTGTAATAGTTGCTCCAGCCAGGCCTTGTCTGCATTGTGGCTAAATACGCGCTGGCGCAATGCAGCACGATCCAGTTCGCCATTTTCCAACAAAATGTCACTGCCAAAGTGCTGCTGTATCGCTTGCAAGCAGGGTGTGCCGGGCATTACCACCTGGCGGGCAGCAATGTCAGCGTCTACCGCCTGTATACCCAAATCAGCAAAACATTGCATCAGCGTGGTTTTACCACAACCGATGCCGCCAGTTACGCCAACAATATAGTTAGTCAAAATAGTTAGTCAAAATAGTTAGACACTACAAGCCAAGATAACGCAGATAGGCAGTAGTGAGCTGCTCACCCCATAACAGCGCTATCCAGCCTGCCGCAGCGATATAGGGGCCAAACGGAATAGGCGTAGCTTTATCTTTGCCCTGTACCGTTAACAAAACTATCCCCACTACCGCACCGACACAGGAAGACAACAGGATAATTAACGGCAGCTGTTGCCATCCGAGTAAGGCACCAAACACGGCCAAAAGTTTAAAGTCGCCATAGCCCATGCCTTCTTTGCCGGTAAGCAGTTTAAACAACCAATATACGCTCCACAGGCTAAGATAACCGGCAGCGGCGCCAATAATGGCCTCCGCCGGGTTAACCATGGCTGAATCGCTCAAGCTAAACAGTAATGCCAGCCATAACAGCGGCAAGGTTAGCTGATCGGGCAGCAGCATTTTGTCGATATCAATAAAACTAAGTGCGATCAGCAGCCAGGTTGTAACAATAACTACCGCAGCCGCAGCGCCAAAACCCAGTTGCCAAGCCACAGTGGCCGATAACAGGCCTGTTAACAGCTCTACCAGCGGGTAACGCGCACTTATCGGTGCCGCACACTGCCGGCACTTGCCTTTAAGTAACAACCAGCTTAGTAGCGGGATATTGTCACGCGCCTGTATCGGTGTATTGCAAGCCGGGCAGGCCGAGCGCGGCACCGCCAGGTTAAAGTGGGTAGGGGCGGTAGCGGCAGCATCCGGCGTAAAATAAGCCTGGTATTCCTGTTGCCACTCGTTTTCCATCATTTTCGGCAGCCGGTAAATTACGACATTTAAAAAACTGCCTACCACTAAACTAAGCAGCAGCACGGCGCCGGCAAACAACTCTGGATACTGCTGCAATAAATTGATTAAATCTGTCATCAAATTAACCAACTATCTGACCAAGTTGGAAAATAGGCAGGTACATGGCAATAATCAAGCCGCCTATTACCACCCCCAGCACGGCCATTATCAACGGCTCCAGCAGGGCGGTTAAGCCATCTACCGCATCATCTACTTCCTGCTCGTAAATATTTGCTACCTTAGACAGCATTGAATCTAGCGCACCGGATTCTTCACCGATAGATACCATTTGCACTACCATCTCGGGAAACTGGTCGGTTTGCTTCATGGCCAGGTACATCTGATTACCGGACGACACTTCTTCGCGGATAAACAAAATAGCGTTTTTATACACTTCATTGCCGGCAGCACCAGCGGCCGACTCTAATGCTTCTATCAGCGGCACACCGGCGGCAAAGGTGGTAGATAGGGTGCGGGCATAACGCGCTACAGCGGCTTTATTCAAAATATTGCCAATTACCGGAAGGCGGATTAGGCGGCCATCGGCCCAGGTGCGAAAGGCAAGATTGTTACCATAAGTTTTTCTAACCACAAAAAATAACACGACTATCGCAGCCAGTACTACCCACCAATACTGTTGCATCAGTTCAGAAATGCTCAGCACAAATAAAGTAAAGGCCGGCAGTTCGGCACCAAAGCCAGCGAAAATACCTGCAAATTGGGGTACTACAAAAATCAGCAAGATAGATGTAACAATGGCGGCAACCACTAGCACGGCCACCGGGTAAAACATGGCTTTTTTTATCTTTGATTTTAATGCCTCGGCTTTTTCTTTATAAATAGCCAGCCGGTCGAAAATGGCATCCAAGCTACCTGAGGCTTCGCCTGACTTCACCAAATCGCAGTATAGCTCATCAAAGTACTTCGGGTGTTCGCGCAGTGTATCTGACAATGGTAAACCCGCCTGTATCTTTACCGATATTTTTTGCATTAAGGTGCGCAGGCTTTTATTTTCGGCGCCATTGGCTATTAAGTCGATAGACTGCACCAGCGGCACGCCGGCACCCAGCATAGTAGCAATCTGGCGGGTAAAAATCGCAATATCCAGCGGCGAAATCTTTTTATCACCGCCAAACAGTGATTTCGGTTTACGTTTAACGCCAGACGGCGTAATGCCCTGCTGGCGCAATAAGGCCTTGACCTCGGCAATGCTGGTGCCTTTTATTTCGCCATCTACCTTACTGCCGCGGCGGTTAACTCCCTTGTATACGTAGGCTTCCAGCTCTTTTATTTTAAATTGTTGGGTTTGAGCCATTTGTTTTGTCCTGTTGCTGCGCTAATGCGCAATATTCAAAATGTTATATTAGCTAACCAATTAAAATTAAACATTCACCACTTAGCATTCAACACTCAACACTAAGCAAAGCGTTTAGCCTTTGGTTACCCGGTTAATTTCGGCCAGGCTGGTTAAGCCGGCTGCAGCTTTTACCAGGCCTGATTGGCGCAGGTTATTCACGCCTTCTTTTTGCGCCTGGGTGGCAATATCCAGCGAGTTACCGCCTTGCATAATAATATCTGCCATAGCTCCGCTTACCGGCATAACTTCGTAAATACCGACCCGGCCCTTGTAACCGTTGGTGCAATGCTCGCAGCCAATGGGTTTAAATATTTTTACTGTCGAAAGCTGCGCGTCGGTAAAACCCTGCCTTAACAGCTCGGCTTCGGGTAGTATTTCTGGCTGTTTACAGTGACTGCATAAACGCCGCGCCAGGCGCTGGGCAATAATTAACGACACTGAACTTGCGACGTTATAAGCCGGTACGCCCATATTTAACAAACGGGTTAAGGTTTCCGGTGCCGAGTTAGTGTGCAGGGTAGACAGTACTAAGTGACCGGTTTGTGCCGCTTTAATCGCAATTTCGGCGGTTTCCAGGTCACGTATTTCACCCACCATAACTACGTCCGGGTCCTGGCGTAAAAAAGCTTTTAGTGCTGAGGCAAAGGTTAAGCCGGCGCGTGGGTTTACCTGCACCTGGTTAATACCGGCCAGGTTTATCTCCACCGGATCTTCAGCGGTGGAGATATTGGTTTCTTCGGTATTTAAAATTGCCAAACCGGTGTATAACGACACTGTTTTACCCGAACCGGTCGGGCCGGTTACCAGTATCATGCCCTGCGGCTGGGCTAATGCGGCTAAATACAATTGTTTCTGGTTATCCTCGTAACCCAGCACATCTATACCCAGCATGGCACTGTCTGAGTCGAGAATACGCATTACTATCTTTTCGCCCCACAAGGTAGGGAGGGTGCTTACGCGAAAGTCGATTGATTTTTTGGCCGATAGTTTTAGCTTTATCCGGCCATCCTGCGGCACACGTTTTTCCGCGATATCCAGGCGCGACATAACTTTTAGCCGTGCTGACAAGCGGGTAGATAACGCCACTGGCGGGCTTGCGACCTCATGTAAAATGCCGTCGATACGAAAGCGGATGCGGTAGTTTTTTTCATAGGGTTCAAAGTGCAAGTCTGACGCGCCTTTGCGTATGGCATCCAGCAGCATTTTATTAATAAAGGCAATAATCGGCTGGTCTTCTTTATCTACCTGTACACCAGCGCCGTCGTCTTCTTCTTCCTGCACTATACCAAGCGAGCCCAGATCCCAGTCACCGTCGGTAAAATCACCACCTAAGCTACTGTCAAACAGCTTGTCCAGCAGCTTATGCAGCTTGTCGTATTCAACTACAACCACTTCGGCGTTTAAGCCGGTGTTAAACTCAAAATCTTCAATGGTCTGAATATTGGTCGGGTCTACCACCGCCAGGTACATACTGCGGCCGCGTTTACCCAGCGGCAACATATCGGTTTTGCGGATCAGCTTTTCATTGCGTAAGTCTTCTGGCACATAGCTAATATCATACTGCTCTATATCCAGACAAATGGCCTGGCTAATACCGGCAGCAGCCTGGGCCAGTTTTTCTGAGGTTATCAGTTTTTCGTTTATTAACAGCTCAGGCAGAGTTTTAAACTGGCCGCCTTTGTCAGTAACAATTTTAGTCGCCTGTTCGCCATTAAGCAGGCCCAGCTGCACTAAGCGTTTAAACAGGGTAGAAGTGGTGGTAACGGCCATTAAGCGAAAACATCCTGATTTTGCTAATAAGACTTTGCATAATCTGTTGATTATGCCACTAAATACGGGTTATTCAAGTTAACAATGGCATGCTGCTCTAGAGGTTGTAATAGTTTAGACTATTGCAACTAAATGATTGTTAAACGTCAAATCATATTGCTAGTTGTTCAGATAGCGATAAATTTGCATTCCAATAGCATCATTAAACTTAAGCCATTGATATTTCCTGTAATTTAATAACAACACTACTGTATCAGCTTGTTTCGTTGCAGCGACAAAAGCGCTAAGCCCAGGTAAACTTCCGTCCCGCCAATACATAACATGCTGTTGTGGTTGTTGGTATTTGTAAAATACCATACCGTGACAATTACGCCAGACAGTTAAATCACATTCCGAATAAATACCAGCATCCAGCAACAGCTCAGTACTGTTCTCAGCGCTAAGTTGCTGTTGCATCAATTTAGAGAGTTCTGCTGCAGTACCTGCCCAGCCACCTGAAGCCAGCATTGCCGGGTAGTTAAATCGTAATTGCTGCTGTTCTGTATCCGGTGAATCAAAAAAATAACTCACTTCATCGGTAAGGCCCGCTGAGCTAACAATTGGCTGGATTGAGCTATATTGACTGAGATCCAGTGTGTCAGTTATCAACTTCGTTAACGGTTTCCCCGTTGTTTGCACTAAGGCCTGGCCTAACAAACAGTAACCTAAATTTGAATACGAATATTTTTCCTCGGGCGTAAAGTCGAGTTTTAGCAGACTTAACGTTGTTAAATGCGCCGGACACCATGGCTGATCTTTAAGCATAGGATCGCCGGAAATGCTACGATCAAAGCCTGCCCGATGGCGCAATAACTGCGATAGTGTAATGTCCGTAATTCTGGCGTCGGATGGCTGTGTTTTCAAACCCAGGGAGGGTAGTAAATGCCAGTTAAGTGCTATAGTGTGTTGCTGCGCTAATTTTATTGCTGTAATAGATGTTAGTATTTTAGCCAGGCTGGCATAGCGGAAAATATTCTGTTCTGATACAGTGGATAACACGCCTCCACTTCCTCCCCAGCCAAACGCACAATCTACGGTGTAGCCGTCGGGTTTGACAAAGCTGATTTGCCCACCCGGTATGCCTAGTTGCTGAATGTGAGTAATAAGAGCTTTCATTTTGTCGTCTGGTTCAGATGAACAGTGACTGGTAAACGGCATAGCCAATGCAAGCCTGTAATCAATTATAGCGCTATGCTGAATATATAGTCCTGCAGTAAGAACAAGCAGCAATGAGGCAAGTACAACAAGGCGCATTAGCCGGTTAACCGTGTCTTGAAAAGCGCTTTTTTCATTCTGCCCAAAATACCATTCTCGGCAATGCAAGCGGCATAGTCCTGATATTCTTTAAATGCCATTAAGTGTCGTTCTTCAGTTTTTGCTCTTAAATAATAAATTGTGCTGACAAATACCATACCAGCCAGATTTCTAACTAGTTCGTAACTGTTGGACACCCCAAAAAACGGCACCGTATGCATCCACCAATATATATTTTTGGCGATGTAAGCCGGGTGCTTTGTGTGGGCATAGGGCCCAGTGTTTACCAAACCACGCCAGGTAAGATTAGAAAACCGCCAGCCAAAATTGGCACTGGAAATCCAGTAAGTCATCCAGGTAGCCGTGATCATAAAGGCCCAAAACCAATATAGGGGCTGATCTGCACTTAACCAGTCATACCACAGCAGGTTGTCGGTTTGTTGCTTTACCCAGTGATAAATTACCAATAGTGGCGGGTAGCAAATAAGGCATACCAACCAGCCGCTTAAGTAAGGGTCGGTACTTTTTACATCGCTATTAAGTAATTTACTGGCAAACACATAGCCGATAGTGGCGATAATTAGATCAAATGCCAATCCAAAAGTGAATATGCCGGCAATAATAACCAGTGGTTTCGCTGACCAGTTAAACTGCAACAAAAATTCAGTGGTATCGAAAAGCGCGCCTGCCATAATAGGAATAAACAGCAGCTTAACCAGACTTTTTAAAAGCAGTGCTTTGTGTTCGTGCCAGGCAAATTTACGTTGGCGCAGCAAACAATAGCCTAGCTTGGCGTATTCATCATCAGGCTCGGCCAGGCGCGAACTACTAAAACGCAGATACCAGGGTAGCAAAAGCAGCAAAGCCGGATATAGCAGAGTAAATTCAACGGTAAAGATGCCAAAGGGGCTAAAGCCTAATCCGGCCATTAAGTGGCTATATAATAATAACAGGGTGAGAAATAGCGTAACGACGGCCAGTTTAGCTTTCAGTATGTTGGTGTCAGGTGCACTTACTATTGGTGTTATTGCCAGCTGGCGTTTAATTAATAAAACAAGCGGAGGAGCAATGGATAAAATAATCAGAAGTTTACTGGCAAGGAACACGCCAAGATAAGCTTGAGCGTTTGTTGCAAGTAGCAGTAGCAAGCTAACAGTAAAACATATAAATAATGGCCAGGCAGTGTACATAAGCTTTTTAATCCGAAAAATAAAGGCGCCGTAAGGCGCCTTTTTGCATAGAAGGACGTCATTAACCGCCTGTACCACCACCGGCAGCACCACCAGCAGCACCACCACCACCAGCAGCAGCTAAGTCACAAGAACCTGTACCTGCATTACAGGTAACGTTACGTAATTCTGCAGAAGCACCACGAGCACGTGGAACAAAAGTTACGTTGTCGCCAGCGATGTGTTGAGCATAAGTAGGTGTTGGGCTAGTTGCACAGGCAACATTAGGTGGGGTAGGTGCAACAGCAGCAGCACCACCAAGTGCTAAGTCTGCAACTGCACTACCCATATATGAGCGGGCTTCTGCTAAACATGCGCCGTTGGCACCGCGTTGAGTATAATTTTGGTAAGCTGGTAATGCGATTGCAGCCAGAATACCGATTATTGCTACAACGATCATTAATTCGATCAGGGTAAAACCCTGTTGTTGAGCACGTTTCATGTTGATCATTTTTACTTCTCCTGATGTTTAATTAGCCACTGGGGCTACGGTCTATTTTTGGCAATTTCTGGCCAAGCCGCAAGCTAAATGTTACTAAATTTTTCGAAATGGCACAAATAATTGTATTAAAAAGAAATATTGTCTATTGCCGCTTGTTCGTTAATCAAACGCTATAGTATAAAAGTACTAGTTTTATCACTCTAAAATATAGCCGGAAAAAATTACCAGACTATTTATCGCTGTTACAGTACTGCTTAACGTATGGTTTTGTCGCCTTTAGCAGCGCGCAAATGCTGATTAAAACAGCGGGTTTTGCCTTTGCCTCGGAGTTCTCTTCTGCCAAAAGGCTGTGATTTTGCTGTCAGGTCGCGCAGGATTGCGCTGTGTTTTATGCTGCCTGACGCATTAAAAAAGTAGCAAAGCTAAGGAGGATATTCGCGGGCTGTAAGCAAAAATCTGGCGAACTTGCTATGAGGGTTGATAAAAGCGAATTTCCTTAGACAGTAGATGTGCAAATACTGCTAGACATGCAAAGCTTGGTATTGCGTGATCCTATATTAAGCGTTGATAAAGGTATTTCCTGGCTTTTAGCTTAAGCCGCCTTCAATTTATGCCGACCAAAGCGCCATACGGGCTAAAAAAGCCTGGCCCCAGGGCGATAACAGCCAGCTTACCAGTAAGGCGTTACCCAGGATAACAAAGCCAAACTCACGCCGAAATGATAACTTACTGCGTTTGTGCGCCAGTTGTTGTTGGGCAATATAGGCACCGGGCCAGCCGCCGATAAGGGCAAACAGTTGCAGGCTTTCTTCGGCCAGGCGGTTGCCATGGCGGGCGATGGCGGCTTCTTTGTCGGTTTTATACAGCCAATAAGTCATCAGGCTGGCTTCGATATACAGCAGCGGTAAGACGTAGGGTAATTTACCAAACAGCAGTGCCAGCACGACGGCAGATAAAAAGGAGAGACGAAACAACAACGAAAACTGGCTGGCCTGGTTAATTGTTGCCGCACTGCTTTTGCTGGCCGGTGCCGGGGTGTTGCTGCTGGCTTTGTTGTTGTCAGAAAAACGCCACTGACTGGCAATAGGCCGGCCGCGTTTGTCGTTGCCCTGAGTAAAGTGCAGCCGGTCGCCAGGCTCGGGCCGGGCGTTGCCGCCGGCTTGATCTCGGATATGAAAAAATAGCTGTTGTTGGCTCTGGTCGCACTTAACAAAGCCAAAGCCTTTGTCGTCATGCCAGGACACCACGGTACCGCTAAGTTGCATTTTATGTTCCTGTATTACCGCCTCATCCATGAGACTGAGTTACTATACAGAAGTTTTACTGCTGCAGATTTAAGCGTTGTTATTTTTTGTTATCTACGACTGTATAGTCAGGCGCATAGATAAGTCTATTGCCTGCACATGCTTAGTTAAGGCGCCGCTGGAGATGTAATCTACCCCGGTTGCGGCCAGTTCTGTCAGGCGCTCGCTGGTAATATTGCCTGATACTTCTAATTTGGCCTTACCCTGGTTAATGGCGACTGAACGCTGAATGTCGGCCAGTGAAAAGTTATCCAGCATGATAATGTCGGCACCGGCGTCTAGTGCTTGTTGCAGTTCGGCCAGGTTTTCGGTTTCTACTTCTACCGGCTTGCCGGGGAAATTCTGCCGCGCTGTGGCAACGGCATTGGCAATAGAGCCGGCCGCGGCTATATGGTTTTCTTTAATTAAAAAGGCGTCAAACAGGCCAATACGATGGTTTTTACCGCCGCCCACGGTTACCGCATATTTTTGTGCAAAACGCAGACCGGGCAGGGTTTTGCGCGTGTCCAGTAAGCGGGTGTTGCTGCCGTGCAAAAATTGCACATAGTGCGCCGTGGTAGAGGCGGTAGCGCTTAATAGCTGCAGAAAATTCAGCGCGCTGCGCTCGCCGGTTAGCAGAATACGTGCCGGGCCGGTTAGCGTGCATAACAGCGTATCGGCTGCTACCTGGTCGCCATCTTTTACCTGCCAGCTCAGTTGTACTTCATTACCCAGCTGACGAAAAACTTCATCGACGAAAGCGGTGCCACAAACCACGCAGGGTTCGCGGGTAATAATAGTTGCACTGGCCTGCTGCGCCTGCGGTATTAACGAGGCGGTAATATCACCTTCGGCCAGCGGTAAAAAGCCCAGATCTTCGGCCAGCGCGGCGGCCACGGCCCGGGTACATTCTTGTTGCAACATAGCGGTATAAGCAGTAGTCATAAAGTATGGTTCGCAAGGTTGTGCTGTTTGTCTGTAGTTAACAAAGTAGCTAGTGTTGGATCAGCGTAAGCTGATTGCCTTGTTGGTGGAATTCTAACTGTTTCAGTGCGCTCATGCCCAGTAATATCTCGGTGCCGGTAAGGTTGGGCACTATGCTGGCCGGAATGTCGTACAACACTATGTCGCCCAGTTGCAGCCGGTCAATGCGGCTACGCCAGGCGGTAGTCAGGCCGTTGGCGGTACTGACCTGCATGGGCGCACCAAACGGCAAACCGAGCTTTTCGGCGCTGGCGGCGGCTATCGCCACTGTAGTGGCGCCGGTGTCCAGCATAAAATCTGCCGGCTGATTATTTAGCAGCGCGGTGCCAACATAGTGGCCGCTTTTATTGCGGATCAGTACGGTGCGGGTTTCGCCTGTGCTGCCTTGTACACTATGCAGTTGCTGGTTGGGGTTTAGCTGCTTATCGATAGTGTCCTGAAAAAACAGATACAGCATAACCATCACTATTAACCAGGCAATAATGGCAAAGGTCTTACCATAACGGTTTGTTGGTGGTGACACTTGCATTACACGGCTCCGGCAGAGACAATAGCGCTATAGCTTACTAACCATAGCGGTTAAAGGCAAAACTTCTGATGTCAGCGCCTGTCATTTTGCAACGCCCCAGCCCCCATTGCGATGCCCGCCCCGCCGGCGAAAGCATTAGCTTATTGGTGATCCACAATATCAGCCTGCCTGCCGGCCAATTTGCCAGCGTGCCCGAGCATAGCTTTGTTGATGCATTATTTAGGGGCTGCCTGGATTGCAGCGCCAAGCCGGATTTTGCCAGCCTGCGCGATGTCAGAGTGTCGGCGCATTGTGTGATCTGGCGTGATGGCCGTATTTTTCAGTATGTACCCTTTGCCAAACGGGCCTGGCATGCCGGTGTAAGCCAGTTTGCCGGCCGTGAGCGCTGCAACGATTTTTCTATTGGTATTGAGTTAGAAGGCACCGACAATTTGCCGTATACTGAAGCGCAATATCAAAGCCTTATTCAGCTGACAGAGTTGATATGTCGGCAGTTTCCGGCTATTACGCCACAGCGTATAACCGGGCATAGTGATATTGCACCGGGGCGTAAAACTGACCCCGGCATCGCGTTTGACTGGATGCGTTACCGCAGTGCAATAATAGAGTGGAATAACAAGCGCGACCAAGGAGCTTTGTAAATGACATTAATCAGTATGTTGCTGGCATTAATTATTGAACGCTTAGCCGTGCGCAGCGACAAATGGCAGGCAGCGGGGTATTGCCGGGCTTATGTACGTTTTAGCGCAAGTTCAAAACTAAGCTTGTTGGCATCACACCGGCTGGGGCAGTACCTGTGGCTGGCGTTACCGGGGGCTGTAGTGGCGCTATTGCTGTGTCTGGCCGACAGCCATTTACTTAGCCTGCTGGTTAATACACTGGTGTTGCTGTTGGGCATAGGATGCTGGCACTACCGTGTGCTGTATAAACAATATTTAAATGCAATGGACAGAGGCGATGAAGAAGCGGCCTTTATCAGCATGCAGCAAATTCGCAGCCAAATGGGGAGTACGCAACAACAAAATAGCTATGGCCAGTTGCTGCTGTGGCTTAATTTTCGTTATTACGCTGCGGTAGTGTTTTGGTTTTTAGTATTAAGCCCCTTTGGTTTGGCCGCTTTTGGTGTAATGACCTATGTGTTGGTGCGGCATTTACAGGAAGCGGTAGACGAGCAAGACAGCGCAGATTATGCCGCAGTACTGGGGGATGACAGTAAGGTAAATTGTATCGCACACTGGGCGCTGTGGTTTCCGGCGCGGTTATTTGGTTTAGGTTTTGCGCTGGTAGGACATTTCTCCCGTGCGTCTAATGTGTTGCTGAGTTACTTTTTGGATTTTACTGCCGACAACGAACAAGTGGTGGTGGCAGTGGCTACCGCCGCTGAAACCTTGCCGGACGAGAGCTTAAATACGCTGGATGACAGCAGTTATATGGTACAGCTGGCAAAGCGCAATATGCTGTTTTTCTTAGCCTTTACTGCCATTTTAACCTTGACCGGCTGGTTGGGGTAAAACGAATCTCCCCCCCAACCCCCTCTTTGCTAAAGAGGGGGGCTTAACCGCATTAGGCGGCAACTCCGACAGCACAGCCACAAACTCATTCTGGTCAGACCAATTATTCTGGTTGCTGTCACACTGGCATCATATTGAGTTATTACTCTAACTATTTTCCGCTTTTGCCTTTGCTTCGGATCTCTGCTTTATTTACATGCTGGGCAGAAACTGCTACCTTAGCGCCACTAAAATTAAATTGGTAATACCAATTTACAAAAGGCGTTAGCCAACAGGACCTATCAGCACGGCATGGCAGATTTTAAAATTAAACCGGCGAAACTCTCCGATCGCATTGTCGAGCAACTGGAAAACATGTTGCTGGAGGGTAGTTTTGCGCCAGGACAAAAGCTGCCAGCAGAGCGTGATTTAGCTGAAATGTTTGCCGTATCGCGGCCGTCGCTGCGCGAAGCCATTCAAAAGCTGGAAGCCAAAGGCTTATTAAGCCGGCGGCAAGGCGGAGGCACTTACGTTTGCGATAATTTGGCGGTGGGCTTAACTGACCCGCTGTTTGCCTTAATTGCCCGCCATCCTGAGTCGCAGTTTGACTTACTGGAGTTTCGCCACGCCTTAGAGGGCATTTGTGCCTATTACGCCGCACTGCGTGGCACGGCGGCAGATTTTGAACAGATTAAACGCCATTACGATGCTATTTGTGATGCGCAGCAGTTAGTCGATTTGGATGCCGAGGCCAAAGCGGTCGGCAGTTTTTATTTAGCGGTGGCTGAGGCGTCGCACAATGTGGTGTTACTGCATTTGGTGCGCGGTTTAACGCCGTTGGTGGAGCAGAATATCCGGGTAAACCTGGAAACGCTGCAGCAGAAGGACGGCATAGTAGGCCAGTTAAATTCGCACCGGCAAAGACTGATGCAGGCGGTGATCAATGGCGAACCGGAGCAGGCGCGCCAGGCCAGTAATGATCACCTGGCTTTTATTGAAGAAGCCATGCTGGAAGTGGGTAAAGAACGCTCGCGTATTGAACGTTCGTTACGCCGCACCCAGCAGGGTTAACTATATTTTTAACGCCGCTGCGCAAGCATAGTGCAGGCGTGCATAACCAAAGGAAACCTCGATATGTCTGAAGTCAGTAAAGTTGACATCGACGCTCTGGAAACCAAAGAGTGGCTTGAAGCGCTGGAATCGGTAGTTCGCACTGAAGGGGTAGAGCGGGCGCAGTTCCTGCTGGAAAAAGTGCTGGAAGAGGCCCGGTTAGAAGGCGTAGACATGCCAACCGGTGTTACCACCAACTACATCAACACCATTCCACCGCAGCAAGAGCCGGCTTATCCGGGCGATGTTAATCTGGAACGACGTATCCGTTCGGTGATCCGCTGGAACGCCATTATGATCGTACTGCGCGGCTCGAAAAAAGAACTGGATTTAGGCGGCCATATGGCGTCTTACCAGTCTTCGGCGGCGTTTTATGAGACCTGTTTTAACCACTTCTTCCGCGCGCCGAATGACAAAGACGGCGGCGATCTGGTGTATTACCAGGGCCATATTTCACCGGGTATTTATGCCCGCGCCTTTGTCGAAGGCCGCTTAACTGCTGAGCAACTGGACAGTTTCCGTCAGGAAGTAGACGGCAAGGGCTTATCAAGTTACCCGCACCCGAAATTAATGCCGGAGTTCTGGCAGTTCCCTACGGTATCTATGGGCCTGGGCCCGATCACCGCTATTTATCAGGCGCGTTTCTTAAAATACTTAAACGGCCGCGGTTTAAAAGACACCAGTGCTCAGCGCGTGTATGCCTTTTTAGGTGATGGTGAGATGGACGAGCCGGAATCACGCGGTGCTATCAGCTTTGCCGCGCGCGAGAAGCTGGGCAATCTGTGCTTTTTAATTAACTGTAACCTGCAGCGTCTTGATGGCCCGGTAATGGGTAACGGTAAGATTATTCAGGAACTGGAAGGCTTGTTCCGTGGTGCCGGCTGGAATGTAATTAAAGTAGTGTGGGGCCGTGGCTGGGATAAGCTGCTGGCGAAAGACACTACCGGTAAGTTACTGCAGCTGATGAACGAAACGGTAGACGGTGATTACCAGACTTACAAAGCCAATGATGGTGCCTATGTGCGCAAGCACTTCTTCGGCCGCTATCCGGAAACGGCGGCACTGGTTGCCGATATGACAGACGAAGAAATCTTCGCCTTAAAGCGCGGTGGTCACGAGCCGTCCAAGCTGTTTGCTGCCTTTAAAGCCGCGCAGGAATGTACTGATAAACCAACCGTTATCCTGGCGAAAACCGTAAAAGGCTACGGCATGGGTGAAGCGGCTGAGGGTAAAAACATTGCCCACCAGGTGAAAAAAATGGACATGACGCATGTGCTGCAACTGCGCAAGCGTTTAGGCCTGGAAGATTATATCAGCGAAGAGCAGGTTAACGAGTTAGCCTACATCAAGCTGCCGGAAGGCTCGCCTGAGCTGGAATACCTGCATGCCCGGCGTAAATCGCTTATGGGATACACCCCTGTGCGCTTGCCAAAATTCAGCCAGAAGCTGCAACTGCCAGAGCTGAGCGCCTTTGACGGCTTGTTAGAAGAGCAAAAGCGTGAAATCTCTACCACTATGGCCTATGTGCGGGCGCTGAATATCCTGCTGAAAGATCAAAATATTGGTAAGCAAATAGTACCGATTATTGCCGACGAAGCCCGTACCTTTGGTATGGAAGGCTTGTTCCGCCAAATTGGTATTTATAACCCGGGCGGCCAGAACTATACGCCGGAAGACCGTTCAGTAGTCAGTTACTACAAAGAAGACACCGGCGGCCAGGTACTGCAGGAAGGTATAAACGAATTAGGCGCTATGTCATCCTGGGTAGCGGCGGCAACGTCTTACAGCACCAACGATTTGCCAATGATCCCGTTTTACATCTATTACTCGATGTTTGGCTTCCAGCGCGTCGGCGATATGGCCTGGCTGGCCGGCGATCAGCAGGCACGTGGCTTCCTGTTAGGTGCTACTGCGGGCCGCACCACATTAAACGGCGAAGGCTTACAGCACGAAGACGGCCACAGCCATATTCTGGCTGGCACAGTACCAAACTGTATTTCTTATGACCCGACCTATGCTTTTGAGCTGGCGGTAATTTTACAGGACGGTATTCGCCGCATGTACGGCGAAGCGCAGGAAAACATTTATTACTACATCACAGTAATGAACGAAAACTACCACCACCCGGCTATGCCCAAAGGTGCTGAAGAAGGCATCCGCCGCGGTATTTACAAGCTGGAAAGCTTAAACGGCGACCGCGGTAAGGTACAGCTGCTGGGCTCGGGCACCATTTTAAATGAAGTGCGCAAAGCGGCTGACATTCTTAGCAAAGATTACGGCGTAGCCTCTGATGTGTACTCGGTTACTTCGTTTAACGAGTTGGCGCGTGATGGCCAGGACGTAGAGCGCTTTAACATGCTTAACCCGGATGCAACCGAGAAAACGCCTTACATTGCTACCGTGATGAACAAGGCACCGGCCATTGCCGCTACCGACTACATGAAAAACTACGCCGATCAGGTACGCGCCTATGTACCGTCAGTGTCGTACAAGGTGTTAGGTACCGATGGTTTTGGCCGCTCTGACAGCCGCGAAAACCTGCGTCGCCATTTTGAAGTAAACGCCGGTTATATCGTGGTAGCAGCACTAAGCGAGCTGGTGAAGCAGGGTGAGCTGAAAAAGTCGGTAGTGAGCGATGCGATTAAGAAATTTGGCATCGACAGCGGCAAAATCAACCCACTGTACGCATAAGAGGATTATTCATGACTATTGAAATTCATGTGCCGGACATTGGTGCGGATGAAGTTGAAGTAACCGAAATTCTGGTGAAGGTAGGCGACAAGGTCGCCGCTGATCAGTCACTGCTAAGCGTTGAAGGCGACAAAGCGTCGATGGAAGTACCCGCTGCAGAGTCTGGCGTGGTGAAAAGCATCAACGTTAAGGTTGGCGATAAAGTTAAAACCGGCAGCCTGATTATGACGTTCGAAGGCGAAGCCGCAGCACCGGCCAAAGACGAGGCAAAAGCTGAAACTCAGGCTGCAGCCAAAACAGAGCCAAAAGCCGAAGCCGCTGCCAGCAGCGCACCTGCTGTGCAGGAAGTAAAAGTACCGGATATTGGCGGCGATGCGGTAGAAGTGACCGAAATTATGGTCAAAGTAGGCGATAGCGTTGCTGCCGACCAGTCACTGCTAAGCGTAGAAGGTGACAAAGCCAGCATGGAAGTGCCGGCGCCGTTTGCGGGTAAGGTAACAGAAATCAAAATCAGCGTTGGCGATAAAGTCTCTACCGGCAGCCTGATTATGCTATTTGAAACGGCAGGCAGCGCCGATGCTGCGCCTGCTGCTGAAGCACCAAAAGCTGAAACAAAAACCGAAGCTGCACCGGCGAAAGCTGCAGCTCCTGCACCAGCCCCGGCGCCGACGGCATCAGCGTCAAGCGAAGGCTTCGTTGAAAACAGCGCTTATGCGCATGCCTCGCCGGTTATCCGCCGTTTAGCGCGTGAATTTGGCATTAACCTGGCTAAGGTGAGTGGCACAGGCCGCAAAGGCCGGGTAGTGAAAGAAGACGTACAAAACTACGTGAAACAGCTGGTGAAGCAGGTTGAATCTGGTTCGGTAAGTTCAGGTTCGGGCGCCGGCAATAGCATGGGCTTTGACTTAATTGCCTGGCCCAAAGTCGACTTTGCCAAGTTTGGTGAAGTAGAAGCCAAGCCGCTGTCACGTATTCAAAAGCTTTCGGGTGCCAATTTGCACCGTAACTGGGTGCGCATTCCGCATGTTACCCAGTTTGACGAAGCTGATATCACCGGCCTGGAAGAGTTCCGTAAAGAACAAAACGCGCTGGCTGATAAAAAGAAAATGGGCGTTAAGTACACGCCGCTGGTGTTTATCATGAAGGCGGTGGCCAAGGCGCTGGAAGAATTCCCGACCTTCTGCAGCTCACTGTCGGATGATGGCGCAAGCTTAATTCTGAAGAAATACGTGCACCTGGGTATAGCGGTAGATACGCCAAACGGCCTGGTTGTGCCGGTAGTTAAAGACGTTAACAAAAAAGGCATTATCGAGCTGTCACGCGAGCTGCAGGATATTTCGGTAAAAGCGCGTGAAGGTAAACTAACCGCCAGTGATATGCAGGGCGGCTGCTTTACTATCTCCAGCCTGGGTGGCATTGGCGGTACCGCCTTTACGCCCATCGTTAACGCGCCGGAAGTGGCCATTTTGGGCGTGTCAAAATCTGACATTAAACCAAAATGGAACGGCAAAGAGTTTGAGCCTAAGCTGATGCTGCCACTAAGTGTTTCTTACGACCATAGGGTAATTGACGGCGCGCTGGCAGCCCGTTTTACTGCCACCCTGGCCAGCTATCTGGCCGATATTCGTCAGATCATTATGTAAGCGGCGCGCTTACGGCAGATAAAACTGCCGTAAGCCTGAAATCTTAGGTTACAGAGCGGCGGCTCTGATGTTAAAATTCCGCCACTTTTTTCGCCTGACAGCCTCACCCTACATCTGGCTGTTGGAAAATCGGTCCGATAATGAAAGGTAATACGATGAGC
>JAHJZX010000065.1 GCA_018826295.1 Gammaproteobacteria bacterium
ACACTACAACCACTTTAGATATTACGACCCACAAACCGGCCGTTTTATCAGCCAGGACCCGATAGGGCTATTGGGTGGTATTAACCACTACCAATACGCGCCAAACCATATCAACTGGATAGACCCGCTGGGGTTGTGTGCCAAAGAGGATGGAATTCCGGTAATTGGTGAGATGGGGCGCATAGTCGAACATATTTCGCCTGATACGGTGCTCATGCGTTTTGAGAGTCCTCTAATTTCAACGCCGATGGCACCTCACGAATCACCCTATTTTGATGTTTCAAAAGCGATGGAATATGGTTTAAAACCAGACTATTACCAAGCTTTATTTACAGCATCAGAGCCGAATCTTGATAAACTGACTAAATTAAGGCAAAGCCAGGGTTATTTTGATGAAGGTGTCGAGCTTAAACAGACTACTGTAGCTGAATTATTAGCACAACATCCAAACGCACGTATACTGGCAGATTTCAGATTTAATGGCTCTGTGCTGGGACAAGAGTCTGGTGGCTATATCGTTGTAACAAATGACAAGCCGGAAGTGAAGCAAGAACAAAAACCACAGTCAGGCAAGCTTGGTTTTAAAAAGCCGGGTAAGGAAGAGGTTAAGCCCACTCCGCAAAAGCCGGTAGTAAAAGTGACAGCGGGGAGTGCTTCAGATACACCAAAAGCCAAAGGAAGCTGGGTAGCAGAGCTTGAGAGTCCGGCACCCAATACAATTTACGAAGTAACGTCTATTCATGACGGACTGCCGGTAACTTATACTTACGAGACTGATGATTTAGGTCGTACAATAAGGGTAAAAGGTAAGCTGCAAAAGTCAGCGATTAAGAGCCAAAAAGAGCGTGACAAAAAACATCTGAGTTCAAAGCAAGCGCTTTATGGTGGTGACGACCCTGGATATGACGGTGGACACCTGATTGCGACCTTGTTTCAGGGGCCGGCAGAAAAAGTGAACCTGGTGCCACAATTAAAAGACCAAAATCGATACGGTGAATGGCGAGAGATGGAAAAAGAGTGGGCCAAAGAATTAGATGCTGGCAACGAAGTAGAGGTGGAGATATTGGTAGAATATGATGGCGATGGGGTTACCCCGCTATCACTACGATCAACTTCCACGGTAAATGGAATAAAACAAGCACCGCAAAACTTTGATAATTAAGGAAATTGTGTGTTCGATACAGTAGATGAAATATATAATCATATTGGCCAAACCATGTTTAATCAACTTCCTGAAAAGTGGGAAAGTGCATATTTAGAGGTAAATTTACATCAAGTAGATGTATCAATTTCTATTGGCTCTAAGTATATGCATGAAGGTGAAGTTTTTGACTTTGATTTAGATGTCATTAATGGTGTTTATAAAAGTTCAAAATGTAATAATGCCTTCTATGCCCTTTACAAAATAATGCGGAAAAATGAACAAGACGTGCCCTGGAATAAAGCTCGTTTCGAAATAACATCTGAGGGTGACTTCACCATAGATTTTAAGTATGACGAAGATTTCGCCTGGTATAAGTCCCTTGATATTGATAGTCAGGAATACGATGATTTAGATATTAAAGTTATTAATAGTATTAAATCTTGGCAAGGCTTACCGGAGGATTACCCTCGATACTGGAAAGCACGCTGATGATTATTATTGTCCCTGATATTACTGCTTTAACCCTTGCTGATGTGGCCAAATTTACTTCAGAATACAACCCTACAGCAGAGTTTAGAGCTAAATGGCTAGATTCGTATTTCGAAAATGCAATGGCTTTGCATGCCGATATCAAGGACACTTATCTTAAGGGACTTAAAAGCCACTTCACGCCTTTGGAACTGCTTTTTGGCATTAACTACGACTACGCATTATCGCCTTACCACACCCGGCCAGAACAAAGCTTGATGTTTTACCGCTGGATATTAGCTGA
Organism: Gammaproteobacteria bacterium; assembly: GCA_018826295.1. Lineage (GTDB taxonomy): Bacteria > Pseudomonadota > Gammaproteobacteria > Enterobacterales > Alteromonadaceae > Alishewanella. Next base: position 1,917 of record JAHJZX010000065.1, read on the forward strand.
AATAAAAAAATTAAATTAAATCGATTGTCGCCAAGCGAAGTCAGAGCCATAGCGCGTTACGAATATAACGCCTTTGGCCGCCGTAGCGCCAAGATAACAGCCACTGGTCGCACCGATTATTTGTGGGAAGGCAACACCCTTGTTGGCGAATATAGCCAGGGCGAGTACCGCTGGTATCTTTATGAGCCTGGTAGCAATAAGCCGCTGGCGCTGCTAAGTGGCGGTCAGTTGTTTTTTTTCAGCTGGACCAGTTAGGCACACCGCTTAGCTTAACCGACAGCGACAATAATATTGTCTGGCAAGCGCACTACAGTGTATTTGGTAAAGCCACACTGACGGTTAACACCATAGACAACCCAATCCGCTTTCAGGGCCAGTACTATGACAGCGAGAGCGGCTTACACTACAACCACTTTAGGTACTACGACCCACAAACCGGCCGCTTTATCAGCCAGGATCCAATAGGGCTATTAGGGGGCATTAACCACTACCAATACGCGCCAAACCATATCAACTGGATTGATCCTCTGGGGTTGTGTGCTAAAGAAGAAGGTTCAGTTGGTTTATTAGATGGCATCGTTGGTACGGTAGACTTAGTTGTTACCGGGGTTGTTAATACCGGCGTAGATATCGTTGCCGGTGGTGCAGGTTTAGTCACACTGGCAATATCCGGCGGCGATGTTGATGCGGCTGTTCACACCATCGAAAGTGTGCAGGAAAAGCAGATAGGGTTGTTGTCACAAGCCGGCGAGAAAGTGGCTGGTGTTGTTGCCCCGGTGGTAGATAAATACTACGAGCAAAATATGGCCGCGCTGGGTGACGCAACACTGGAAACCACCGGCTCTCCGCTGCTTGCCATGGCGGCGCATAAATCAGTAGAATTGGTCGGCACCGTGCTGGGGGCGGGTGTTGTAGGGAAATCGCTTAAAAATGGTGCTAAAGTTGATGGGGTTGTTCCAAACAACACACCGATTGTTACGTCTTTAAACCGTGCTGACTTGGAGCAACAATTGATAGCTCGCTTAGGGCAGGATATTAAAGGTAATCCACTGCGCCAAGAGTACGAGGCTAAGGTCGCTGAATTGGCTAGATACCAGTAAGGTCTCACAGATCATTCAATTCGAGATAAGGCGATTGCAAATATAGCTAATTTCTCCGGCTCAGAAAAAGCATTAGCCGAGGCAGCAAATAATGCCCGCCGTCAGTTAGGTGTTGAATATAAGAACCTAACCCCTGAACCGCTACGCGACTACATATATGAGGCTAATCTCCAGCGGTACGGCGATCCTTTAGGCCCTAGTGTGGACTTACTGGTTCAGAGAGGTAAAACTTATTCGCAGATAATTGAAAGCGCTGCACGGCCAAACCCTGATGTGAATAAGTTGCTCGATGGATTTGGCAACTGGTTATCCAAACAACCAGATGATTATGTTCAAAAACATATGCACTTACTTAATGGAAATAATTGATGAGCACTAAATTATTCAGAAATAGAGATGTTTTTAATTGTATCCTTGAGTATGACACTTCAGCTGGGCCATTAAAGGAAGTTTCAGTCTCAAGTGTGGCCGAGAAAAAAATAGCTAAGCATGGGACTTATATTAAATTAGACGGTAAGTATTATGGTATTTACGCTACAGCAAATGGCCCTTGCTTTTTCTTCCAGGATGATGAGTTTTTGTTACGTGATCCTGATGCTGTATTTCAACACGAGAGTCGAGAAAAGCAGCATTATTTTAGGTTTACCTATAATGACAAGGTGGTAATTGATCTGACATATGATCATTGGGATGATTTGGATATAGACCCTTGGTCAGATGAGGATTTTATAGACTTTTTTATTTGGTTAACGAAATCTTCAGGTGACCAAGAATTTATCAATATGTGGACTGAATAATAGAATTTTGATTAAGGTCAAACTTGATTTATGCGCTTATGAATTTATTAACACGATGGCTCGAAAATTGGGCAGCTTGTGGTATCGTTCTTAGCTCTGCTTTGGAGACTGAGTATAGGGTTTTGACACAGGCCTATGGAGAATCTCATCGCTGCTATCACAACTTACAACATCTTGTTGAATGCTTTCATCATTTCGACTGGGCAATAGGGAAAACTGAAAAACCCGAAGAAATCCAGTTAGCTATCTGGTATCACGACAGTATTTACGATCCTCATCAAAGTGACAATGAACTGCGTAGTGCTCAGTGGGCAGAGCGGTCACTAAAAGCATTTGGGGTTCCTGCCAGTAAAATAGAGCGAATAATCCAGATGATTCTTGCTACGGCTGGTCACCATTCCGTGGGGGACGGTGATGTGCAGTACATGTTGGATATTGACCTCGCTATTTTAGGTTCGTCAGCGGTACGTTTTCACCAATATGAAAGTCAGATTCATGAAGAATACGACTGGGTACCAGAGATCATCTACCAAGCAAAGCGTCGAGCTGTGTTAGAAAGCTTCCTTGCAAAGGACTACATCTATGGAAGCAGGCTGTTTCGGGAGCGCTTTGAAGGGCAGGCGAGGAAGAATATCCGGAACTTACTTGATCAAATCTAGTTTCACGATAAGAGCAACAACCAAAAGAATTCTGGAACTGATATGATGAAGTTTACTGATATTGACGAGATATATAATGTTATTGGGCAAGAAATGTTTGATTCTCTTCCTGAAAAATGGGACCGGGCAACTTTAGAAGTTAACTTGGATAGCTTAGATATAGCGATAACGATAGGAGCAAAATTTTCATTTAACGGCACAGAATCAGCTTTTAATTTATATAAAAGAAATGGGAAAATTTATTCTTCTGGTATTGGGGAAGCTTTTTTTTCTCTTTATAAAATTATGCGTAAAAATGAACAAGACGTGCCCTGGAATAAAGCTCGTTTTGAAATAACATCTGAGGGTGACTTCACCATAGATTTTAAGTATGACGAAGATTTCGCCTATTTAAATTCCCTTGACCCTGATAATGATCGCTATCCTAGTTCTGATGAAATATTAGCTATTGAATCTTGGCAGGGGTTGGCGGAGGATTATCCGCGGTATTGGAAAAAGCACTGATGGTTATAAACGTTCCGGACATAGCGATTTTAACCCTTGCTGATGTGGCCAAATTTACTTCAGAATATAACCCTACAGCAGAGTTTAGAGCTAAATGGCCAGATTCGTATTTCGAAAACGCAATGGCTTTGCATGCAGATATCAAGGACACTTATCTTAAGGGACTTAATAGCCACTTCACGCTTTTGGAACTGCTTTTTGGCATTAACTACGACTACGCATTATCGCCTTATCACACCCGGCCAGAACAAAGCTTGATGTTTTACCGCTGGATATTAGCTGAAATAAAAAAATTAAGTTAAATCGATAGACGCCAAGCGAAGTCAGAGCCATAGCGCGTTACGAATATTGCCAGGACCCGATAGGGCTGCTCGGAGGTATTAACCACTACCAATATGCACCGAATCATATCAATTGGGTTGACCCGCTGGGGTTGGTATGCAAAGAAGCATTTAGCAATATTAATGGCATCAGCTTTAAAGGTCGAATACACCGAATGGAAAAGCCAGAGCAAACAGCTACACCCTGGAATGCAGCTCCTTGGAACGTAAATGCTTCACATCGATATTCCGGACCGGGACAAGGTGCGGTTTATGGTGGTACAACGAAAAACTGCTGTTGCAGAAGTTAAACATTATGATGAAGATAGCGGCTATCCAACAGGAGCTCGTTCATACAAGTACAAAGACGTGTCAATTGAAAATGTATTAGACCTTACAGATCCTGATGTTCGATGTAAAATTGGTGTGTCATTGGATGACATCACCTCTTCCGATATTGGTGCTTACGATAAAACTCATCAAATTGCTAAGTACGCTGAAGAAGCAGGCTTTAGCGCAATATTAGCGCCATCTGCGAGGGACACGTCTGGTACGAATTTAGTTGTCTTTGGAGGTTTTTAGTGAGTGACATAGAATGTGTGCCTGAGGGTAAAGGCTTTGAAATTGATTATGATAAGTACGGAAGTCGCCCTACTGATTACTACAAAAATTCAGATGAATGGTGGAGTGCCTTTGCAAAGCTTGGGGAAGAGGAATTTGCTAATAGCAATATAAAAACTCAATTATTGGAAGAGTTAAAACATGACAAAGAATTAGCAATCGTAATAAATCATTTTTTTGGACAACGAGCGTTTGAATGGCTGGACAAAAAGGGTATCTCTAAGTTAGGCGGCCTAACTCCCCGGCAATGTTTGGGTTTGGATTATGGGTTAAAGCGATTGAGAATGCTTTTATTAATGATGCATTGAAGAGGTTAACGAAATGCCAAATACTGTACTGTTTGGAATGTTGTTTTAAAGGAACGTACGTGAAAAAGTTATCGCGGGATGAAAGAGAACGATTGACTGTTGCAAATCTTGATTTAATGCACGATTTAAGATTATTTCGTGACGATTTAGATTTTCCCCCATTGCATGACAGAATGGATGAAGGTTCTCGTCGTATTATGTACTGGTTAACAGGGTATATAACACTTCGCATAAGCCGAGCTGATCAAGGTAAATGTAAGGCTTATCTCGACACTATTGGACAAAATTCTTCATTACTTGCTTCGAAATTTCGTGGTGCTTTACTGGGCTTGGCGTTGGGCGATGCGTTAGGTACAACATTAGAATTCAGCGCCAGAGACAGCAAGCCTAAGGTGACGGAACTCAGCGGAGGCGGGCCTTTTAGCCTTAAACCCGGCCAATGGACGGATGATACTAGTATGGCGTTATGCTTGGCACATAGCCTTGTTCGTTGTGAAAGTTCAAATGTTGCTAATCAAATAAAGCTTTATTGGTATTGGTGGCGCGAAGGAGCTTTTAGCGTCAACGGCGAGTGCTTTGATATTGGCAATACGGTGATGTCGGCACTGTATAAGTACGAAACTGATAAAACTGTCTACGCTGGTTCCACTTCGCCTGATACGGCAGGTAATGGCTCGTTAATGCGGGTAGCGCCTGCAGCGTTATTTGCTTTTAGCTCACCGAAAGAAGTAGCCCGCATATGCGGTGAATCATCACGCACTACCCATGGTGCTGTTGAAGCCGTCGACGCGTGTCGCTATTTTGGCGTATTAATTCATGGCGCAATAAGAGGTGTACCAAAGCATAAGCTAACAACAGAGCTTTATACACCAACTAAAGGCATGTGGGACGGCAGAGCAGCACTGGCGCCTAAGGTTGTTGAGGCAGCATTAAACGCACACAAAAAGACACGCGACCAGATAAAGTCAAGCGGTTACGTTATTGATACGCTGGAAGCGGCTATTTGGGCGTTTCACCATACGGATAACTTTGAAGATGGTGCCATTTTGGCAGTGAATCTGGCAGGAGACGCGGATACTGTTGGCGCAGTTTACGGTCAACTAGCGGGTGCCTACTACGGTGAAATGCAAATTAATCCAGAGTGGATAAGATCGCTGGCGAAGTTTCACATTTTTTATCTGTATGCTGACAAATTGCTACGGTTTGGTGTGTGTGACATGTTGGGTGATAGCAAAGTTGAGTGGAATAACGACTGAGGTGGAATGAACTAAATAACTTCCCTTAAGACCGTGAAGCTGAAATGCTATTTAGAATAGTTTGAGTGTTTGATGTGGTAAGTAATGAGAAAGCCCAGAATAAAGAAGGTATTAAGTCAGCTTATGACGACTTTTTTAGTATGGGGTATGATATAAATAATTACACAGTAGATATATTCATATCGAACCAGATAAAAGTTGTATTTACCCCAAAATTCCATCCTGACGAAGGTCTTGTTCTGGGTGGTAAGACCCGACATGGCAGAGGGGTCTCCTATATTGTAGATTTAACCACCTTAAAAATTGTTAGTAAAAGTTTTGCTAGGTAATTAAATTGCTTTTTATTGAGTCGTAATTGTTGCGGAAACGCCGCTCTTAGCGCTATAGCAAAAGCCGCCACCATACCGATAGTCCATACCGCGGAGCGGGTGGTGGTGTAGTCAGCCAGTAACACACCAGATACGCCAGCCAGCTGGAGATAAACTAATAACGCTGTGGCGTTGTCCGCTTCTGGCCCCGAAGGATTAATTATGTTTGGATTAGGCAAGCAGCGGTTATCACTTTCTACTAAGGAGTGTGAATTAATTGACAATCAAATATCTGAAGTGCTGCATAATGTAATGGCCAGGCTAATAAGTGGCGATTTTCTAGTTGCAGGTGGAACTTCAGTTTTAATTAAAAAGTATGAGATAGACAGTAGGCCTCTAATAATATCTATTTGTGATGATGGCGTTGTTGATATTGCTGGTCAGGAAAAAAATGTTGAGTCAATAAGTTCATTGTTGAGAAAAAACCAATAGAATTCCAATTTGGGTAATTCATTATTGCCAATGCAACACGATTGACCACATGGGAAAACTTAGCGATGACTCTATGAATGAGCATGACGGAAAACTGCAAGAAATTAGAGCAAAGAATGAAGCTGAAAATAAGAAAATGTTAAAAAAAGCAATCGATGAAGCTCGTTTAATAGGAAAAGAACCATTCAATTTGCAAGAGTTACAAAAGTACTGGAGCTTTCGTTATCAAAACACCCTTTCTTCTACTCAAGTAGACAGTGCTATGCGAGACATTGAAAGAGATTATTACTTATCTGGTAAGCGTTTTATGACCATGGAGCAGTATGGTAAGCATCTGATGAAAATGGAGCTATATCGTTAATTTGTAAGTTAGTTATTTAGATTTTTTGAAAACCGCTGGCGCTGTTGCGCACAAATGCGCATAAGCGAGACTCTACTTTTTATGGGTAAGAACAAATTGACGATAAAGAAATTGAAAGAGTGACGTCCGGATTACCTGAAAGCGAATTTAAATCTAACGCAATAAAAACGTTGAACAGTAATAAAGATATGACCTGGAAAGAGGCTGTAACAAAACACGGTGAGGTAAATGCAAATGAGTAAGAATAATTTTTCGCCGGAACAGATTGAAAAAAATAGACGTGGGCGTGAGATCCTTGAAATGAGGCTGCGTGAAGAAGAAGAAAAGTTAAAAAAGAATATTGCAGAGGCTCCGTTAATTGGTAAAGAGATATTCAATTTGGTTGAGCTAAAAAAGCACTGGAGCTACCGCTATGAGAGCTCATCTACACAAGAGGAAATTGCCGACGCCATGCAAGAAATTGAAAGAGATTACTATTTGGCCGGCGATGAATTTATGAATATGGAGCAGTATGGTAAATATCTGATGCGAATGGAGTTGTATCGATAACAGATTAACGCGCCGTGAAAGGTTTATGATGCGGTACTAATATGACGCCTTTGGCCGGCGAAGCGCCAAGATAACAGCCACTGGTCGCACCGATTACTTGTGGGAAGGCAACACCCTTGTTGGCGAATATAGCCAGGGCGAGTACCGCTGGTATCTTTATGAGCCTGGTAGCAATAAACCGCTGGCATTATTAAGCGGCGGGCAGTTGTATTTTTACCAGCTGGACCAGTTAGGCACACCGCTTAGTCTAACCGACAGCGACAATAATATTGTCTGACAAGCGCACTGCAGCGTGTTTGGTAAAGCCACGCTGACGGTTAACACCATCGACAACCCAATCCGCTTTCAGGGCCAATACTATGACAGCGAATTGCCAGAAATAATACTAAACCAAGTAGGCGGCCACCATCAAAAACATCATAGGTTATATATGGATTATAGTTGCGTGCTTTTGCCGGTTTCGAACCTTGACGAAGCGGACCTTTTTTACAGTAACGTTATTGGTCTTGAAATAAAAGAAGATTACTACACAGTGCCCTCAGAGTCGTTTGATATGAAGATATTAGCGCAGCGGGTAGATGAAGCCGAATTAAGTGCAGATAGGCGATTTCCTTTATTCAGATTTTATTGCAAAGGCGATTTGATTGTTTACTGTGACAGTATTGTACGTAAAGGGGCGAATGTAATTATTTTTGTTGAGCATCCAGGTGGTTACTTTATGCGGATAAAAGACCCCTTTGGAAACGTATTCGAAGTAACAAGTGATAATGTATTCAATTCTGGAGATATAAACCCTGAGAAATGGGAATTCTACAAACGATTTTAGTATTTTTGACAGCTTATTTTGCAACGCTACTAACGCTACTTGATCATAAATTGACGAAATGTAAATAGGTACATAAAAATGTGCGAGAATAAGGTTGACAAAAAAGAAATCAGAATTCCCGAAATGTACTTAAATAAAATTGAGCAAGTAATTGGTGCGGCTGTAGACCCGAATGATGAAGGGAAATTCGCAAGTTTTCGAGCGGTCGATGAGATAACTAAATCTATAGTAAGAAATATTTTTTTTCAAATTGATGAGTTGAGAGCAAAAGCTTACCTTAATTATGTCCTGCATAAGAACGTTGAACGTGGGTATATCTTTTCTTATTTATTTGATGTGATTGTTGATGGTATGAGCATAGACGATTGGGAAAGAGGCAAGGAAAAATTAAGTTCTTCAAGTCGCAACTAATCGAGCTATAGTCTCTGCTCTGGATAATCCGGTTTATGCGCCTCTACCCGAAGATGCGTTTATGAATTCCTCCTGTAACAAAGCACGGCGAGGTTAGTTAAAGATGGATAAAAATAGAATTTTTAAAGAACATCTTGAAAGACAATTTATTCAAGAGGAGGAAAAACTTCAAAAAAACAAAGCTGAAGCACTTTTAATCGGCAAAGAGCTATTTAATGTCCAGGAGCTGAAGAAATATTGGAGCTACCGTTATGAAAAGTCGTCAACACAGCAGATAAATCGGGCGATGCAGGAAATTGAAAGGGATTACTATTTAGCTGGTAAGCGTTTCATGACCATGGAGCAGTATGGTAAGTATTTGATGGAAATGGAGTTGTATCGTTAGCAGGTAAATCAGTTCATTAGTTTTTTGAAAATCACGGACCGCTGATTAACGTCGGTCAGCTGTATTTTTACCAGCTGGACCAGTTAGGCACACCGCTTAGTCTAACCGACAGCGACAATAATATTGTCTGGCAAGCGCACTACAGCGTGTTTGGTAAAGCCACACTGACGGTTAACACCATCGACAACCCAATCCGCTTTCAGGGCCAGTATTTTGATAACGAAAGCGGCTTACACTACAACCATTTCCGCTACCATAGTTAAAACGTTAATATTTCCATTAGTTTTAGAGCTTGCATTAACACGGTAAACCTATCGTTTACATTGCGGTTATCCTAAGTTAATATACTGCGCCGATTTTGGCAAGGATGTTCGTATGAACACTTTACTACTCAGGAACTTATGATGAAACACCTTCTGCCTTTTACCCTGTTGGTTAGCCCTCTGTTTGTTAATGCTGATGAAGTCGTATGTAAAGTTATGGACGTTGCCAGCTTGTCGTATGTCGAAAACATTCAGGTTGTTGCTGAAGCAGATGTTGGCGCTATTTACCAAACCAAAACAGACAAGCTGCTAGCGTTTGCTAAAGAGCACAAACTGGAAGAGTTTAAAATTATCAGCCAGGATGCCACGGTCAGTGCAAATTGCTGCGGTAACTTTGGCCTGCAGGTAAATATCAATTATCAGGTGACTTATAAGCCAAGCTACCAGGCGTTCACTGCGCTGCAAAAACACAGTGGCTCAGGCATGGTCTCTACCTACCGCACGGGTATGGAATCCTGCACTGACAAATAAAGAATAAAAGCGCAAATTGTCAAACGCTGAAATAACAAACAAGGATGATTATGTCGTTTTTAGCAGCCGCCACACATTGGGTAGTTGATGCACCCTACGAAATTGATGCCTGTGCCCATGAAGCGGAAAGCCCGCTATGACTCAGCTATATAACCCTGAAGGTTACCAACAACATCAATTATGGTGTTTGGGGTTAAGTGCAATACTGACGCAAGTTAACGGCCAGCGGCATGATGTACTGCTGCACAGTGACGCTGAAACCTTTGCACGCGTTCTGAGCGGTTGGTGGGATATTGTTGATAGAACAACCTATTTTGAAAATGTTCAATGGCTGGTCGAGCAGGGGCAACGGCAGGTGTTTAACAGCCTGTTTCGAGCTCAGAAGTTGGTGCCGGAGCATGAATGGCGATTAGTCGCTGAAACGTTGCGCCAGCAAGATACTAAACAATATCAACGCGAAATGTTGGTCAGACATTACCGCTCGGTTATCGGCTCTGGCGGTATTGCCGCCTGGGATTTTGGCAGAGTAACGTCTTTAGCGCGCATGGCTGCTACTTGTGGTTATATTTCAGAGCGAGAAGCCTGGGATGAGATATATAAACAAGCAAATGCAGTACAAAAAGTGTTTAGTAACTGGTTTGAATATGGGCACAGCTATCTTATAGGGCGTCAGTTTGCCATGGGCAACTTAGACGATGAAAAGGGCAAAAGCACCATAGCTATTACGCAACGATTATTAACGACCGACGACAGTCCCTGGTGCCGGCATCCGCAATTTAGCCAAACTACCGGCGTTAACGTTGCTGGGAAAACCTTACAATGACTACCTGTGTCCATATTGATCTACCGCTATTGCGTGATTTAGCGCTGCAAAAAGAATGGCTAAAAATTGACGCCTATATTGATTCAGCTAACCTGTCTGCAGACTTGGCAGAAGCCATCTATTACAAAATTGTCGCTTTACTTAACCTGACAGAAAAACGTCATGACGTTGAATTACAGCAGTTGCTGCTGCAGCAAATTGAATTTGGCAATAACGTTCTGCTGTATCAGAAACTGCTAACTGACATTTTACTTGAGACTACTCAGTATGAGCGGGCGATGTCATTGTTACTGTCTTTACCAAAGCAAGGACAGCAAGGCGCTGAGTATTTTCATAAGCTGATTATTTGTGCTAAAGCATTGTCAAAAAACGATATATTGGCATTTGCCATTCAGCAATATCACTATTCTGTCAGCATTGAGCTTACTCAAGCTGGTAAGCATGAGCAGGCCAATCGGTTTTTAAACGAAATTGTACACACCGAACCGGAAAATCAGTACTACAGATGGTTATTGGCTACAAATTTTCAACTGCTTGGTAAGCATGGATCTGTTATTGAGGTAGCACAAAGCCTGGATGGTGACTTTGTCGAAGAATCTCTAAGATTACAACTGCAGACAGCGTACTCGACGACACAACCTGACCAGATTCAAAAGCATGCAAAAGCACTGCTGGCTATAGTTGCGGATGATATACAGGCTTTACATGCGTTGGCGGCAGCTGCATCAATGCAAAATAATACGCTGGAGGCGCTGCGGCAATATCAGGTAATTCTTGAGTTGTATCCATTTGATGTTTTAGCCTCACTGAAATCAATATTTCTGTCGAAACAATTGGCACAACGGCCGCTAACGGCGTTGCGGGAAACATACAATGTGGAAGAATGCTTACTGTTGAGTAAAGCTTTATTTAACGCAGGTTATAAAGAGTACGCATTGTCCATAGTTGAAGAGCGTTGTTGTGTCGAACAGCCTCAGCAAGAAGCGCTGTTACTAACCGCAGATTTTTGCGCACAAATGTACGGTGATATTGAAGCCTTTAACTTTTTGCAAGAACATAAGAATAAGTGGTTGAATTGGCCCAAGGTGAGCTTTGAATATGCACGGTATGGTATTGAAGTTATAGATAATATTGATAAAAAAAAGAGCTATAACAAAAATCTGCCGGAGTATTACAGAGATGAAGTTTTATCCTGTTTACGCCAGATAATGCCCGGTTTAAATAGAGATGAGCAGATTGTTGCCCGTTATCTGATGCAGGAGGCTCGCTATCATCTGACGCGAAATTTCGTTTATTTAGCCGTTGAAGAATACCCTTCAGCTGAAGCTGATTACCTAGCCTATGCAGGTTTAGTTAGCAGAGATGGCATGCCTTATAAGCGGTTAGCGCAACTTAAATTGGCAGCCGATGATGTAGCAGCAGCCCAGGAATATGTATTGCTGGCGAAACAGCGCCACCAGTATTGCTTCTTTTTACATTTTGTTTCAGCAAAATATTATAACCATTGCTGCGAATGGCAAGAAGCGATTAAACAAGCAACGGATGGCATAAATATGTATGCCACAGGGCATTATGTTTTTTTACATATAGAGCGCTGTATTGCGGCTACGCAGTTAGGCAACACCGATTTAGCGCAGATGGATCTTGAAGTTATTTCTACATTTGCCAATCACAGTGCAACTTATGCAAAGTTAAAACAAAACCTCGATGAGGTTATAGCCAAAGGCGCAAACTAGGCTGGTTTTTTAAGCGCCCATATTACGGCTGAAATGCGTGATATCGACCCCGGGCTTTAGCTGATAAAGCTGAGCTTGCCTGCCGCCAGAGACCTGCTTTTGCTCGGTTAGGGTAAACATGTCGCTGGCTTCTATCCGGCGCATCAGGCTTTTGCGCTGAATCTCTTTACCCAGAATAGTTTCAATTACCATTTTTAACTGGCCCACGGTAAAGGTGGCTGGTAAACAGAATACCGGCAACATGCTGTACAACGCTTTTTGCTGTAAGCGCTGATGTGCCTGGGCAATTATAAGCTGATGGTCAAAGGCCAGTGTTAGCTGCGTTAGTTGATCAAACGGCCACCAACTGGCTTGGGAAACACTGTTGATCTGGCTACTAACCGGCGTGTAGGGCAGTAGCGCAAAAAAAGCCAGACTGACACTGTAACCGCGCGGATCGCGATCTGCACCTGAAAATACCTCTAACTGCTCAAGATAAGCTGGTGTTAATCCGGTTTTCTGCTTTAACTTGCGCATAGCGCAGGCTTCTACGTCCTTATCGAGTGCAATATCGACAAAACCTCCGGGCAAGCTCCAATTGTTGTGGTAAGGAGCAATCGCACGTTTCACCAGCAATACATAGAGCCTGGCATTATTTATAGCAAACATCACATTGTCGACAGTAAATAGCGGTTGGATAAAACCTTGCTCAGTCATAATTTGCCCTTAATAGTGTCACTAGGACACTATATTCTTAAGTGCTGCTGTTTTCCAGCTTGTTATAAAAAAAATATCTAACGAAATTACTGGCCATGTGTGTCCTAGGGACATATAGTGGGTGTCGTTAAGACACTAACTGAATTTGTATCAGGTGTTATTCAAATGTTTAATGAAGTGATATTATTCGCTGTTTTTAGGAGCTGCTATGGAAAACTGCCGTAACATGGATTTTTACGTTTTGCCGCCGACTGATAATTGTGGCTATCAGCAATTTTGTTTTGGTGCCGGTGAAAACCACATTCGATTAACCGAAACACCGGCGCACAGCGTTAAGCTGTTGTTTCGTTATCAAGGAGACGCCTCAGTTATGCAGTTATTACTGCTGACCGATGCACTGAAGCGGGCAGGTGCCGCCAGTATAGATTTATTTATGCCTTACTTTCCGGGGGCGCGGCAAGACAGGGTTTGTAACCCTGGTGAGCCATTGTCGGTGAAGGTGTATGCCAGCCTAATTAATGCCCAGCAATTTAATAGCGTAACGGTATTTGATCCACACAGCGATGTGACCGCTGCATTACTGAACAAGGTGCAGGTGGTTAAAAACCATGCTTTTGTTCAGGATGTTGTAAACAGGCTTGGCCGCGACATTACGCTAATTTCTCCGGATGCTGGCGCCAATAAAAAGATCTTCGAATTGTCAGCTTTTTTAGGCGGGGTACCGGTTGTAAGAGCCGATAAAATTCGCGATGTGCGGGACGGTAAAATTATTGCCACTGAAGTTTTTGCCGACAGTTTGCACGGCGCTACCTGCGTGATTATTGACGATATTTGTGCCGGCGGGCGCACCTTTATAGAGCTGGCAAAAAAATTAAAAGAAAAAGGCGCCGAAAGCATTGTACTGGTGGTATCGCACTATGAGGGCAGTGCTAAAGAAGACCTACTGCGGCAAAGTGGTATTGATAAGGTGTACTGTACCGATAGCTTAGCCGTAAAGGGTTCTGAATTTGTTAGCGTAACTGCGGTTACGCCGTTTCTGATTACACAAGGAGAAGTAAAATGAAGTTAAATCCTGTTATCGCCATAGATGGTTATAAAGTTGATCACCGCCGCCAATACCCTGATGGCACCCAACTTATTTTCAGTAATTTAACTGCCCGTGGTACCAGACGCAGCTATACCGATAAAATGGTGTTTTTTGGTCTGCAATATTTTATTAAAGACTTTTTGATAGACAGTTGGAACCGCGATTTTTTCCAGCAACCAAAAGAAACGGTTATTGCCGCCTTTGAAAGACGCATCAACAATTACCTGGGGCCAAACAAGGTAGGTACAGCGCATATTGCCGACTTGCATGATTTGGGTTATTTACCGATTAAAATAATGGCGTTGCCAGAGGGCAGTGTTTATCCGTTAAAAGTGCCTTGCCTGACTATCTATAACACTGACGAGCGCTTTTTCTGGCTAACTAATTATCTGGAAACTATTTTGTCAGCTAACGTCTGGGGTATGTGTACCAGTGCAACGACAGCGCATCAGTATAAAAAAATCCTGACGCATTACGCCAGCGAGACGGACGGCAGCACCGAATTTGTTAACTGGCAGGGACACGATTTTAGCTTCCGCGGCATGTTTGGTGTGCAGGCTGCGACAATGAGCGGTGCGGCGCATTTACTTAGCTTTACCGGTACTGACACTATTCCGGCGATAGATTTTTTAGAGCAATACTACAATGCTGACAGCGACAAAGAGTTAGTTGGCGGCAGTGTAGCGGCGACCGAACACTCAGTAATGTGCGCCGGTGGCATGGAAAATGAACTGGAAACCTTCCGTCGGTTAATTGAAGACATTTACCCGCAAGGCATCGTTAGCATCGTATCAGATTCATGGGATTTCTGGCAGGTAATGACAGATTTCACGGTTAAACTAAAAGCTAAAATTTTAGCCCGGGATGGCAAAGTTGTGTTTCGTCCGGATACTGGTTGCCCGGTAAAAGTTATTTGTGGAGATCCTGATGCACAGCCTGGTAGCCCCGAGTTCAAAGGTGCGATTGAATGTCTGTGGCAGGTGTTTGGTGGTTCTACCACAGCTAAAGGCTACAAAATACTCGACCCCCATGTTGGCTTAATTTATGGTGACTCTATTACCATAGAGCGTGCTGAAGCCATTTGTGCCGGTTTACAAGCTAAAGGCTTTGCTTCAACCAATGTGGTGTTTGGCATTGGTAGTTACACTTATCAATATGTAACGCGTGATACCGATGGCTTCGCTGTCAAAGCGACCTTTGCCAGGGTAGCTGGTGTCGATCGGGAAATCTTTAAAGCACCGAAAACAGATGATGGTACCAAACGCTCTGCTAAAGGTTTAGTTGCGGTGTTTAAAGATACTAACGGTGAATATTATCTGAAAGATCAAGCCAGCTGGCACGATGTTGCTAACTGTGAATTTAAGCCGGTGTTTGAAAATGGCGAACTGCTGATCAATCAAAGCTTAAGCGAAATACGTCAGCGTTTGGCCGCTACTATAAGCTAACTACATACACTCATTAAGACAGATACCACGGCTGCGGGTATCTGTCTTGTCACAGTACGTATTAAAAAATTTACCAGCGACTACAGCAACACAGCACGTCCGGCAATCACAAACGCAGCCACGATACCCACTAGCCACATGACTGAACGGGTGGTGGCGTAGTCAAGCCAGTAACACAGCAAATAGGCGATGCGACTGGCGATAAACACCCAGCCTAAAATGACGACGGTTTGATCTACTGCACTTAAGCCTACCGCGCTAAATACAGCGCAGGCATAAATTAATAAGGCTTCAAAGCTGTTGTAATGAGCCGCGTTGGCGCGCTGGCCAAAGCCTTGTAGTGTAGCTTGTTGCGCCCGCGGGTTGTGGTTGTCGTATCCGCCGGATTTTTGCATAGCAAAGGCCAGTGGAGCTTTGGCCAAAAACGGCAGTAGCATGGTAATAAACAGTGTTAGCAGCAAAGAAGTTGTCATTAAAAGCTCCGTTGCAGGCCTGGCCTGCGATAGGGTTAACGTTGTATTTTCGCCTCAGGCTGCTGCAATAACTGTAGCAACGGGTTTTGCGCCAGTACTTTTTCTTTTAGCAAGACGCCCACCACTAAACCTGCTGCCAGACCGCCTAAATGCGCCCAGTAAGCTACGCTTAAATCTTCTGCCAGTAAGCCCAGAATATTAAGTGCTGCCCAGATAGCAAAGTACCAGGCCGGATTGAGCTTCTTCTGCCAGACAACAAACATAAAGGTCAGGCTGGCGTGGCGAAACCACAATAAATACATACCAAATAAGCCGGCCACGGCACCACTGGCGCCTACCATGAGTAAATCGCGATCTACCAGGTAACACATCAGCGTTTCAACCAGTGCAGCGGCAACGCCACACAGCAGATAAACCGCCAGAAAAACCCAGGGCCCCAGCGCATCTTCCAGATTGTCGCCAATGATCCAAAGAAAATACATATTGCCCAGCAGATGCAAAACGCCGCCATGTAAAAACTGGTAGCTAAGCAGGCTCCACCATAAATCGCCCTGTGCCAGTGCCACAGAGTCTAACGCAAAAACGCTAAACACCTGTTCGGTAGCATGGTCATCAAAACCGTATAGCAGAAAAATAATGATATTTAGTGCCAGCAAGGTCCAGGTAACCAGCGGCGTGCGCTGCGGTTTAATATTGTACTCTTTTGGCATTTGGGTAAAAAACTGAAATAACCAGCTTTTGGCACAAACTTTTTTATTCAGCTCTGTTAATGCGGCTTGTAGCTTAGGTGCAGCCAGTACTTGCTCGGCTTCATTGCCATCTACCCAAATGCCGTTGCAGTGGCTGCACTTGTCCAATGTTACCTGGTAGTCTTTTAACAGATGAAACTGCTGCATTTTTTTATCACAACGATGGCAATGATACTGGTGTTGCTGCAGTTTTTCGCCAAAACCTTGCTTTACACAATACGCATCCGTTAACGCGCTACTGTGGGCTATGGCATCGCTTAATTCCTTATCGTCAAACCACAGACCGTTACACTTTTGACAGCGGTCGACTTGCTGAGCGTGTAACTCAACAGTTTGGAGTGACTGGCCCTGACAACAAGGGCAATATAACTGTGCGCGTTTCACTTAGTCTACCTCAACATTTTGCTGTGCCAGCGCTTGTTTCAGCTGATGGGTGTCAGTTTCAAACAACGGCAATACCTGCTTTTGCATATGGGCTACCTGGGCTAATAACAGTTTGGAGCCGTGATGGCTGCTGTAAAAGCTGCTTTGAATTTTAAGATGAATATCATTAACTTCACGATAGAATTTACGGCTTTCGCTTAGCAAAACAGACGGCGTTTCCAAGGTGGCGGGGGAGAACTTCATACTTTCCCAGACAAAGGTGTCCAACTGCAGGCCAAAGCGCTTGATATTGTGCGCGCCGGCACCTTTAATCTGCTCGGTATATTGCTGGATTAACTGCAGGTTATCGCTGAGCTCGTGCTGCAATGATTTACGCAGGTAATAGTTACTTTTGTCGCTTTGGATCTGCTCAAACGTAACGGCTTGCTGTAAGCCCTGCTGAGCCGCCAGATAGACGCCCAGCACAGTGGCAACAATCATAGAGATCTGGCTTACCCAGAAACTCAAATTAGATATTTCACCGTGTTGTAAAGCTAAAGCACGGTTTAACCGGCGACGTTGGTTGCTCTCAACCAGTTTAACCGTATTGGTAATAGGATCGCGTGCCGCCATGTTACTTCCCTGAAACTAAAACAGGCGGCTAGTTTAACCCGAAAAATCAAACTGCTAACAGTATATTGATATTTTGCCGCGCTAACTGGCGAAAAAATCGCCACGCTATATCGCTTCCAGCTGAAAGTCTCCACGTTGCAGCGCAATTGCCAATTCATGTGAGCGATTAATCACCTGCTGCCAGTAATCGAGCCTGATGTTGTCTGGTAATTTAAAGTCGTTACGATCCGGAATTTTGCCAAAAGGTAAAGATTTCACCCAGCGATCTGACGGGCACAGCAATACCACATTGTGTAAATGCGCCGGCTTGCTGCGACGCCAGCTTAAGGCTTTATCAAACCAACCTGGAGTCAGGTGCGGGTAAAAATGTGGGTAAAGTACCAGGCCTTTGTCAGTAAACGGTAAGTCAAAATGGTAGTCAGTTACCCCGCCATCATAATACAAACCCTGGCCGGCGCCGGCGATATTTTCTATCGGGTTTAATACCATGGGTATAGCGCCGCTGGCCAACACTGCCTGACGCAGATTTTGCTGGTTTAACTCAACGTGTTGGGTAGGCAGTATGCCGGCGTAATGAAAAGGTGCCGGCTCGCCCGGGCTGTGAAACAGCACGCGCTGAAAAAAATGCTGCAAATGTTTACGGTGTAACAAGTTGGCGCCGGCAGCTAAGGTAAGCACACCCGCCTGCAGCAGTTTATGCCGTACGGTAGAAATACGCCGCGCTTTGGCGACAACCAGATTCAGTTTAACAACCGGGTTTGTCAGTACCTCGGTAATATGCTGCTCTGTCGGTAACACCGCATCAATAATAGCGGCAGAAAGTTCGCTAATAAGGTTAATATCCGCATTTTTGGGATAGCAAATCTGGCTGTAGGCCTGACAAAAGCGTTGTGATGCCGCAACAGGATCGGCCTGAGCAAAGCAGGCAAAACGCCAGGCACCAGCCGAGCTGCCTAAAATATGCAGTGGTGTGCTGCGGCCTTGAAAAAATTCGCCAAATAAATACTGATCCAGGCCAAACAGACTAAACCACTTCGGCCCGCCGCTGGCGCCAACCATTACGTTAAAGTCAGCCTGATCCAAACCATGTTGTTTAATACGTGCCAGTGCAGTTGGCCCGGCCAGAACGCGTAAAACCGATGTTGTCACTACAACTTATCCTTTGTTATTAAACGCCGCTGGCGTACAGGCGGCGGTACATGTGCTCGGCATAATCATCTGTCATGCCGGAGATATAGTCACAGATCACCCGGCTTTTTTGCTCGTTTTCGGCCTGTTGCCAACGTAACTGGGTATTGGCCGGTAACAGCCGCGCCGGATCTGAACTGAAGGCATCAAACAATGCCATCAGCATGTTTTGACAGCGAAAGCGTGATTGCTGAATATCGGGTTTTAAGATGACGCAGCGATATACCAGCTGTTTTAAACATTGCAAAATGGCCAGCGGCGCTGCCGCCAGCGTAGCGTTATAGCGCACCAAAGGCTCTTCTGCCTGCGGTAATACTTCTGATAGCGTAACCGCACTGATCAGCATATTTACCAGCGAGCCAATCGCATCTTTTCGCAAGTGATGCTGATTACTGAATAAATCGCTGCCAATTTGCTGCAGCACAGGTTGTAACTGTTTTGGCAATGCCGTCCAATCATCGGTCGTATGCTGCTGCCACTGTGCCTGGCTGATATTACCCAGCACTATGGCATCTTCTAAATCATGCACGCCATAGGCAATATCGTCTGCCAATTCCATGATAGAGGCATCCAGCGATTTATAGCGTGATTTAATGTAAGGCGATTTATCCAGCTGTTCGGTGCTTTGAAACAATGCGCGGTCTTCGGTACTAAGCGGCGCTAAGATCCAGTCTAAAATGTCGGCGTCAGCAGCAAAAATGGCTTTGGCCGGCTGCCAGGGTGTTAAATTAAGCGGGTTTATGCCGGGTAACGGCTGTTGATGCAAATCGGGCTGCAACACCGGATACTTTAATAGCCCCAGCAAGGTGCGGCGTGACAAATCCATACCGTGCGCCAGCGTATAGGGTTCCAGTTTGGCTACGATACGTAACGTCTGGCCATTGCCTTCAAAGCCACCGGCGTGCAGCATCTTAAAGTTAAGTGCCGTCTCGCCGCCATGGCCAAAAGGCGGGTGGCCAATATCGTGTGCCAGACACAGCGCTTCCATCAGGCTGTCGTCGGGCAATATGGCAACCAGTGCAGCGGAAACCCGGCTACGTAGCTGACTAACCAGGCCGGTGCCTATTTGTGCAGCCTCCAGTGAGTGTGTTAGCCGGGTGCGGTAAAAGTCGTTTTGGCCGATACCGAGGATCTGCGTTTTTGACTGCAGCCGGCGAAACGCTGCCGAGTGCAGAATGCGGGCACGATCGCGCTGCCAGGGCGTACGCTGATCACCAGGCCGGTTATTACTGTTGCCAAAACGGCGTTCAGACCAAAGCTGCTGTGTCATAATTATCCTTGTTAATTCAACGCGCAGAGCGCTTATCCCCGCATGGTACTCGCCTGGCTATAGTACGTTAACTGGGGTTAAACTTCGAGTAGACAAAGGTGGCAATAAAAAGATTAGACAGTACTGCCTTTATACTGTATAAAATAACAGTAATTAAAACAGGAGGCACAAATGGCTGTTATCACCAGATATGTAGTAGAACGCAATGGAGTGGAAAAAATGACGTTTACTTCAAAAGCAGAGGCGGATGCCTATGACAAAATGCTGGATACTGCAGATGAACTGACAACCTTTTTAACCAATAGCAAAGTACTGGCTGACGACACGGTTACAGAAGCGTTAGCCTTATATATGGCGCAACAAAAAGACGAATTGCTGATAGCTTTAGGGGCGAAAAAAGCACCGGCTAAAACAGATAAAGCTGCCAAAACGGCTGCTGAGCCAAAAGCAAAAATTGCTGCAGTAGAGCAGGCCGCTTAAGCGGCCTGTGTTGTTTTCCAGTAAGCGCGTAAGTCGGCTTTAACTTCGGGCAGCAGCAAATACAGAGCGAGAATATTTGGTACTGCCATTAAAAAAATCATCGAGTCAATAAAATCAAACACTGCCATGATATTGGGTACGGCACCAACTGATACGATAAAGCAAAACAGTACCTTGTACAGTTGGGTTAAACGCTTATCCTGCCCAACCAGATAGCGCCAACCGGTTAAGCCGTAATATGACCAGCTGATCACAGTAGAAAAGCCAAATAGTAGTAACGCCACCATCAGCACCCAGGGAAACCAGCTAAATATCGATGCAAAAGCGCCGGAGGTAATTTGCACACCATCAAGCCCAGGTGTTTGGTAAGCACCGGTGAGGATAATCACCAGCGCAGTAATAGTGCAGATAACAACGGTATCGATAAAAGGTTCCAGCAGAGCAACAAAACCTTGTTTTACCGGCTGATCGGTTTGTGCGGCAGCATGCGCTATTGGTGATGAACCAATACCGGCTTCGTTAGAGTAGGCGGCACGGCGAAAGCCCTGTATAAGCACGCCAATTAAGCCGCCGTAACCGGCCTCCGGGCTGAACGCGCTTTGCACTATTAGCAATAAAGCTGATGGAATAGCACTGGCATGGGCTGCCATGACACATAAAGAAGCCAGCAAATAAACCGCGCACATTAGCGGCACCAGCATACTAGTGACACGGGCTATGCTTTTGATACCGCCAATGATTACCGCCGCGACCAGAGCCGCATAAATAGCGCCAAACAGCCAGGGATTAGCAAAACCGGTTACCGTTTTTACCTGCACAAAACCCTGATTAACGTGTACAAAACCGGCAGAACCAAAAATAACAAATACCGAAAAGGCCATTGCCAGCACCGTGCCGGTTAACGGCAAATTGCATTTGTCTAATGCGGCTTTGATGTAGTACATCGGGCCGCCGGATACGCTGCCGTCGGCATTAAGTTGCCGGTATTTCACCGCCAGTGTGCATTCAACAAACTTGGTTGACATACCCAACAACCCGGCGACAATCATCCAGAAGGTCGCACCCGGTCCGCCCAGGCTGATGGCAACGGCAACGCCGGCAATATTACCGGTACCGACAGTACCCGACAGTGCGGTACTTAGCGCCTGAAAAGGGGTTATTTCACCTTTGGCGCCAGTGCGCTTATTGTTTTTCAACAACCGAATAGCATGGCCAAAGCCGCGTACATTAATAAAACCAAGATAACAGGTAAAAATAACTGCGCCACAAACCAGCCAAATCAACACCAGCGGTATGCTGACGCCGTTAATATCAAACGCATAAAACACTACACCGGCAAGATAGTTGGTCAGGCTTTCAAAAGCCTGGCTAAAAGAAAAAGCAGTTGTCATTTATTATTAGCAGTATGGACGGCTGTGGAATGCTGTCAGACTACTGTGTTATGTAAACAGATACAAGTACGAAGATAATTCGCACTGTGACATTGTATCTGCCTGATTTTACTTTTAAGCTGGTTTAAATCATCTATCTGGCTGGTTTGTTAGTTATGACGCAACACGTTCATCAGCCGCATTCACATGCATCGCACCAACATCCGCATGGCCACAACCATACGCCAGCTGAAAGCAGCAATATTGCGCTGGCGTTTTGGCTGAACTTTGGTTTTGCATTAATAGAGATAGTCGGCGGCATCTTGACTAACAGTGTGGCGATTATTGCCGATGCCATCCATGATCTGGGTGATAGCCTGGCGATAGCCTTTGCCTGGGTCGCTAGCAAGGTTGCGGCGAAACAACCCACTCAGCGTTACAGTTATGGTTACCGGCGTTGGTCTCTGCTCAGTGCGTTAATCAGCGGTGTAATTTTGTTACTCGGCTCAGCCTGGGTGCTGTCTGAAGCTATACCCCGGTTATGGCAGCCACAATTGCCGCATACCGGAGGCATGTTTTTACTGGCGTTGCTTGGTATAGCGGTAAATGGTGCTGCAGTTTTACGCTTACGCCGCGGCAAAACGCAAAATGAAAAAGTACTCAGCTGGCATTTACTTGAGGATGTATTAGGTTGGGTTGCTGTACTGCTGGGTTCTGTTCTGATGTATTTTACCGGCTGGGCCTGGCTTGATCCGGCACTGAGTATCGCTTTTACGCTGTTTATTTTGCTAAACGTGTTAAAAGCCTTACGCCAGACGTTAGCGCTGTTCTTGCAGGTGAGCCCGGATCTACAGCTACAACAACAAATCAGCAGCGAGTTAACCGGGCTGGATTTTGTCGAATCTATCCATCATCTGCATCTGTGGTCTCTTGATGGCGAGCAGCATGTGCTGACAATGCATGTTGAAATAGCCACGCCGGCCAATGCTGAGCGGCAATTGCATTTCAAACAACAAATAGCGGCAGTGTTGGCACCCTACAAATTAAGCCATACGACAATCGAATTTGAAATCAGCGGTGAGCACTGCCGTGACGGCAAATAAAAAGGCAGCCAGGCTGCCTTTTTCGCGGATAATTTACTGGCTGTAACCGGGTAAAAACTGTGCCAGTTTGCCGATAGCCGCTTCCAGTTGTTCTTTATGTGGTAAGAACACGATGCGAAAGTGGTCTGGCTCCGGCCAGTTAAAGGCTCTGCCGTGCACCAGTAAGACTTTATGCTGGCGCAGAAAATCCAGCACAAACAGTTCATCATCTTTTATACGGAATTTCTTGCGGTCAATTTTTGGAAACAAATACATGGCACCATTGGGACGCATGCAACTAATGCCGTCAATTTGCGTTACCAGTCGGTGAGCCAAATCCATTTGCTCATACAAGCGTCCGCCTGGCACCACCAGCTCGTTAATGCTCTGGTAACCGCCCAGCGCGGTTTGTACGGCGTGCTGACACGGCACATTGGCACATAGCCGCATTGACGCCAGCACGTTCAGGCCTTCAATATAATTGCGCGCCAGGTTTTTTGCGCCGGAAATAAATAACCAGCCAACACGAAAGCCGGCAATACGGTAGTTTTTTGACAAACCACCAAAGGTTAGCATGATCAAATCATCTGCCAGCGACGCAGTGCTGACATGCTCAGTACCGTCGTACAGCACTTTGTCGTAAATTTCGTCGCTCAATACCACTAAGCGATGTTCACGGGCTACTTTTAACAACTCCAGTAAAAAGGCTTTGTCGTACACGGCGCCGGTAGGGTTATTCGGATTAATCAGCACAATGGCTTTGGTTTTTTTGGTAATTTTAGCCTTGATATCCGCCAGATCCGGATACCAGTCTTGTTGCTCATCACAGCGATAGTGCAGGGCTTTGCCGCCGGCCAGATTAACCGCGGCTGTCCAAAGCGGATAGTCAGGTGAGGGCACCAGTACTTCGTCGCCATTGTTCAGCAACGCCTGCAGTGACATCAGTATTAACTCAGACACGCCATTGCCAATATAAACATCGTCAGCGTCAGCACCCAAAATACCACGTTGCTGATAGTACTGCGCCACCGCTACCCGGGCAGGATAAATACCTTGCGAGTCAGTGTAACCCTGCGCAGTGGGCAGGTTATGGATCACATGCTTTAAAATTTCATCCGGGGCCTCAAAACCAAAAGGCGCCGGGTTGCCAATATTCAGTTTAAGAATACGGTGGCCTTCTTCTTCCATGCGCCGGGCTTCTTGTGCCACAGGGCCGCGGATGTCGTAACATACGCCGTCTAACTTTGATGAGCGCTCAATCGGTTTCATAACAATGACCTTAAAACTCCACTTTCTATACGTCCGGACTGCTGAATAACCAAAGCTATACGGTGTCATACCCAAGGAGCGCTGGCAATGGGAAAGACCGGGCTAAATAGAAAAAAACTGCACTATTTCAGTTTTTCATCGTATAAAACTACGCTAGCAGGTAAAATGGCCACTTTATATTGTAATAAATTGGTTAGCAAAGCAGTGCATTATGCAGTGCAGTCGTAGCCTCAAGGTGATAGATGTTTTTAAATAGATTGATAATACTGTTGTTTTGGCTGGCCGTAGTGGCGGCGGCAGTCAGCCCTTTTACTGAGCTTGAGCCGGTAAAACAGCTGGACTCGCTGGAGGATTGGCAAAAGCCAAACCGTTTGACGGCGCTCAGCGCTGCCGATCAGAAAAAGGTATTAGCCCGGCTGGCGTATACGCAACCTGCGGTGGTATTTAAGCCCTTGCCGGATTTTAATGTCATCAGCAATATCACCGATAGAAAACGGGCATTTTTCAATTATTTGCGGCCTTATGTGAAGCGTGAAAATGCCCGTTTGCGTTCGTTGCGTGAGCAATTACTCGATATACAACAAAAAAAGCAAAAACGTATGCGGATTTCACTGGAGGAATATGCCTTCCTGTACAGTTTGTACGATGAATTTCGTATGGATGTGGCCGAAACCGATCAAACTATGCTGCAGGAGTTGTTAAAGCGGGTAGATATAATACCGGATACCCTGGTACTGATGCAGGCTGCCAATGAATCAGCCTGGGGCACCAGCCGCTTTGCCGTCGAAGGCTATAACTTTTTTGGCCAGTGGTGTTTTCGCGAAGGCTGTGGCCTGGTACCGCAATCCAGAACTGAAGGACACAACCATGAGGTTGCCAAATTCAGCAGCCCGGGGGCAAGTATAAAAAGTTATTTTTATAACCTGAACACCTTTCATACCTACGACACACTGCGCACTATCAGAGCCAGGTTGCGCAGCGAAGGTAAGCCGGTACGAGGCGAAGCGTTAGCCGCAGGCCTTGGTGCCTATTCAGAACGTGGGCACGAGTATATTGCTGAAATCAGCGGCATGATCCGTTTTAACCGCAAGCTGCTGGAAGAATAATATGCGATCTTTGTTGATGCTGCTTACACTGCTGGCAATGCCGGCCTATGCGGACTTGCAGCTGCACTATAACGGCTTCTATGGCCGGATGAAAAAACTACAGCAACCCGAATACAGTGATATAACGCTGGCTTTTGCTTTAATTGGTGAGCGTAGCGGCCAACCTTGCCGCTTTTATAGCCTTAAATTGCTAAGTGATCAGCATGATATCAGCCTCGATACTGCCGGCAACGGCGAAATCAGTCTGCCGTATGATGAAGCGTTAAAGAACAGCAATGCGCTACTGCAGGTGTATCAGGCAGACAATGCAGAGCCCTGTCAGGTGCAGTTTCGACTGCGTTCGCGGATGCGTCTGCCAATGACGTTAGACTATGCCACTCTGGCACATTACCAACAGCAGTTTGATGTATTGCTGGATGATATGGCGGGCCTGGGTAAATACTGGTTGCCTGAGGTAGCTGGCGTTATTGTCCAGCTGGCTGATGATGATACGCCGACCTTAGATCCGGAGGCTAAACGCATGACAGTGTGTGAAAAAGATCGCTGTGAAATTAGGCTTGATGATGCAGCTGCAATGTCAGGACACTGGCAGTTTAGCCGCAGGCCTTTGTACTTGCTGCCGCTGATAAACAATGGCACGCTCTAAGGCAGTGCCATTGTCGTAATCCGCTTAACTCAATGCAATAATTTGTACCGGGCTATCGGCTTCATGAGTGTCTTCTGTATCAAGGCCCACCGGTACTGCCGGTACCGACTCTTTATCAAAAGCGGTATCGCGTTCAGTCAGTTCGGTGTCTTTAGTCAGTGCAGCAAAATTAAACAGGGCTTTATCTGCCATATGTGACGGCACTATGTTTTGCATAGCCTGAAACATGGTTTCAATCCGGCCTGGAAAACGTTTATCCCAATCCTGCAGCATCTCTTTTACCACCTGACGTTGCAAACCGTCCTGTGAGCCGCACAGATTACAAGGGATGATTGGAAATTCGCGCGCAACAGAGTATTTTTCAATATCTTTTTCTTTGCAGTATGCCAAAGGTCGGATAACGATATGCTCGCCATTGTCGCTTACCAGCTTAGGTGGCATTGATTTCATCTTACCGCCGTAAAACATGTTCAAAAACAGTGTTTCGAGCATGTCATCGCGATGATGACCCAAAGCAATTTTAGTCGCGCCCAGCTCTTTAGCCGTACGGTATAAAATGCCACGGCGCAGACGCGAACACAGCGAGCAGGTGGTTTTGCCCTCAGGAATTTTTTCTTTCACAATCGAATAGGTGTCTTCGGTAACGATTTGAAAATCTACCCCTATGCTACTCAGATAAGCCGGCAGTACATCGGCCGGAAAGCCTGGCTGCTTTTGATCCAGATTTACCGCTACCAGAGAAAAGTTAACCGGTGCAGATTGCTGTAAGTTCAGCAAAATATCCAGCAGGGTATAAGAGTCTTTACCACCGGATAAACACACCATCACCTTGTCGCCTTCTTCAATCATATTGAAATCGGCTATCGCTTGTCCGACACCACGGCGCAGACGTTTATGCAGTTTATTCAGATTATATTGAGCTTTGGCTTGGGCGGCGTGCGTCATAACAGTTACCACTGATAAAAATGGCGCACATTATAGCCAAGTGCGCCGCAATACCAAAGCCGGCAACGCAGCAAAACTCAGTTTTTCTGCATCGGGCAGACAAAGTCATCTGGTTTCATTGCCAGTACATCGCAATCCAGCCTATCTATTACATGTTCAGCGGTATTACCTATGATGGCGGCTGACAGACCGGTGCGACCGATAGTACCGATGACAACCATTTCGGCATCCAGCTGTTGGGCCAGTTGTGGGATCACATCTTCAGGCATACCTTCAAGTACATGGCACTGCGCAGTGTCGATATCGTGTTGTTTGGCCAGAGCTGTAACAGCATCAGTGTGATGCGCTTTCATCGTGCTGTTGTATTCCTGCGGATTAAACTCCGGGATCTCGATTGCAATATTAACCGGTGTGCCGGGGAAGGCGTTCACCAGATGAGGACTGGCCTGCAGCATAGCGGCCATCTTTTGTGCCTGGGTTATTACGCGTTGATTTAAAGATTGATGTTGTTGCTGTTGGCTGCCAGCATTTACCGCTGCAATAATGTTACCGCCTTGTGGCCAGTCGTGATCTTTTACCAGCAGCACCGGGCAGGGGCATTTGCGTAGTATGTGCCAGTCGGTTGGGGTGAAAATCATCGATTTGAGCACATCATGATCATGAGTGCCTTTAATCACCAGATCATAACCATCTTCCAGCACCGCCAGTACTACCGCTTCAAATGGCCTGTTGTGCCACACGACCTTAACGTCAATATTTATACCGCCTGCGCGCGGTGCCGCCAGGTAATCGCTAAGCCAGAGCTCCCGGTCTTTAATAACGGCCTGGCGCATAGATTCACGCTCTTCGCCGGACAGCATGGTGGTCATTTCATAGGAAAAGTCATACACCGAGACAAAAGCGGTGACTTTACAAGGTTGCAAGCGTGCCAGTTGCACAGCACGGTTTAGCGCTTTTTGCTGTTCAGCGCTGGGATCGATGACCACCAGAATGTGATTAAATTCAGACATAACAGGCTCCACTGCAATCAAATTTAGTTAAGTGTAGCTAAACTAGCCTGATTTGCTTTACCAGAACCTGATGCAGGTCAAATGGAGCCTAAACTAGCGGAATTTAACAGTGCGCGGTTAGGGCGGCCAGTTTACTCAGTGCCGGCGCATCACGCAGTGTGATAAGTTTGCCGTCAACGCCAATAAGCTGCTCTTTATCCATCTTGCTTAACAGGCGACTGATAGTTTCTACCGTTAAGCCCAGATAATTACCAATATCACTGCGGGTCATGGTAAGACGAAATTCGCTGGCAGAGAAACCCCGGCTGGCGTAACGTTGGGCCAGCTGCGATAAAAAGGTTGCCAGCTTTTGCTCGGCGGTTTTGCGGTTTAATAACAGCATCATTTGTTGATCGGCCTGAATATCCTGGCTCATCAGTCGCATCATCTGTTGGCGCAAGCGCGGCAGCTGATCGAGCAACGTGTCCAGATTTGGCAGTGGAATTTCACACACCATGGCCGTTTCCAGCGCTTCAGCATAGCTTGGATGTTGCTGGCTATTTAAGCCGTCGAAACCGACGATATCGCCCGGCAAATGAAAGCCGGTAATTTGCTGCTCACCTTGCTCGGTTAAGGTGAAGGTTTTGAAAGAACCGGTGCGGATAGCAAACAGCGATTTTTGCGCATGGCCTGCTTCAAACAGCATATCGCCTTTATGCAATGGCCGCTTACGCTGAATAATATCGTCCAGCCGGGTCATTTCGCTGTCGTTTAAAGAAAAGGGCAGGCAAAGTTGACTAAAGCCGCAATCCTGACAGTTTATTGCTGAGCGTTGCATATCAATGTCCTTCACTTTTCTCTGAAATACCGACAGGCGCTAGCTTAAAAAACCAACCGGCGTATAGCAAGCCAAATCGTATAAATGGCATAAATAGCTAATAATAAAGCCGCACTGTAACGGAATACGGCATGGTTTTTTAGTTTTAGCAACAGTGTTGCCGCAGAGCCGGTTAGCAGTATGGCTGGTAAGGTACCCACACCGAAGCTCAGCATTAACAGTGCTCCCATACCGGCGCTGCCGCTGGCCAGACTCCAGCCCAGAGTACTGTAGACCAGGCCACAGGGCAAAGCGCCCCAGCACAAACCATAAGCATAGGCCTTAGCTGCGCTGTTAAGTGGCAACAAACCTTGCGCTACAGGTTGCACCCTGCGCCAGATATGCTGGCCCAGTTTTTCTAATACCAGCAAACCAAACCACAGCCGGCTGATATATAGCGCCATCATTAACAGTAAAACGCCTGCCAGCAAGCGTAACCACAGTAACGATGCGCCGGCAAGCTGCATAGCGCTGGCACCAAAATAGCCAACAGCAGCACCAAACAAGGCATAGCTGCTTAACCGACCGGCACTGAGAAGCAGTTGCAGCACTACTTTATGCCGGGCTGATCCCGACATGCTAAGTTGTAAAGCACCGGCAATACCACCACACATTACCAGACAATGGCTGCTGCCCAGTAAACCGATCAACAGTGCCGCAGCCAGCTCAGCGTTCACTGCTGTGCCTTATCGTCGGCTGATTTTTGCTGTGATGTTGTTTGCTTAGTATCATCAAATAAGATGCTGAAGCCTTCTTTGTCCAAATCTTCAAATTGTTTGCTGCGCACTGCCCAGAAAAATACTGCCAGACCTATCATCACAAACAGGATTGCTATCGGGATTAATACGTAAATCACACTCATTTTCTAAGCAACCTTAACGAATTAGACACCACCAGCAAGGAGCTGAATGACATACCCAGCACGGCGATATAAGGCGACACTAAGCCAGCAACGGCCAGCGGGATTATCAACAGGTTGTAGCCAACAGACCAGGCCAGGTTTTGTTTAATAATGCGCTGGGCGGCGCTGCTGCCCGCTAACAGCTGTGCCAGCAAGGCGATACTGGGTTGCAACAATACCACATCGGCCTGATTTTTTGATAAGTCGCTGCCGGTTTGTAGCGTCACTGAAACATGGGCGGCATTAAATCCCGGGCTGTCGTTGATACCATCACCCAGCATCAGCACTTTATGGCCCTGTTGTACCAGCTGGTTTATATGCTGTACTTTTTGCTCCGGGCTACAGCCTTTTACCAACTGATCAAACTGCAGTTGTTGCTGCAATATATCGGCCTGCTCTGAGCTGTCGCCGGTTAGCATCACCAGTTTATAATCTGCCCGGCGCAGCTGATTGAGCAGTGCAGGTACTTCCGGGCGCAGTGCATCGGTCAGGGTGACAGCAGCAAGTAATTTATTATCTGCCGTCAGGTACACCATGGCATCGGTGGGGTTACTAAGCTGGCAAAACTGCGCACTGCCCACTTTAAGCTGTGTAGTTTGATACACGGCGCTGATGCCGGCACCGACACAAATTTGCGGCTGCTCAAGCTGCAGGCGCTGTTGTAAGTATGAGGCAAAGGCCCTGGCAATCGGATGCTCAGAGTAAGCTTCCAGATTGGCAATCAGGTTAAGGCAGTCGGCCTGGCTGTAGTCGTCGTGATAACACTGCACAGCAGCCAATGAAAAGCGACCCTCGGTGAGGGTGCCGGTTTTATCGAAAACGATATGGCTAAGTTCGGGCAATACATCCAGCACAGCTGAGCGTTTTATCAATATGCCTTGCCGGTTAAGGTTGGCCAGCACGCAGGTTACAGCCGTCGGCGCCGCCAAACTCAGCGCGCAGGGGCAGGTGGCAACCAGTACCGACAGTGTTACCCAGAATGCTCTGTCAGCATCAAGCCAGAAGTACCACAATATAAAGGTTGCGGCCGCTATTAACAGCAGACGCTCAACAAAATAACGGGCTAATTTATCGGTTTTTTGTAGCACAGCCGGTTTTTGACTCAGCGTTTGCTGTTGCAGGGCGATAATTTGTCCCAGCCTGGAGGTAGCCAGTGCCGCCTGTACCTGCACAGTCAGTACGCCATCATGGTTAATACTGCCGGCCAGCACGGTGTCGCCAACAGCTTTGCTAACTGGACGGTATTCACCGGTAAGCATCGATTCATCGGCAGAGCTGCTACCTTGTAATACCGTGCCGTCTGCTGCAAAGGTTTCGCCAGCCTTTACCAGGATGCGGTCGCCACTGTTTAACCGCCGGGCTGACACGATGACCTGCTCTTCATCGTGCAGTAGAGTTGCGCTGACAGGCATGATTTTTAACAGATTACTGGTGGCATCGCGGGCCTGCGAGCGAGCGCGGTACTCAAAAAATTTACCCAGTTGCAATAGAAAGGTGAACATACAGACAGATTCAAAATACACTTCACCGGTATTAAACACAGTGGCGTAAGCTGAAGCAAAAAAGGTGTAATAAATGGCCAGGCTTACCGGCACGTCCATATTTAGCTGGCGGGCTTTAACACCACGCCAGGCACTATGAACAAAGGGCAGGGCAGCGTACAGCACCACCGGCAGCGTTAACAACAAACTGATCCAGCGCAGGTAGCCCTGATGCGACGCTTCAATGCCGGTATAGTCGCCAAAATACAGTGCCACAGCCAGCATCATTACCTGCATTGTCATAATGCCAGACACCGCCAGGCGTTTTAAAAAGCGATTTAATTCAGCTTTAAACTGCTGCTGCTCTTGATCGGCGACAAAAGGGCTGGCCTGATAACCAATATTGTTCAACTCAGCTAATATGCTGCTGAGCGGTGTAATATCATTGCGCCAACTCAGATGGCAACGTTGGGTGGCAGAATTAACACTGACTTTGCTTACAGCGCTCAGCTGCTTCAGATGCTTTTCAATCAACCAGGCGCAAGCTGCACAGCTGATACCGCTGACAGAGAGCTCTATTTCGGTAATATCGCCTTGCTGGCGGGCAATATCGGCCAGCACATCGGGCGCATCAAAACTTTGTAACGAGCTTGCTACCGCATCGGGCATCGGTTCAGTGCGGCTGGCCGGTTTAGTGCGAAAACGATAATAGTCGGCCAGACCACTTTGAATGATGGTGTCGGCAACAGCGTGGCAACCGGCACAGCAAAATGTGCGGCTTTGGCCGTCAAACATCAGGCTGAGGTGAACGCCATCTGGTACGGTTTCATCACAATGAAAGCAACGCGCTGTGCTCAATTTAGTATTCCGTCAGTAACCGAGTTTAATCTCAGCCGTGCTGGGCAGTTGCAGCTCTGCGCGCAATTTCCATTGTTTAGATGCATCAGATACCACTAATTGCCACTTGCCATCCGGCGTTATCGGCAGGGTGGCAACATACAGTAATTCGCCACTGCGCTCAGCGTCGACGGCAAAATCGCGCTCGGCCAGGGTTGGATGATAAAAGTCCAGATGCAGACTGCCTTCCAGTACGGAATTCTCGTTAAACCGCACTACTGCCCGGTTACCGGCCAATAATACCTGGGCATTAAGATTGCGCAGCGCCGCTTCACGATACTTTGCCAGCTGCATATTAATTGCCTTGCCGGCTTTGTAGTAGTCATCGACAACCAGATCAGGTGAATGTTGTTGCATGATCACGATGGTATGTACTGCTTTAATTGCGGTAACAACAGGAATGGCAATTAATACCCAGGGCCACAGCTGCTTGTACCAGGGTTTAGTGTCTTGCTGCATAACAACCTCAAACAGTTTAAACAGGCCAGATAATATTAAGCCCCGGAGCGGGGCTTAATATATCACAGTTCAGAATCTCAGATGACTACTGCGCTGCTGGTTGTTCCGGATGTGCCAGTCGATAGACATAAGCAGTCAGGATATGCACTTTATCTTCACCTAAGGTGTGTTTAAAGGCCGGCATCTGGCCGTAGCGGCCGTTGCGCAGTGTTTCTTCAACTGCCGAAGCAGAACCACCGCCATAAAGCCAGGTATTATCGGTCAGGTTTGGCGCACCAAATGGCAGGTTGTGTGCCAGACTGCCTTTACCATCGGCGCCGTGACAGGCCGCACAAAGGGCAAACTTGGCTTTACCGGCTTCGGCGTCGCGGTCATTCACACTACGACCGGATAAACTCAGCACATAGGCGGTCATTTCCTTTACACCTTGCTCGCCAAGCGCATCAATCCAAGCCGGCATCGCAGCCTTGCGGCCGAACAACAGCGTTTCTTTAATTTTGTCTGGTGTACCGCCATACAGCCAGTCATTATCGGTCAGGTTAGGAAAACCGTTCTGACCGCGAGCGTCTGAGCCGTGGCACAGCGCGCAGTTTTGCAGGAATAACCGCTGACCAATTTTAAACGCATCATCATCATACGCTAAATCCAGCACATCACGTTTAGCAAACTGCTGAAACACCGGACCATAAACTTCATCAGCGTGGGCCAATTCACGGTCTAACTCAACGTTACGGCCTTCTTCCAGCGCTTTGGCTGTCGCCAGGCGTGATTCTTCCAGAGATTTTATACCCTGGTTTGAACTGGTCCAGCCCCAAAAGCCTTTCCAATTACCCAAGCCCGGATAAGCGGCCAGGTAAAAAACCGACCAAACCAGGGTGAGGACGAACATGTAAGTCCACCAGCGTGGCAGCGGATTGTTGATTTCTTCAATGCCGTCTACTTCGTGGCCGGTGTTTTGATCTTCAGGAACGCCAACATGGTTGGTCAGGTTCCATTTTAACAGTACTGCGCAGCCGATAAGCACCGGCAGGGTTAACACTATGATCCAAGCACTCCAAAAGCTACTCATGATCGGACTCCTGTTTATTTTTGTGTGGTGCCTTTTGTTCGTCGTCAAATACCAGGTTTGCCGCCTGATCAAAATCCGCTTTGCGCTTTTTACCAAAAGCCCAGATAACGTAGGCAATAAAAGCGACGAACAAAATCACGGTAAAGATGCTATGTATAGTTGAGTATTCCATCAGCATTACTTCAGGTGAGTGCCCAATGATTGCAGGTACGCAATCAGAGCCTGCACTTCAGTTTTGCCGTTTACCGCTTCTGCTGCACCGGCGATATCGTCATCGCTGTATGGTACGCCGTAGCTGCGCAATACTTCCATTTTGCGTGCAGTGTGCTTGCCGTCCAGGGTGTTTTTATCCAACCACGGATAACCCGGCATATTTGACTGTGGCACCACTGAACGTGGGTTCATCAAATGCGCATAATGCCAGTCGTCGCTGTAGCGCTGGCCAACGCGGGCCAGATCCGGACCAGTACGTTTTGACCCCCACAGGAAAGGGTGGTCCCATACGCTTTCACCGGCTACCGAATAGTGACCATAGCGTTCTACTTCAGCGCGGAATGGGCGGATCATCTGGCTATGACAGCCAACACAGCCTTCGCGGACATAAATGTCGCGGCCTTCCAACTGCAGGGCAGTGTACGGCACCATACCATCAACCGGCTGAGTGGTTTCGTCCAGGAAAAACAGTGGCGTGATCAGTACCAAAGTACCAAAACTGATGGCCACTATGGTTAAAATGGCTAACAGACCTACGCTGCGCTCAATTTTGTCGTGATGATTTTTATTCGACATGATCTACCTCTTACGCCGCTGCCGGAACAGCTTGCAGTGATTCATCTTTAGCACGCACCGTTTTGTAGACGTTGTACGCCATTAACAGCATACCGGCTACCACGAATACACCACCAATAAAGCGCATCAGATAAAACGGCATTGACGCTTCCAGGCTTTGCACAAAGCTGTAGGTTAAGGTGCCGTCAGTGTTAACTGCACGCCACATCATGCCTTGGGTAATACCCGAGATCCACATAGCGACGATGTACAATACTACGCCGATAGTGTGCAGCCAGAAGTGGGTGTTAATCAGCGAAATGCTGTACATACGGCCCTGGTTATACAACACCGGGATCAGGTGATAAATCGCGCCAATCGAGATCATCGCAACCCAACCAAGCGCACCAGAGTGAACATGGCCGATAGTCCAGTCAGTGTAATGCGACAGCGCATTTACTGATTTTATTGCCATCATCGGGCCTTCGAAGGTCGACATACCATAGAACGACAGCGATACAATTAAGAAACGCAGGATAGGGTCGGTTTTCAGCTTATGCCAGGCACCGGACAACGTCATAATACCGTTGATCATGCCGCCCCAGCTTGGTACAAACAGCACAACCGACATTACCATGCCTAAAGACTGAGTCCAGTCTGGCAGCGCGGTATAGTGCAAATGGTGTGGTCCCGCCCAAATGTACAGTGCAATAAGTGCCCAGAAGTGCACTATCGATAAGCGATACGAATAAACCGGGCGACCCGCTTGTTTAGGTACAAAGTAGTACATCATACCAAGGAAACCGGCGGTTAACAGAAAGCCTACCGCATTGTGGCCATACCACCATTGGATCATCGCATCGACCGCACCGGCGTATACCGAGTAGGATTTAAAGGCGCTAACCGGAATCGCCATGCTGTTTACAATGTGCAGCGCCGCAACGGTAAGGATAAAACCGCCCAGAAACCAGTTGGCTACATAGATATGGCTGGTTTTACGCTTTACCAGAGTACCAAAAAACACTATGGCGTACGATACCCACACCAGCGTTATCAAAATATCGATTGGCCATTCCAGCTCGGCGTATTCTTTACTGCTGGTTAAACCCAGCGGCAACGTTACGACAGCGGCAACAATAACCGCTTGCCAACCCCAGAAGGTAAACATCGCCAGCTTTTCGGCAAATAAACGCACCTGACAGGTACGCTGTACGATGTAATAACTGGTGGCAAACAGCGCACTGGTACCAAAAGCAAAAATGACGGCGTTGGTATGCAACGGCCGCAACCGGCTGTAAGTCAGCCAGGGGATATCAAAGTTCAGTGACGGCCAATAAAGCTGGGCCGCGATTAACACGCCTACCGCCATGCCTATAATCCCCCATAAAACGGTGGTTAAGGCAAAGAGGCGGACAACGCTATAGTTGTAGTCAACATTTAACGAATTGGTCTGGCTCATGTTGAGTTCCGCTGCAGTTTGTGCTGGTTACTGACAC
>JAHJZX010000069.1 GCA_018826295.1 Gammaproteobacteria bacterium
GGAAACCCTACTATACTTGGTTCGTTTGTAGCTTTGTGCTTACCACTCGTTATATACGCTAAAAACAAGTTTGCGGCGTTTCTTTCAATTATAACCCTTGTCATTACCTTCTCGGCTACGTCTTTATTTTCAGTAATTTCGGCGGGAATGTTTTATTTATTTTTTACAAAAAGAAGGTTATCTATACTCATAGGGGTTTTGATGCTTTTGTGCCTAATTCCTCTACATAACCTCGACATATTTAACCGTCTTTTGAATCCTACGGGAAGGTTTGAGGTATGGAAGGTCTCTTGGGGGATGCTCCAGCACAAAACAATGACGGGTTTAGGATTAGGCACTTGGGAGCAGCTTATGGGGTTGAACCCGATGGTGGAAAAGATACTCCATAATTTAAGCTGGAAAGAAGCCCATAACGAATACTGGCAGATACTCTTTTCGACAGGACTCATAGGATTGGGGCTTATAATAGGTTTTATCTGTAAAGTAGCGGCGGATTTTTTAAAAAACATCAACAAAGAGACATTGGCTTTAGGAGGGTGCTTCGTAATAGCCCTCGTCCTTTGTCTTACATTATTCCCGATGCGGGTAGGGCCGACATCGTTCTATATAGTCGTATTGACAGGTTTATTACTTGGAAAATTTAAAATGGGGGAAGTATGAGGATTTTATTTGTTTTGATGTTTGTCTTGAGCCTTGTGGCGACATCGTTTGCCGCAACGGTTCCTACTTACATAACGGGAAATACCGTATCATATTGCACAGTAGCGAGGTTGATTGATTTTGATGCACCGACAGAGCATATTTATTTCCTGAATAACTCGGATAGGGCAGATTGCAAAATAGACCTTGTGTGCTGGTATTATGACGGTAACGGTAGTGCTTATGCCACGGGAATGACGGTTACCAATACGACCATTACCCTTGCTCCCTGCGGGGTGATAACTCCTAACGTAGTGGAGCTGGATTTCTCCACTAAGAAAATAGGCTTTCAGGGGGATATGGATACCGAGGGAACTACTTTAGCCACGGTTACTTATTGGGCTACGGGTAATAGGGAGTTCTAATGGAAGGCAAAATTGTCCCCTACATCTGGACGCCGACTTGCGCCGGGGGGACGGTCTCGGAGAATATGTCAACATGGACCGCCCTCGCAAACGGGTCAGGTGTGTTAAGGCATGTGTTTTTAAGGGCAGCTCAAGTAGGGACGATATTCAATTTCTATATAACTTCCCCCAATTCAAATATAGTTTATAGAAGGAATAACGTCACTACCGAGCTGAACCAAGTCCCGGATTTACCGATGAAAGGAACTTATACTCTAACGATAGAAAATTGTTCCGATGCAACTTCTACGTTTGAAGGAGAGTTCCACTTCGAGGAGGCAAGAGGTTGATTAGCTGGTTCAGGAAAAGGCGTGAACACGCCAAGAGGTTAGCGGAGTTAAAAAAGCAGGAGGCGGAGTATATAAATAACTTCGACCTCCTTAAAAAGAGCTACGAGGGTCAGGCCGAGCAGATTAAAGACGCTTCCAAAAGATTATCCGAAGAAAACGAAAGGGTCGTAAGAGAGCTTGAACGGTTAAAGCTTACCGAAGAAAGGCTCTTGGAGACCCAAAGGGAAGCGGAGAAAAAGATAAGAGTAGTCGAAGCCGGCGCTGACCCTCACCAGCTTTTTGCGATAGCGATGAAGTTAGCAATGGAGTTCGCATGGGACATAAACAAGGACAACACGAAAGAGTTAGTGAAAAGGCTAAACAACGAGTTCACCTCGCAGGAGCAGGCCAGATACGACAAAGCAATACAGGAGTTCAAGACGAGCTTCGATTATACGAACAACATTATGAAACCTTCCTCGATTATGAAATTGAAGCACAACTTGGAAGAGGATTTGAGGGTAGCCGAGAGGCGTAACGACGAGCAGGCGGTAGAAGTGATAAAAAACAAGCTCTCTTTAATGAAAGTATTGGGGATAATAAAATGAAATACCTAACAATTTTATGCGCTTTGTTTGTTTTGTTTGGCACTTCTTTTGCCGATGATTTAGTCCAAAAAGTCCAATTAGAACCGCTTTCAACGGGTATTTCGATTTCTACGGTAAGGCTTGGCGAAGGGTGGGTGACGGCTCCCTCAGTAGCAATGAGGGGACGAAAAGAGATGTCCATACTGAATACCTCAACAACCGAAAACATCTATCTCGCCCAAGCCTCCGGCGCAACGGTGACCTATGGGACTGTAACGAGAGCGATTTACCCCAGAGAAGAAATATTCTTAAAAATGTCCTCTGATATGAACATATACGTATCAGGCGATACGGTATTTAATATCACGGTAACGGAGATTAAATGAGGAAGTTTCTAATAGCGCTTCTTTGCCTCGCTTCTACGGCTTATGCCGATGACTACATAAAAGTCAAGCCTTCCGCATTTTCATTTGTCCCTGTATTGGACGGGATTTATTTACGCTTAAACGGCGGTAATTCTCCTATGACTGGAGACTTTGAAAGCGTCCCCGATACTGATGGGGTGTTTAATTTTGGAAGAGTTGCTTTAGGTTATGACGGCACAAGTGCCGATTATGCGACCTTTTCGCATTACGATACGATGAATACTACCGATTACGCCTTATCCCAAGACCCTGGGGGGTGGACATATCTTAACGCCGCCGCAATAAGCAATCTTGATTTCTGTATCGGAGGCATTTCCCAGGCAAGGTTAAATGGAGGAGGATTTTCGTTCAGGAACGGACCGGTGTTATTTGGGCAATACGGAAGCGAGGATATAGAGATTTGGAGAGAGGCTTCAAGAAGGTTAGACATCTCATCAGATTTCGGAGCATTAACTCTTGCAGTAGAGGGGACGGTAACCGCCAACACCGTCTCTGGGAATACCTTACGAACTGGTTCTTACGTTTTTCCTTTAGGCGACGGTGCGGTTAATGATGTTTTGGTTACAAACGGCGCAGGAGTAGTCTCTTGGACGGCAGGCGGAGGATTAAGCACAGATACGTTAGACGATGTATGTGCAAGGGGTGCTTCCACCGCAAGGACGCTTCAGGTAGGCAATATAGGTTCTGATGGTGTTGTTTCGGGTAATGTCGTTTCAGGCGATACAGTTAACGGGACTTTCGCATATTTTACCAATTCTCTATGGGCGGAAACTATCACCGCTAACACCGTCTCAGGTAACCTCGTGAGGACGGGGTCTTATACCTTTCCGGTTTCAGGAGGGACGGTCGGTCAAGTCCTTACCTACGATGGCGCAGGGGCAAGCCATTGGCTAACTCC
This sequence comes from Gammaproteobacteria bacterium, assembly GCA_018826295.1. Lineage (GTDB taxonomy): Bacteria > Pseudomonadota > Gammaproteobacteria > Enterobacterales > Alteromonadaceae > Alishewanella. The sequence continues at coordinate 3,283 of JAHJZX010000069.1, forward strand.
AGCTCCGGCTATCTCAACCGATACCCTTGATGATGTATGCGCACGAGGAGCTTCAACTACAAGGACTTTACAAGTCGGAAACCTCGGCGTTGACGGGATGGTATCGGCTAACACGGTTTCGGGTAATACAATTCAGGGAACTTTTGCCTATATAACTAACTCGATTTATTCAGATTACATAAGCGCAAACACAGTCTCAGGTATCACGGTCACAGGCTCAACCGTGTGGACGGATACCGTTAAATTCCCCGCAAACGCTCCGGGAGCTGATTACGATTATATGTTAATCAACGTCCCCCAAACAGGTGCGGCGGCTACCGAGGACGGGTTTAAAGTAAGGTGGAAGAACCAAGCCTACGGGTATCCTGTGAATAATGACGCTTTAATTTTTGACAAAGTTGACGGTAATGACGCAGACCCTGACGGGATGATACAATTTGTAAATACAGGAAACGACGGAGTTACCGAAGTCGCTATGACAATAAACGGCGATGGGACTGTGAACATAAACGAAACCGTCTCTGCCGATACAGTTAAGGGAAGGATTGTCTCCGGCAACACCATTCAAGGCACCTTCGCCTACCTTACCAACTCTATCTACGCCCCCACCATCACAGGAACAACCGTTTCGGGTGCTACCGTAAAGACTAACATCCAACCTACTGAAGTAATTTATTCAGGCGCAAACAACGAACTCACAGGACAAAATGACTTTACCTACTCAGGCACCTCTCTTTCAGTAGACCCTGACACCGACACCACCCACATATTCGGCAGGGCGAAGATAGGGGGCGGATATCCCGCAGGAGATAATGCGTATTTCTCCCATTATGACTTTGCGACCGCTACTAATTATGGGTTCGCACAGGATAGTGCGGGTAATGCAATAATGAATTGTCCTTCAAATGGATATCTTATATTCAAATGTAATAATACCAATGTTGGATTTTATGCAAATTTAACCAATGTTTTTAATTGGTTAAGCCCCACCACCATCAACACCAACTCCACCACCGCCCTCCTCGTAGAACAGGACGGGGTGAAGGATAATAGATTAGTCGTAGATACGACGAATGGGAGGATTGGTATGGGGGGAGTTCCCACTACTAACCTTCATATATGGAATGCTGCTAATAACCTCGGACCGATAA
>JAHJZX010000066.1 GCA_018826295.1 Gammaproteobacteria bacterium
CATCACACCCGACTTTTTATCTCGTTTCACCGCGTTTATCACCACCGTGAAGCGAGGGCGCCATTTTAGTGATTTAAACTTTCGTGTCAAGCGTCTTTTTAAAAGATTTTTGCAACTCAGTTTTTATCACCCGAAGCCTGCTAAGTGCAGCACCCCGTGGCATGGCGCGCATTATAGGGCGTTTTTAAACAGGCGCAAGCACTAAAGTAATAAAAAGTGCATTTAGCGTGTTGTTTGCCTACTAATTCAGCTTTTTGCATGTTTTACCAACAAATCCACGTAAAACAGGCTACGTTTTGTGGTTGCGGTTTATTACCTAACCGCTAAGATAAGGCTGCTTTATATTGTTAAAGCATTCCGATAAATAGAATTAAGTGCTTAGGATATTATTATGTTACCCACTTTACGTGCTTCTTTGCCCTATACACTGGCATTAGCGGTGTTGGCTTATCTTGGCTTTGCTTTTCTTCCTGAATTCGCCTTGGCTCAGGAAATTTTCGTCGTAATAGGTGTGTTAGCAGCTGGCATACTGGTGCCAGTGTTAGTAGATGTTAAAGAGCGCAATGCTACTGCTTCGACTGCGCCTTCAGCCGCTGCGGACTATAAAGGTGATACCACTACTTTATATGTTGGTAATTTGCCATATCGGGCCAATGAGGATGCCGTTAAAGAGTTATTCCAGCGTTTCGGTGTTGTCATTAATGTCCGTTTGATGAAAGATCGACAAACAGGTCGTCGTCGTGGTTTTGGTTTTGTTGAAGTTGCCGCAAAAGATGGCAGCAAGATGATTCAGAAGTTGAATGACTTTAATTTTCAAGAACGCACATTAAAAGTGCGCGAAGCTAAAGAACGTCAGGATAATGACGATGCTGAAGAGTAAGCATTAATGTTTGCAAAAAAGGGAAGCTTTGGCTTCCCTTTTTTAATGCTAAATCCCACTCTGGTCATATTCGTGGTTGGCTCAATCTGCTCTGTGGCTTAAAATAGTCGTTTTGATTGAGCAGAGCGATAAATGAGCGTAGGTCAGGTTTTCCCCGAGCAGTATTCACAGCAACTTGACGATAAGGTTGCCGCAGTGCAGCAACTACTGTCAGATTTCAATGCGCCAGCAGCAGAGATTTTCCGCTCTGAACCCGCTCACTACCGATTACGCGCCGAATTCCGTATTTGGCACAACGGCGATGATATCTATCATGCCATGTTTGACTCAGAGACGCGCGATAAAGTACGCATTGACTACTTTCCGGTAGCTTGCCGCACCATTGCTGATTTTATGCCACGGCTACTAGAGAACATTCAGTTTAATCACGAACTACGCTACAAGTTATATCAGGTAGACTATTTGGCAACATTATCCGGCGAGCTGCTGGTGTCTCTTATATATAAGCGGCCATTAACCAACAGCTGGCTGGAACAGGCGAAGCAATTAACGGATAAACTCGCCGGACAATATAAAGTGAAGTTTATCGGCCGTTCGCGTAAGCAAAAACTGATGGTCAGTAACGACTACGTCACTGAGCAATTTGAATTGGACGGCGAACAGTTACAGTATCAGCAAATTGAAGGCAGCTTTACCCAACCTAATGGTGAAGTAAACCGCCAAATGCTCGGCTGGGCGAAAAACATTGCGCAACAATTGTCGGGGGACCTGCTCGAATTATATTGCGGTAACGGCAATTTTTCTGTCGCTCTGGCACCTTGTTTTAATCAGGTGGTGGCCACCGAGATTTCCCGCACCTCGATTAAATCCGCTCAGTACAATATCGCACTGAATAATGTCGAGAATTTACAGGTACTGCAAATGTCTGCTGAGGATGTATCAGCCGCACTGCAACAAGGCAGCAAGCTGAAACAACTCGATTTGGCGGATATGCAATTAAATACTGTATTGGTCGACCCGCCGCGCGCTGGCCTGGACGACGGTACCGAACAGCTGGTAAGCCGCTTTAAGGACATTATTTATATTTCATGCAACCCGCAAACCCTGGCACAGAATTTACAGGCTCTTATAAAAACACACGATGTGGTGCAACTGGCTGTATTTGATCAGTTTCCTTATACCCACCATATAGAAAGCGGTGTTTGGCTGCGAAAACGCCTCAGCCAGTAACATTAAATTGAGTTTTTAGGTTTGCGGCCATAACCGGCCGCACCATGTGCCAGCCAGCGTAATTGAGTAATAGTTCGGCTGGTTAAGTAAGCATATTGCTCGGCTGGCGCATCTAATGCGTCCGCCCCGGTATGGAACACCAATATCACCATCGCCTCCGCCTGTGCTCTGGCTAATTCGTCAGGGCAAGTCGTCTCCTTGCGCAAATATTCGGCCAGTTCGGCGACAAAATGCTGAATTTCGCGTGCTACTGCACTTCTGAACGCAGCCGAAGTGCCGGAGCGCTCACGCAATAACAGCCGAAAAACGTTACTGTTGCCGGTGACAAACTCCATGAAGGTTTCAATTGACGTACGGATAACACTGCCGTTTTTTTCGATACGCTGCCGCGCCTGGCGCATTAATTGACGTAGCATTAGGCCGGCTTCGTCAACCAAAGTCAGGCCCAACTCATCCATATCGGCAAAGTGACGATAGAATGATGTTGGCGCTATACCCGCCTCTCGTGCAACTTCACGTAAGCTTAAGCTGGCAAAGCTTTTATCAGCACTTAGTTGGGAAAAAGCCGCATTGATAATGGCACGACGGGTTCGCTCTTTCTGCTCGGCTCTTGACACAAATTCCCCTTTCTTCCGCGAAAAGCACTATTTTATACCTTGACCCCGGTGTTATCACCAGTAGAATGAGCGAACAGTTGTAAGCTAAACGGCCTTTTATGAAGCAAGCACCGATTATATGGACCAACGTCCTGCTCTTTTCCATCACAACCTTGTTTGCCGCCATTGGCGTGCCGTGGTACGCCATGACAGTTGGTTTTGGCTGGGCCGAGATTATTGCCACTATTATATGCTTAGGTTACTGCGGTATGTCTATTACTGCCGGTTATCATCGCCTGTGGGCGCATAAAACTTATGAGGCTCATCCGTTGTTACAATGGCTCTATGCTATTGGTGGTGCCTTTGCACTGCAAAACAGCGCTTTGCATTGGTCAGCCGACCATCGTGTACATCATCGCCATGTCGATAACAACGATAAAGACCCCTATTCAGCAGGCCGGGGGTTCTGGTACAGCCATATTGGCTGGATGCTGCGCGACTACCCTGGCGTCGAAAAGCCAGATTACAACAACTGCCGTGATCTGCAAAAAAATCAAATTGTGATGTGGCAGCATCGTAATTACCTGTGGCTAACTATCGCCACTAACTTTGGCATTCCACTGCTGTTGGGACTAATTAGCGGCAATATTATTGGCATGCTGCTATCAGCCGGCGTGTTGCGACTGGTGCTTAGCCATCACTTCACCTTTTTTATTAACTCACTGGCCCATATTTGGGGCAGTCAGCCTTATACAGATCAAAACTCTGCCCGCGACAACGGCGTACTGGCGTTTTTAACCTATGGCGAGGGTTACCATAATTTTCATCATATTTTTGAATCTGATTACCGTAACGGCATTAAATGGTACCAGTTTGATCCAACAAAGTGGTTTATAAAAACCGCGTCATGGCTTGGTTTAACCCGTAATTTACGTGTTGTGCCGGAAGAGCGTATTGCCCAGGCCAAAGCTAAAATGCAACTGCAACGTGCGATTGCAAAAGTAAAACTGCGGCCCAACGCTGACCAGCTGTTACAACTGCTCGAGCAAGAATACGAATTGCTAATGGCCAGAATGCAGGACTACTATCAACTGAAAAAGCAGTTGTTACTACAACGAAAAGATAAACTGGTCGCGCAGTATCAAGCGGTCGATTTTAAACAACGCTATAGCGAGTTTAAGCAACATTTACAGCAACAGCAGCAGCACTGGCAACGGCTGGTAACAGCCGTCAGTTGATAGAAAAAAGAGACTGCGGTCTCTTTTTTTGTGTGCAAGACCTGATATGCTCAAGTTTAACTTCACCAAATCAGTGAGATAAGCCGCGTGAGTACTAAAAAAGCCGCAACTAAAAAAGCCAGTTTTGATTTTGATGCCATTGTCATCGGTACCGGCCCTGGCGGTGAAGGTGCAGCCATGTACCTTGCAAAAAGCGGGCTTAAGGTAGCGGCAATTGAACGTTATCATTCAGTGGGCGGTGGCTGCACCCATTGGGGCACAATCCCGTCAAAAGCGCTGCGGCACTCGGTAAGCAGGTTAATCGAATTTAATGAAAACCCGCTGTTTCAGATGGATGAACAGCACACTAAACTCACTTTTTCGCAAATTTTAAAGCACGCCGCCGGCGTGATCCGTAAACAGGTGCGGCTACGTTCCGGATTTTATGACCGCAATCAGGTAAAAATATATCAGGGCGAAGCCCGTTTTATCGACCCACACCGCCTATCTATTTGCAGCGCTGATGGCAGTAGTTTCGAGCTTAGCGCCAAAACATTTGTTATTGCTACAGGTTCAAGGCCTTATCGCCCGGCAGAAGTCGACTTTAATCACAGCAGGATCTACGATTCAGACACTATTTTATCGCTGCAGCATGATCCAAAACATATCATTATTTATGGCGCAGGTGTGATTGGCTGTGAGTATGCCTCGATTTTCCGGGGATTGGCAGTTCGGGTCGATTTGGTCAATACCCGTGACCGCTTGTTATCTTTCATGGATGCAGAAATATCAGATTCACTAAGTTATCATTTCTGGAACTCCGGCATGACCATCCGTCACGGCGAAGAGTTTGATCGTATCGAAGGCACAAGCGATGGTGTGGTGTTGCACTTAAAATCGGGCAAAAGAATGAAAGCCGATTGCTTCTTATTTGCCAATGGCCGCACCGGCAACACTGAGATGCTGAATTTAGACGCCATCGGGCTGGACGCTGACAGCCGCGGCCTGCTGAAGGTAAATAAACATTACCAAACCAGTTGCGACAATATTTATGCCGTTGGCGATGTTATTGGTTATCCCAGCCTGGCTAGTGCCGCCTATGATCAGGGTCGCTTAGCCGGTGAAGCAATAGTTAAAGGCAATCTGGATGCGCATTTGATAGCGGATATCCCTGTCGGTATCTATACCATTCCCGAAATGAGCTCTGTGGGTAAAACCGAGCAGGAACTCACCGCAGCCAAGATCCCGTATGAAGTAGGCCGTGCTCAATTCAAACATCTGGCACGGGCACAAATAGCCAATACCAGTGTTGGCAGTTTAAAACTGCTATTTCATCGTGATACATTAGAAATTCTCGGTATTCATTGTTTTGGCGAACGAGCGGCTGAGATAGTCCATATCGGCCAGGCCATTATGATGCAAAAAAATGGCGGCAACACTCTGGAATATTTTGTTCATACCACCTTTAACTATCCGACCATGGCCGAGGCTTATCGTGTGGCTGCACTTAATGGGCTAAATCGATTGTTTTAAAACTTAATGCATTGATAAATAACACTTTTAAATCTATGCCTGGCCTGATGGATTTATTTTTGTTTTGGCTGATAATTCGTTGTAAACTCAATTGCATAATAATTAAATAAACTGTTGTTGGAGCTATTATGGTGAAGCTAAAGTACGGGCTTGCGCTACTGATGCTTGCCCTTTCATGTAACACAATGGCGGATTTTCCCGCTGCCCGCAGCCTGTTCGAGAAACAGGAATATGCCCTGGCTAAACCTCAATTGGAGACATTGGCTGAACTTGGTCACCTTGAAGCCCAATTTTTGTTGTCTCGCATGTATGCGGAAGGTTTGGGTGTGGATAAAGATATTAATCTCGCCTACGCCTGGACGTTGATCGCTAAAGAACGGAATCATCCGCTGGCTGATCAGCAATACCGCAGCCTTAGAACAAAATTGACCTCCCGATTACAAGGCAAAGAGGTTTACACAACATTAAATAATCAGTTTGGTAAGCAAGCACTGGAAAGTTTGCTCTACCCTACAGCTAACCGTTACGTGTTGTCCGACGTACGCGTTAAACCCATAGCTCAACCAGAGCCGGAATACCCCAGCTATTTTGAAAGATCAGGTGTTGCGGCATGGGCAATAGTTCACTACGACATTAATGAAGATGGCCGTACGGAAAATGCTCAGGTTGTCGCGTCTTTTCCTGTCGATGCAATTTCGGAGTATATTCTGCCGGCTGTGGCTAACTGGCGGTTTGAGCCACCCAAAGATCTTTACGGTGACCCAATGCGGTTAGAAATGCAGTCTCACACTTTCAGGATAAAATCTTCAATTAGCGCCCGGACGCGGAAATTTGACCGCGAAAATCAGGAGTATATCGATGCGATTCTGGCCGCAGCTAAAACTGAAGCTGCTAAATATCAGTACCTGTATGCTTTGTTGGCAGAGAACCGGATGGTGGACAACACCAACGCAATGGATTGGTATTTACAAGCCGCAATTAACGGTTACCCGGCGGCGCAGTATCGTTTAGCGCAATGCCTGGTAACAGGCAACGGCTGTGATCGTGATCCGAGTAAAGCAATAAACTGGCTGACCATTTCTGCCGATGGCGGAGATGCTAAAGCAGCCTACTTGCTGGCGCAGGAATTACTCGACAGCAATAATGTCAACTATGACCCGCATAAGGCAGCGTTTTACCTCGAAATTGCTGCCTTAACTGAATACATGCCGGCGATTACCGAATATGCAACTTTGCTCGCCATGTCGGATAACCCGACACTGCGCGATCCGCAAAAAGCCATCCGCCTGGCAGAGCAAGGCAGGACTATTGACGCTAATAATCCAAACTTACTATCAACGCTGGGTGTGGCTTTTATCGAGTTGGGTCAGCAAAGCCGCGGTGAATCTATGCTACGCCAGGCGTTGGAAGAAGCGAAAAAGCGTAACTGGGCCGTTCAGAATTTTGAAGATTTGCTGGAAGACTATCAAACACTAGCGACAAACTGAGTTAATACCGGCACCAAGTCATCCGATCTAACCGGATGCTTGGTGTAGGTTGTATATGCTATTCGCTGATCTCAGCATTCATATGGTAAGTGCGGCTAAAGGCATGCACGGCATCGATAAACACACTAACACGCTCTGGGTCAACATCCGGCGTAATACCATGCCCTAAGTTAAAGACATGGCCTGAGCCTTGGCCAAAACCATCCAGGATCATTTGCACTTCCTGGCGAATGCGCTCTGGCGATCCAAGTAAAATGGCCGGGTCCATATTGCCTTGTAGCGCAACCTTATGACCGACCCTTGCCTTAGCATCAGCGATGTTAATGGTCCAATCCAGGCCTAAAGCATCACAGCCAGTGTTGGCAATTGACTCCAGCCACATACCACCATTTTTGGTAAATAAAGTCACGGGTACTTTACGGCCATCTGCTTCACGGGTTAAACCATTGATAATCTGTTGCATATAGCCAAGTGAAAACTCCTGATAATCGCGCGGCGTTAATACACCACCCCAGGTATCAAAAATCATCACAGATTGTGCACCGGCAGCGATTTGTGCGTTCAGATACAGAGTGACACTTTGCGCCAGCTTATCCAGTAGCAGGTGCAGCGCTTCTGGTTCACTGAACATCATTTTTTTAATGATGCCAAAGGTTTTACTGCCACCACCTTCTACCATATAGGTCGCCAGTGTCCAGGGGCTGCCTGAAAAACCAATCAGCGGCACGCTGCCGTCCAGTTCGCGGCGGATAGTGCGCACTGCATCCATAACATAACGTAGTTCTTGCTCAGGATCCGGTATGGGTAGATTCGCAATATCAATAAAATCACGCAGTGGCCGCTGAAACTTAGGCCCCTCACCTTCACCAAAGTACAGGCCAAGGCCCATCGCATCAGGGATGGTTAAAATATCGCTGAATAAAATGGCAGCATCCAGCGCATAACGCCGCAGCGGCTGTAGCGTTACCTCACAGGCCAACTCGGGATTTTTGCACAGCGACATAAAATCACCGGCTTGAGCACGGGTTGCACGGTATTCTGGTAAATAACGTCCTGCCTGGCGCATCATCCATACCGGCGTACGATCTACCGGTTGCTTTAACAAGGCCCTGAGATAGCGATCATTTTTCAGCTGCATAATAAACCCGTCATAAATCAAATTGGCGTTATTTTAGCATCAAGCCAGCGCGACGCCTATTGTTTCGCGGTAAAGCTTCTGTTCAGGTTTTTTCTGTTCAACACTTGTCATAATAAAATCATTCTGCTATAACATTGCTGCGCTAGTGAAGAATAACAAGTAAGAAGCTCGGTAAAACGAGACCTCGCAAAACATTTAGTTAAGCCACATTATGTGGCTTTTTTATTTTCTACCGTCCATAGCTTCGCATTGATATAAATCTGTTCAGTAGATTTTTCATTTGCCTGCGCTTTGTTGTAATCGCTGAATAATCTGACCGGATAACGTCTCTGGTGGCGGCACTTCCGGCAACTCATCCAAACTAAACCATGCCGCCTGCTCTATCTCATTCGGCTGACAAACAATATCACCAGCCACATAGTCGGCGATAAACCCCGTCATCAGCGAATGCGGAAAAGGCCATGGCTGGCTACCAACATAACGTAAGTTAGTAATATCCACGCCCACTTCTTCTTTTACCTCCCGAATCGCGGCTTGCTCCAGAGTTTCCGCAGATTCAACAAAGCCGGCCAGGATGGAAAAAAAGCCTTGCCGGTGCCGGCTGGAGCGTGCCAGTAATATTTTGCCCTGATGCGCAATACCGACTAACACACAGGGCGCAATCCGTGGATAACAACGATGGCCGCACTTGTTGCATAGCATGGCCAGCTCCCAATTCACCAACTGCATTGCACTGCCGCACTGGCCACAAAAACGATGCGTCTGCAAAAACAGCGCTACCTGTGTAGCCCGAGCCGCGAGTTGAAAAGTGCATTCGCCGTGGCCAAGTAATTCACGCGGTGATACCCAATCTTGCTCATGCTCTATATGGTCATGATTAATGACTAAAAATGCATCCAGCCCCTCTGCCTGTCCCAGCCAACAAATATGCTCTGGCATGGCCGATAGCGCTAATTCGGCATAGCTACAGCGTGGTAATTGCTGTGTTGCATTCAGCCAAATCCGGCCCCGGCTAACAACAAACCAGAGCCCTTGCTGAGTTGCCGCCGGACTGATACTGTGTCTAATCATCTGAGATCCCTGTTACTGACGTGATACAAACAGTATCATAGGTGCTATTGACTGCACCGACCAATAAAAAAACGGTTGATCTTTAGCGCAAAATTCATTTAATTAGAACTTACTGCAGCAAGGCTGCTGCACTTAAGGAGAAGGCAATGTACACCCGTGTGCAGAATGCGCAACAAAAATGGGGTGGCTCGCTTAGCGCCATCGACACCTGGCTGGAAGAGCGTCAACAATTGATCGTTAGCTACTGCAAGCTAGCTGCATTGCCGCCATTTGATCACAAAAGAACGACGATGCCTTCACAGCACGCCGTGCAGGAGTTTTGTCAGTTGCTGGTGGATTACTTATCGGCCGGCCACTTTGAGGTGTACGAACGTATAGTGTCAGAATGTGCGGTAAATGGAACCGACAGTCGCAAACTGGCTGACAGTCTGTATCCTAAAATTGCCGTATCAACTGATTTGGCACTCAACTTTAATGACAACTACGCTGAGCATTTAAGTACCCGCCACAGCGGTGCCTTTGACCGTGAACTATCGGCACTGGGTCAGGCGCTGGAAGAGCGTTTTGAGTATGAAGATGAACTGATCAACACGCTACACGAAAAGCACAGCGATAACAGCATTTCAGCGTGATGCTGACTTTAGCTATAAAAAAAGCGGCATCAGCCGCTTTTTTCATTAGGACACCGCTTACTTCTCTGCAGTTTCAGCTTGAACGATTTCCAGTAACTCTACTTCAAACAACAGTACGCTGTTTGGCTTGATCACGCCCATATCGCGCTCACCATAAGCCAGCTCTGACGGGATCGTGAACTTGAATTTAGAACCTACGTTCATCAGTTGCACACCTTCAGTCCAGCCCGGAATAACACGGTTTAACGGGAACTGAGCCGGTTCGCCGCGATCTACTGAGCTGTCAAACTTAGTGCCATCTACCAGAGTACCGGTGTAGTGAACTTTAACCGTGTCGGTCGCCGCTGGCTTTGCACCTTCTGCCGCTTGCAGTACTTCATACTGTAAGCCTGACTCAGTAACCGTTACGCCTGCTTTCTGGGCGTTTTGTTCCAGGTAGCTCTTACCGGCAGCAATGGCCTGGGCGGCTTCAGCTTCGGCGATAGCAGCTTGCTTCTCACGGAACTGTTCTTCCAGAGCCGTCATCATCGCCTGCACGTCTTCTTCAGACAATTCTGCTTTATCGGCAATTGCATCTTGTACACCGCGTAAAATTAACGCGCTGTCCAGCGACAAACCCATTTTGCTGTATTCATCCAGAGTACCGTCTAAATAACGGCCTACTGAAACACCCAGGCTGTATGATTGTTTAGCTGCGTCAGTGTCCAGCACTACTGGCTTTTGTTCAGCTTCTTTCTGACAAGCGGTAAGGGTGAAAACAGCCACTGCAAGCAGCGACATTTTGCTAACTAAGCGCATTCGGTTCTCCAATATTTACGCAGCCAGGCTGCAAAAGTATGTTTTAATAGTGTCCAATGAACTGACCTATACTAACGGTTTGCGAGGATGAGGTTAACACCCGAGATGAAATATCCGCTATTTTTTCTGCTGTTGCTGCTAACTGGCTGTGAAAAAATGACCGCAGAAGCTCCTCTGCAACAATTTCCGCATGTAGCACAAGGCAGTTATGCCGCGGCAATATCAACAGATGGCCGCTACGCCGCTGTATCGTCTATTCAGGATGGCGTAGCGCTTTGGGATCTTACTAACAATGCGTTGCTGTATCAGTGGCGCCACCAGGACAGCAGTGACAATTTGGTATTTAGTCTGGCGATCAGTAACAACAGCAGCCATGTCTTAACGGCAGATGCCAACACTTATGCGTTATGGCATATCAATAGCGGCAAAAATCAGGGCTATTGGCAGCTGGACACAGCCACCGTGCGTGACATTGCGTTGTCCGACGATGGTAAACACTTGCTGATTGGTAAAAGTGATGGTGGTGTACAGCACATTACCTTACAAAGTGGCCGCCGGCTGGAGTTTTTAGGCCACACTGAGCGGATAAACAGCGTGGCGATGTCACCCAATGGCCGCTATGCCCTTAGCGGTGGCAATGACTACAAAGCTCACCTGTGGGATACACAAAGTGCGCAAATTATTTATAGTTTTAGCCACCCGAGCCGGGTAACCAAGGTGGCGCTGGACCCGCAAGGCCGCTATGCCTTTACCGCAGACAGTCAGGATTTAGCCCAGATTTGGGATATTCAAACCGGCCAGTTAGTTAGCACATTGCAGTTTACTGCGCGCCAGCAGGTGTTTAGTGCTGTGCAGTTCAGTGCCGACGGCAAATATCTGGCCACCGGCGCCCCTACCCGCAAACTGGCCTTGTGGGAAGTAGCAAGCGGTAAGGAGCTGCAACAGTGGCAGGTATCAGTGCGGCCAGACAGCAGGCCGCCCAGTGCTGTCGTACATGCGGTTGGTTTTTTAGGCGACAACAAAGTGATCAGCGAAAGTTCCAGTGGCATCGCCGAAGTATGGGAGATTAAACATGACACCAAATGAGCAAGAATTGCAGCTGCATATTGTTGAGCTGGAAAACAAACTGGCATTTCAGGAAGACACCGTTAACAGCTTGAGCAATGAGCTGCTGGAGCACCAGAAGCGCATTGACCGCTTACAACAACAGGTAATGTTGTTGGCAGAAAAATTACGTAACCTGCCAGATGATCAAGGCATACTGCGGCCGGAAGAAGAGCCTCCACCGCCGCATTATTGATTATTCTGGCTTAAAAACCCCGATAACTTGCTCGGCAGCGCGGCTGGCTTTAGCTATCTGCGCCTCGGGCTGCACCATCTGATGGCCGCACTGTACACATTCCACTTTTTCCACGTTGTTCTCAATAAACAACATCATGGTGTCCACCGCTTTGCACTTTGGACAGCTGGCGCCAGCAATAAAACGTTTCTTTTTACGTGTTGTCATCTTGTGCCTCATCTGGCTGGCGCAGCAATTTTATTCGCCAAGCCTTGGTTTGTTGCGGTTATACGGGTAAATTAGCAGCCCAATTCAGTTACACAGGAAAAAACATGATCCAGCTGCAACAGGTGGAACTGCGCCGTGGTATTCAGTGCTTGTTTCAGGGTGCCGATCTTACCGTA
>JAHJZX010000067.1 GCA_018826295.1 Gammaproteobacteria bacterium
CGGTGTCAGCTGATTGCCTTCGCCCAGCCACACTGAGCTGGTGACCCATTCACCGACACCATCCAGACACAGCACCACCGCTTTATCAAAACCAGACGGATAAAATGCCGAAGCGGCATGCGCCTGATGATGCTGGCTAAACAAAAGTTGTGGTAAGGCCGTATTGCTTTCAGCCATCAGCGCTCGCAGCTCACGGCGCAGCACCGTTTTTAAAAACAACTTTTCTTTTAACCACACCGGCATCGCCCGCACAAAGCTGGCAAAGCCGCGCGGCGCGTGCGCCATAAAGGTTTCCAGTAAGCGTTCAAACTTCAGCAGCGGTTTGTCGTAAAACACCACCGCACTGACATCCGCCAGGCTGATACCGGCCTCTGCCAGGCAATAGCGAATGGCATCAACGGGAAAACCGGCATCATGTTTTATCCGGCTGAACCTTTCCTGTTGGGCGGCGGCAACAATAGCGCCATCGGCCAACAAAGCCGCGGCACTATCGTGATAATAACAGGAAAGCCCGAGAATATATTTCATGCCATTGACGACTGATTTAGTGATGGCTTAAGTTAACGAAATTCCCTAGTATTGGGTAGCTTTTAATGCCGCTAGACGGATGTTGTAGCAAGGAATACGTATGCAGATCTGGCTGTTTCGCGCTATCGCCATTATGTTGCCGCTATTGCTGTTGTTGGCAGCAGAGTGGTTGCTGCGGTTAGGTTTTGCCACTGAGCGGGTAGCGCTGTTTATTCCACATCCGGCGGCGCCGGCCTACCTGGTTACCGAGCCTGACATTACCCGGCGTTATTTTGCTGCTAACGCCACGCGACCACCGGTAAAAATGGAACCCGGCTTTATCCTGCGAGATAAACCGGCCAACAGTATCCGCCTGGTGGTGCAGGGTGGCTCCACTGCCGCCGGTTACCCTTTTGGTGTTGGTGCATCGCTGGCTGGCATGCTGGAACAGCGGCTAAAGCGCACCCTGCCCGATAAACATATTGAAGTGGTTAACACTGCCTTGTCGGCCGTTAACAGCTATACCCTGCTGGATTTATCTGACGACATTCTGGCTGTTGAGCCCGATGCGGTATTAATTTACGCCGGCCACAATGAATACCTCGGCATTCTGGGTGTCGGCTCCAGTTATCTGACATCACAATCGCCGGCGGCAACCTTATTGTGGTTAAAACTACGGAAGCTCGAGTTGTACCGTCTGCTGGAACGAGGTTATCAGGCGCTATTCAGCGCAGAACCAATCGCGGCCAGAGAGCGCCGCACCGTGATGGCTACCGTCGCCCGGCATAAAGATATTGCCCTGCACTCAGAGCGCTATCAGGCCGGCTTGCAGCAGTTTGAGCAAAATATGCGCCTGCTGTTGCAAAAATACCAACGCGCCGGTGTGCCAGTGTATCTGGCCACTATTGCCAGCAATCTGGCCGCTCAGCCGCCGTTTAACTCATTGCCGCCACCGCCAAACCAGCTTGCACAATTGCAGAATATAAACGGCATTTTGCAGCAAAACGCGGCAGATAGCGCCGCATTACAGCAGTTAAACACCCTGGCCGCCGCCACAACAGAAAGTGCCAGCTGGCATTACCAGCTGGGTCAGCTTTATTTGCAGCTGCAACAGGCAGATAGCGCCAAACAGCAGTTAACGCTGGCGCGCGATCTGGATTTACTGCGCTTTCGGGCGCCGTCGGCGATAAACGATATTATCCGCCGCCTGGCTGCAGAATATGACGCGGTGCTGGTCGACACCGAGCAGGCACTGGCAGCACAGTCGGAGCACGGAATTATTGGCAAAAAAATGATGCTGGAACATTTGCATCCCAGTATTGAAGGTTACTTTGTGCTGGCCGACAGCTTTTATCAGGCGCTATATCAGCAGCGTCAGTTTGGCCATTGGCCTAAACCGGTGCCGGCAGAATTTGCCTGGCTGGAGCGGCCAATACTGCCGGCTGAAGAATTTGCCGGCCAGCTGCGTATAGCCCAGCTTACCGCCGATTACCCGTTTCAGCGTGCCCCTAAGCCGGTTAACTTTCCAGTGGCAGAAAATGCCCAGCAGCAGTTAGGCCGGCGTTACATTGATGGCGATCTCGACTGGCTTAGTATGCTGCAACACAGTGCCCGCTATTACCAGCAACAGCAGGATGGCGATATGCTGTTAAAAAGCCTGAAAATTATTGCAGACGCGCTGCCGCACGATGGCATGGCTAACTTACAGGCGGCACAGATCCTGTTACAGGCCAAACGTTATGGCGAAGCGCGTGCTTATCTTAAGCGCAGCCTGCTTAGTGCGGCGCCACCGGCCCAGGCCCGTTCATTGCTACAACAGCTGGATGCCGCCGCGCCCTAGTCAGGCACAAAGCGGCAATGCTGCATTAAATACTGCTCGTGGCCGGTTAGCGTAGCGGCAGTATCGGCCAGATGGCGCTGCATTGCCTGCAGGGTGCGGCCGATATCCAATTCGGTTTTAACGTGCGTTATCGGCGCCGCAGCAGCTGGCAGGATATTTTGCCCCAGCAACACCGCCAGCCAGCTATCTTGTTTAAACAGCTCTTTATCTTCTATGCGCAAATGGCCATGGCGTTTAAACAGCGCCAGTTTTTGCTGCAGGCTGTCGGGTATCGCCATCTGCTTGCAGTATTGCCAGTACGGGCTGTCATCACGGGCTGTAGCATGGTAGTGCAATACAATAAAATCACGAATTTGTTCGTATTCCAGCTGGGTCGTGGCGTTGTATTCATCAATATCTTCCTGGGCACAACCGGCGGATGGAAACAAACTGACCAAACGCATAATAGCGCGCTGAATAAGATGCAAACTGGTTGACTCTAACGGCTCAAGAAAGCCAGCCGACAAACCAATAGCGACACAGTTTTTTTGCCAGAATTGCTTACGATGGCCAGTGTTAAAGCGGATGAGCCGTGGCTCGGTCAGCGCCTTGCCCTCGACACTTTGCTGCAACAAGGTGGTCGCCTCATCATCCGACATATAACGGCTGCTGTAGACATTGCCATTGCCGGTACGGGTTTGCAGCGGTATACGCCACTGCCAGCCGGCATGGTGCGCAATAGAGCGGGTGTAGGGCCGTAACGTCGGATCAGCCGAGGTTTGCATAGCAACAGCACGGTCATTTAGCAGATAATCGCCCCAGTCAACAAAGCCGACGCCCAGTGTCTGGCCCAGCAACACACTGCGCAGCCCGGTGCAGTCGATAAAGAAATCACCATTAATAACCCGGCCATCATCTAACACCAGCTGCGAGATAAAACCGTTATGCGCATGTTGTTGCACGCTGGCTATTTTGCCTTCGGTTCTAACCACACCACGGGCTGTGGCATAGTCACGTAAAAAACGGGCATAGCGGCCGGCATCAAAATGATAGGCATAGTCATAGCCAGAGAACAACGAGCGCGGATCGTTATTCGGTGGCACAAACTTATTGCGGCTGGCCAGCTGCCAGGCAGCAGAAAACTGCTCTATTGGCGTGTTTAAGCCCTGCAGACGGGCTTTAAGATAAAAATACGGAAACGGAATATAGTCAAAGTCGGCGCCGAAGCGGCCAAACTGATGGAAATAACGCTCACCCACTGCGCCCCAGTTTTCAAACTGGATGCCCAGTTTAATACTGCCGTTGCAGCGCGCCAAAAAATCGTTCTCTGCAATGCCGAGCATGGCATTAAAGCGTTTAATTGGCGGTATGGTCGCCTCACCCACGCCAATAGTGCCGATATCGTCAGACTCCACCAGGGTGATGTTAACATTACCCTGTAACTGCGCTGCCAGCATGGCCGCCGTCATCCAGCCGGCAGAGCCACCACCGGCAATTACAATCTGCTTAATTGCATCAGAATTCATTTGGTTACCTCAAAAAAAAAGCTGTCGCCAGGCGACAGCTTTTTCAGTTAGCAGCACTGTCAGAACTTGGCATTTACACCAAGATAGAACTGACGGCCATAATACTGAATGGTGCCAGTATTATATTGCTCACCAAAATAAGAAATATTTGGTTCATCAGTAATGTTACTGACTGAGAACACACCCTGATAGACATCATTAAACTGGTACGAGGCCTGATAGTCAACTATCAGCTCTTCCTGAAAATAAGCCTGCTGGGTCTGTCCAAGCGCGATTTGATCACCGATATTTTCATCCCGGTAACGCACGTTTATGCGGGTTGAAAACACATCGTTATAGTCGTAGAACACTGCCGCCGACCATACTACCTTGGATAAACCAGGCAGAGGAGACGACTGTGGAGCCCCACCTTGAACGGCAGAAAACTCGTTTTTCAATTCACTTTCTGTGTAAGAAACGTTACCGGTGAAGCCTAAACCATTAAATGGCTCTGGTAAGAAACCAAAGGTTTGCGTGTAGGCCAGTTCAACACCGCGGATATAGCCGCCTTCAGCATTGTTAAAGCTGGCGCTGTAATTACCTGGCGTAACCGGTACACCGGTTTCCGGGTTTACTGCAGGTACATCTATACCGGCACCGGCGAAGTTATAGTTTTGCTGAGTAAACTGCTGCACTGTCGACTTAATGTCTTTGTAGAACGCCGCAGCAATAAAGGCGCCTTCGGTTTCGCTGAAGTAATGCTCGTAAGACAGATCATACTGCACGGCATAAAAAGGCTTTAATGCCGGGCTGGTATTAGCATTTAAATCAGCATAACGAATACCTGATTCAACCCGGGTGAAATCCCAGGAGCCACCGACCCGCATGTCCGGCATTTCTGGCCGCGCCATTACACGGGCTGCCGAGAAGCGCAGTTGGTCTTCGTCAGTCATTTTTAAATTAAGGTTAAACGATGGCAGGAAGTCTGTATATTCAATGCCTTGCTCAACCGCATCGTAGTTGCAGTTTTCTACACCGTACGCATCGGTTATGCAATCGCCAGTACCTGGTTCAGGTGATGCCTGCAAACCTGTACTGCGCTGTTCAGAGCGGATAACCCTGGCACCGATATTACCGTACAGGTGCATATCACCCAGCGCTACGTCAATATTGGCCTGTAAATAACCGGCAAAGGTAGTTTCGGTTACCACGTTGGATTCAAGGAAGGTCCAGGCGTTATCCCAGCTTTTGCCGGCAGCGGTATCAACACCGTTGGCCAACAACCAGGCATTTTCAATCTGCTGATTGTTTACTGCCAGAAAATCACCATAGTGTGCCATCTTACCGCCGATGTTCATCACCCTGTAATCACCAGCCTGCAATTGATAAGGCCGGAAAGCCTGGCGTATCACCGGGTTGTCCGGATCGGTTAAATCCCAGCTTGATACCCACTTACCATTACGACGGTCGAGGAAATCACCATCTGTGCCGTAACGATACATTTTACGGTCAAAATCGTGGGTACGCTCAGCCCAGCGCACACCGGCCTCGATCGAACTTATGTATTCACCATCAATGGCATAGTTAAAGTCCAGCTTAACTGAAGTGGCTTCGTTTTTCTCACGGTTTGGATATTTCTCCAGCGCCGTCACCATCATCCGGTTTGGATCGGACAGGCCGGCCCGGCTGGCTGCGTCGATATCAATCGTCGGCAGGTTAAGTCCGTTTAGCTCATACTGTACCGAGTAATCATTGGTCGCCAGCGGGAATGCCGCCGTGGCATCGTCAAACAGTGCCATCCGTAGCACGCTATCCAGATAAACAGACTTACCTTCAGAGTGTGACACATCAAACGATACGGTCAGATCGTCAAATAACAGTTCAAGGTTAGTACCGATAGACAGTACTTCACTGTTAACAGTACGGTCATCTGACGTTAGCTGAAAGCCCATCGGAATTCGACCACCAGGCAGCGGCGCCTGAATTGCATTACCGCTTGGGTTACCGTTATACACTCCACCGACAATTACGTCGTTGTTAGCGCCGGACAATACCGGGTTGGTAAAACCAAATAATGCACCGTCGATTACCGCGCCTAAACCATCAAAGAAAATACCGCGGTCTTTGCGCTCAGAATCAAACTTGGAATAAAACGCATCACCGGACCAGGTTAGCGTTTGCGTTGGTGCAAAGGTAAAAGTACCCACATAGCCATCGCGCAGTTCTTTACCACCACGGGCATTCAGGTTAAAGCTGGTTGGTACTATGTAGCGTTTTGCTCCACCTTCTACCGCATTGCCATCGCAATCGGCATCTGACGTTACTGCCGGGCCGTCATACGGTAACAGGCCGCAGCGTGGTTGAGAGTTAACAAACTGGGTAGAAATATTAGGCTGATCCAGCCGGGCATAACCTAAGCCCAGGCCCAGCGTATTATCAAGAAATTTACCCTGATAGGAAAAACTCAAGCGCGAACCGAATTCATCGGCTTCCGGATGCTCTGAAGCCGTATCGTTATAGCTGCCACGTACCTGGGCATTAAAGGTATGGTCTTTCTCATTCAGCAACGGGTTGGCGGTTTTCAGCTCTACCGTACCGGCCACACCGCCTTCAATCAAACTGGCTTTTTGCGATTTGAAAACTTGCACTGAGTTAATCAGCTCAGAAGGATACTGGTCAAACTGCACCGAGCGACCGCCCTGATTCGATACCTGCTCACGGCCGTTTAACGTAGCAAACACAAAATTACCGGACAAACCACGGATATTCAGCTCACTGGACTGGCCGCCTGTACGTACAGAGGTAACGCCGGGTAAACGTGAAATAGAGTCGGCGATCGATACGTCGGGCAAGGCGCCCATATCATCGGCCGATACCACTTCAACCACTGTATCGGCAAAGCGTTTAACGTTAAGAGATTCAATTAAGCTGCGACGAAAGCCTTTTATTTGAATAACTTCTATATCAGCTGTTTCAGCTTCTTGTTCTTGCGCGGGGGCCTGTGCTACTTCTTGCGCCATTACCAGAGATGAAAAACCTGATAACTGCATCCCCCCGACCAGTAACGCTGCTGTCAGCGCGCTAGGTTTGAACGTTTTCATGTGTGTTCCTCAAACGATAATTGTTATTTTTTGAAGAGTTTCCTTTACAGATCACCGGACAACGCGACATTTATTATTATTAACACCGGTCTACGTCAGTTAAGCACTACTGACAATAGCCCTATTTTACAAGGCAACACATACACGCATTAAACTTAATGCACTGACACAGGGTATGACAACCAGATGCATACGTATTCATGCATAATAACTTTCTGAATTGCTATACAAGGCCGTAACTGTTGATTAGATTTAGAGCGTTGATGTTTCAATCAACAGCGTTGGACCGTTTTTTGTAAACCCATACAGGCACCAAACACACACACACGCAACAGGGTTACAAAGGACTAGCAAAATCAGTTTGGAAGACAAGGCCAGACTGGACATTTATTAAAAATAGCACCTGAAAATAACCACAAAAAGAAAGTTTTAAGGAGTTATTTGCTATGAGCTTACAATACAAGCCGCTTTCTCTGGTGGCGTTGGCGACTACTGCGGTGCTGTACGGCTGCGGTGGCGACGACAGCATAGAGAAAACCAACGTTTATGATGACACCACCAAAACCGGCTTATGGTGTCCATCGCCACAGATCGTGCAAACGGTAGATGCCGATTATCACCCGCTATCAGCAGCTGAACAGGCAGCATTAAAAGCCGCGGCTATGGCCCGCGATGGCGCCGCCTTTGATGAAGCAGCCTTTAATGTATACAACTATGACTATGCTGGCATTAACCTGTTTGATGTTTTAGGTTTGACTCTGTCAGAGCAAGCACGCCAGGCGACTGCCAAAGAAGAAGCCCGTGCTTTTAAGATTTCTCAAGGCCAACAAGATATTTTTGGCGACGACTTTGACGCCTGGTTTGACAGCTGGTTTGCGTCAGTGCCATTGACAGATTATTTAGGCGCCTCTGAACGGTTAAACAAAGCCAGCCGCGGTAACGAGCTTAGCTTAACTGCCGCCAACAATAGTCAGGAAATTTGTTATACGCCACCGGCAGCCTGCCCGAATTACCTGGTTCCGGACGAAAGCGGCACTTTTACCTGTATTGCACCACTGGATAACCCGCTGGCTGAAGAGCAGCCTGCAGTTGGTTATATGGCTCCGGCGGGTAAAGCGGCTATTTTTTACCGTAGTGCCCAGCACATCGACAATGGTGACAACACTGAAGTCTATAAAGATCTGACCATTCATGCCTGGAATGATCCAGACTGTACCTCGTATAAAGACGAAAGCACTACCAGCTGGGGCGTAGGCAAACCCGCTGCCGGTATTGATCCGCACTATGGTATGTACTGGACACTGGATCTGTTGGATGCACCGGGTCAGTGCGGCAACATGATTGTTTATAACAGAGTCAGTGGTGCCAAACGCATATCTGAAGCCGATTTACGTATACCGCTGGCCAATTCAGGCCACTTGGCTAACCTGGATAAAATGTCGTACCTGCAAGATGGCATTGCAGCAAGCAACTACGACGGCAGACTGTATGCCAACCCGCACCCGCTACTGGGTGCAGCAGCTGGCGGCAGCAAGGCCTGTGGCTGGGGCTTAGAGCTGGACGAAACGGGAGAGATCTGTGTTGGCCAGGCACTGGCGGCACAATGTCCTGAAGGCACTATAGCCGTAGGTGAAGGCCAGGAAGAAATCGCCTCAAAATGTATTATCGAATTTGACCCGGCAGCGACCACCTTGTACTTACGCGGTGGCTTCAATGATTGGGGCACCGCTAATCAGATGAGCTATGCCAACAGCAAATTCCGGCTGAACTTTAATTACGGCACGCATCCGGAAACTGCCACACCGGCAGAAGACGGCACGGTAAATTATGGCTTTAAAGTGGCCGATGCCGACTGGTCTGAAGCGTCTTCTTTTGGCGCGATAAAAGGCGGTGACACCCCGGCAGTAGGCAGTGAAGTTGCGCTGACTGCAGGTAATGGTGTTGGCCAGGATATGTTTGTTGGCTTAAAAGAAAATACTATTTATCAATATGTGCTAAATGCCACTAACCCGGCGGCAGTGACACTTAAAATCAACGAAGTGCCATTAGCGGTATTTCCGGTAATGAGTATCGACGGTGAACCGGTAGAGCTGGAATACAGCGGTGCCGGTCAGTTCAGCATGCGTATGAGCTTAGCCCCAGACACTTATAGCATCAGCATCGCCGATATGGATGCCGGTTTTGCCGTAGGTGCCGGTGCCGACGCTACTGTGATGCTGAATCAGCCATACCCGTTAGTTAGCGGCGGCTCGGCGTTAAGCCTGACGGTCACGCAGCAAAACGAATATGACTTTATTCTGGATCTGTCTGCGCCTGATATGCCAACGCTGGAAGTGAAACCGGGTAAACCACTGGGTAACACCGCCGTGTTTATCCGTGGTTCGTTAAATGGTTGGGGTGCGCCAGCGTCAGACGAAATTGTGTTCGATGATGCCAGCCGCAGCTACTCTGTGATCTATGGTCTGGAAGCCTCTGAAAATGCTTATCAGTTTAAGTTTGCCAGCGAAGACTGGTCAACCGTGGACATGGGTTACAGCGCCTTTGATATGTCTGCCGATGCTGATGCGCTAGCGTTAACCGACGTTAACGGCAATATCGCTATCAAAGTTGATAAGTCCAGTTCTTACTTGTTTAAACTGGATTTTAACAGCGCTAAGCCGGTATTGAAGGTATCTGAGCTGCCGATATATATCCGCGGTGGCATGAACGGCTGGGGCGAAGTGGATCAGATGGCATTTGACGCCACTGATGCTGGCAACCCCAATGAAGCCGGCCATGTTTATGTAGCAGATATCAATCTGGCTGCAGATAACGTGTTCTTCAAGGTAGCAACGGCAGATTGGTCAACCGTTAACCTGGGTGCACCTACCGATGATGGCCTGGCGGTAGAAGTGGGTCAGGAAGTATCTCTGGGCGCAACCAACGGTAACCTGGCGATATTCCCTGCCACAGCAGGCGAATACAAGTTCAGTTTCGACCTGGTTAACAAAAAGCTGGTGGTAACAGGCCCTAACTAAGCCGATTAACAGCAATAACCTGCCTAAGGCCAGGCTATGCAAATAGCCTGGCCTTTTTATTTCAACGCTATGTGCAGCAGGGCCTGCTATTTTGCCTGCTGACAGCCCGAATACAGCGACAGCAACAACGCAGCAGGCTTTGCTGATACCGGCCCGCTGTACAAAAACTCACCGGCTACATACGTATTCATCAACAACAGTGGCCGTTCTGGTTCTATAGTCAGCAACAGAACTGGCTGCAGCCAGCAATAAATAATAAATAACATGACAGGGTAGAAACATGTTCGCACTCTCTTTAACGCAGCCCGTCTGGCGTGCTGCGCTGCTGTTGCTTGGCGCTGCACTCAGCGGCTGCGGTGGCGGTTCAGACTCGGCACCGACCACACCTGACTGCCCGACAGGCCAGGTTTATGACAATCAACAGCAACGCTGCGTCGCCAACAACACAGCGCCACAAATTACCTCTGCGTCCAGCCTTAACCTTGCCGCCGAACAAAGCAATGGGGCTGTCGTCTATACCGCGACGGCAACCGATGCGCAGGGCGACAGCATTAGCTGGCAACTGACCGACAGCAAAGCTATTTTCAGCATTAGCAGCCAAAACGGCGCACTAAGCGTTGCCAGTAGCGCTAACTTGTTAGCGGCAGCCGGCAGCAGCTATGACGTGACACTCAGAGCAACCGACAGCAAAAACGCCGGCAGCAATTTTAGCCTGCAGGTCAATATCGCAGACGCTGTTGGCGGTACCGGCCCCGCTGTCGTGCCAACTGCCAGCCAGGGTGTAATTTATTATTACCGTCAGGACGATAACTACGACGGCTGGATCCTGCACGCCTGGAACAACAGCAGCTGTAATGCCTACGCCGACCTGGCCGATGATGCTGGCACCGACTGGGCGACCGGCCTGAGCCCGGACGGCGTTGACCCGGTTTATGGTGCCTACTGGATGTTTGACAGCAAAAGCGGCGCCAGCTGTGCAAACTACATAGTGCACAAAGGCGATGAAAAAGAGCCAGATGATAACGATCAGGTACTCACTTTCAGCACGGCACGCTGGGCCTTTGTGGTAGCCGGTGTGGGTATTTTCACTGATCCGTCTGAGGTGATGTTTGAACCGGCGTTTGGCGTAAGCGATAGCGCTGCCCATTGGCTGGATGCACAAACCCTGCTGTGGAATCGCGACGACAGCGATGTACGTCTGCTGGCATCAACCGATGGCCAGCTCGATGAAAGCTTTACTGCCGATCTTAGCCTGCAATTAACGCCAACGTCTTTGGATGCCAGCCAGCAAGCGCGGGTGCCGCATTTAGCCAGCGGCTGGCATGCATACCGGCTTAGTGCCACTGCGGCACAACTGAAGCAGTTGGTAAAAAGCCAGTTAGCGCTGGCGGCCTTTGATGCCGACGATACGCCGTTACACGCCAGTTACGTGCAAAGCGCTAAAGCGCTGGACAGCCTGTACACCGCCGGCAACGACGATGCCGACGAGCAGACTTTGGGTATCAGTTACCAGAATGATGCTATCGACGTTGCTGTCTGGGCACCGACGGCACAGCAGTTAACGCTGCAGGTGTTTAATGCCGACAAGAGCAGCTTTGCCAGCTACCCGATGCAGGAAGACAGCAACGGCGTCTGGCAGGCAACTGCGCCACTTACTGCAGATGGCAAATATTACCGTTTTGCAGTAACGGCCTATCACCCGCAAACCCGTGCCGTCGAGCAAATGCAGGCCACAGATCCCTATTCAGTCAACACCTCGGCCAATGGCCGCTATTCGCAGTTTGTTGATATGAGCGCCGCCAGTTTGCAACCGGCTAACTGGCAAAACCGCAGTGTACCTACCGTTGCCGCGCCGGAAGATGCGGTAATTCTGGAAGCGCATTTACGTGATTTAACTATTCTGGATAGCACTACCAGCAGCGCTAACCGTGGTAAGTATCTGGCGCTGGCTGAAACCGGCAGTGCTGCTTACCAGTATCTGCAGCGCCTGGCCGATGCCGGCGTGAACTATTTCCATCTGCTACCGGCCAATGATCTGGCCAGCATTAACGAAAGCAACAGCTTAAGTTTAACCAGCACCGTTGGCCAATTGTGTCAGCAAGTACCTGCTGCATCTGTCTGTGACCAGCTGGGCGACAGCCTGACACTGCTGCAGGCCTTTGACAGTTTTGACCCCGCCAGCAGCGCGGCAGCGTCGTTAACGTCAGCACTGCGTGGCATCGATGGCTTTAACTGGGGTTATGATCCGCACCACTTTAATGTGGTGGAAGGCAGCTATGCCTCTGACGCCGACAGCACTGCACGTATTGTCGAGTTCCGCCAGATGGTTGCAGCACTGCAGCAACTGGGCTTCCGCGTAGTGCTCGATGTGGTGTACAACCACACTGCCTCATCCGGCCTGTATGACAACTCGGTATTCGATAAACTGGTGCCCGGCTACTACCACCGTTACAACGAAGTCAACGGTGAGATGGAGCGCTCAACCTGCTGCGAAAACACTGCGCCAGAGCACAAGATGATGGCCAAATTTATCCGCGAATCCCTGATGCACTGGGCGCAGCATTACGGTATTGATGGCTTCCGCTTTGATATCATGGGCCATTTGCCAAAACAACTGCTGCTGGATGCCCGCGCTGCTGTTGCCGCCGTTGACCCGGATACCTATTTCTATGGCGAAGGCTGGAATTTCGGTGAAGTGGCGAACAACCGCTTATTTGAACAGGCGACACAGACTAACCTGGCTGCCACTGAAATTGGTACCTTTAACGACAGGCCACGCGATACGCTGCGCGATGCCGCGCTGTCGCAAACGACGGTCAACCTGCAAAATGCCGATCATATCCGCTTAGGCCTGGCCGGTACGCTGAAAGACTACATCCTGCAAGACAAAGACGGCCAGCGCCGTGAAGGTTACCGTTTTTCTCAATCTGCCTATGGCGGTGACCCGGCTGATATCATCAACTATGTTGATAAACACGACAACGAAACCCTGTGGGACAAACTGCAGTATGCGTTGCCAGCCAGCCTGGCGGCGGCTGAGCGCCGTCGTGTGCATAACCTTACTGCAGCCATACCGCTGCTAAGCCAGGGTATTCCGTTCTTCCAGCTTGGTATTGATAACCTGCGCTCTAAGTCACTTGACCGTAACAGCTATGACTCGGGCGACTGGTTTAACCGGGTGTTTTACGATGGCAGCAGCAACAACTGGAATGCCGGCTTACCACCAGCGCAGGACAACCCGGATCAGACGCGCATTGCCGGCCTGGCTGCCAACAGCAATATTGCGGTAGACGCCAGTGACATTGCCACCTCACGCGATGTGTTTGCCGAGTTTCTGCAAATTCGCCGTGACAGTCCCTTGCTGAAATTACGCAATAGCGCCGACGTAATCGCCCGGTTGGGTTTCCATAACACCGGGCCGTCACAAACGCCGGGCCTGATTGTGATGAGCCTGGACGATGGAATCGGCTTGCCTGATCTGGATCCGGCTGTCGATGCCATGCTGGTCATTATCAACGGCAGCGCTAACAGCCAACAGCACACTGTTAGTGCCGCCAGTGGCTTTAGCCTGCATGCACTGCAGCAGCAATCAGCCGACAACCGCACCCGCTTAGCCAGCGTGAATGGCAGTACCTTCACTGTACCGGCTTACACTGCCGCGGTGTTTGTTAAACCGCAACAGGGCGCACAGGGCACCGGTCTGGCCGCCGATCCGGATCGGGTCAGCTCGCCCTATGGCGATGCAGTACTGTACAGCCGCGGTTTTGGCAGCGCAGATGCCGCCATGGTGTATGACGATCAGGGCCGCTACAGCCTGGCCCTGACTCTGGCATCTGGCAGCTATCAGTTTGATATCAGTGACAACGCCGCTTTGGATCTGGGTGTCGCTGAGCTGAATGTTGCTGCAGGCTCGTTGCCACTCAATACCGCCGGCAACCTGTTTGATGTGATGCTGGATACCGCGGGTACCTATGCGCTGGTACTGGATGTCACCGGCAGCGAACCGACTATCAGTTTGACGCTGAGCAATGCGCTGGTCGACTGCGCCGTAGCTGACTCCGGTGACGCTGCGCCTTTTGCCATAGCCGGTTCAGGCCAGCTGTATGTGCGTGGCAGCCATTCGGGCTGGAACCCACAAGAAGCTTACCGCCTGCGCTACAAGGGCAATAATCTGTATCAGGCCGTCGCTGACTTTAACGGTGAGTTTGAATTTAAGCTGGCATCGGACGATGGCAGTTGGACCACACAGCTGTGGGTGCAGGATGGCAGTGGCAATATTGATACCGCTGCGCTGGCAGTAGGCACAAGCTACGACGTGGCTTACAAAGATGCCGGCACCAGCAACAACCGCACGGCACTGAGCAGCGGCCGTTACAGTTTCAGCCTGCAGCTAAACAGCGCCAACCCGGCCAGCGGTAACAGCGTTGGCACACTGAAAATTGAGCAGTGTGCCCAGCCATAAACAACCAGCCAGCCTGGCGCAACTGCGCCGGGCTGCTGCAATTTTCAGCAGCAGGCAAACTATTTCAACTGCATACGTATGCAGCAGGTTTAATAAGCAGACAGCGTTGATTTATGCTTAAACCGCACGACATGCAGGCAATTCAGCGGGTTAATTTCTTCGCAACAGGAACAACAGTGAACAGCAATAATACAGTACCGGCCAGCACAGATATTTTGCAGAAGGTACAGCTGCAGATCCTCAGGCAATTACCACAGCAACCATCACTGGCACAGGTGGCGGCTGAGCTGCACCTGAGTAACCGTACGCTGCAGCGCCTATTGCAACAACAGCACACCCGGTTTCGCCAATTGCTTGCCAGCTGTCGCCATCAGGCCGCACTGCATTATCTGGCCCAGACCGAGCTAAGCCTGCAACAAATTGCCAGCAAGCTTGGTTTTGCCGAACAAAGTAGTTTTCAAAAAGCATTTAAAAGCTGGCAGGGCTGCGCTCCGGGCAGTTTCCGCCAGCATAAACAACAAGACCGCACCCAGCGCTTTATTCAGGCGTCAGGCAGGGTAACAGGTGAATTATGGAACTAATTAAGCAACTCGCTGCATTGGCGGGTCTGCAGGACAGCTATGTGCATGCGCAGGGCCATACCGAACATATCAGCCTGGATAAACAACAGGCTATTTTGCAGGCCATGGGGTTTGACTTATCGACAGATGCGGCACTACAGCGCCAAATCACCCGCCTGACAGAACGCCCCTGGCTGGAAGTTGTCGCCCCGGTGACAGTATGCACCGAAGGCCAGCAGCTAAAAGTGCGTATCCAGCAAGTGCAGCAGCAGGCCGTGAGTGACTGGCAATGGCAGATTGTCACTGAAGAGCAGCAACACTATGACGGCACTATTCAGATCAGCGCCAGCGACATTATTGCCAGACAAGCTACCGCACAGGGCGAAGTATTGGCAGCAGAGGTGATACTGGATGTCAGCCTACCGTTGGGCTACCACCAGCTTACGCTGCGCAATGCCACAACTGAATACCGCCAGCAGCTAATCATTACGCCGCAACGCTGTTTTCAGCTACATGACAAAGCAGTGTTACACAAAACGTTCGGCCCGGCCATTCAGCTATATGCCGTCAAGTCTGAACGCAACTGGGGCATCGGTGACTTTGCCGACCTGCAGCAGATGATAGCGCCACTGGCAGCCCAGGGTGCCGACTTTATCGGTTTAAACCCGCTGCATGCGTTATACCCTGAGTTGCCGCAGGATTGCAGCCCATACAGCCCAAACAGCCGGCTGTGGCTGAACACCCAGTATGTCGCACTGGAATACTGCGCCGATTTTGCCGAGTGCAGCGAAGCGCAACAGCAAGTCGCGGCGCCAGCCTTTCAGCAACAGCTGACCAGCCTGCGTCAGACGGCAGATGTCGACTACATTGGCGTAGCCGCGGTGAAAAAAGCCATCGCCAGCATATTATTCCGCCATTTTAAACAACAACATCTGGCAACCAACAGTGACCGTGCAGCTGAGTTCAGTCAGTTTGTCCGGCAAGGCGGTGAAAGCCTGCAACTGCTGGCCATTCATCAGGTGCTGCAAGGTGAACTGTTCCGGCAAAACTGGGACATGGCAGCCTGGCAAAACTTCCCCGCGGCCCTGCGCGACCCACGCGGCAAAGCCGTTGCAGAATTTGCGCTGGCCAATAAAGATGCTGTTGATCTGCAACTGTATCTGCAGTGGCAGGCACAGCTGCAACTGCGGCAGGTAAAACAGCTGTGTCAGCAACACGGCATGGCCATTGGCCTGTACTGCGATGTCGCCGTTGGCACCAGCCGCAGCAGCGCAGAAAGCTGGGCAGCGCCGGAAGATTATTTAATGGATTTAAGTGTCGGCGCCCCGGCCGACATTATGGCACCCAAAGGCCAGAACTGGGGCTTGTTGGCATTTAACCCCGACACGCTACGCCAGAAAGCTTACCAGCCCTTTATTGAACTGATCCAGGCCAATATGCGCTATGCCGGTGCACTGCGACTGGACCATGTGATGGCTTTATTACGCTTATGGTGCTGCCCGCTTGGCACTGATGCCACCGCAGGTGCATATTTACGCCTACCGGCGGCAGAACTGTTTGCCATCCTGGCACTGGAAAGTCAGCGCAACAGCTGTGTAGTAATAGGTGAAGACTTAGGCACAGTGCCGGTAGAGATCAGCCATTTGATGGCGCAATATCAGGTACTTTCATACCGGGTATTTATGCTGGAACAAAAGCCCGGCAGTTATGATCATGCCACTCAGACCTACCCCGAGCTGGCACTGGCAACGGTCACCACCCATGATATGCCCACTATGGTAGGTTATTGGCAGCAACAGGATCTGGAACTGCGCCATCAGCTGGACTTATTTCCGAATGCACAGGTAGCAAGCAGTTTGTATCAGCTGCGCGCAGACGAAAAACAACTGATGCGCCAACGTCTGCAATTTGCCGACACTGACTATACGGCCATGATCCGCCACAGCCACCTGTTTGTCGCACAACAACCGGCAAAACTACTGGCATTTCAACTGGAAGATTTACTGCAAATGGCCACGCCGGTAAATATACCCGGTACCAGTACCGAGTACCCAAACTGGCGCAGAAAACTGTCTGACAATATCGATACCATTCTGCAGCGCCCTGACGTACTGCAGATGTTGGCAGAGATAAAAGCGGCGCGGCAATAACAGCTGGCGGCCATCGCGGCCACCTCAGCTTAGCCCGGCCTGGCAGCCCCCTGTCAGGCTGAGGTTGCCGCAGCCGCTATGGCATTTTACTGTTATAACCGGCACCAAAGTGTCGCAACATTGCACCACAGCCAGGCATAGTGCTGTATATTTGTGCAAGTTTTTCGCTAATTACTATTGACGCCCTATTGCGATTACTCTACCTTTTGTAAGCGCTTACAATTTTTTAGAAAGCGCTTACCTGAAAAATGTAAGCGCTACCACACAACAATAACAAATATGTACACACGGGAGAACGGTATGAAGCAAACACGTTTCAAACTATCGCGTTTAGCGGTCAGTTTGTCACTGATCACAGGTGCCGGCGTGCTGGCACCTGCCTATGCTCAAGATGCGATAACAGACAACAGCAATGAAGAAATAGAAATTATTCAGGTGTCGGGTATCCGCGGCAGTTTAGTTAAGTCGATGGATGTGAAGCGCAGCTCAACAGGTGTGGTGGATGCGATTTCGGCCGAAGATATTGGCAAATTCCCCGACACCAACCTGGCAGAATCCTTACAACGCATTACCGGCGTAGCCATTGACCGCTCAAACGGTGAAGGTAGCCGGGTGACAGTGCGGGGCTTTGGTCCGGAATTTAACCTGGTTATGCTTAACGGCCGGCAAATGCCGGCGTCGTCTTTAGAAGCCACGACGGCATCTTCTTCGCGCTCTTTTGACTTTGCTAACCTGGCATCAGAAGGTATTGCCGGCGTTGAAGTGTATAAAACCGGCCGCGCCAGCATTGCCACCGGTGGTATGGGGTCAACCATAAACATTCTGACCACTAAGCCATTAAATGCTCCCGGCATGAAAGCCACTTTTGGTGTTAAAGGCGTAATGGACCAGTCAACTGACGAAGGCGCAGATATCACGCCTGAGTTATCCGGTTTATATAGCAACACCTTTAACGACGACAAATTTGGTGTGGCCATCAGCGGCTCCTATCAACAGCGTGATAGCGGCAATAAGCAAGCCAATACCGGCGGCTGGCGTACCTTCCCCGGCCACATCAATGGCTACGACTGGGATGGCGGCAATGCTGACTGGGGTGGTTTGATCCCTGATGGAGACAACGCCCATCAGAATTACCCTGCTGCAGACTCGGTTTACTCAGTGCCACAAAGTTTAGGTTTTGCCTTTCACGAAGTTGAACGCACCCGCACTAATGGCCAGTTAGTACTGCAATATCGCCCGGTTGACGCCATAACCACCACGCTGGACTACACCTATTCGAAAAACGAAGTAACAGACCGTTATAACGACGTGTCGGCCTGGTTTAACTTCGGCCCGTCAACGGGTGTATGGAGCGACGGCCCGGTAGCCGCGCCAATTGTTTACTCAGAAGCCTTTGCCGCACCAGGCGATTTAGCCATGGGCGCCGGCCAGTTCTCTACCATGAACGAGAATAGGTCACTGGGTTTAAACGTTAAATGGCAAGTTAACGACAACCTGAAACTGGAACTGGATTACCACGACTCTTCAGCGGTTTCGCGCCCGGATAGCCCGTTTGGCAGCAACAATACTATTGGTACTGCTACCTTTGTGCGTTCGGTAACGACAGCACGGTTCGACACCGATTTGCCAACCTTAGCGGTTACTTATCCGGATGGCTTTACCGGTATTAAAGGTGAAGATGTGCGTATAACCGGTAGTTCGTTCCGTAACAGCCAAATGCGCAGCGATATTGAGCAAGTGCAAATTCGCGGTAACTATGTGTTTGATAAGGGCTTGTTAACCAGTATCGATTTCGGCGTGGCAAGTTCAGAAACCAAAAACCGCTCGGCGTTTTCTAACGTGCAACAGGATAACTGGGGCGGTTTAGGCGCTGCCGGCGATATAGATCCGTCGGTATTTCAGCTTGACCAATTAGCGGATAATTTTGATGCCTCAACCAGCAGTGACATGCTAAAAGAGTTTTTCCGCTGGGATTTCAATACCATTCGTCAAATTGCTAACGATAAATACGGTGCCTTAGGTGCAGTTGGCGATTGCGGTACCTCGTTCTGTGCTTCGTCTAACATGACCACTGACCGGCGCACGACCGAAGAGCAAACCTCTGCTTATCTGCAGTTCAACTTTGCCGGCGACATTGCTGACCGTCCGTATGGCTTAACCGCCGGTGTCCGTTATGAGAAAACAGATGTTAACTCCAGCGCTTTAGTACCGGTATACAACGGTATCGCCTGGGCCGGTGACAACGAGTTTAACCTGATTAGCACCGGTGAAAGTGACTTCACTGAATTAACCGGCGGTTACACCAATGTGTTGCCAAACATCGACTTCAATATTGAAGTGGTGGATGACGTTGTGCTGCGTGCTTCGGTAAGTAAAACCATTGCCCGGCCCAGCTATGCCGACATTCAGGGCGGACAAACGCTTAACTCACTGGTGCGGATTGACGGCGGTACCGGTTCCCGCGGCAACCCTGACTTAGATCCGTTTGAATCAACCAACCTCGACTTGTCAGTAGAGTGGTACTACGGCGAAGGCAGCTATATGGCCGCGGGTTACTTCCGGAAAAAAGCGAAGAACTTTATCGGCCGTACTACGGTGGAAGAGCAAACGTTCAACTTA
Source organism: Gammaproteobacteria bacterium (assembly GCA_018826295.1). GTDB lineage: Bacteria > Pseudomonadota > Gammaproteobacteria > Enterobacterales > Alteromonadaceae > Alishewanella. Next base: position 19,741 of record JAHJZX010000067.1, read on the forward strand.
GCCCACCCGGCACAAGGCCAGCGTTATGCCGAGGCGGTTGCTGCTGTGGGTAACAACACCACGGCTATACGTGATTACATCAAAGCAAACTACCCGGAAACCATTGATGCTAATGGCTTTATCCTCGGCGTGGCTGGCGATACACCAGCAACCTTTGATATCACTATTCCGGTTAACCAGGACGACGCTAAGTTAGATGGTTGGGAGTTTGCGCTGCAGCACTTAATCGGTGAGACCGGCTTTGGTGTCATTGCCAACGCCACCCTGGTCGACGGTGACTTTAACTACGACAACTTCAGTTTGGGTGAGCAATTTGCGTTACTTGGCATGAGCGACACTTACAACCTGGTCGGTTTCTACGATAAAGATGGTATCCAGGCGCGTATCGCCTATAACTGGCGTGATAAGTTCCTGTCAGCAACGGTGAATGGCCAGGGCTTACAAAACCCGGTTTACGTAGAAGCTTACGGACAATGGGATGCCAGTGCCAGCTACGATGTCACTGAAAAGCTCACCTTCTTTATTGAAGCCATTAACCTGACCAACGAGTCGATGCGCTCACACGAGCGTAATTCACTGCAACTGGTGAACTATACTGAAACAGGTCGTCGTTTTAACATCGGTGCGCGTTACACGTTCTAAGATGTTGTTGCCCTGAACAAGTAGCCATCGCAAGATGGCTACTTTTTACAAGAAGTGGTCATAATGCAAGCAACCGATTCGCCCGCAACAGATACCCTGTCAAGTACTGCAAACTGCCCCTCCTCTGCCACCGGCGCAGTAAATATTGTGGTGCTGGGTGGTGGTAGTGCAGGCTGGCTTACGGCGGCGTTACTGGCAGCTGATCATCAATCAGACCCTTTAGTCACTATTAGCCTGATTGAGTCTGCGACGCTGCCTGCCATCGGCGTTGGCGAAGGAACCTGGCCATCAATGCGCGCCACCTTAGCGCGGATTGGCATTTCTGAAACCGAATTCTTACTAAGTTGCGATGCCAGCTTTAAGCAAGGCAGTGTGTTCCGGCAATGGCGCACTGCTTCAGCGCAGGATTGCTATTACCACCCGTTCACTGCGCCGGTGGCGGCGAATGAACTGGACATCGCCGAGCATTGGTTTGGCTATCAGCAGCACGTTGAGTTTGCTGCAGCAGTATCCAGCCAACCGGCAGTCATTGCCGCAGGCTTAGCGCCTAAACGCATATCGACACCCGAATACGCCTTTTTACAAAACTACGGCTATCACCTGGATGCCGCTAAGTTTGTTGATTTACTAAGCCTGCATGCCAAACGGCTTGGTGTGCAGCACATTGTCGATGATGTCGTCGCAGTCCAGAGTCATGCAGATGGCCGTATAGCGGCGCTGCAAACGGCACAACATGGTAACCTCAGCGGCGATTTATTTGTCGACTGCTCAGGCTTGCCGGGCTTGCTCATCGGCCAGCATTATCAAACACCACTGCTCAGTGTGCAGCACTGTTTACTTAACGACAGTGCCTTAGCGGTGCAGGTGGCTTATGACCATCAGCACACGCCAATAGCATCGGCAACGCTGGCCACTGCCCAGACACAAGGCTGGGTCTGGGATATCGGTTTGCCCAGCCGGCGCGGCGTCGGTTTTGTGCACCATAGCGGCCATACCAATGAACAGCAGGCGCGGGCGACGCTGGCGCAGTACCTGCGCATATCAGAGCAGGAATTAAGCGAGCGCTATCAAGCCAGGCTGATAAGATTTACACCAGGCTACCGGCAACAGTTTTGGCGCCACAATTGCGTAGCGGTGGGTATGGCTGCTGGCTTTATCGAACCCTTAGAAGCCTCCGCCCTGGTGATGGTTGAATTGTCGGCTAAGTTTATCAGCGAGCAATTACCGCGTAACCCGGCACAGCTGGCCATAGTCGCAGAGCGCTTTAATCAAACCTTCAGCTATCGCTGGCAGCAAATTGTTGAATTTTTAAAATTGCATTACGTATTGTCGAACCGGCATGACAGCGATTATTGGCTGGCCCAGCGGGCTGAAAGCTCGATACCGTCATCACTGCAGGAAAAACTAATGATGTGGCGCCAATTTGTGCCAAGCCGCTATGATTTACCGCAGGCAGAAGAATTGTTTCCGGCCGCCAGTTATCAGTATATTTTATATGGCATGCGGCAGTTACCTGCCAGCCGCCCGCCGCTAAAAGCAGGCTCAGGTTTACGTGCACAACAGGCGTTTACCGAAGTAAAACAGAAAACTCAACAGCTCAGAGCGGGCCTGGTCAGTAATCGCGAATTATTAAACCAAATCAAAGCTCACGGCTTACAAAAAATTTAAAGGGGAGCAGATGGCTACTATCGAATTACTCAACAACGCCGACCATATTGGCGTAAAGATCCGCACCGAACGTAGCCCTCAGCTGGGTGATAACCAAATGTTTTGTTTGAGTTTTCCGGCTGAATTTCGCGCGGCCCAAGCCTATTACCCCATTTTGTTTTACAAAGACGGCAACAGCGGCCAGTTTATGCCGGTGCTGTTACTGGGCTTTCAAGCGGGTGAAAACCTGTTTGTTCAGCAGCAGGGCTGGCAGGCCGGCTATGTGCCGCTGGATATCAGCCGTGAGCCGTTTACCATTGGCCTGCAAAACGGTGAGCGCGTGATCCACATTGATATGGCGCACCCAAAAGTTAGCAGCAGCACGGGTGAAGCCTTGTTTTTGCCATTCGGTGGTCACAGTCCCTATTTACAGCAAGTCGCCGGACAACTGGAAACGCTGCACCATGGTATTAGCGATGCGAAACAGTTCAGCCAGCAATTGCTGGCACTGGAGCTGATTGAATCTTTTGTGCTGGATGTCACGTTAAACAATGGTCAACAGCACAGCCTGCATGGATTTTATACCATTAACGAGCCACGCTTAGCTCAGCTCAGTGCCGGGCAGCTGGCGCAACTGCAACAGGCTGGCTATTTAGAAGCCATTTACATGATGCTGGCCTCGCAGTCGCAGTTTGCGCGGCTGATAGGTTTTAAAAATCAACTACTGGCTGTCAGCTAAGATGTGGCCTGCAGCACAACCGGTCGCAACCCTGGCTGGCATGACTGCCGATAGCATCAGTTATGCACAGCTCAACAGCACGCAGCCACTGTATTTACCGGGCTTTGCGCCGCACTGGCCAGCCGTTTGCGCGGCTAAACAGGGTGAGCCGGCCATTGCTGACTACCTGCTTAACCACTACAGCGGCGAGCCGCTTACCGCCTTTGTCAGTGATGCCCAAAGTGCTGGCCGGGTATTTTACAATGCTGATTTCAGCAGTTTTAACTTTAAGCCACTGCAAGCCAGACTTGAACAATTGTTAGCGGCGCCTGCCGGTGCTGCACACTGGTATATCGGCGCCAGCTTTGTACCGCGCTGGTTTCCAAACTGGTTACAACAGCAACAGGTGCCGGCGTTAGCACAACATGCTAAAGATGCCTTGGTTAGCTTATGGATTGGCAACCAAAGCCGGGTGGCGGCTCACGCCGACCTGCCGCAAAACTTGGCAGTGGTGATTGCCGGACGCCGGCGCTTTACCTTATTTCCGCCGGATCAATTGGCCAACTTATACATTGGCCCACTGGATGCCTCACCTGCTGGCCGGGCGATCAGCCTGGTAGACTTTGCCAAGCCTGATTTAGTCCAATTTCCTAAATTCGCACAAGCAATGCGGCAGGCGCAAGTGGTAGAACTGGCACCGGGTGACGCGCTGATTATTCCCAGCATGTGGTGGCATCATGTTGAGGCGCTAAGCCCGCTTAATGTGCTGATGAATTTTTGGTGGCGCGATAGCCCGGCGTACGCGCCCAGCCCAGAGCAGGCGTTAAAGTTGGCCATGCTGAGCATTAATGCCTTGCCGCCAGAACAAAAAGCCGCCTGGCGCGCCCATTTTGAGCATTATGTGTTTGGCGACGGTAATGCCGGACACATTCCGCAGCATTTACGTGGTTTGCAAGGCCCCCTGACCGAGACTGAGGCCCGGCAAGTCCGCGCCGAACTGCTAAATAAACTTAACCGATGACTCAATTGATAACGCAATTGATAACGCAATCGATAACAACGAGGCCTGTATGCAGTCGCAAGCAATCAAGCGTGTGGTAATTGCCGGTGGTGGCACCGCCGGCTGGATGGCAGCCGCAGCTATCGCCAAATTAATGGGTAAATACTTACAGGTTTGCTTAGTCGAAAGCGACGACATCGCCACCGTCGGCGTCGGCGAAGCAACCATTCCGCCATTACTCACCCTGCATAAGCTACTGGGCATTAACGAAGCTGAATTTATGGCGGCTACCCAAGCCACCTTTAAATTAGGTATTCAATTTGAAAACTGGCGCGAGCAGGGCCATGACTACATTCACTCCTTTGGCACTACCGGCCAGGATTGCTGGGCGGCCGGTTTTCAGCATTTTTGGCTGAAAGGCCAGCAACTGGGACTGGCCAGTGACTATGGCGATTATTGCCCGGAGTTATTGGCAACAAAGGCAGGCAAATTTGCCCATTTACCGAACCGGCCGTTAAATTACGCCTTTCACTTTGATGCCGGTTTGTATGCCAAATTCTTACGCGCTATGGCTGAACAACATGGCGCAATGCGGATTGAGGGCAAAATAGCCAGTGTCGACACCTGTGAGCAAAGCGGTAACATTACGGCGTTGCAAATGGCCAATGGTGAGCGTATCGCCGGCGATATATTTATTGATTGCACCGGCTTTCGCGCCTTGTTAATTGAGCAAACGCTGCACACCGGTTTTGATGACTGGAGCCACTGGTTACCTTGTGACTCGGCAATTGCGGTACAAAGTCGCGCCACGCGCGAACCGGTACCCTACACCCGCTCCATCGCCCACGGTGCCGGCTGGCAATGGCAAATACCCCTGCAACACCGGGTGGGTAATGGCTTGGTATATTGCAGTAAGTATTACTCCGATGACGAAGCTAAAGCGCTGCTGCTGGCCAATATCAATGGCGACTTACTTACTGAGCCGCGCTTAATTAAATTCCGCACCGGCATGCGCCGCAAGCACTGGAACAAAAACTGTATCGCGCTGGGATTAGCCAGTGGTTTTATTGAACCGCTGGAATCGACCAGTATTCACCTGATCCAGCGCAGTATCGTGCGCCTGCTGCAAATGTTTCCACTTAATGGCATTAGCCAGGCTGATATAGACGAGTTTAATCAGCAAACCGAACACGAAGTGCTGAACATCCGCGATTTTATTATTCTGCATTACCAGGTTACCGCCAGACGTGACAGCGCATTTTGGCGCTATTGCCAAAATATGCCAATACCTGAGTCACTGGCGCATCGCATTCGCTTGTTTAAGCAAACCGGTCGGGTATTTAAAGTGCCGAACGAGTTATTTGGTGAGAACTCCTGGACCCAGGTGATGCTGGGTCAGGGCATTATGCCAGAGCAACATCACCCTATAGTCGAGCTGATGAGCGAGCAGGAGCTCAGCCATTTCCTTAATCAAATTAAACAACAAAATCAGCGCTTAGTGGCGCAACTGCCCAGTCATCAGGCTTTCTTGCAAAGTTACTGCCCGGCGACGACTAAGTAATAGCCGTAAGCAACTTATCAGGCTTGGTCAGGCTAAAGCGTTTAGCGGTATAGCAGTGCTGCTTATCTCTTCAGCCGGCAAGTCTAATAATTCAGCGTAAGCCGCCAGTGCGGCTTTGGCCGCACCGGGGCTAAGATGTTTCATTAAGGCAGGTATTATCAATCAAAGGCTGGGCGCAGTTGCTCGCGCATAGCGCGGTAGTTGGCCGGGCCCATATTCCAGCGTTTGGGGTTATCAAATTCAAAGTCGATATGAATTTTACCGGCAGAATTCATTTGAATTAGCAGCTGCACAAACTTATGGCCACAGGCTTCGAATAGGGCTTGTTGAAACTCACGGATTTTATTACTTAAAGCCATTTTGTCTTCTTGTATTCTTGCTGATGCGGGAATTATCTCTTCGCCCACATAGATAAAGCCAGAATTGGCCATATGGCCGTCAGCGATATCAAATACAAAAGCCAATGCGTCCCAACCGTCTGTTTCAACAACCCGCTTGCAGCGCAATACCAGCTCACCCAGTTCCTGGATATATTTTGGATCAATATTCATTGTTAACCTCTATAGTCCTGCATATCTTTACGGTCGACCCGCTTAAACGCCTCGCCTTTACGATTATTAAATTCATGGTCTCGCTCAAACACCATTTTCCCTGACTCTTTATCAAAAACCTGATATTCGGCAATAATGTTATCAGGTCGTTCTGCGCCGGGAGGATCTAATTCTACTTTCAACCGGACTTCATAACCCTCTTTAGTCCAGTCCGCCCACTCATTTTCCATCGACTTATAAGCGCCGCGGTTTAAATTGGCATCTTGCGGGAACAGGTTTTTTAACCCCTGATCGCTCATAAAACGGTGGCCGATAATGTGGCCACCATCGTCAGAGCTTAAACGGGCATCGCCACCTACGGTGCGTTGATGCTGTTTTTCCTGTGACGTACGGGCTTCGCTGTAACTGCTGCTCAACGTCGCTGTAACGGATACCGGTCGGCCTTGCTCATCTATTACCCACACGGCTTCATTATCGCCAAAACGCTCGGTTACGCTTTGCGTTGCAGCAGCGGTATTCGCTGGCGTATCGGTATTGCTGTGCGCTGCTGTTGTGGCGCTGCCGCTATCTGCGGTTGTAACACCACCACCGGGTTTAAGCGCTTTTTTGCTGGTTGGTGCAGGGCCTGCATTGCTGGCTGCTGGTGCTAAGCCACCTTCGCCTATGCTATTACCTTCCGGCGGTTTGCCCCAGCCATCGGTGAGTTGCCATACCCATAGTTCCTCGTTAGCAAACATCTGTATCAACATATCGCGCAGCTGGAAATCAGAATAGATGGAGAGGTCATATTCCCACGGCCGGGCGTGACGGTACATATCTAGCCAAATGTTGCGCAGGTTCCAGTGTGGTTCTAAGTCGTGCAGAAAGTAGCTGCCATAAATGGTGTCTTTTACCGCCCAGATATGACTATCACCTAATTCTGTATAAGCAAACAAGCAATTGCCGCACAGATAGGTTTTACCCCATTTATCTTCCAGAACTACGCCATCATATTGCTGGTTATGCATCCTGCACCTTGTCCCAATAAATCATGATAATTTAATGTGAATTTGATGGCGCATCTTCCATATTTGTGAAGTAAATGTCAATTATCATATGCAGCCAATTGACATTGCCGGGCTGACAACAGCCAGCCCGTTTATTGCCTTATGTTAACCAGCTGAACAACGGATTGTCGCCTGCTCTGCAGTGCGCGGGATCAGGCGCACATCACTAAAACTTAACTGCATGCGCGCCTTTGTCGCCAGCGACATAGGCGTAAATACCCGGCCAAAATCCACCCCGGTAAAACAACCCAATTCAACGCTCAAAGCATGCCATGTGTCAGCGGTTAGTTGACGCAGTTGCGGTGCAATGTTCACTTGTGCAGCGCATTCTGCAGCACAATCGATCCCCAGCAGTACCTGCTCTGGTATTTCGCCGCTGTGTTGCAGCGTAATTTGAAGGCTGCTATGCGTTTCCTGATAGGTACGTAAATCGGTCGGAAAGGCGCTGCTTAAGCTAACTTTAGCCTCACCACTAAAGGTTAAACGGCGGGCGTCCTCCTGTACGTTGTTATCAAAGGTGCGCACGGCAATATTGCCCAGCTGCGCTACGCTGCTGTCCATGTTCTGGCTTTGGCCATCACTGTGCAGCACCAGCTGATACGGCGCTTTAACGGCGCGCTCAAACAACACTAAGTCTGCCAGACTATTATCCAGCGCAACCTGCTCATTCAGCTTGTTGCTCAGCGTGCTTTGCTCGCCATAGCGCAGGCCAAAGCCATAGGGCAGCAGCGGCTGATAATCGTTATCGCCCACATTCGCCTGCTGTTGTGGTGTCGCTGGCCAGCTAAAAGATAATTTACCGCGAAAATCGACATTCACACTGCCATCTGCTTTGGCCATAATGACATCGGCAACACCAACGCCTTCACTGCCTGGCAGCCACACTGCGACAAAGGCATCAGAGGCATTAAGCTCCGGGTTAACCCATAACGGCCGGCCACTGATAAACAGTGACACTACCTTAATGCCATCGGCTTTAAGTTTATGCAGCAGCGCTAAAGCGGTTTTATTGCCGCGCTGGAATTCCAGGTTATCCAGATCGCCATTACCCTCGGCATAGGGCTGCTCACCGAACACTACAACCGCGACATCCGGTTTATGTTGATAGCTGCCGTCGGCACTTAATTCCAACTGGCCGCTTGCGGCATCTACCGCTTGCTTAATACCGGCGTAAATTGAGCTGCCGCCGGGGAAATCGCTGTTGCTGTTACCCGTACCCTGCCAGCTGATACTCCAGCCGCCGGATTGCATACCGATATTATCCGCACCTTCGCCGGTGACCAGGATGCGCTGTGTTGGTACAAGCGGCAGCAGCTTGTCATTATTTTTCAGCAGCACCAGCGATTGCTGCACCGCATCGCGGGCTACCGCTCTGTGCTCTGCCGAGCCTATCAGCTCGGTTTTGCCAGACAAGGGCCGTTTAGCCGGGCTGGGTTTATCAAACAAACCAGCGCGTAACTTCACCCGTAAAATACGCCGTACCGCATCATCAATGCGGCTAAGCGGTAGTTCACCGCTTTCGGCCTGAGCAATCAGATTGTGATACAGTGGTTTCCAGGCCGGTGTCGGCACCATGTACATGTCCAGCCCGGCCAACGCCGCCTGCGCGCAATTATCGTTAGTACAGCCGGGGATCTGGCCATGACCGTTCCAGTCACCTACCACAAAGCCGTCAAAACCCATGCGGTCTTTTAATACCTCAGTCAGCAGATACTTATCGCCATGTATTTTGCTGCCATGCCAGCTGTTAAAAGAGGCCATCACCGTTTGGGCACCAGCCTGCAAGCCACCAACATAGCCCTGAGCATGAATATCAAACAGTTGCTGCTCAGTTGCAATATTGTCGCCCTGATCATCACCTGCAACAGTACCGCCATCGCCGATAAAGTGCTTAACAGTGCTAATGACCCGCTCGCTGCCAAGAAAATCTGCATCTGGCGCGCCCTGTAAGCCTTTAACAATGGCCGCAGCGTAATCATGCACCACGGCCGGGTTTTCTGAGTAACTTTCATAAGTGCGGCCCCAGCGGTCGTCGCGCGCCACGGCTACCGTGGGAGCAAACACCCAGTCTATTCCGGTTACCATCACTTCACGCGCCGTGACCCGGGCAATTTGCTCAATCAGCGCCGGGTTATGTGCTGCACCCAGGCCGATATTGTGCGGAAATAACGTCGCACCAATCACATTGTTATGGCCGTGTACCGCATCAGTACCCCATATAGCCGGAATACTGCTGCCATCCAGGCTGGCGTCAACCGACGCCTGATACATGGCTTCGGCCAGCGCAATCCAGTCTTGCGGCGTGGCATGTTTATTGTCATTGGGGAAGGCGCCACCACCGTTTAAAAACGAGCCAAAACCGTACTGGCGCATATCTTCAACGCTGATATCGCGAATCTCCGGCTGCATCATCTGGGCAATTTTCTGCCCCAGTGTCATCTTTGCCATCATGTCGCTAATGCGTTGCTCCAGCTCTGGTTGCTGTGACACCGGCAACTGCAACACCGGCCAGTGTTGTGCTGCTTTGTCTGCTGGCCCGGTGTCCTTCGGTTGACGGCTGTTATCGTCACAACCGCTAAGCACCAAGGCAGCACAGAGCAGTGACAGTGTCCTGGTTCCTAACGTCATAGTGCCTCCGGCTTAGTGTTAACGGTCGGCTTAGTGTTAACGGTCGGCTTGCTGCCAAAGGCCCCATAAAAAGCGATATACAGATAACACAGCAGCGGCACAATAAAGCTGATTTGCAAACCCAGCGTATCGGCCAAAACACCCTGTAACACCGGCACCAGCGCCCCACCAACAATGGCCGCGCACAAAATACCACTGCCATTACTGGTGTAGCGGCCAAGGCCGTTTAGCGCCAGACTGAAGATAGTCGGAAACATTATAGAGTTACACAAACCGACCAGCAGCAAGGCCCACATCGCCAGGCTGCCACTGCTGGCAATGGCCAAAACCAGTAGTGCCACTGTCAGTACTGCATTAAAGGCTAACACCTTACCGGCGGCGATTTTCTGCATCACTAAAGCGCCAATAAAACGACCCAGCATAGCACCGCCCCAGTAATAACTCAGGTAGCGTCCGGCTTCTACTTCTGTCATACCGGCCACCTCGGGTTGCTGCATAAAGTTCACCAGATAACTGCCTATCGATACTTCAGCGCCAACATAAACAAAAATACCCACAGCGCCCAACACCAGATGGCGGTATTGCCAGATAGACAGCTGCGCCGGTTGTGCAGCTACCTCTGCTGTCTGTTGATGCATTTTCGGCAGTTTTAACCAGGCAAAAATCACCGCCATCAACAGCAGCACGCCCGCCAGCAAAAGGTAAGGCAGTTGCACCGACTGCGCTTCCTGCAACTTGTATTCAGCACTGCCAACAGCGGCAGTAGCGGCACCAAAAATCAGTAAGGCACCAAATTGCGGCGCTAACGTTGTACCCAATGAGTTAAACGCCTGGGTCATAGTCAGGCGGCTGGAAGCAGTATCCGGCCGGCCTAACACGGTAACATAGGGGTTAGCCGCGACCTGCAAAATAGTAATACCTGCAGCCAGTACAAACAGCGCGGCAAGAAACAGCGGATACGTTTGCAACGCAGCCGCCGGATAAAACAGCACACAACCGGCCGCTGCCACCAACAAGCCGACAACGATACCTTGCTGATAGCCGAGACGGCGCACCATAGCGCCAGCCGGCACCGAGACAATAAAATAGGCACCAAAAAAGCAAAACTGCACCAGCGAGGCCTGAAAATATGTCAGATCGAACACGTTTTTCAGATGCGGGATCAGGATGTCGTTCAGACAAGTAATAAAACCCCAGATAAAAAACAAAAAGGTCAGGCTGGTTAAAGCAAAGCGGTAATTGTCTGAACTACCTGAGCCCGCTTGCGGCGTGGTGTCGGACAGCGTAGGTGTAACGGCCATGGTATCCCCCCGGATGTTTTAGGTTTTAATTGACGCGCGCTTTTTCGCCGTCTAGTATGATGTAAGCGCTTTCATTTATAGCATATATCCGGCTGATGGCAACGACTTTGTTGTCTGTCAGCCGCAAACTGGCACAGTGGAACCTTAAAAAAACAATGAAGATTACCTTAGCGAATAACTCAGCCCTGCTGCAGCCAAACTTTGTATTTGGTGTAGCCACGGCCGCCTTTCAGATTGAAGGTGCCGCCGACAGCCGCGAACCCTGTATCTGGGATACTTTTTGTGCCGAGCCGGGGCGGATTAAAGATGGCTCTGACGGCCTGGTAGCCTGCGATCATCTGAACCGCTGGCGCGAAGATGTCGAGCTTATCGCCTCGCTGGGAGTGGATGCCTACCGTCTGTCGCTGGCCTGGGGCCGGATTATCCGCCGTGACGGTAGCGTTAATCAGGCTGGGCTGGACTTTTACCTTAACCTGCTTGATGCGTTAAAGGCAAAAAACATCAAAACCTTTGTTACCCTGTATCACTGGGACTTACCGCAGTATTTGCAGGATAATGGCGGCTGGCTAAATCGCGATACTGCCTATAAGTTTGCCGACTATGCCGACATTGTCAGCCGCGCTTTTGGCGATCGGGTGTATTCGTACGCCACCTTAAACGAGCCGTTTTGCAGTGCTTATTTAAGCTACGAAGCCGGTATTCATGCCCCTGGTGTGCAAAACCGGCAATGGGGCCGCCAGGTGGCCCATCATTTGTTGCTGGCGCATGGTTTAGCCATGCAGGTGCTGCAAAAAAATGCACCGCAGGCGTTAAACGGCATAGTGCTGAATTTCAGCCCTTGCTACCCGGCAACCGACAGCGACGCCGATCAGCGCGCGGCACAGATGGCCGATCAGTATCACAACCACTGGTATATTCAGCCACTGTTTGAAGGCCGCTACCCGGACCTGTTACAGCAGCTTCCTGCCGACGAGCAACCCAGCATCGCCGACGGCGACATGGCTATTATTGCCCAGCCGCTGGATTATCTGGGTATTAATTACTACACCCGCACTGTCTACCGTGCTAACAGCAAGGGCTGGTTTAGTGACGTGCCGCCTAACACTCCGCCTCTTACCGACATGGGCTGGGAGATTTATCCGCAAGGCCTAACCGAAATTCTGCTACAAATGCACCGGCGCTACCCACTGCCACCGCTGTATATCACCGAAAACGGCGCTGCAATGCCAGACCAGCTGCAAGATGGCGCTGTGCAGGACACGCGACGGCTGGCGTATTTTCAACAGCATTTGCAGGCGACTGAAGATGCCATCAATGCCGGCGTGCAGATAGAGGGTTACTTTGCCTGGAGCCTGATGGATAATTTTGAATGGGCCGAAGGTTACGCCAAGCGTTTTGGTATAGTCTATGTCGATTATCAAACGCAGCAACGCACGCTGAAACTCAGCGCGTTAGCACTGCGCGATCTGTTTGCCAACCGGCGCTAAGCCGGCACCCAAAGCGGAGCAGTTATGCTGAGCAGAAAAGAAAAAATAGCCTATGGCCTTGGCGACACCGCCAGCAATATCGTGTTTCAGACGGTGATGCTGTTTCTGACTTTTTTTTACACCGATATTTTTGGTATTTCACCGGCTGTGGTCGGCACTATGTTTTTGCTGGTACGGGTAATTGATGCGGTCACTGATCCGCTGATGGGCGCTCTGGCCGACAATACCGACAGCCGTCATGGCAAATACCGGCCTTATTTGCTGTGGCTGGCAGTACCTTTTGCTTTTTGCAGTGTACTGGCGTTTACCACGCCGGATTTCTCGGCCAGCGGCAAAGAATGGTACGCCTTTGCCACTTACACCTTACTGATGCTGGCTTATACCGCCATTAATATTCCGTATTCCGCCCTGGGCGGCGTGTTAACCAATGACCCAACAGAGCGGGTGTCGGTACAAAGCTACCGTTTTGTATTTGGTATGCTCGGCGGCTTACTGGTTACTGCCTGCACCCTGCCGTTAGTAGACTATTTTGGCCAGGGCGATCAGGCCCGTGGCTATCAGTGGACTATCGCAGCCATGAGTCTGCTCGGGCTGGGGCTGTTTTTGCTTTGCTTTGCCGGTACCCGCGAGCGGGTTAGCGCCCCGGTTGGCCAACGTCTGACACTGCGCACTGCCACACTGTCACTGTGGCGCAACGAGCAATGGCGCATCTTATGCGTAGCGGCCTTATTGCTGTTAACCGGCATGGTACTGCGCAATACGCTGGCCATTTACTACGTAAAATACTATCTGCTGCGTGACGATCTGGTGACCTACTTCGTAACTCTGGGCATGATCGGCAATATTGCCGGCGTGGCACTGGCGCAGTGGTTGTCGACTAAAGTGGATAAAGTAAAAGCCTATATTGGCCTGCAGCTAATATCAGCGTTGATTTGTGCTGTGGGCTTTTTTATCAGCGCCGAACAGCTGCTGCTGGCTTTTGTGCTGCATTTTCTCTGGAGTTTCTTCCTGCAAATGGCTACGCCGCTGTTATGGGCGAAGATGGCCGACACCGTCGACTATGGCCACTTTAAAACCGGCCTGCGTATTCCGGGCCTGGTGTATTCGTCGGTGGTATTTTTTATTAAGTTAGGCCTGGCCGTCGGCGGTGCGCTGGCCGGCTGGCTGCTGGCCTGGTACGGCTATCAGGCTGGCCAGGTACAAACTGCCGACACGCTGCAGGGCTTATTACTCAGCTTTACACTGTGGCCGGCGCTGTGTTCAGTGCTGGTCGCGCTGGTCATGAGCCGCTACCGGCTGGATAACGCCCGGGTACTGCAAATCCATCAGGCATTGCAATCTGGTTCAGCCACACCGGCTCATGCTAAAGTAACGGCATAACCGCCACAGTGAACACAGCGCTAAAGGATAGCCATGGCAACAATTTATCAGGTTTCTGAACTGGCCGGTGTGTCACTGGCTACCGTATCCCGGGTGATGAATAACAGCCCGCGGGTCAGTGACACCACCCGCACCAAGGTGTTAGCCGCTATGGAGCAACTGGGTTACCGGCCCAATAGCATAGCGCAGTCACTGGCGTCGAACCGCTCAAACAGCGTTGGCATACTAGTGTCTGAACTGCATGGTCCCTTTTACGGGGAAATGCTCAGCGGTATTGAAAACGAATGCCGCGCCGCCGGTAAACACGTTATTATTGCCGCCGGCCACAGTGAAGAAGCCAGCGAAATCGACGGTATTGAGTTTCTGATCAGCCGCAGCTGTGACGCGCTGATCCTGCATGTAGAAGCCGTATCGGATGACTACCTGATCAAACTGGCCGAAGGTAAGCTGCCCATAGTGCTGATCAACCGCTATATCCCGCAACTGGCGGCAAACTGCATTTGCCTGAACAACGAGCTGGGTGGCTATCTGGCGACCCGGCAACTATTGCAGCAAGGCCACCGGCAACTGGCCTATATTGCCGGCCCGATGTGGAAAAGCGATGCCAAAGATCGCTACGCCGGCCATTTACGCGCTATGGCAGAATACGGCGTTAAAGTTAACCCGGCACTCTTTGCCGAAGGCGACTTTCAGGACAGCAGCGGCAGCCGTTGTATGCAGCAGTTGCTCGATAGCGGCCTGGCCTTTACCGCTTTGGTATGTGCCAACGACGAAATGGCCGCCGGTGCTATTGAAACCGCGCGACAGCGTGGGCTGAACTTGCCGCAGCAATTGTCGATCGTCGGCTTTGATAACCTGATTTTGGCCCGCTACATTCATCCGAAACTGACCACCATAGATTACCCAATCGGTGAAATGGGCCGGATGGCGGCACGCTGGGTGCTGAAAAATATTTACCAGCAGCAAACCATACGGCTGAAAAACGTGTTTGAACCGGCGCTGATCTGTCGCGAATCCGCCTGCCACTTCGACGCTGCTAACCAGACTGCTTAACAACGCGCCTGAACTACAGCCTTAGCTCCGGCTTGTTGACAAAATGACCGCTGGTCATTAATCTCAATGCAAGAATGACCAATAGTCACTTTTGAGGTGTGTAATGTCTAAGCAACCTGCTGCATATCCGGCTACCCCGGCCGCACAGCATCCTTCTTTTGCCCGCTTTGCACAGGACCTGGCAATACAGCGCCAGGCTTACCATGCCAACCCGGTGCCAACACTGGCACAGCGGCTGGCCGATCTGGACGCCCTTAAAGCTTTGGTCCGCGATAACGAAGCGGCACTGGTGGCAGCCGTCAATGCCGATTATGGCAGCCGTTGTCGTTTCGAAACCCGCTTTTCTGAAATACTCATGGTGCTGGAAGATATCGCCCGCACCAAAAAACAGCTGAAAAAATGGCTGAAACCGCAGCGACGTCATATTGACCGGCTGCTATTTCCCACCTCTGGCTGCAAAGTGCTGCCGCAGCCGTTGGGTGTGGTGGGCGTTATCGTGCCGTGGAACTTTCCAATCATGCTGTCGCTGTCTCCGTTGGTGGCTATCTTTGCCGCCGGTAACAACGCCATGGTAAAAATGTCCGAAAACTCTGAGCAGCTGGCGCAGTTACTGCTCAAATTAGTGCCGCAGTATTTCCCGCCGGCTAAACTGCAGGTATTTGCTGATGACGCCGGCTCGGGCCCGGCCTTTTCGGCACAACCCTTTGATCACCTGTTCTTTACCGGCTCTGCGCAAACCGGCCGGGCAGTAATGGCCAGCGCTGCGCAAAACTTAACCCCGGTTACCCTGGAGTTAGGTGGTAAATCACCGGCGGTGGTAGCACCGGACTTTCCGCTTGATAAAGCGGCCGACCGTATTTTGTGGGCCAAAGCCTTTAATGCCGGCCAGATTTGCACCAACATCGACTACCTGTTTTTACCACAGGGCAGTGAGCAGCAATTCACTGAACTGGCGCTAAAGCTGGTAGCGCAGCGTTATCCGGATATCAACAGCAATGATTACACCGCTATTATCGACCAGCGCGCCTATCAGCGCTTACAAACCACACTGGACGATGCAATCGCCAAAGGCGCTACGGCAGTAAACCTGATGCCAGGCCAAACTGCCGATCCGGCGTTACGCAAGTTCCCCCTAACGCTGCTATTTAATGTCAGCGACGATATGCTGGTGATGCAGCGGGAAATATTTGGCCCCCTGCTACCGGTAAAAAGCTATCAGCAAAGCGCTGATGTTATCAGCTACATAAACAGTAAACCGCGACCGTTGGCGTTTTATCCGTTTAGCCACGACAAAGCGCTGCAGCAGCACTATATCAGCCAGATCATGTCTGGCGGCGTCACCGTTAATCATGCCATTTTACATGTTGGCCAGCACGACTTGCCCTTTGGCGGTATCGGCGACAGCGGTATGGGCCACTATCATGGCTACGAAGGCTTTTTAACCTTTAGCAAGCTTAGGCCGGTGTTTTATCAGGGCGCCTATAACAGCGTCAGCATGCTGCTGCCGCCTTATGGCAAGCTGGCGGAAAAAATGACTGACTGGCTGATTAAGCTAAAAGGCTAAGCATGAAACAAAACGCCATCAGTGCGGCAGCAAAACAACAGCGGCGGGCTGATTTTCTCAGCGCGGCGCGGCGTTTGTTTATCCAGCGTCAGGCACTGCCGGCAGTGGCCGATATAGCAGCCGACATCGGTTTAGCCAAAGGTACGGTGTACCGCTATTTTCAGACCAAAGAGCAGATATTTCTCGCGCTGTTAAGCGAAGACTTTGCCAGTTTGTTTAGCCAGCTGGAACAGGTAATTGCCGGGTTGCCACAACCTCTGGCCGCAGCAGCGGCACCTTTTGCCAAGGGCTATCTGACACTGTTGCTGCAATCAGACAGCCTGCTACCACTAATGGCACTGCTCAATGCGGTGCTGGAACAAAACCTGCCGCAGCAACAGTTACTGGCCTTTAAACAACAACTGGCGCGGGCGCTGCAAACATTGGGCGCACAACTGGCGGTGCACTTTAACGGCCTTACGGCCGACCGCGCCAGCCAGTTACTGCTGCATACTTATGCCCTGACGCTGGGGCTGTACCAAAGCAGCCATTTACCGGCCAGTGTAAAGCTGTTGCTGCAACAGCAAGGCCTGACCCAGTTGCAACGCGATTTTAATACGGAATTGCTCAGCGCTATAACCCAGCTCTGGCTGGGTGCCAGCAGTCAGTTAACCCCAACTGGCTGCACCGGCAGCTGCAACAATAATGTGATTGAGTCAGCGTCGTAGTTCAGCAGTTGCTCAATAAAATAACCGCTTTGCTCAGCTATAAAGCCCTGCTGTTGCACCTGGCTGTAGAGCCTGTCCCAGGCCGCCAGATACGCCAGAGCCGACGTTAGCCTGACCTGAGCAGTTAAATAACAGCCAGCATTAATCGTATAAGCGCCAGCTTCAGCAGCGCTACTTAACTGACCGGCAATCACTGTCATACTATCAAGTGCATTAGCGGCTTCAGCGACAGGGGTCAGCGTAGCCATACGCTGTAACAGCGCCGGCGCCTTGTCCAGCTGACGCTGCCAGGCAAAATCAGTGGCCACTTTGCCACGCAAGTAACGCTGCGGTAGCCATTCTGGCTTAGCAATAATTTGCCCGGCAAGTTGCTGCTCCACTGGTTGGTTGCTGCCGGGCTGGCCTAATTTTTCCAGTAGCGCTGTGAGTTGTGTCAAAGTAGCCCGCTGAGCCAGAGCTCTTAGCTGTTTTGCTGTCATACCCAACTGTCGCTGCATGGCTTTGGCCAGCGCCTGAGACGACAAATATCCACAGTCATGTGCTATGGCTGTCACACTTTTGTGCGGATAGTCCAGCAAGTTAAGTACGGCGGCGTTTAGCCGCTGTCGCGCCAGATATCTGGCGGGAGGCTCGGCAAACAGCTGGCTAAACTGACGGTGAAAATGAAACGGCGATATAGCCGCCTGCTGCGCAATCTGCTGCCAGCTCAATTGCTGGCCATCATGGCTATGCATAGCGGCCAGTGCCACCGCAAAGCGTTTGCGCAGCTGGGCCGGGCATTGCTGCAGCAACGCCGATTCCGGCACCAACGAATACAGCGCTAAGGTGGTCATTTACGCCAAGATCCTTTTCATTAGCTGCTCTAACGGCCCTTTACCAAAGCTATATGCATAGCCGCTAACCAGTAGCATAGCGCACAATGCAACGGCCAGCGCCACAGGTAACAGCTGTAGCTGATTCAACTGACCATACAGCCCTAAACCATAGCTACCCGCCAACCAGCCTGCCAGCACGCCTTGTAACACATACACCGACAACGAATTTTGCCCGGCGCGCAGCATCAGCTTGTGCAAACTTACCCGCCACGACAACCACACCATGCCATACAAATAAACCGCTGACATTGCCGGTGCCGCCAGCCCCAACAACACTACGCCGGCAAAGCTCAGTAACTCGCCCGCCGCAGGTAAAATACCGCTGGATACCGCACCAAACAACAAGTTAAGCGGCAGCCCCAGCAGCAATAACCAGGGTACAAAGCGGCGCAAACGCTGCATTGCTGCACTATCCTTTTGCAGCCATTGCTGTTTGGCGGCAATAACACCGCAAATAAAGGCCGCAAATGCCAGCGGAGCCTGCAGTAACAACAAAAACAGCCAGGTCGCCGGCCAGCCCTGCAGCCGCTCGCGAGTTAATTGCCAAAAGCCCGGTGCGGCATAGTCGGTTAGCGGCGCGGCACTATCTGGCAACGCATCCAGTGCCAGCGCCAGTATTGTCAGGCAGACTACACTCAGCGGCAGCATTGCCAGCGCCAGCGCCGCCAGCTGCTTTGGCGGCCACGGCAGTAACCGCCATAATATGCAGCCCAAAAGCGCATACAATAATAAAATGTCACCGTTAAACACCAGCACAGCGTGCAGACAGCCCAGCAGCGCCAAGGCCGCCATACGGCGAAAGTAGCGGCGTTTAAACACTACGCCGCTCTCTTTGGCGGCAGTCGCCTGCGTGGCCAGTCCCCAGCCAAAAATAAAGGCAAACAGCAGATAGAATTTCAACTGTAACAGGCTTTCGCTAAGAAAAACCCCCAGTTGATCGGCCAGGGTTAAGCCCGGCAGTAATGCCAGCTCCGGTGGCAACAGGATAAAAGGCACATTCACTATACAGATCGCCACTAACGCCAGGCTACGGATAGTATCCACTGTGCTGTTGCGCGGTGTTGCAGCCATATTTGCTAAGCTCCGGTCGTTAAAGAGCGCAGTGTGGCGCATAAATGCCCGGCAAAAGTGTCCTGCCTTGCTGTTTTGCGACAGCAAGACAGCCGATCGTCACTCTGATTTTAGGCTTAGGTGGTATATATCACCCTGTAACTCTGCATGGCGCACCAGTACGGTATTTGGCTGACGCACGCTAAAATGGCGGATAAACCGTGCTGGTTCGGCCTGATGCAGACTGGTGGTTAAACTGGCCAGATCCAGGCTGTAAATGCCCTGATCTGGCTGATAGTAGTACAACTTGTTGTGATCGATATGCCAGTTTAACCAGTTTATTTTATCAAACTGCGCCAGCAATAAAGTTTCGTCCGCGGTGGCCAGATCTTTGCGCCACAGGCCATCCTGATGATACTTGCTAAAATACAAGCTGCCCTGCCACAGCCGCCCGCTATAGCCGCCCTGCGTAGTGAGCTGCTGTTCAATCTTATTGCTTAAGTCATGCAGCCAGAGTTGCCAGTCACCGTCGCGCCAACTACTGTACAGCAGCTGGTTGGCGTGCTGGCCCCAATTTACCACACCAACTTTATGTTGGGCCGGTAGCAACTGATGTAACTTACCGGTGGCGACCTCAACGCTATAGGCGGCGTCGTCTTTACTAAACAACAGTTGGCTGTCATCAGCCGACCATTCCAACCGCACAAAGCCTGGCGTGCCGGGTAATTCGGCCAGCAAGCGCTCTGCACCGTTATCCTGTTGCAACCACAGTTGATGCCGGCCAGACCGGTTAGTCAGAAAAGCCAGCTGGCGCGTATCATGCGCCAAGCGCGGCATAAGATCGGCTCTTGAGCTGTTGATGCGCAATACCGCCTCGTCGCCGGCGTTGCTATGCCAGATATCAGCATTGAATTCAGTACTGCTGAAATACAGGCCGCCAGCGGCGGCAACCAACGAGTTGATCGGATCAGCTGCCTGATACAACGGCAGCAACTTAGCCGTTGGCAAATGATACTGGTACAGCATCTGGCCGGCACTGATTAGCAGCAGCTGTTCGCTGTACCAGGTTAACGCTGTCGCCCGCAGTGGCAGAGTCTGCGCCGCGCTGATGGCGGCGTTGTCAGGGCTTAGCAATAATAGCTCTGTCGTGTCTGCGGTTAAGTAACGTAATACTGCCAGCTGGTCAGCTGACGCCGCTACAGCAATATCGCCCAGACCGGAGTAATCGCTTGGCAACAGGGTTAGCTGGCGTAGTGCCGTACTGGCGATATTCAGCTGATAAATCTGGTACGGTTGGGTTTTATCTGCCCGCTGGCGAAAATACACGCTTGTGCCATCCGGCTGCCAGCTTAGCAACGGTATATTGTCGGCCGGACACTGATGCAGCAGCCGGCTTGCACTCTGTTCTGGCTCTGGTTCTGACGGCCTGGTTGACTGCAGCATTAAGCGGCAGCCTTCAGCGCCAAACTGTACAAAAGCAAACTGACTGCCGTCCGGACTGATGGCCGCATAAGCACTTTGCTGACTGGCCGGTGTCAGCGCACGGTGGCTGCCGTCTGTCAGGTTGTTTAGCCAAATCTGCGAATGGCCCTGCCCGGTCTGGCGCTGGTACAACAAATTGCTAGCGGCCCCGTCAATACTAAGCTGGCTTTCCACACCGTTAAAGCTGCTGTGTGGCGCCAAGGTGCCGGCGCTAAGGCGTTGCTGTGGTGTCAGGCTAATAAACCACAGCAGCACGGCAACCAGCAGCGCCGGCACAGCCCGGTACAATACTGCCTGCCGGTTGCGGCCTGATTGTACATGCGCTAACGGCGGTGGCTTGGCTACAGCTGCGGCAACAGTCGCCACAGCGGTAGCGTCCACTAATAAGCGATAGCCCAGCTTGGGCAGGGTTTCGATATAGTCGCGGCTTTGATCCAGGCTGGCAAAGGCTTTACGCAGCATCGACACGGCGCGGTTAATGGCGCTGTCACTGACAATGCGGCCCTGCCATGCCCGGGCAATCAGCGTATCGCGGCTTACAACCTGGCCCGCTGCCTGCAACAAGCACAGCAACAGTTGATGCTGGCGTGGCTCCAGATACAGCTGCTGCGCCGCGCTACTAAGCTGACGCTGATTGGCGTCATAGTGTAGCGATCCCAACTGCCATAGGCCCTCTGCGGTTAAAAGTGTTGTCATAAGGTACCCGGTAAGCTTTTCATCACAAAATCATCATTGTTATGGCCACGGCAAAAGCGCAATAACGGCTTAGGCTTGACCTGCAATCGGTTAACAGGAAACTAATATGAAACAGCCTATAAACACAATAGCCGCAATCATACTGCTGCTGACACTGGCCGGTTGTCAGTCGTCAGATAGCAATAATGAGCCACCTAAAGCTGAAGACACCGCGCAGCAGATCCAGCTCGGCGGACGCAGTTATTTGCTGGCACTGCCGCAGAATTACCAAAGCAGCAACAGTTACAAATTACTGCTGGCGTTCCATCCGTCAGGTGGTACATCGCAAGAAATGCGCTCTTTAAGTCAGTTTGACAAGCTAAGCTCCGACTACATCGTCGCCTATCCAAAATCAGAACAGGTAGAATGGAATGAAGGCTGCGACTGCAATATTGCTCACCGGCTTGGTGCGGATGATCTGGGTTTTACGCAAAATGTCATTAACGATATCCGCCAGCGGCATAGCATTGCCGAAGGTGAAATTTACGCCGCCGGCTTTTCGCAGGGCGGGTTGTTTGTGCAAAACCTGGCCTGTAACCTCAGCGATACCTTTAAAGCGGTAGCCGTGGTGGCGGCGCCTATGTCAATTCAGCTGGCGTCCAGCTGCGCGCCGCAGCAGCCGGTGTCAATCATGATGGTGCATGGTACCGCCGATCCGGTGCTGCCTTACAACGGCCTGGTGCACAGTAACTTTGGTTTGATCAGCTCGCCGGACGCCATTGCCCTGCTGGCGGAGAAAAACAGCGGTTTACCCTATGCACTGCAGAAAACGCTCAACGCCAACGTCAGCCTGAGCAGCTACCACAATGGCCAACAGAAGTTTCAGCTGTACAGTATGAAAGACGGCGGCCATAACTGGCAATACGCCGGTTTTGACAGTAGCCGCGAGATCCTGAAATTTTTTGCCAGCACCGGGCAGCCTGAACTGCCCGAGCACTCGCAGCTGGTCAGCACCGAACGGGGACAGTTTCACGTCCGCGCCATGGGGTTGAATAATCCGGGGCCGGCCGTCGTACTGTTAGCCGGGCCTAACTATAACTACCACAGCGACAGCGCCTGGTTTGCAGCCGTCCAGCCGCTACTGGCACAACAGTACCGGGTATACAGTATCGACCGGCTGGGTAATGCTTACAGCAGCACCAGCGAAGACCTGTCGTACCGGCGCTTTGCTGATGATCTGGCGCTGGTATTGCAGCAACTGCAGGAAACGCAGGTAACACTGGTGGCCTTTGCCAGCAGCAGTATTAGCGCGCGCTGGTTTTATCAGCAATATCAGCAACAGTTTACTATTAACGCCATGCTGTATATCGACCCGGATATCCCATTAGCCCATTCACTAAGCCTGTATCAGGGCTACCCGGCCGACTGGTATCTGGCCAATTTGCAGGCCTTAATACCACACCTCGGCGCCGGTAACTGGACCGCCAGAACGCAGCAGAAGCTGAATATCGAATATCAGGAAGTACAGCAGTTGGTTGGCCAAAACAATGTTCAACTGGACTGGAGTTACTTTGAGCAAATAATGCAATTGCGCTTACTTATTCCGCAGCAGCAGGCCCGAGCCAGAGAAATTGCCGCTTACACAGCCGATTTGGACAGCTATGCCAGCTTGCCGATGGTCAGCGGCATACCGGTGAGTATTATTGACAGCGATTTTGAACAACAGCAAATCGAGCAGGCTGCCAACGAACCTGAACTGGCCGCAGCCTTGCAACAGTGGCAGCAAGAAGGCAGTGCCTGGAGCGCCGAGCAGGCTTCGCTGTCAAACGGCCAGTACATTGCTTTGTCCAATAGCGATCATCTGGTGCCATTACAGCAGCCGCAAAGCATAAAGCAGGCGCTGGATTGGTTGTTTAACCAGGCGCAATTGCCCTGAACCAACAACGCAGCCGGTATAACAGCCGGCTGCAACCGGCTTACTGGCAGGCACCGAGCCATTTGCCCTGCTGCTGCATGAGCAGTTGCTGTGGCTTACCCTCTATCACCGTCTCAACCTGCAGTGTGCCCTGATACGCTTTCGGGCTTAACAGACGAAACTCGCCGCTACCTTTGCTTGGCGGCTTGGTATCACACTGAAAACTAATGTGATAACCATCGTCTTTTTGCGTTACTTGCTGCTGACAACCGTCTTGTTGCGGCAATTTACCTGCCGCTATATCGGCCGCCGTCAGGCAAACTTCGATACTGCCGTTTTGCAAATTAACCGCCATGCCCTGGCTTTTCATCATGGCTTCCATCATTTGCCGTTGCTGTGCCGGCATACTGGCCAGCTGCTGTTGCATTTGCGCCATGGCACGCTCCAGTTCACCATCGCTACTTTGCAGTGTAAAACTGTGTTGCCATTTGCCCGGCTCCATCTGCAGCTGGGGCCCGGCCAGACTGCCGGTACTAACGCTGAGCATAAAAACCATTAGCCCTGTTTTCATCGCATAATCCTGGTCAGAAGCTGTGCTGCTAACCATAGCTGGCGGGTCGGCTATTTGCCAGTCAGCACCTGACACAATTAACCAGTGTCTGGTACTCGTCTAAGGCAAAATGATCGGTCATACCACTGATGTAATCCTGCAATAACCGGCAGCGGTAATACAGCTCTAAAGCGCTGTCGTGCCCGGCTATGTCGGCCAGGGCCAGTTGATAGGCTGCCAGGTGCTTGTTGGGTAGCCGGTGTGCTAACCGTTGCTGCTGCGGTAGATGATAGGCCTGGTTTTGCAGCACATCGCTAAAATCGGCGGCAGACAGCTGTAATAACGGCAGATAGCTGTCGAGCAAACCGGCAATAATACGAAAGCCTTGTAATTCCAACGTTTCTACTTCGGCCTGGTTAAAAACAAAGCGACGCGCTACCTGTTTAAAGGTGGTGGTAATGGCATGGTACTGGCTGTCATCTTCCAGCAGGGCACGGTTTAAATGGCCATGGTAAACCGCATCCAGCTGTTCGATAAACTGCGCCGCCGCATGGCGTACCAGCGGGTGGATCATATTAACCCGCAATTTAATAAAAAATGCCGACGTTTTGTTAATGGGTTCGTCTGCTGCGCTATCGATGGCGGCTTTTATCAGCGCGGCAAAACTTTCGCTAGCGCCGCTATGGGTGCTGATCAACCGGCCCTGAGGTTCAATGGCAGTAAAAACCGCATTTAGCTCATTAGCCAGCTGCGGCAGGCTGAGTAAGCCTTTTTCTACCGCATCTTCAATATCGGCCAGGCAATACGAAATATCATCGGCGGCTTCCATAATATAGGTCAGCGGGTGGCGGCAGCCCGCTGCCGTATCCAGCTGTTGCCACAACTGTTGCACCAGTTGCTGCTCGGCAAAATAATAGCCGGGCTTTTTTTGCAGATAACTTAACGCTTGCTCTTTAGCAGGTTTAACCGCAGTCGCCAACCGGGTGTATTTTAAAATACAGGCCAGTTGCGAGTAAGTCAGGTTCATCCGCTGCAGGCTGTGCACCAGCCTTATCGCCTGGGCATTGCCTTCAAACTGGGCCAGTTCGGTGCTCAGCGTTTGCCACAACACATTATCCTGCAACTGATGTTGCGCACTTAGCGCCGGCAACGTCTGGCTAAACCAGGCATTGATGGCACTTTCACCACTGTGACCAAAGGGCGGGTTACCGACATCGTGCAGCAGGCAGGCCATTTCTACCAGCGATTCGAACGGCCGCTCCAACTCAGTTAAGCCATATTTTGCTTGCTCAGCGGGTGATAACAAACGATATATCGTTTGCACAATAAAGCGGCCGGTTTGCTGCACTTCCAGCGAATGGGTTAACCGGCTGCGCACTGCCGCATTGCGCTCCAGCGGAAATACCTGGGTTTTTTGCTGTAACCGGCGCACCGCTGCCGAATTAATAATGCGGCCACGATCGCTTTCCAATGCACTGTGCAAATCGCCAACACGGCTTTGTAGTACGCGGTCTGCTTTGATTTTATTGCGAAAATCCATAGCTTTGCCTCAGCTTGTGCTCAGTTGGTTAAGGCCGCCAGCTGCCGGAAGTCGACCTCGGTAAAGCAGCGTATTTTATGATCAGCAATATCAAATTTGCTGTGTTGCCATTCGTGCGCCGCCGGTATGGCCACCACTGTCATACCGGCGGCTTTGGCGGCAGTCACACCGGCGAATGAGTCTTCAAATACCAGACAATGCTGCGGCGCGACACCGAGTTTTTCAGCCGCCAGCAGGTAAATATCCGGCGCCGGCTTACCGTGCTTTACCAGATCGACGTGGCAGCAGGCAGTAAAATAATGCGCAATGTTCAGCCGCGCTAAGGTGGTATCCAACAACAATTGCGGCGAATTAGTGGCAACCGCCATTTTCAGCGGCGTGGCGGCGATAACATCCAGTAAGGCCGGTAAACCGGTTTTCGCGCTGCCAGAGCTGGTAATACCGCTGGCAACAAAGTCGATAATACGCTGATACACCTGTGCCGGTAACGGCCCGGGCCAGGGTTGGTGCTGATACCAGTGCGCGATCACGCTGACAGTGGTTAAGCCGGTGCTTTGCAGCAGCGGCGGCTGGTTAAAGTCAACGCCCAGCCCGCCTAAAATATGCTGCTCGGCCTGATGCCACAACGGCTCTGAGTCTATCAGTACGCCGTCCATATCAAAAATAACTGCCTGAAATGTCACGCTGTTTATCCACTGGCTGTGCTTTTGCAGCAGCATAACATGGCAAAAGTGACTTTTGAGCAAATTGGGCAGGCTAGTTAGCAAATGTGCTTTAAGTTTTAACCGATCTTGAAAGCGGAATCGGTTTGCCCTAAGCCAACCGTTGAAGCCCCGGATGGGCTGAGACGAGCCCCCATGGATGGGTTTACGGCGTTGTTGCTAGTACCATACTCTGACATAGTCACGCCTGTAAAAACAGTGATTTAAGTTAAAGATGAACCCATACTTTGACATAAAATATACCCATAGCCTGACAAAATGAAATGAAAGCTGAGTGGTAAAATTGAGAAATGTAATTTTATTACATATGGTCTTTAAGGGAGCTTCCTAACTTGATGGTCGACAATTCTGTTTGTGGAGTGACGTAGTGAGAGTGAATTGTAAAAAACTCCCCTCACAAAAATTGAGGAGAGTTTTGTCTGCCTTTTCGGCAGTGAACTATAACCAGCCTTTTTGTCGTGCGATTCGAGCATTTTCAGCTGCCTACTCGGCAGTTCACCCTTTTTCCGCCTTACCTTTGGCATTGATTTTATTTTCAGCTGCCTACTCGGCAGTTCACTTGATTATTTTGATTCGGCCATCGTCATTCATATTTTCAGCTGCCTACTCGGCAGTTCACTATGAAGATTAGCCAATAAAAATTTTGATATCAATTAGTTGCAATCAAAATGAGGATAAAACCAAACAATTTAAGTTGTAACTCTGGTCATTATAAAACAGAGACTTATAGATGCATTTCAAAATAAAGTCAGTATGCTCGATAGTTCGGGTACTGAACCAATATGTATCTTGTTGGAGGCTAATCCGTACTTATTGAACTCCGGTTTTTGTTGAGTTGTAAGGCTTTCTTTTTGAACATGTAAAAGAAAGTCTTCTGAAGTTGTAGCACTTCCCATTGCAATGCAATGAAACGTTTCAAATTCTCTTTCTTTGTGGTGTTTAACAGGCTTAAACACTTCACCACGCGCTAGAGCTCGATTTTCCAGGCGCTTTAATCTCCGGCGAGTCTCGCCGACGAACATTTTCGCAATACCTTGATTTCGTTTAAACCTTACTTCCGCACAATCTAGAGGCACTACTGCAACACTAGTAATGCTAAAAACCCCAAACTCAGCCATCTCTTTAAAGTAATGCTGTTGCTTTAGATCATCTAAGATAGATGCTTCAGTGTGGACAAAAGCAATCACATTACCGATAGAGCTATCTGTCCATGCCGGAAACGTCACGCCAAGTCCGTTTATATTACGTTTACAGAGAAAACCATGCATAACTGAGATACAACGGCCCATAAGGAGTGCCAAGTTTGCATCTTTAGGGATGAACCGCACGGCAAAATAAAAGCGCTCCATACTATGCCTTCTTAGTCTCAGCTTTTTTCTGGAACATTCCGCCTTTAATTAAGACAGCAAAAATATAATAAATTTCTGGATTGATTGAATTGTTCAATTCGAATGCAAGCTTATTAAGCTCATCAATGTAGAGCTCAACGTTGACAAATAAAGAATAAAAGCTCTTCTCTGATTCGGGACCACGTCTTGCAATACCCAGCTCTTTGTCTGCACCGTACTCGTGTACTCTTAAGCGTTTGTCTCCATCCCACCAGTTATCTACGGATTGAATAGCCGCGCCTATTTTTACCGAATTAAAACTCACTGCATAACGGCCGTCGGTGCATCTAACTTTGGCGAACTCTTTTGAGCAATCACCAATGCCCGACTTTTCACTAAACATTTGGCTTGGGTAAATCTCCTGACAAAAAGTCGTTTCAATTTTTGCTGTTATGTCAGCAGTCCAGAAAACATTCCTATTAGTTAACGCAAGGAGCAATTCTTGACTCAATTCATCGAGAACATGTTCTGCATCACCGGTCCAAACGTCCCAATCCAGCTCTCTTGTGTTTTCTATGCGATAGATAGTCCCCGAGCTAGTTTTAACAACTATTTCTGTGTTTCCAGTATTTTGATTTCGCCAAAGCCAAGTGCCCAGAAGTAGGTTTTTACAAAACCGGGTTGCCAGCTCTTTATAGCCATTGCATTGATTGAAAGAGTCAGAGAGCTTCTCAAGCAATGCATACACTTCAGGATCACTGCAACCGGAAGGTCTGAGGGAATTCGCTTGCACTCTTAGCGAGAAGCGGCAGTAAATATGTTCCACATTTGGAGGAACATAACACTCCTCTATTGTAAGCGGGTTGCTGTAAGTTAAATCTTGAGGCGCCAGATTCTTCGATTTAAATTGCGGAGTAAAAGCTTCTGTGAAGCCGGCTTTTTGACCGCGGATTCTAATAATGTCAGCTTCAAGAGGAATAAAATCAGACTCATCTGTTTTATAGAAAAACACCGCCTTACTCGGGTAAATAGAGCGGTCATACTTTAAAACATTACATAGCTCCACGATGTTTCCTTATATTCTTTTCATCAGCATCGACTGTTCTTTCGCCTCTAACATCCAGAACGCTTTTTTGAAATAGCTTGCCTGGCCTTGTAACCTTACCTGAATTGCAGAGATGCACTCAACTACACCAATTGCCGGCTCCGCATAACAATGTAACGGCTCTAAACTGCCAACTCTCTTAATCGGTTTTGTCAGTGGCAGGTAGCCGAACATAGTTGGACACAGTGAAGGGTTTTTATCTAGTAAAAAAAATAGATCACCCACGCTTTCTATAAGATGATTGGTGGGCATTACCCATTTTCCAGATGCTGGTAACGTTCTTATTTTGGTGAAAAGATCTGTTTCACACTGATAAAGTTCACACCACTTTCCGGCAGTGTCTAACTCGGGCGGATGCATTACCCCACCAGCAAGGTTTGCTGGAAAACTGGCTTTCAACATTTCATGTTCAGTGTCTAAGATTTTTAAATCATCTTCATAGCCATTGATATGAATAATGAGATCAAAGGTAAAGTCGCAATACCGATTATCAGTTATTCCTGGTCGCCTAAATTGGTTCTCTCTGAGCCCCTGCATCCGAAATTCAGGCAGCTTTTTACCACCAACAGCTGAGTATTGACGAATGAACCACGAAAAAGATGTCATCCGAAGTTTAGCGTTAAGCCCTTCATTTAACCTACGTTGATAATTATGCATCATTCCCCAAACCGCGGTGAGGGAGGGAATGCCTGAGCAATAAGGATTTGATAGTGCTTGAGCATCAAACACTCTAATGCCTTTCAAGTATAGGTAACGTTGTGAATTCTGAGAATCATAGGTTTTTTGTGGATGTGTCTGGTTACTGGCTATTTGAGAAAGCAACCAGCTCAAACCATTCCTCAGGTACGGCATTAGATGCTGGTGAAAGGCATATTGACGAGTCGCATTTGAGTTAGACAATTCTGTGTTTATAAGACCCAGTAATGGCTTAAGTAGCTCATACAACTGTTCCTTTTCAAATGTTAGAAATTGATACTCTAGTGAACGATTAATAACCTCAAGCTCACTGGCAGAAATCTTTTCCTCTGATATTTCCAGCCTCCACTCTAACATTGGTGCAAGCCATTCAATTAATGTCGTTCTTATCTGTTTTATCGAGGCTACTTTTTGCTGTCTGCGTTGCTTTAATGCCAGGGGCATTCGATTTGAAACCAATGTTTCAATTACCTTTATAAAGTTAAAGCGTGACAAAGCATCATGATTAAACACTGGTTTGTCAGATAGCAATTTTGACAGCTGACTGTCGCGTATTCCGTGAGGTTTTAGATTAATACGAGGTGGATAATTGAGTACTTGTACATTGCCGCCCAATGATGCTACCAGCTCGCTTACAGAAGCGGGACGGGTGAATTCAATGCTGGTGAATTTACCAAACTTATTTATAGCAGCTTGTTGGAGTTCAGATTGAAGCGCATGGCTGACCACTGGGGTAATTGCCACATAACCATCATGATATGGCATCCGCACTTGCGCTGAGTATTTATCAACGCTAGCCGGGTGGAGTTGCTCTGGTAGGAGGCTTTTCACCCTGCTGCAAACATTTGTAAATTGTTTTACTGTCATTCCAAGCTTTTGAAAAGCACTTTTCCAATGCGATGCATCTTCTATCAGCAGTAGCCCGAGACAGGTTACTTTGCCATCCCAGATGAAATGACAGCCAAACAGCTTAGATAAATTCACTCTGGCGCTATCGTGTGACCAACCTAAGGTGCGCTGACAATTGGCACTACTCAAGATCCTTTGCTGCAATAGTGGGCTGGATACTATAAGATTCTGTTTGCTTACTCGAATGTCCGGATATTTTAAATTATGCGTATGAAACCACTGAACTTCGCTAATACAAGCATCGATGTGAGACTGATCGCCTAGAGTCTTTTTTGCTAACTTTGCATCTAATAAATCGTCAACCTTAGCTTTTGGAAAGGTCAGATTCACTAAAATAGTCAGTGCACTGCTTTCGTCGCCGGTCACATCTATCAATTCACTAAAAGCAGCGAATGCACGTCTAAGTGCTTGGTTTCTTGTTGGCAGATCGTCAATATCAAGCAAAGAGCAAAGGTTTAAGTTTTTTACCATGCTGATATGTACATTCCTTGTCGTTCATTTCCAAAGCTATTTTTGTACTCTATTACTTGCCTGAGAAAAAACACACCTTTATTCGGTTCAACACGCTCTGCCATCTTTTGTCTAAACGACGAAGTCAGTATTCCATCCTGATAAAGGCGATATACTTGCTCATGTGTTGTCGCAAGAATCACCGCTGTTTCTGAGACGCTAACTAACATATCAGCCACGTTTGGCTTTTTCATTTTCGGATGTGAATCAACTAACTTATGCAAATAGCCTATAACAGATGCATAAATAAAATGCGGCTCTTTGTCTTCCGGCAATAAACATCGTGAATGCAGAACTAACTCACCATAAATAGACCGAAAATCTGTATGGTTAAAAAGTTTAATCAATCTGGATTCCGCACTCAGGGTTATTGCCTCCAGTTCTTGATAGAAATTTTCAGGCCAACTTTCGAAGTACTCAATGGCATTCTCAAAGGAAGTACTATGGCTTTTTGCGTAGCGTTTTTGATACCACAACAGAGCTGCAAATCGGTGGGTCAAAGAGGTTTGGTTCAGCAGAATATTAATCGATTTAGCATCACCGCCCATAAGGCAATTCGCTAAAACGATATTTGCATTTTCAGCAGGTGTAATGGCTGCTTTTGAGAGCCTAAATCCGCATAAACAATGAGTTATAGATTGATTTTGAATGTAGTTAATCGACGCCTGGCAGTCAGGGCATCGATGAAGTAGCTCGCATCTGTGCTTAACACAAGCGTTATAAGGCTTTAAATGCCAAACCTGTCTAATATAGGGCTCGTCGTTTAAGCAAGCAGGACAAACGGGGATGCTTTCTAGATTTTCCTCATTCTCATATCGTATGAAGCTCAGCGGTATGTCTACACCATAACGATGTAAGGCAGCTGCACCACCTGAGAAGGTTCGGTTTGATCTCAATAACGCTATTTTTTGTAGTTCGTAAGGGGGTAAGCCAAGAAGTGATTCAAGCAATCCCAATGCCCGCATCCTAAAATGGCTGTTATGTTTAGCATGATAAATATTTAGCCGCTTAAGTTCTATGGGGAAAGCGCCATGGGCCTCGAAATCAAGTTCGTGAAGTTCTTCCCGTATAGCAAAGCTAAGCTGATGATATGAATCAAAATTATTCTCTGCTACGACGCGCAGCAAATAGCTTTCAAGCGATTCATCGTGATAAGCGCGTGCTTTGGGAGAAAACAAAAAAGCCATTACCGCTCCTCAAGATATTTTGCTAAGAGTTAATTCACCTTACTAAATAGTTGTTTAACTCTTTAGCTCCACTTAGACTTTTTTGAAGAATTACATCTAAACCAGTCAGGCCCTGTAAATCAGTATTAGGCTTCAACACCCAAGCATTTGCTTGAATGGGATCTGTAAAAATCTGATGCAGTTGTTTGTATATAGCGATAAGTTGCGACACAAGTGTCAGTAATTCTGAGTGCTCTGAATTTAAGGTGCCTGACATCCAGGCTTTGTATTGCTGATTGGTTAAAAACGAAAATAGCTTTCTGATCTGCTCTGGCGTTAGTTGCCATTCATTTGCAATATGCAGGAAAAGCTTTAATGCGACAGCATTGGCTTTAAATGGGGGTACGTCGTTCGGACTCGTTGTCATTAAACGTTCGTGTTCTGTTTTTGCGATATCAACGTTAAAAGCCCATCAGCAAAACCCCGGTCCGTGCAACATAACAGCTGAGAGGCTTCTTCAGGGTTTTTATGAACTGCAGGTATGATTTGTGAGCAAATTACATCACACAGTCGCTTCACAAACTCATGACCAAGCTCTTTTGACTCGAACTGGTTGATTATGTTTAAAAGTGCCTGATTGAGCTGACTCATCATCATCTCCAACTATTAATGGGGTATAGCTAAAGTTACTATTTCAGGTCGGGCAATTGGACCTTCAGCTTTGCAAGCAATGCCTCTTTACCTTCCTCTGAAAGATGATCAAATAACTTTACTAGTTCAGCCATTTTGTCGTCTTTGCAGAAGAAATAGGCTACTGGCACATCAAGTGCCTCTGCAATTAACTCTAGGCTGCCAAAGTCAGGGACTCGTTTACCCTGCTCATATTGGTTCATTCTTGAGCTAGCAACTGTTAATTCTAATCCGATATTAACGCCAAGTTGGCGCTGAGAAATACCGATGATACCTCTCGCCTCTCGGATCCTTTTTGGTATTGGAGTAATAGACACTTAATCATTATTTTCTACCTACACATGGTTCTATTGTTGAATATTTTTGCCTTGCGGTATACTCACATATTGTGAGAGCATTTGGAAGTGATTAAGAATTCCAGTTTGGAAATTTATTATCGTGAGGAATTAAATTGTCTCGTATACCAAATGTCGGCAGTATTGTTCTTGCCATCGTAAAAGAGCATTTTGCAGATGGTTGCTATGTAAATCAGGTGCTTGAGGTTTTTCAGAAGAAATTTCCTCAGCTTGAACACAAGTCTGCCAGAGTCAAAGTGGATAAATCACTTAGACTGCTGCAAAGGAAAGGAGCTCTGGCTTCCATTCTCGATGCAGGAAATAAGCGAAGATACACACTGGTTATTGACTGCTATGAAAACGCGAGTCCGCAAGTTGATCTCAACAGCTATATGCAAGAACTTAAACGGACAGAATATGACCTGGCGGCAACACTCTCCGAGTGGGAATACATGAAGAGTATCGATGACGGTCACCCGGTAATCGTTAAGGCTGCAAAAGAATGTGCATTAGAATTAGAACAGGATGCGATGAAGCTCACCGGCAAATACTCCGGGTTAAAAAAGATTATTTCCAGAGTAACTGGTTATGCGTCTTAGAAAGTGGCAGTCAAAATGTGTTAAGGCTGCACTGGAGCACTTTAAATTACAATCAAAGCACTTTTTCGCATTGGCAACGCCAGGTTCTGGCAAAAGCATTATGGCTGCCGAACTAGCGACCCAGCTATTTCAGCAAAATAAGATTGATTTAGTTTTATGCCTGTCGCCTTCTGCTGAAGTTAGGGATGGAATTTCCAGAACTTTCAAGTTACACCGCCCAGACATTTTTCACGATGGCATTGGCTCGGTTGTTGTCTCGATGACATACCAAAAATTATTGACCTTGGACGATGCGTTTCTTAAGCCGGCCTTGAACAAGCGACTGTTTGTTATTTTGGATGAGGTGCATCATTGCAGTGGCGGTGGCGAAAGCATTCCCAATGCATGGGGCAACAAAGTTTTAAACCAGATCTTGGCTTACGCTACCTATACTTTATCGCTGTCTGGCACACCATGGCGGACAGATAAGCTTCCAATCGCACTTGCAAAATACTGTGTTAACGACTCTCTCATCGTCAATTATCAGTATGGATTGGCTCAAGCAATTTCCGATGGTGTCTGCAGAAGACCAATCGTTACACTGATAGACAACGATATATGTAATATTAATCACAAGACTTATGCGTCAATAAGTGATGCGCTTAACAAGACTGAGCTTATGTACAAGCATATAGTTGAAGACCGTGCTGCGCTTAAACACATTTTAAAACTAAGCATCACAAAGCTAAATTTAATCCGGAGCAAAACACCTGATGCAGCAGGACTCGTAGTTGCCTACTCAATTGAGCACGCTAGAAAAATTAAGCAACTACTTGAAATGGAGTTTGGTCAGACGACAGTAATTGTCACCTATAGAGAAAAGCATGCGCAGCAAATCATAAAGAATTTCCGTCATGGAAATGCTCAATGGGTAGTGAGTGTTGGCATGATTGCGGAAGGCACTGACATACCAAGGCTACACGTTTGTTGCCACATCACCACTGTTCGAACAGAGCTGTATTTTAGACAAATTTTAGGCCGGATCATGCGAGTAAGGTCTACTGATAACTCTAAAGAGTGTTACTTATTTACCTTTGCAGAGCCTGAACTGAAACGCTTTGCAGATAACATCCAAACAGAGTTACCGGACTATAAGGTTGTCTATAATACAGCGCACAGCGTTGGCAAAACTTGCGAGACACGTGAAAAAATCGTTCGCGGTAATTGTGGGCTAATAAGCTCAAACGATGTTTTTTTGTATGAAAAGCAAACGAAAACCCAGACGGACACTAGTAATGAAAATACCTTTACATGGTATTTTCACGGTGACTTTCGCGAGCATATCATCAATAGCTTTTCGCAAATTTAACCATGAGAAAACTAACATTAAGTGTTTTATTGACTTAGTTGCTCCAGGCATTCAACGGTAAAATATGAGCTATCAAGTTACGCTTGTTGAAAACAACCTCCTGCCACTACCAGATAAGCTTTGCACTGAACTTGGTATAGACGTCGGTGATATTTTAATTTTTGAAATTGCTGACGATCGTACAGCATTGGTAGCGAGGAAGCACACAGATCAAACGCTTGATGATGAACAGCTTGCGACAGCCGGAAACCTTGCACGAGTTGTATCTTATCAAACGGAATAGAAGTTAATTACGTTAGTAGAGGGAATGTATATGGCCACGCCACCAATAAGTAATGAGCAAGAACATGCCGCAGTGCTTGCCAGAATTGAGTTGCTTCTGGAAGCGGAGCCCGGCACTCCTGAAGGCGATCAATTCGATGAATTAGTACAACTGATTGAGGAGTATGAGGATATTCACTACCCGATACCCTAAAGCAAACTGTAAAACCAGTACTTAATATTTCATTAGTGCAAAACTACAATATCAAGTAGCCCACCTAAATGGGACATTGCATCTTTGAAGTCAGCACATGGCAGGCCAACCTGATACCACTTATTACAGACATAGCCCGGTAGCATTAGTAATATTGTCTTACTGGCATCATCAGTTTTAAATTTTGCCAAGGTCGTTAAATCGTGACCTGCATCTTGCCATATCCGCAGCATCGCTATTGCCTGTTCATCTGATAAAAATTGCACACTCATGCAAATAACCAATGTTGGTTAATAAATAGTTAAAGTTTAGACTTGGAAGGTCTTGACGTAAAGTCTTTACCAGGACCTTTAAAAAGCAGCACACTCTTTCCTAAAGCGTAGTAATAAAACCGAGTAGCGCCGTTGTCAGTCCGCAGGTATAATTTTCTCGAGGGCTTTGGAACATCACTGCAAATGCAGACCACCAGAGACGAACGAGTAACCCAGGCGAAAGCTTGGGTTTTTCATTTATCGATTAACAGAAGTTATATAGCTGCTCTGTGCCAGGAAACGGCATTAGAGTTGATCATGCAGATTGACGAGCCGGTGGGATTGTATGGAAAGCCCCTCGCTGATAATTGGGTACCGATGGAAGTTACCTGGTTCTACAATCCGGACGAACGGATTAAGCCTCAACCCGATATTGCCGCATTCGGATCGACGGCCTTTGCCGCCTCAGCAGCAACCTGTGAGCAGCTTCGCCCTCATATACAGGACTATGTTGAATTTTTGCCAATCAACGTTGACGGATGGCGCTGGTACATTATCCATGTTCTGGCTCGCGAAGATGTTTTCAATGAACAAGAGTCACGGCGGTTTCTGCGGCCTGACGGAACGCCAAGCAGGATGTTCGAAAAGTTGGTGTTGGACGGGCTGCGAGTAAAAAATGGTGTGCTGTTCCGTGTTACGGGGCTCGGGCTGGGTATTTTTACCACTGATCTGCCACATTCCTTTAAGCATACCATTAAAAACCTGAAACTTACCGGGCTGACGTTTCAGGATATGGACTGACTCTGTATTGGAATGGATTTATACAATCACGTCGAATTTTGGAATGCCGAATTATCTTTTTTAAAAGCACAATTTCGGCCGACCTCAAGACAATCAGCAATAGAATACAGCCAAGCACTTGTTTAGCTGAGGTATATTTATCGAATAGCGTCATTAATATCAGCTTTGAATAATGGTTTAATCACGTATGCTTTAAGTGTTTTAATGCCGGTAACGTTATTGTGACATCCAAACCACCATCGCTGTTGACACTAAAACTTATCTGCCCTCCATGAAGTGTAACAATGTGCCGTACTATCGATAAACCTAAACCTGCGCCTACCAAATGCTGATGTTGTGGGTGACGGTAGAACCTGTCTCCTAGTCTGCCAATGTCAGCATCAGCAATACCGCTGTTGCTTACAGTGATGATCGTCATTTCAGCGCGTTGATATGTTGTTACCGTCACAGTGCCGTCATTTGGTGAATATTTAGCCGCATTATCAAACACATTACGCAGTAAACTTTGCAACAGAGTCATGTCGCCATACAGCTGACAGCTGTCGTCCAGCGTAAGTTGCCAGTGAACTTTATCTAAAAGCGCCAACGGCAGCTGTGATAAGCTTTGATGCAACAGTGGCGTTAGCGGTATGCAGGTGCAGTGTATGTGTTTTATGTGGTCCAGATGGGCTACAGATAGCAATTGGTCAACCAGATGTGACATTCGTTTACTACCTTCGGTAATCGCATTAACCGCCTCGGCAACGTCGTGTGCGTTATTGGCAACACTGAGGTTTTGCGCATGTAAATGTAAAATACTTAGTGGTGTGCGTAATTCATGCGATGCATCTGCAACAAAGCGTTTTTCTTGCTTTATATAGCTGCGGATTCGTTCAAGTAGGCTGTTAATGGCCGTTTGTATCGGTTTTAGTTCTGCTGGCAGCTTCAGCTGTATTTCATGTAGTTGTTCCGGCGTTTTATCAGCTACTTGTAGTTGCAGTAAATGAAGTGGCCGCAGAATAAGCTTAATCACCAGGTAAATTAAGAAACTCAGCGGTAACATCATCATCAAAACAGGCCGCACCTGAGCCTGAGCGATATGGCCACCCATCTCTTCGCGGATATCCTCACGCTGGGCGGTGAAAATCCATAAATTTTGCTCCGATACATAATAACTGAAGGTTACCCAAAGCGTATTATGCTCTCTAATTTCATGGTAACCGGCTTCATGCTTAGGAGTGGGAAACTGCAACGCATTTTCTGAAACCATGATCAGCTTGTCACCTTGCTGGACCTGAAAGGCAATTTTTCCCTCGTATTTGTGGCCAGTCAGCAATCGTTCTTGTTGGGAGGTTAATGCTTCCCCTCTATCATTTGTTTCTGGGACTTCGACAACAACTGGCAGTTCAGTACCTGGATTTGTCAGGCCCGCTCTTAGTAAGAGGCTGATGAACTTGGCGCTGCGAGCAAGTTCGGCATCATATATTTCATCCAGTTCGTGTAACGAATCATTGTATACGATATACGCATTCAAACTTAAAGCACCCAGCATTAATAGGTTGATACCAAGCATCAGGAAAAACTTAATACTGTTAATGATCATATCGGCTTACCAGCATATAACCGATACCGCGTACGGTCTTTATTACCTCGGAGTTGAGTTTTTTTCGTAAATTATGGATATGCACTTCAATAGCGTTGCTTTCTGTATCACCATCCCAACCGTAGCTCAGTTCTTCAAGCTGCTGACGCGATAAAATACGGTCAGGTTTTAGCATAAACTCTTTTAGAAGCATAAATTCTCTGCGGGTTAAGCTGAGGTACTGTTGTTGAAAAGTACACTGGTTGTTTTGCAAATTTAAACAAATACCTGCCAACTCCAGAACGTCATCTGTACGCTGCTGCTGACGACGAAGCAGCACCCTAATGCGGGCTTCCAATTCGAGTACATCGACAGGTTTCACCAGGTAATCATCAGCACCGCTGTTCAGTGCAGTTAGCTTCGAGTCCAATTGTCCTTGCGCCGTTAACACTAAAATGGGCATGCTGATACCCGCTTTACGGAAGCGCCCGATCAAATGAAGTGCAAAACCATCCGGCAAGCCCAAATCTAAAATCATCATGCTAAAGCTGTTGTCTTCCGCCGCACTTGTTGCTTGTTTACCAGTGGAGCAATGCTCCACCTGATACCCCATGCGTTTAAGCCGGGTGATCATACCCTTGGCCAGTAATTCATCATCTTCTACCAATAAGATACGCATCAGGTTTGCTCTTCGTCAGCGGTTAGTACAGCCGGAAGTTACATCCAACTCAACTCTTAGTTGAGTTGTCTTTACGGCAAACAACGATAACACAGTATCAAAGATATTATCATGACTGAGGTTGGTGTTTTGAAGTAAACAGTTGCCATGTAGTTTAGTGTGTTTGCTAAAGTCATCCGACAGCCAAAACAGCATAGGTACTTTAGTTTGAGCGTCCGGTGCCATCCAGTACGGTAGACCATGTAAGTACACACCGTTTTCACCAAGCGACTCGCCATGGTCTGATGCGTAAATGAGCGCTGTATCATATTTATCTGCCAGCGATTCTAACAGCGTGATGCTATTGTCCAACAGCAGATCGGTGCTGACAATCGCATTATCATAAGCATTGATAATATGTTGCTGCTGACAGTCACTCAATAGGTTGGTGCGGCACTCTGGCATAAACACCTTATGTTGTTCAAGGCTGCGCTTGTAATATTCAGGCCCGTGATTACCTTGTTGATGCAGAACTATAAATTGAGATTGTGCGCTGTCTTGCTGCAAGATACGCTGCTTTAACCGCTCTAGCAGCGCTAGATCCGGACAATCGCCATCATTACATTTGTACTGGCTGTTGATGGCAAACTGGTTATCTTGTTCAACTCGGTCACACATGGTTTTGCAACCAGAATTATTGTTACGCCACAACACCTTAACGCCGGCGCGTTGCAGTACATCCAGCAGGTTGTCGGAGCCCTTGGCGGTAGCTTCATCATAGGTATCTTTGGTTAGATAACTAAACATGCAGGGTACGGATATCGCGGTAGCCGTGCCACAGGAACTGATGGCGCCAAAATTAATCAGCTTACGCTTAGCTAATTTTGGCGTAGTATCACGAGCGTAACCATTGATGCCAAAATGATCAGCTCTTACCGTTTCGCCCAGCACAAAGAGTATTAATCTTGGCTTGCTGCCTGCCGATAACTGCTGCAAAGCGTCTGTTGCATAGCTTTGATGGCTGTGTGCCATCGCCGGTGTTGCGCCAAACAAGCCTACAGATGCTGTAAGGGCACTAAGGGGCAAGGTTTGGTGTTTCAAGTAGCGATGCTCCCGAAACACGCTTGAGTACGTTTTGTACTGACTGGCTACTAGCACCATGATCACGCTAAAACAACCCAACAACACCGCAAAATATCGCAGTACTGAACCAATTTTTCTACCTGTCGGAGCAGAAACTTTATTTGATACCGGAATAATAAATAGCAACGTAGCCGGCAACAGTAAATTAAACAAAAAATACGGCACCATCGTAAAGCTAAGTAAACCGAAAATTTCCGCACTATCCGTTTCCAGTGCATTTTTTAACATATTTTTGTCGATGACTACGCCATAGTTAAGCATAAAATATTGGCTGCAAGCGCTAATTGACAGCAGTAACAGTAGCCAGGGCTTTTGCCATTTTCCGCTGCCGCCTAATTGGCATAAAAGCAGGTTAAGCAACAACAGCAGCATAGTTAAACTAAGGCTAATGTGGCTATCGCCTATCGTTAGGAGACTACTAAAAAACTTCTGGTTAAAACCTATAGTAAGCACAATGGCAATAAGCACATTAAGTTGCCATGGACGCAGTAGCAATACTTTGAAGTAATTGGTCTTTAATGATGCAGGAGTTTGTGCGGTTGCCAACATATAGACACCCAGAATAGCCATCGTATTGCGCTATGATGCCATGCCCGTCTTAAGAGAATCTTAAGTTAGCATTCTCTGGCGGTTATTATTGCCGGCGGAAAAAACACACTAAAACTGAGTTTGGCGCAACAGATACAAATAAACAGTGTCGTAATGTCGTGTGACATAAAGTGCGCACCTCGCAGCTGCTGAGTAATACCCAACAAAAACCCACAAACTAAACTAGCGGCAAGGCCGAAAAATCGGTACTGATACCGGGAGTGTTTAAAAAAGTAATACAACGCTACCCAAGCATAACCGACACTAGCGTGACCAGCGGGGAAGCATTGACTGTAAGGTAAATTGGACGGCCGTGTTTGCAGCAAATGTATATAAGGTTCAATACCGCCAAACAATGACAAACTCCAGGGGCAGGCAATATTGGTAATGGCTTTAAAATACGCTACTAGCGCAAAAGAACTTATCAGCGAAATCGTCAATGCCAGGTATGCATTACTGAGTTTTGGATTAGTTTTATCTAGCCAATGGTAATACACCGTGGTGAGTAACACGGCTGATGCAAGAATATAGTTTAATTTTCGGGCGCCTTTGTGCAGTATATCCTCTGTCAACCAATGCTCCCTGAGTGCCCATTGATTGCCTTCTAGAGCATAGAGCTTGGTCGCCAACCATACGTCCAACCCGGCAACATCAAACAACAGTATCAAAACGACAAAACCAGCAAACAGCACATGAGACGTTTTGTTAAGCAAAAATTGACGGATCACCATAAAATGATACCCCATACGCAGGATGCACAGATCAAACTGGCAAGCACCGCAGCAGAGGCGAGATCTTTAGCTTTACCACTCAACGGATGAAACTCAGCGCCAATACGGTCAACAACAACTTCAACTGCGGTGTTTAATAATTCGACAATAAGTACAAAGAATAGTGACAATACCAGTAAAGCGCGCTCTGACGCTTCTACGTTTACCAGCATAGCAATTGGTAACAATATAGCCATTGCGGCTATTTCTTGTCTCAATGCGGCTTCACTGTGTAATCCTGCTTTTAACCCCTGCCAGGAGTATTTGCTAGCAAACCACAGCCGACTGATCCCTTTAGCTTCCGACTTCATTTGATTCTCCACTGGTTTTGATGCCACTAAGATACTTTGATTAGCTTAAGATTTGCTTAAGCTTTGGGGGCTAGCATGCACAAAAATTTTTAGGAACTTCTTGCATGCCTGTACCCTCAAAAGTTGTCCGGTTTCTCGGCCCATATTTGCAATATGCCGTTATGGTGTTGCTCATTTTGCTGTTGTTAACTGCTAGTAGGGTAGGATTATT
The DNA here is from genome assembly GCA_018826295.1 of Gammaproteobacteria bacterium. Classification (GTDB taxonomy): domain Bacteria; phylum Pseudomonadota; class Gammaproteobacteria; order Enterobacterales; family Alteromonadaceae; genus Alishewanella. The sequence continues at coordinate 61,290 of JAHJZX010000067.1, forward strand.
TGTCTGGCAGTTTGACCGAGTTAGTGTTGCAGGAGATATCAGCACGATGTTACTACAAGGAGTAAGAGCAGACCTGATTTTTGCCGGTTTGTGGTTAATTATTCCTGTGTTATTGGCCCCGCTGCTGGCAGGTGAAAAGCGCTTTTTCCTGTGGCGAGGCTTTAGCCATTTTTGGGTTTTATTGGGCCTGTGTCTGGCTATTTTTATTGAAGTTTCCACGCCGCAGTTTATTTTGCAATACGATATCCGCCCAAACCGGCTTTACATTGAGTATTTAAAATACCCCAAAGAAGTATTCAGCACTTTATGGCAGGGTTATCGTGCTATGTTATTGGGGGGCGTTGCTGTTACAGTGTTTATGCTATGGTTGCTAAACCGAGTATTTATCAATGTAACAACAAAAACGCAGCCATATCCAGCCAAAATATTCTGGTTTAGTTGGCCATTAGTGGTGCTGTTGGTATTTTCCGCCGTGCGTTCAACTACTGAACATCGGCCGGCGAATCCCGCCATGTTTGCCATTACCAGTGATGCGCTCGTTAATTCCTTGATTATCAACTCGCCTTATTCTGTGTTGTATGCACTTTACAATATGAAACACGAGGCTCGTTCGAGCGAAATTTACGGCAAGTTACCGGATGCTGAAATGTTAAAACTGGCATTAGACTGGCCTTGGCTAAAACATGTCAGTTTTAACAACTCCGAATTGCCGACTCTACACTATAGAGAAGCGGCCATGAAACGAAGTAAGCCGCTTAATCTGGTGATCATTTTGCAGGAAAGTTTGGGCGCAACCTTTGTCGAGTCACTCGGTGGTGTACCGGTAACTCCGGAATTAGAGAAACTGAAACATGACGGCTGGTGGTTTGAGCAAATGTACGCAACCGGAACCCGTTCAGTGCGCGGAATTGAAGCGGTAGTATCCGGTTTTATGCCGACACCAGCACAAAGCACAGTTAAATTGTCGTTATCGCAGCAGAATTTCTATACGCTTGGCAGTACACTTACACAGCAAGGCTATAATACCAGTTTTATTTATGGTGGAGAGGCACATTTTGACAATATGCGCAGCTTTTTTACCGGAAATGACATTAATCAGATTATTGACTTACCGCAAATGTCAAACCCTGTGTTCGTAGGTAGTTGGGGGGCCAGCGATGAGGATTTATTTACAGCAGCTGCCAAGCATTTTAGTGACATGCATCAGCAGAAACAGCCGTTTTTCAGCTTGGTATTTACCTCGTCTAACCATACGCCGTTTGAGTTTCCGGACGGTCGTATAAGTTTGTACGAACAGCCTAAAGCCACCATGAATAATTCAGTAAAATATGCCGACTATGCGCTGGGTAAATTTATTTCAGAGGCACGAGAGCAGCCATACTGGCAGGATACTTTATTTTTGATTGTGGCAGATCATGATAACCGGGTATACGGCAATAACTTGGTTCCTGTAGAGAAATTTCATATTCCGGCCCTGATCCTTGGCGCAGACATTACTCCGAAGCGTATTGAGCCAGTAGCCAGCCAGATCGACTTAGCCCCAACAATGCTGTCGTTGATGGGTATTAGCGGCAGCACACCGCTAATTGGCCGCGACTTTGCCCGTGACGATAGTAGCTCTGGCCGAGCATTCATGCAGTTTGATCAATACTTTGCGCTGATGGAGCAGCAACAGCTAACGATTCTGCGACCTCAACAGCCGGCTATTGGTGCGATCTATGATCCCGTTGCAAAAAGTGTAACAATTGAAGCGGGCTCGGTGTCAGATGTACAAATAAAACGTACCTTGGCGCAGGTGTTACTTCCGTCCTACTTATATCGGCAACAAGCATATCGATTACCAGACCAAAAGCCTTAAATTATGTGGTTTTAGATGGCTTTGAAATCAATTGAGTAACAATACGATCTTTGCCTCCTTATGAGAAAAAGTCCTAATAGTCATAGTGAGGGTTCGACTTGATCTTAAACAGCTAAGTTAGTAGCAACAAAGTGAAATTATATAGTTTATTAATTTCATATAGTTATATGCTATTTGATGAGGAATTTCCAGAATCACGGCTGACCCTCGATTACGCCGAAATCGCCGCTCATGGCGTGATGTCTACGCCCGCTTTGGCAATAGATGACAAAGTGGTGTCGGTGGGTAGAGTGTTACTTAGTGCTGAAATTGAGACCTTGTTACAGGCACGCTGAGAACTCTCTAAGCAGGTAAAAGCCACTCTTTAGTTAGTGGCTAAATTCAATGATCCACTTAGCTTTCAGTCATCGCAGGCTTTGGATTTTCAAAAAACGAATGTCTGCAACTAATGCAAAGCAGAGATTCGTTTTTTCAAGATAATCTATTCTGAACGGCTGCTTTTCGCTCATATCGGTCGAAGTCAGGCTATATCACCAAATTTCATTTCCTGCAGCACTTGAAACAGTTCTTTACGATTTTCATCTGTTAAAACCAGGATGCGTGGGCATTGGCCTTCCAGTCTTGGGATTGGCGTATCCAACCATTCATTCATTTGAACAAGGTTGTAATTGAAAAAAATATTCAGCTCATCCAGCAGCTGCCATTCTGAAAACTCTGTGTTTTTTTGCATGTGGTTTCCGAAGTTATAGTTAAGCTGATAGCCGTTAGCTCATTTTGACTTTATCAGCTAACAAGAGCATTACTGCTTTTAAAGTTACACTCAATAACCATTAAACATCAGAAAAAATTGAAAATACTTTTTGACGGTACTGCCCCTGCAACCGGAATAACAGAGCATTATTTCCAATCTCTGAAGTATTGTCTGTGTTCTCTGACTGCGTGCACTTCCAATTACCAGCATTACGAATGTTTGGAGCTTCGTAGCCTGAATTCGGCTCTCTCCCTCCTCGAATTTCAGAGGAACTGGCTTCTGTCGCCCCTCTTACTTTTTCAACCTTTAGAATTTTATCCGGTATATCTTGTTGCAGCCTTTCAGCAAATTCAAGAAGTGATGGTTCTGCAAATGAAAACAACCACCCGTGACCATTGACTATACCGGGAATTAGCCTTAGAACACGTCCCAAAACCTGCCTAAAAAATAGCTCTGTTCGTATCAAACTGAGGTGAGCGCATACTCGCAACCTTGGGATATCGGTACCCTCAGAAACCATACCAATACTAATAATCCATTGGGTTGTCATCGTTTTGAACATGTTGATTTTTTTATGAGCGTTTGGATCTTTATAGCTCACAACAATCGATGATTGACGAAAATCACAAAGAAGCATCTGAATCCTGACCGCCTCTTCAACAGAACTAGCAACGACCAGCCCCCCTGCATTTTCATGTTCAAGCCTAGCCTTTGCCAGCTGTTTTACTGCCGCAGACATTAAAAACATGAGTGCCTCATCATTTCTCAATACTTCAGAATACCTAAGTTCGGAATTTTTAATGGCTGAGCTCAGTGATTCATAAGTCTCATTAGCAACTTTCAGCTGATCATTATCAATGAGTGTGACCATGGGCCGACGGCATACCCCGTCTCTTATTGCCTCTGCTATACCATAGCTATAGTCGCATTTGATTGTGTTATCTGGATCAATATAAGTTGCTAAAGAAATTTTTGTTGAATCAGAGCGCCATGGCGTCCCCGTCATTGATAGAATCAGGTTTGCATGTTGTCCAATCGTTAAAAGAACTTCTCGACCCCACGCATTTGCAAGATCAGGATCATCGCCTGAACAATGGTGAATTTCATCAAATACCACCAAAACCCGGTATTTTTCTAAAAATGACCAGTCAGCAGTTTTACTGCTCGCCAAATATTGATAACTGAACACGCCGCCGGCAGCGCCAAGTTGTCCATGCATAGGTCGATTTAATATCGAAGAAAATGTTGAACGCATACCATCTAGGACTGATATAGACGGCGCAAAGCAGACAACATAATCAATCATCCCCCTAATAAACAACTCCTTTGCAACAGTGGCCGCCATCACTGTTTTCCCAGCACCTGGCGTAGCCAGAACAAAGAAGTGTTTTTGACCAGCAGAGAATCGATTTAACGCCAGGTCAACACAACTAGCCTGCCAATGACGAAGTTGCATCGATTTTCTCCTTTAGCAGGTTTTCGACTGCGGTTAGACGGCCCTTATAATGAGCAGCGCGAGATTTCGCATCGATGAACTTTTTTTCTAGGTAGTCTTTTAAATTTGGCAATTTCAGCGATAGGTCTTGATATTCCTGAGCCTCAGCACTGGCTTCAGCGAGGGCTACACTGTACTCGCTAATAAGTCGGCTAACTTTTTCAAAAGGATTCTTCGGGTTAACAATCTCTTTTGGTGGTTCACTGATAAGGGTAATGGTATCTAAAAGTCTCAGGCCTTGTTCTGTCAGCGCGTAAAATTTTTCACTTTTATGAGGGTTAACCGGGATTCTGGAAATTCCTCATAAAGTAGCAATTAAATGTATGATTTATAAGCCAATATTGTTTTCCATCTAATGTGCGGCTTCCAGGTTGGCCTTTTGACTAAATCGTTGCGTAAACAGAGAGCTTTTGCTGAGTCAACTGCGTTTAGGTCGTCAGTGTTGCCGCATAATTTTTGCCTGCTGATGCTACAACACAAAAGTGGCATTTAATCAGAGTTTCGCTTAAAAGTGCTTTTTTACTGGCTTCATATGCCTAAAAATACTAGAATATTGCGCTTTAGAATTTAACCTATTTTAATTTCTATTCAATGAGGAAGGGCCGGTGTAATTAGATAACACATTGAAAAATTGCTAGTAAAGTTGATAGTTGGGCACGTAGCGCAACTTTAAATGCAATTTAAGCTGTGTTGTCCCAATTATTACCGTTTATTTAACTCATTGGATATTTTTATGTTGAAATCTATTCAGCAGAACTGGTTCTCTAATATCAGAGGCGATGTTCTGGCTGCTATCGTTGTGGCGTTAGCCCTTATCCCTGAAGCCATCGCTTTTTCTATTATCGCTGGTGTTGACCCTAAAGTCGGTTTATATGCCTCTTTTGCTATCTGTTTAATTATTTCTTTTAGCGGTGCCCGCCCGGGCATGATCTCGGCCGCTACCGGCGCAATGGCGTTGCTGATGATTGTGCTGGTAAAAGAGCATGGCCTGCAGTACCTGTTAGCCGCTACCTTGCTTACCGGTGTTATTCAAATTGTGTTTGGGTTTTTAAAGCTGGGCAATCTTATGCGCTTTGTTTCGCGCTCTGTGGTTACCGGTTTTGTTAATGCTCTGGCTATTTTAATTTTTATGGCTCAGCTGCCCGAGCTTAGCGGCACCTATGGCACTGTTACGGTATATGGCATGACAGCGTTAGGCCTGGCCATTATTTACCTGTTCCCTTATGTTACTAAGGCCATCCCCTCGCCGCTGGTATGTATTGTTGTGCTAACCGCACTGGCATTCTATTTTGGTATGGATATCCGCACTGTTTCAGACATGGGCGAATTGCCCGACAGCTTGCCAATTTTTCTGTGGCCAGAAGTGCCATTGAACTTTGAAACCCTGCAAATTATTTTCCCCACTGCGTTAGCGCTGGCAGTAGTTGGTATTCTGGAATCATTAATGACCGCCACTATTGTGGATGATTTAACCGATACCAGCAGCAATAAAAACCGTGAATGTGTTGGCCAGGGTGTAGCGAATATAGGCTCAGGTTTAATAGGTGGTATGGCCGGTTGTGCCATGATTGGCCAGTCCATTATTAATGTGCAATCTGGTGGCCGTACACGTTTATCTACGTTACTTGCTGGCGTTATCCTGTTGATTATGGTGGTGTTTTTAGATAAATGGGTGGGCATGATCCCGATGGCGGCCTTGGTAGCTGTTATGATCATGGTTGCTATCGGTACCTTTAGCTGGGGCTCAGTTAAAGACCTGGCGAAAAACCCTAAAAGCTCTTCTGTGGTAATGATAGCCACCGTTATTGTGGTGGTGTTTACGCACAACCTCGCCTACGGCGTATTAGTGGGTGTACTGCTAAGTGCGCTGTTCTTTGCTAATAAAGTCGGTCAGATTTTGTATATCGGTTCTACGCTGTCTGAAGATCGCCACGAGCGCACTTATCAGGTGGTTGGCCAGGTGTTTTTCAGTTCAAGCGAGCAATTTGTTGCCGCCTTTGATTTTAAAGAAGCGGTAGAAAAAATACGTATCGATTTAAGCAAAACCCATTTTTGGGATATTACCGCAGTAAGCTCGCTGGACAAGGTGGTAATTAAATTCCGCCGCGAAGGTACCGAAGTAGAGCTGGTTGGTTTAAATGAAGCCAGTGCAACCCTCGTTGATAAATTTGCCGTACATAACCAGCCTGACGCAGTTGAAAAACTGATGGGCCATTAGGAGATACATAATGAGCAGAAAAGTACTGGCGTGTATTGACGCCTCACCCTATGCACAAGCGGTATGTGACTATGCGGCCTGGGCAGCGAAAAAACTCGATGTTGCTATGTCGGTTATTCATGTACTGGATAAATCGGCCAAAGTGACTACGTCAGATCTTAGTGGCAGCATTGGCTTAGGCTCGCAGGAAGCGCTGTTAGCCCAACTGGCTGAACTGGATGAAAAACATGGCAAGCTAACGATGGAAAGCGGCCGCATTATACTGGACGCTGCCAAAGCACACGCCGAGGCAGCCGGTGTAAAAGCGGTAGACCAGCGCCTGCGCCACGGCCAGTTGGTTGAAACCCTGGCCGAGCTGGAAGACGAAACCCGCCTGCTGGTATTGGGTAAGCGTGGCCTTAGCAGCGCCGATGCACATGGCCATATGGGAACGCATGTTGAACAGGTTATCCGCACACTGCACAAACCTATAATGGTAACCCAGCAAACCTATACCGAGCCCAAAAGTATTATGCTGGCCTTTGATGGCAGCGCTACAGCACTTAAAGGCCTGGAAATGCTGGCGGCCAGCCCGCTAGGTAAAGGCTTACCGGTGCATTTGGTGATGGCGGGGGCAAACACTGCCGCCACCGAAGCGCATATGGATGCCGCAGCCGGCATTTTACGTAATGCCGGTTTTACTACCACTATCGCCATAGTGGGTGGCGAGCCGGAAGACGTACTGCACCAATATCAGCAACAGCACAATATTGACTTGCTGGTAATGGGCGCTTACGGCCACTCACGTATCAGGCAGTTTATTGTTGGCAGCACCACTACCGCCATGATCAGTAAAGCCAAATGTGACTTGCTCATTTTGCGTTAATTGATCAGATAAAATGACTAATTACCTGCAGTTTATCCGGCAGCAATGGCCATTACTTGGTTTTGGCTTTGTTACCGTGTTTTGGGGCAATTTGGGCCAATCGTTTTTTATCAGCTGGTTTGGCGCTTCTATTCAGCAGAGCTTTGCCATATCGGCAGCCAACTACGGCTTGTTGTATGCCGTTGCCACGCTATGCAGTGGCTTGCTGATTATGGCGCTGGGCGCTCATATAGACCGCTTGCCGTTGGGCGTATTTACTGCACTGGTTGCTGGCGGTCTAATGGTGGCTTGTTTAATGCTATCTCAGATAAATACCTTGCTGATGTTTGGTGTTGCGCTGTTTTTACTGCGGCTGTGCGGCCAGGGTTTAATGCCACATACCGCGCAAACCACAATGGCGAGATATTTTAACGACAACCGCGGCAAAGCACTGAGTATTTCAGCCAGTGGTGTGCCTTTGGGTGAAGTATTTTGCCCGCCCTGGCGGTGGCGCTAATTGCCGCACTGGGTTGGCAACAAAGCTGGTTTTGGCTCGCACTAAGCATACCGTTGTTGTATGGCCCGTTAGTTATTATTGCAGATGCAAGGTGCTCACTATGAGTAATATTAGGTAACAAGATGACAATCAACACAACTATAAAAAACGATCAAGAATATGAAGTTGCATTAGAGGCTATCGAGCAACTGCTTGAAGCTGAGCCAGGCACGCCTGATGGTGAAAAGTTTGATACCTTGGCAAAGATGATCGAAGAGTATGATGATATTCATCACAAGCTAAACGAGTAATCCAGTGCCAAGTTGCTCTTTGAATCGTCACTAAGTGCCAAAAGCTGACATTACTGGTTTAATCAGTCACAATTCAAAGTTGTTTTACATATTGTTAATGTTCACTAAAATAGTGACAGCAGTATCGAAAATAACTATGTCAGTGACAAGGTATGCACTTTGGGGCAGATCCATTTGAAGATCTGCACTTTAATGCACATTAAAGTGCAGAATAGAATCTATGTCTTATCATTATCTAATGTATGTAGTCTCTAAAGAGTACACTTAAGTTAAGCTTTAATTTAATAATCAGTGATATGCTTCGCGTATCTTATTTAGCGA
>JAHJZX010000068.1 GCA_018826295.1 Gammaproteobacteria bacterium
GGGCGTGCCGGTTCAAGTCCGGCCCCGGGCACCATTACTCTGTAAGAGTAAATACCAGAATTTCGCGAGTATAGCTCAGCTGGTAGAGCGCGACCTTGCCAAGGTCGAGGTCACGAGTTCGAACCTCGTTACTCGCTCCAATTAGAAAACGCAGCCGATTGGCTGCGTTTTTTTATGCCTGATCACTATGGTTTAAAAATCAAAGATATAAGCTGCCAAATAGAGCACGGCCAGTGTAATAAACAGGATGCTGGCTAGGTTGAGCACCAAGCCGGCTTTTACCATATCGATGATTTTTAACTTGCCTGACGCAAACACTATAGCATTGGGCGGAGTGGCAACCGGCATCATAAAGGCACAACTGGCAGCGACAGCGGCTGGGATCACCAGCATAGCGGCAGAGGTATCAAGTGATACGGCGACAGGGCCGAGCAAAGGCAGAAACGCTGCCGCTGTGGCAGTATTACTGGTGATTTCGGTCAAAAATAGAATGACCGTGGTCACCAGTACAATTAGCATTACCAGATTAATATGGCCGAGCTGGCCAATTTGTGCCGCAATATAAGCCGATAAACCGGAGTTATCTATTTGGCTTGCCAATGTCAGGCCGCCGCCAAACAGTAGCAAAACGCCCCAGGGCAGTTTCTGGCAATCTTCCCACTGTAAAATACGTTGCCCGCTGCTCAGGGATACCGGCAATATAAATAGCAAGGATGCGGCACATATCGCAATCAGGGTGTCATCAAGTTTAATGCCGCTAAGATCACTTAAAAGCTTACGCAGCATCCAGCAAGTTGCTGCCAGCAAAAATACTGTTAATACCAATTTTTCTGCATTGTGCATGGCGCCAAGTGCCGCGAGTTTTTTCCGGTACAAGCTGCGGCTATCGACGCTGGCGATGTTATCCAGTCTGAAGTGCAGTTGGGTTAGCCAAAACCAGCACACCAGTAATAAGCTAACGGACAGCGGCACACCAAACAGCATCCAGTCACTGAAACTAAGTTGTATCTGGTAACTGCGTTCCAGATAGGCCGCTAACAATGCATTAGGTGGTGTGCCAATTAACGTAGCCACACCGCCGATACTGGCGGCATAGGCAATAGCCAGTAAGATTGCTTTGGCAAAGTTATCGTCAGTAACGCCTTGTTCCTGTTGCATTGCAATGATGGATAATCCTATTGGCAGCATCATAACGGCGGTGGCGGTGTTAGACATCCACATCGACAAAAAGGCGGTAACCAGCATAATGCCGGCAACCTGTTGGCTGGGTTTGCTGCCGACCAGTAACATCGTCATTAACGCTATGCGCTTGTGCAGGTTCCAGCGCTCCATCGCGATTGACAGGACAAAGCCACCAAGAAACAAAAAAATCAGTGGGTGCGCATAAGGCGCAGTGACATTAGCTATGGTATCCAGGCTAAGTAAAGGCACTATAGCAATAGGCAGTAGCGCCGTAACAGGAATAGGCACCGGCTCTGTGATCCACCAAAGTGCCATCCAACTACTAAGGCCGGTGATTAACCAGGCATTTTCTGACATACCGGCAAACCAGGGCGGACTCAGCAGTGTCAGCAAAAACAGTAACGGACCTGCCAGCAAGGTTACATAGTATGGTAATTTAAGCTGAGCAGGCATAGCAGATCCTTGTGATGTTAGTCGTCGAAACTATTATTAGCGGCTGCGGCGTCAGCTGTTTTGCTGGAGGTCAATAATTGCGCTTCCAGCATACGAATTTCGATATCATCCAATAGCCGCCATTGGCCTGGCTTTAAGCCGGCTAAGCGAATATGCATAATACGGCTGCGTTTGAGCGTTTGTACTTCATATCCCAGATGTTCACACATACGGCGGATTTGCCGGTTAAGTCCTTGAGTCAGAATGATACTGAAACTTTGTTTTGATTTTTGCGTGACAGTACAGGGCAGGGTAACAGTGTCCAGGATCGGCACTCCACTGCTCATTTGCCGGATAAAACGCTCAGTGATGGGTTTATTAACGGTCACCACGTATTCTTTGTCGTGAGCATTCCCGGCACGCAGTATTTTATTTACGATATCGCCGTCATTGGTAAGAAATATCAGCCCTTCTGAGGGTTTGTCCAGCCGGCCGATCGGAAAAATCCGCTCCGGATAACGGATGGCATCAATAATGTTGCCATGGATATGCCGCTCAGTAGTACAGGTAATACCCACCGGTTTATGGTAGGCGATGTACACCCGTTTCGGCTTGTCTTTTAATGGCTTGCCATCGACCATTACGTTGTCTTGCGCACTGACTTTCAGTCCCACAGTTGCGACATTGCCGTTTACCGTTACCTGACCATTGTCGATAAACTTGTCAGCTTCACGGCGTGAACAAAAACCGGTGTCACTGATAAATTTGTTTAACCGGTACAGTATTTCTTCAGACATAATAACAAAACATCTCTAAGCACTTTTCAATTGCTGCTAGTGTAGGGCTTGAGGGCATTTTTCGCTACACTGTCGGATGCTTAAATCAATTTGGGGTAGCTATGTTGGCATTAGCAACACATTTGCCCGGTGTCAGTCGTCTGGCGCTGGGATGTATGGGCTTTGGTGGCAGTTGGGATAATACGCCGACAACAGCTGAACAGCAGCGTCAGGCCTTTAGTGCTATTGATGCGGCTTTAGACAATGGCATTAACCTGTTTGACCACGCTGATATTTACACCCGGGGCAAAGCTGAACAGGTATTTGGTCAATATCTGGCACAGGCACCGGCAAAACGTGCACAGATGTTTATTCAAACTAAGTGCTCTATCCGCTTCGCGGACGATAGCGTGCCGGGGCGTTATGATTTTTCGCCTGAGTATATTATTGCCTCGGTAGAGCAAAGTTTGCGCCGGTTAAATACCGGCTACATTGATATTTTGCTGTTGCACCGGCCCGATCCCCTGATGCAGCCAGAGTTGGTGGCACAAGCTTTTGAGCAATTACAGCAGCAGGGTAAAGTGCGGCATTTTGGTGTATCCAACATGGGCTGGGCGCAAATGCAGTTGCTACAAGGTGCGCTGGCTCAGCCGCTGCTGGTTAATCAACTGCAAATGAGCCTGGCAGACATTAATTGGTTAGAACAGAATGTATTGGTTGGTATGCCAGAGGGTGGTCAGCGGCATTTTGGCTACGGTACTGTTGAATATTGCCAGCAACAAGGCGTACAACTGCAAAGTTGGGGCAGTCTGGCCAAAGGGGTATTTAGTGGGGCAGCGGTTCAAACAGCTCAGCAAGCGGCGACAGCGCAGCTGGTAGCGCAATTAGCTGGCCATTACAACTGCAGTGCAGAGGCAATAGTATTGGCCTGGTTGATGCGGCACCCGGCAGACGTTCAACCTGTTATCGGCACCACTCAACCAGAGCGCATTATCGCTTGCAGCCACTCAACTGAGGTCAGGTTAAGCCGTGAGCATTGGTATCAGTTGTATGTCAGTAGTCGTGGCGAGGCTTTACCGTAAAAAAACAGACCCATAGTCGGGTCTGTTTGCTTGTTAGCTGAGGTATGTCGGTTTATTCGCTCTGCTCGGTATTTCTGCTATGGCTGGTTTTGTTACCAGCCGGCGCATTAAGTGAAATAACCTTAGTTTTACTGATTTTATGCCGGTAAATTTCCCGCAGATATTTAATGGCTTTTTTGACACTGTCGCGGCTTAAACGAATATCATTGATCGAGACAAACTTATCTTTGTTATGGATAAGTTCGCGGTACTTTTTCTCGTACATGGGCTTAATGGCATACCAGTTGGTATCGAGAATTTTTGCCGGATTTTCATGCTCATGTAGCATTTTATCCAATGCCACTTCGTCAAATTCGTCGGTGCGGATAAAATCAAGCATGGCTTTATCCAGTTGCTCATCAAAGCGGTAATTGTCTTTGGCAAAACAGCGTTTAATGTAGGCAACAATCAGCGTTAAAAAATCATCACTTAAACAGGGGCTTTTAACAATTAATGTCGTCAGCGAAATATTAGCTGAAGCACCAATGACCAGCGCGTAGCGCTTTAAGGTGGTATTGGGGAATAAGGCATTTAAATGCGATTTCAGCCGGTTTAAGTCCATATAGGATAATTTATAGTCCTTCGGCAAGGAGATAATCGATACCACAGACGAGCAATTTTTAAAAAAGTGCAGATCTTTTAACTCAGAGGCGTTATAACCATTTTTTACATAACCTGCCAAAGTTTCGCGATAACGCGCCGATTCAATGGGGAGCAGGCTAATACCTTCAATAGCCTGAGTCACTTTATTAAAATGCGGCAAATCAATTGAGCGGAAAAACAAATCGTCAATGTTTAGCCCGCCACTGGATTTATCAAACATTTTAAGTTTTTCGCCAGCTGCATCGGCTGGTACAACGGACTCAGCATAAGCCACCGCCACCGGGCCGGCCAGGCTCATAAACAAGTCATTGGCATCTAAGCGGATCGTTTCGCCAATGTCGATACCGGCACGGCGGAAGTAATTTTCATCGTAATCTGTGGTAACCGCCTGTGCGGTTAAAATATTAAAAATCTGCTGCGAAATATACTGGTTGGCATATTTCTCCATAGCATTAACGTCGATATGCTGAATGCCACCGTCGTCTGTTTCTTCTGCATATCGCATAATATCATTGGAAATCAGCATCATGGCGTTCCATGGCCGGATGCGATGCATCACACTGGATTCACTGCTGTCCTCATTGTCGAAGTTGTATGAAAAATCCCATTCCTCAGCCAGATACTTACACAGCAGGCGGCCGGCATTAATATGCAATGCTTCAGACATCTCCACGCCGTGGTCGGAAATATTCGGTAAAATACAAATGCCGCTGGTGAATATAGGTTCGAAAACAAAAGAGTGACCGCGATTTTCTTCGTCTTCTGCCAGAGTGCGGGTATCAAAGGTTTTACTCATATAGGCATATTGTTGTGCCAGGCCAAACTCAGAGGCCATACCTGAACCGGTGCCGCCACCAGCACTGAAAATATAAAAATACAGCCTGGATTGGTTAGCCTTAATACCGCAAGAGTCGATAAGGTAAGAATGAATAAACTTCCAGTCTGAGTTTGAGAAGCGCTGGGTATCCTTATTCAGGATTATTTTTGCCAGATATTGCCCCAAAATAGGCGCATTACCGGCACCACCGGCGTGCACTTCAGACAAATCCATAATTTTCATTTTGGTGTAATCATGCAAAAAGCCGCTTTTTTCGCCTTTGTGCGAAAAACGTATGCGTCCCTCGATGTCTTTGTCCAGATCGCCCAGCATTACCAGTGGCTCAATTAAAAACACCGGTTTTATCGTTTGCGAATTAGACAGATGTAAGCTGCGTTTTATCCAGCGCATTGGCCGGTATTCCTGCTCGCGAACCTGCTTTTCTTCGTTGTTAAACTCATTTAAATAAAAATTGCGGGCGTTATACACCAAAGAAGCCACATCGAGCGCTATATTCGAGCCACAGCGGCCCAAGCCAATCAGGCAGACTGACGGGAAGTGTTGCTGTTTTCTGCTTTGAATTTCATTGTCCGGGTTAGGTGCCGGAAACACACTGCTGCGCAAAGCATCCAGATTGGTCAAAATTTTGTTTAAGTCGCGCTCAGTAAAATACATATAGCGGTCGCTGGCGAAAGACGGCGTTATAGCCTGGGTTGCCGCTGATTTTCTCACCGCGCTTTTCAATACGACATCATCAGTAGTGGCGGTTTCAGGCTTTATCTTATTGTTCATCATGCTACTTCCTGTCTCTGGCGAGGCATTACTGCACATCATTTAAGTGAGTTCAGCATTAAAAGTAGTTGCTGGATAAAATTAAGGCAATTAAACAGCTTGAAAAAACGTAGTAGATAAAAGAAGGCGTTGATGTTATTCGACAATACAAAACAATAAGTTAGTAAAGTGGTCTGCTATTGTTAAGCAGACCACCGTGCCGTGCTGGTTACATATTAGGGTAATTGGGCCCGCCAGCGCCCTCAGGTGTTACCCAAGTAATATTTTGCGACGGATCTTTAATGTCACAGGTTTTGCAGTGAATACAATTTTGAGCATTGATTTGAAATTTAGGCTCATTATTGTCGTCTTGTACTATTTCGTAAACACCTGCAGGGCAGTAACGCTGTGCCGGCTCATTATACTTAGCCAGATTAACCTGCAACGGAATGCTGCTGTCATGCAGTTTTAAATGACAGGGCTGCTCTTCTTCATGATTGGTGTTCGACAAATATACTGAGGATAAACGGTCAAAACTTAGCGTATTGTCTGGTTTTGGATAGCTGATCTGCGCTGCTTCGCTGGCCAGTTTCAGTTGGGCATGATCTTGCCGCTCGTCTTTTAGGGTAAACGGTAGTTTACCGCCAAACCAATTTTGCTCCAGAGTGTTAAAAGCGCCTCCCCAGAAGGTGCCAAACTTGTGCAGTGCCGGGCCAAAGTTGCGTGAACGATACAGTTCGTCATATAGCCAGCTGTTTCGCAGGGCATCGGCGTATGCCGTTAAGTCTTCACCGCCTTCGTTGCCTTGCTGCAATGCATTAAACAAGGTTTCTGCCGCCAGCATGCCGGACTTCATCGCGGTGTGGTTGCCCTTAATCTTGGCAAAATTAAGCGTGCCGGCATCACAACCAATGAGTAAACCACCATTAAAGCTCATTTTGGGCAGGCTATTCAGGCCACCTTTGGCGATCGCCCGGGCGCCATAGCTAACGCGCTTGCCACCAGCCAGATACTGGCTTATTACCGGGTGATGTTTATAGCGTTGAAATTCATCAAACGGGCTTAAATGCGGGTTGCTGTAATTTAGATCGATAATTAAACCCACCACAACCTGTTGGTTTTCCGCATGGTATAAGTAACCACCGCCACAAGTATCGCTGCTCAGAGGCCAACCTGCTGAGTGCACTACCAGGCCAGCCTGATGCTTGCTGGCCGGTACATCCCAGATCTCTTTAAAACCGATAGCATAGTGCTGTGGTGACTTATCCTTATCTAAGCTGAAATGCTTGATAAGTTGCTTACCCAGGTGGCCACGGCAGCCTTCGGCGAATACGGTATATTTGGCGCGTAACTCCATTCCGGGTATAAAGCTGTCTTTGGGTTGCCCCTGTTTATCCAGCCCCATATCGCCAATTAAAATACCTTTAACGGTATTGTCTTCAATTAATACTTCACTGGCGGCAAAACCGGGGAAGATCTCTACGCCAAGTTGTTCGGCTTGTTGCGCCAGCCAGCGGCAAAGGTTCGCGATGGAAACAACATAATTACCGCCATTATGCATCGTTTTAGGTACGGCAAAGGATGGCAGTTTTACGGCATTATCGGCATTTTTAAACAGGTAAATATCATCATGAGTTACTGCGGTGGTTACCGGGGCGCCCTGAGCCTGCCAATCGGGCAGTAATTCATTTAATGCCCGGGGTTCAAAAACGGCACCAGACAGTATATGTGCGCCAACCTCAGAGCCTTTCTCAACTACGCATACAGTTAGCTCAGTTGCCGCAGCACGGGCTTGTTGCATCAATTTAATGGCAGCTGATAATCCGGCCGGGCCTGCACCGACAATCACTACATCGAATTCCATTGATTCTCTTTCCACGGTACCGACCTCTTGGAGTTTATTATTTACAGCCGTAGCTGCTTTTATCATGCTGTTTAGGGTATTGCAGGTTGACGTTAACGTCAACAGTAAGTAGATTGTGCCAAGCCAAACTATTATAGCTTTACCTTAACGTAAACCTGCGCTACTTAAGCCTGTTTGCGCAGGAAAAGAACGAGGACATTATGAAAATACTGGTGCCGGTAAAACGGGTTATTGATTACAACGTAAAGGTGCGGGTAAAAGCTGATGAAACAGCAGTTGACCTGGCAAACGTAAAAATGGCGTTAAACCCTTTTTGTGAAATCGCAATAGAAGAAGCGGTGCGTTTAAAAGAAGCCGGTACGGCGAGTGAAGTTGTAGTGGTGTCTATTGGTACTGCAGCAGTGCAGGAGCAACTGCGCACTGCATTAGCGCTGGGGGCCGATCGTGCGCTACACATTGATACTGATTTAAACCTTGATTCGTTACAGGTCGCAAAATTACTGGCCAAAGTGGTAGCTGAAGAGCAACCGGGCCTGGTGATCTTAGGTAAACAGGCCATCGACTCTGATAACAACCAAACAGGCCAGATGCTGGCTGCGTTAACAGGCATGGGGCAGGGTACTTTTGCCTCCGAAGTTAAAGTCAGTGGCGACAAAGTACAGGTAACCCGTGAAATTGACGGTGGTTTACAAACGGTAGAACTGACGTTACCGGCAGTCGTTTCAACCGACTTGCGTTTGAACGAACCGCGTTATGCGTCGCTGCCAAATATTATGAAAGCGAAGAAGAAGCCGCTGGAAACGAAAGCAGCTGACAGCTACGGTGTTGGGCTGAATAGTAAAGTTAAGGTGTTGAAAGTTGCTGCGCCTGCGGTGCGCCAGGGGGGCGTAACAGTAGCCTCGGTGGCTGAGCTGGTTGAAAAGTTAAAGCATGAGGCTAAGGTGATCTAATGGCTATTTTAATTATTGCAGAACATAACAACCAGAGCCTGAAAAGCGAAACTCATAAGGTGGTGCAGGCCGCTAGCCAGATCGGCTCGGATATTACTCTGCTGGTTGCCGGTGCCAATTGCAGCGCAGTCGCGACTGAAGCGGCCGCTATTAAAGGGGTGACCAAAGTATTACTGGCTGACAATGCTGTTTATCAGCATCAGTTGGCAGAAAACATTGCCCCTTTGGTTGCTGAGCTTGGTAAAGATTTCAGTCATATTCTGGCGGCCGCCACTACGACAGGTAAGAACTTTTTGCCCCGCGTTGCGGCGATGCTGGACGTGGCACAGATTTCAGATGTTATTGCTATAGAATCAGCTGATACTTTTGTCCGGCCTATATATGCCGGTAATGCTATTGCAACGGTACAATCTGCAGATACGATTAAAGTGCTTACGGTACGCCCGGCGGCATTCAGAGCTGCAGAAAGTGGTAACAGTGCGGAGATAACAACGCTGAGCACTGTACACGATGCCGGTGTGTCCAGCTTTATTGCTGAAGAGTTAACTAAATCGGAGCGTCCGGAGCTGACGGCAGCCCGGGTGGTGATTTCCGGTGGCCGTGGCATGCAAAACGGTGAAAACTTTGCCTTATTAAACGGCATTGCGGATAAGCTGGGCGCCGCCATCGGTGCCTCGCGCGCTGCGGTAGATGCCGGCTTTGTGCCAAACGACATGCAAGTTGGCCAAACCGGTAAAATTGTTGCACCAGAGCTGTATATTGCGGTAGGTATCTCAGGGGCTATTCAACATTTGGCCGGTATGAAAGACTCTAAAGTCATCGTGGCGATCAACAAAGATGCAGATGCGCCAATTTTCCAGATTGCCGATTATGGGCTGGTGGCGGACCTGTTTAGCGTATTGCCAGAGCTTGAACAGCAATTGTAAACCGGATTAATTTGCCTAAAAGCCAGCATTTTGCTGGCTTTTTACGTTCTGGCTCTTGTTGCTGTTGAATATTCCGATTTAAGATAACCAGGTTTATTATGACAGGACGCCATTATGCCCGCCGTGATCCGCCATGCAGAGCCAGCCGATATAGCGGCAATAAAAGCCATTTACGATCAGCCCAGTGTTTATGCCAATACATTGCAATTACCTTATCAGCCGGTGTCGAACTGGCAACGACTGTACAACGCGGACAGTGATTTTTATAACCTGGTAGCTGAAGTTGAAGGTAAAGTAGTCGGGCAGCTAGGTTTGCAGGTGTGTCCGCGACCGCGCCGGCGTCACGTTGCTGAACTGGGTATGGGGGTGTCAGAGCATTATCAGGGCCAGGGTATAGGGTCCGCTTTGCTGCGCTCAGCGCTGGAGCTTTGTGATAACTGGTTGAATATACGCCGGGTCGAGCTGACAGTCTATGTTAACAATGAGGCGGCAATAGCCTTGTATGAACGTTTTGGCTTTGAAGCGGAAGCGGAGTTAACAGACTATGCGTTTCAATATGGTGGTTATGTTAATGCGCTGAGCATGGCACGCATTACCAGCCGTGATAGCTGAGTATAAAAACGGCGCCAAATGGCGCCGTGTTCAATGCGATTAGTTCATATCGCTGTTTTTCTTACATTGCACGGTGTCTACGCATTCGCCGTATAAATATAAACTGTGATGGGTAAGTTTAATGCCATTTTTCTCGGAAATTTCCAGTTGTTTGGCTTCTATTACATCATCTTCAAACTCGATAACTTTGCCGCATTTTAAGCACACCAGGTGGTCATGATGGTGGCTGCCGGTCAGTTCAAACACCGATTTACCACCCTCAAAATGATGGCGGGTTAAAATACCGGCATCATCAAACTGGTTTAACACACGATATACCGTCGCTAACCCAATATCTTCACCAAGATCCAGCAGCAGTTTATATACGTCTTCGGCACTGATATGTTGGTTTTTTGGGTCCTGCAGGATCTCTAAAATTTTCACCCGTGGCAGGGTAACCTTCAGGCCGGCTTTACGTAATTCGCTGTTGTGATCTGACATAATAACTCTAACTCTGGCTTATATTTGCAAAAGATTATAGAGACATTATGCCGTGATTGAAATGGAAAAGCATCCCTTAACTGCAAGCATGGCTCTTGTGCTTGTCGCTTCAGTCAGTACAATAGCTGCCAACAGGTCATACCAGAGAAATTGCATGAAATGGGCTTTTAAACCGGCAGTGATGCGCCACCTACTAAATTTTTGGCCACCGTTCTTCTTTAGCGGTATACGTGTCGCCAAGCTTAGCGACGACTACCGTTATTGCAAAGTAGAGCTTAAAACACGCAAATGGACACGTAATATCAACAATAGCCAGTTTGGTGGCTCTATGTTTGCCATGACAGATCCGATTTATCCGTTGATGTTGATGGGCGCCTTAGGAAAAGAGTATCTGGTATGGGATAAACAGGCCGATATTAATTTTATCAGCCCGGGTAGGGGTAAGCTGTGCGCCGAGTTTTGGTTGTCAGATGAAACGCTGGATGCGGTTAAAGCGGCAACAGCAGATGGCACTAAGCATTTTCCAGAGTTTTTGCTGCACATAAAAGATAGCAAGGGCCAGGTAGTCTGTGAGGTTAACCGTAAAGTTTATGTGCGCAAAAAAGCGCAGTACCGGCCAGGATAAAAGACATTTAAAAAAACCGGCGCAGAGGCCGGTTTTTAGTTTTACAGTGCTTCGAACTCTTTTAAGCTCATTTCTTCGTAAATCTGCTTGCACCACTGTTTAACGCGTTGTTCGGTAAGCTCCGGTTGACGATCTTCGTCAATACCTAAGCCTACAAAGTGGTTATCATCAGCCAGAGCTTTGGAGGCAACGAAGTTATAACCCTTAGTTGGCCAATGACCTACGATAATTGCGCCTTTAGGCTCAATAATGTCGCGCAGCGTACCCATAGCATCAAGGAAATACTCAGCGTAGTCTTCCTGATCACCGCAGCCAAAAATTGCCACCAACTTATTACTAAAGTCGATATTGTCCAACTCGGGGAAAAAATCATCCCAATCACACTGCGCTTCGCCATAATACCAGGTTGGAATACCCAGCAATAATAAGTCAAAAGCGGCGATATCTTCTTTGCTGCTTTTGGCGATATCACGCACATCAAACAAGTGTTTACCCAGCTCTTTCTGGATCATCTTGGCGATATGTTCAGTGTTGCCGGTATCGCTACCGAAAAAAATGCCTACAGTTGCCATTAATCTAACCTTCTTACCTGGTTAAAACTTGTGTCAGAATACTTTCAATATACGCACTGCGTGTCAAACCCGCTTTATCAGCCTGTTGCTCTAATGCGCTGTACAGCTGATCAGACAATTTAAACTCAATGCGCTTTAAACCTTTACTGCGATCACGCTTGACCTGATTACGTTTGTTCAGCCTAAGCTGCTCTTCTCGCGGTAACGGGTTGGTTTTGGGCCGTCCCGGACGCTTTTCCTGCGCAAACAAATCAATCGTGGTGCGATCAGTGGCAATTTTAGCCATTAATCCAAACCTTACTACTCGATAAAATAGGGCACTATGCTCTTGATAACAAACACTGCCGGCGATAGAAACAACACCAGCCAGACAAAAAATTGCCCCAGTTTGGGAGCATTACTTTTTTTTAGTACGTCTCTTATGGCCAAGATGATAAAGATGTATAACACACCCAATCCAAGCCACAAGCCTAAGCGTTCAAACTGCTCTATTGACACAGCACTTTACCTGAGCGGAAAAAAGTGCGCGCACTATAGCATAACTGCAGCAAAAATTTAGTGCGTTAGCTCAATAAAAAGTCCTTTACCAGCTTAGTAAAAGCAGCCGGCTTTTCGGCATGCAACCAGTGGCCGGTGCCTTGTATCACTTTGGCCTGCGCCTTTGGGAATAACTGCATAATTTGCGCTTTATGCTCTGGCAAGATGTAATCAGAGTCACCGCCTTTTATAAATAATACCGGGCCTGCATAACAGCCCTTTACCAGAGGGGCGCCGATAAGTTGCTGATAATTTGCCTGCAATGCCGCCAGATTAAAGCGCCAGCTAAATTTATCCTCTTGTTTTATCAAGCTTTTTAGTAAAAACTGTCGCACGCCTGCTTCATCAATATGTTGGGCTAACTGAGTGTCGGCTTCGTTGCGGCTGGTTATAGCGTCTAGCTTTACTGCATTTAAACCGGCAAAAATATTGTTATGCCGCGCTGGGTAGGTAACGGGGGCTATATCGGCCAGGATCAGTTTGCTAACCCGCTGCGGCTGCTTAAGTGCAAAGGCCATCGCCAGTTTGCCCCCCATAGAGTGACCAAGCAGTACGGCGGTATCAATACCAAGATTATCCAATGTTTGCGCCAGATCATCCGCCATTAACGGGTAGTTCATTTCATCACTGTGATCAGAGCGTCCATGATTACGTACATCAATATTAACTACCTGGAACTGCTCACTTAAGCTGCGTTCAATCACACCCAGGTTTTCGAAGCTGCCAAATAAACCATGGATCAGTACTACCGGGGCCTGGCCGGCTACCGCCTGGCCACTAATGTGGTTATATAAAAGCATAAAACACCTATCTTAGTATCTTTGCCTGAAGTCTAACAAATCATGCCGCTGGCGTCTGTCGGCAAGGCTTTATATAATGGACCGACTTTTAAGTGCGCGGAATAAATATATGAAAACCATCGAAATAGATGACGAGCTATATCAGTATATTGCAGGTCAGACCCAACGCATCGGCGAGAGCGCTTCTGATATTCTGCGCCGTTTGCTGCTGGGCGATAGCAGTATTGAGCCAGAACCGCTGACAGAGCCTGTGGTAGTTGCGCCGGTGATTAGCAGTAATATTTTTGACTTAATAAACCGGCAGGATCTGCAGGCAGAGCAAAGTGTGGTAGGGCGGTTTTTATTTATTTTGTCTACGTTGGCACGGGCGCATAAAAAGCAGTTTGCTAAAGTGCTGGACATAAAAGGCCGTAACCGTCTGTATTTTGGTCACAGTGCTGAGGAGTTGTCAGAGGCGGGTAGTAGCACTAACCCGAAATTGATCCCGAATACCAATTTTTGGGTCATTACAAACTCTAACACGACCAGGAAAAAAATGATGCTAACTGAAACCGCTCTGAAACTGGGCTACAGTGAGCAAGACGCTGAACGTATTCGTGATTTGTTATAACAAGGAATTTATATGTCGCTACATGAGCTGGCAGGACAGCAGGTGCCTTCTGCGTTAGTACCCAACATCAGTCGGCTTATGACTGCCTACTATGTGCTGGAACCGGACGTTCATCAGCACCCAGAGCACAAAGTCAGCTTTGGTACCTCGGGCCATCGTGGCAGTGCATTGAAATGCTCTTTTAATGAGCCGCATGTGTTTGCTATTTGCCAGGCCATTGCAGATTACCGCAAACAGCAGGGCATTACCGGGCCCTTGTTCCTTGGCAAAGACACTCATGCCTTATCGGAAGCGGCTTTTGCCAGCGCTTTAGAAGTACTGATCGCCAATAAAATTCAGGTTTGTATTCAAAAAGATCTGGGTTTCACACCGACACCGGTAATTTCTCACGCTATTTTAACGCAAAACCAAGACGCCAGCGGCCGGTTAGCCGATGGTATTGTCATTACACCGTCACACAATCCACCGGAAGATGGCGGCATTAAATACAATCCGCCACACGGCGGGCCGGCCGATACTGACGTAACAAACTGGATTGAACAGCGTGCTAATCAGCTACTGGCTAAAGAGCTCGAAGGTGTAAAGATGATGCCTTATGCTCTGGCGCTGCAATCCGGTTACTGTCAGCATATTGATTATATTCAACATTATGTAGACGATTTACAAAACGTTGTTGATATGGCGGCGATAGCTAAAGCGGGCATTAAAATAGGTGTCGATCCGCTGGGCGGTTCAGGTATAGCTTACTGGCCACGTATTGCTCAGCGTTATGGCCTGGATATTACTGTTGTTAATGACAAAGTAGACCCGGCATTTGCCTTTATGCCGCTGGATAAAGACGGCCAGATCCGCATGGACTGCTCGTCGGCTTATGCGATGGCTAACCTGATACAGTTAAAAGACCAGTTTGATATTGCCATTGGTAATGATCCGGATTTCGACCGCCATGGTATTGTCACCCGCAGTGGTGGCCTGATGAACCCGAATCATTATCTGGCGGTGGCAATAAATTACCTGCTGGCTAACCGGCCGGATTGGGCGCCGGAATTAGCCATAGGCAAAACGCTGGTGTCCAGTGCCCTGATTGACCGCGTTGTCGCCGCGCGGGGACGTACATTACTGGAAGTTCCGGTTGGCTTTAAATGGTTTGTCGAGGGTCTGCACAAAGGCAGCGTGGCTTTTGGTGGTGAAGAAAGTGCCGGAGCCAGTTTTTTACGCTTTGATGGCAGCGCCTGGTCTACCGACAAAGACGGTATTATTTTAGGTTTATTGGCAGCAGAAATGTTGGCAAAAACCGGGGTAGACCCTTACCAGCAATATCAGGCGCTGACCAAAGAGCTTGGATCGCCGCTGTATCGGCGTTTGGACGCACCGGCAACGGCTGAGCAAAAAGCAGCGCTGAAAAAGCTTGATGTTAACAGCGTGACGCAAACCAGTTTGGCCGGCGACGACATTTTAGCCGTGCTGACCAAAGCAGCGGGCAATAACGCTGATATCGGTGGCGTTAAAGTAGTTACCCGCAATGGCTGGTTTGCTGCCCGGCCGTCGGGCACAGAAGATTCATATAAAATTTATCTGGAAAGCTTTGTCGGTGAAGCCCATCTGCTACAGTTAGAGCAGGACGCTAAGGCTTTTGTTGAATACGTATTCAGTAAAATATAAGCCATTGAAAACGCTACGAATTAAATTGTAACTCAATTTCAGACGTAGCGTTTTATTTTGCTAAGATGCGCCCATTAAGGTATTTTTTTGTAATAAGTCTACATTTGCCGCTATTTTGTTGAAAATTCAGGCATTAACATTTCAGGATTTGTAATGAAAAAACATACCGCGACAGAGGCAACGCCGGTTGCCCGGCTCAATACTGAGCAATTAAAAGACAATATAGTGCGGCATTTACATGCCAGTTTAGGTACTGACGTTAATAAAGCCAGCCCACAAGCCTGGTGGCGTGCCACCTGTGCGGCGATTAACGAGCAGGTATTTGATGGCTTACGCAATACCCAGCGTACTCACTATGAAAAAAACACCCGGGCATTACATTATTTCAGTCTGGAATATTTAATGGGCCGTTTGTTTAGCAATAATCTGCATAACCTCGGATTATACGACCAGGCCCGCCAGGCGCTTGGCGAGCTGGGAATGAATATCGCTGATCTGGAAGATCAGGAAGAAGACATGGCGCTGGGTAATGGTGGTTTGGGCCGCTTGGCAGCATGTTTTATTGATTCGCTGGCGACCCTGAATTACCCGGCTATTGGTTATGGCATTCATTATGAGCACGGCTTATTTAAGCAAAGCTTCCAGGATGGCCGGCAGATAGAGCGGCCGGACAGCTGGCGTGAGTACGGTAACCCATGGGAAATTTGCCGCCCCGAATCGGTGCAGGAAATTTCGGTGTATGGTTATGTCGAAACGGTATATGACCTGCAGGGACGGATGAAAAAAGTCTGGCACCCTGGCCGCATTATTAAAGGCGTGCCCTGGGATATTCCGGTAGTAGGTTATAATGGCAGCTCCGTCAATGTGTTGCGTTTATGGGAAAGCCGGGCCAGTGATTTTTTCAACTGGGACGTGTTTAATTCTGGCGGCTACATTGATGCAGCGCGCGAGAATATCGAAGCTGAAACCATTTCTAAAGTGCTGTATCCAAACGATGAGACCGATGCCGGTAAAGAGTTAAGGCTGATCCAACAATATTTCTTTGTGTCGTGCTCGCTAAAAGACATTATCCGTCGCTATAAACGCAGCCATGGCGATGATTGGAGCGATTTTGCCAAGCAGGTGGTTATTCAGCTAAACGACACCCATCCGGCCGTCGCGATCCCTGAACTGATGCGTATTTTAGTCGATCGCGCTGAAATGCAGTGGGATCAAGCCTGGAATTTGTGCCAGCAGGTTTTTGCCTACACCAACCATACGTTATTGCCAGAGGCGTTAGAAAAATGGCCGGTAAGGTTGTTTGAAAAAGTACTGCCGCGGCATATTGAAATTATTTATGAAATTAACCGCCGCTTCCTGGTCGAACAGGTTGATGTGTTATGGCCTGGCGATAATCAGAAAAAGCGTAAGCTTTCTATCATCGAAGAAGGCCACGACCCTATGGTGCGTATGGGGCATTTGTCAGTTGTTGGCTCGTTTCGTGTTAATGGTGTGGCCGAAATTCACTCGACACTGGTTAAATCCGATTTATTCCCCGAAATGGTGGCACTGTGGCCGGACAAATTTACTAACGTTACCAACGGTGTTACGCCAAGGCGCTGGCTAAAGGCGTGTAACCCCAGGTTATCGGCGTTATTGGATAAACAGGTTGGCACTAACTGGCCAACTGACTTAAAGCAGCTGTCAAAGTTTGCTGCCTTTGCCGATGATCCGGCAATTCAGGACGCCTTTATGGCGATTAAGCAGCAAAATAAAGCTGAACTGGCCAGTGTAGTTAAAAAACTGACTAATATCGATATTGACCCACATGCAATTTTTGATATTCAAATCAAACGTTTGCATGAATATAAGCGTCAACATCTGAATCTTTTGCATATCCTGGCACTGTATCGCCGTATTTTGCAGGAGCCTGACTACGACATGGTGCCACGGGTGTTTTTATTTGGCGCCAAAGCAGCACCTGGCTATAAGCTAGCGAAAGAAATTATCTACGCCATTAATAAAATCGCCGACAAGATTAACCATGATAAACGGGTAAAAAACCGCATTAAAGTGGTGTTTATGCCAAATTATCGCGTTACCCTGGCCGAGAAGATGATCCCGGCAGCTGATGTATCTGAGCAAATCTCAACAGCGGGTAAAGAAGCCTCGGGTACCGGTAATATGAAGCTGGCATTAAACGGTGCTGTTACCGTGGGTACGCTGGATGGGGCCAATATTGAAATTGCCGAAGAAGTGGGCAGTGATAATATTGCTATCTTCGGTTTAACGGTTGATGAAGTTAAAGCACTACAAGCTAAGGGTTATAACAGTAGCGATTATTACTATGCCGATCCTGAAATTAAAGCCATCCTCGATTGGCTGGAAACGGATTATTTTACTCCGGGTAAACCGGGTGAACTGGCAGCGATAAAACGCAGCTTGCTGGAAGGCGGCGACCCTTATCTGGTGCTGGCCGACTTTGCCAGCTACGTTAAAGCGCAGGAAAAAATTGACCTTTGGTATCGTGACAAAACGTTGTGGGCGAAAAAGGCCATGCTAAATACAGCGTCGGTAGGCAAGTTTACCTCAGATCGCTCTATTGAGGATTATGTCAGCCGCGTTTGGCAACTGCAAAAATGCGCAGTTAACGTAAAATAAGCCGTCACAACACTGATAAAAGGCCTGTTGCATACAGGCCTTTTTTTATCAAACAAATATCATACAAGTCGTAAAGCTTTGTACCGGAAACATCATAAGCTTGCCAGAGTATTAGCTCAGGAGTTGTTATGATGCGTTACCTGTCAGCCTCAGTCATTTTGCTGCCGCAACTCTTGCTGGCACAGCCCAACGAAATCAACCAAATTAATTGGGCTGTTAATACTGCACCGCCGTTTCATATTGTCAGTGGTGACTATAAACAACAGGGGTTGTGTGATGTGCTGATAGACGCCGTGCATCGTTACGTGCCTGAGTTGAAAAAACACCGTGAAATTTTGCCGCAACCGCGTATTGGCCGGGCTCTTGAACGCGCAGAAAACCTCTGTTTCGCCTGCATGATCCATAAAAAGCAGAGCGAGCAGGGCGCTTACTACAGTTTACCAACGCATGTGTATCTGCCGCACCAGATTATTGCCAATAACGCAGCGGCGCAGCGGATCCGTGAAAAATATCCGTTGCCGGTACCCTTAGCTGAATTACTGGCGGATGAAGAGTTTCATTTTGGTTACCCGGCCGGCCGCCGTTTTGGTGTGCTACAACCTTTAATTGAAGGCCAGGATAGCCGGCCCGGTAACCGGCTAGTGCGTTCGGGTGACAATGGCCCTGAGGCTATTTTGCAGATGATAGAAGCACAGCGGCTGGATTACACCATAGATTACAGCATTATACGTCGCTACCATGAACTTAACACCGGCCAACTGTTGCAGCTATTACCTATCGCAGAAAACCACCAGCAACTGGTGCACGGTGCTATCGGTTGCAGCGACAGTCGCTGGGGCCGCAATGTGATAGACAAAATAAATCAGGCTATGCCACAAATTCGCAGCGACGCCGAGTTTAACCAAAGCCTGGATCTGTGGTTTGAACATCATCCACAATACCGCCAGCTGAATAAACGCGCATTAGCGACAATTAAACCCTGATCCGCACTTGCCAGCAAAGCTGCAGGCAACTTATAGTGCATAAAAACTTTCAGGGAAGCATAGTGTCAAAAGCGAGTTTAGTCTGTGTTGGTACCGGCATGACGTTGGGCAGTCATATCAGCCCACTTTCCCGCAGTTATATTGAACAAGCCGATGTGGTGTTCGTTCTGGTGGCTGACGGTATAACCGAGAAATGGATAGAGCAGATGAACGCCGATGTGCGCTCACTGCAGCCGTATTACCTGGAAGGTAAATCACGGATGATTACTTATCGTGAGATGGTGGCAGCTATGCTGGCCGAAGTTAAAGCCGGTAAAAAAGTGGTCGGCGCCTTTTACGGCCACCCTGGCGTATTTGCCTGGGTACCACACAACGCCATTAAACAAGCGCGAGAGCTTGGCTATAAAGCGCATATGGAACCTGGCATTTCAGCTGAAGACTGCCTGATTGCCGATTTAGGTATTGACCCCGGCAGTTCGGGGTGTCAACACTTTGAAACTAGCCAGTTTATGTTTTATAAGCGCAATATCGATACAGCAGCTTATTTAGTACTTTGGCAAGTCGGGGTAGCAGGGGATAGAAGCCTGACAAAATTTACTACCGACAGCGAATACCGCAAAGTGTTGGTAAAACTGCTGGCAGAATATTACCCTTTGGATCACGAAGTGATTTTATACGAAGCGGCAACCCTGCCCATTCAGCCCACCCGCATTGAGTATTTGCCTATTAGCGCATTACCTGACGCCAGTATGGATTTAAAAACCACGCTGGTAATTCCTCCCTGCACCAAGGCAGAGCTTAACGAAGCGTTAATTGCTGAATTAGAGCAACTGGTTAAAAGCCGTGAAGCAGAACAAAGCTAATGCCGGTACAGAAGTTTGAAGTTATAAACGGCGAGCGCTTGCGGCTTAGACCATTAACCAATGCCGATTATCCGCTCTATGCCAGTTTGTATGGAGATTCTAGTATCTTACGTTTTATAGGCCCGGCACTTGATGAACTGTCTTTACAGAAGAGTTTTGAAATTGCGCTAAAACTCAGCCATAGCGCACAATGTAAGCGTAGCTTTTTGGTGGCAGAGCTAATAAACGGGAAAGATTGCGCAGGTATCTTGGGGATTACGGTAACCGAAGCGGAAAAAATCATTGAAGTCGGAGTAATATTCCGTGAAGCTTTTCAAAAGCAACATCTGGCATTTGAAGCCCTGCAGATCCTGATTACTTTTTTATGTGATAAATATGCAGAATATGACATTATTGCCAAGGTGCTTGAGGATAACCGGGCTGCCGTTTGGTTAGCAAGGCGGCTCGGCTTTAATTTTAACAGCAGCACCAGGCGCTTCGAACTGGACAAACAAAACAGACCTTAATGGGGATACATCATGGGTAATATAATAAATTTTATGGAAAAACTGGGCGCTTCTGCTGAGTTTCAGGAACTCAGTGAAGCAGAAGTACTGGAAATGTTACAGCAACAACAGCTAGTAAATGACAAACCGACCAATTTTCATTCTGCAGTCGAAATGTTATTAGATCCAAGGAAAAATTTGGTGTGTGGTGTTGCGCCTGCAGAAGAGCCTGCTGATGAACCTGCTGATGAGCCTGAAGAAGATACGCCAGATGACGAATTGACAAAATAAGTAAAAAGCATCCAGTGTTTTTTTTAAAAAAAAGATTAGATCTTTTTAATACAGCATGCCTGCTTTTTGTTGGCGTGCTGTTTTCCATTTCAGTATGTGCAGTAGAAAATCAGAAAATTGATGAAATCTTCATTTTGGCAGAAGAGATAAAGTCGACTGATTTTAATAGATTTTCGGAATTAGTGACTTTTTTAAGTGAACAGAGCGACCAATTGTCTCCTGCCCAAGTTGAAGAGCTCGAATACTTACAAAGCTATCGTTTGGTTTATTCCGGAAAACGGGATGAATCGTTTGTTAGATTGCGTCGCCTGGCAGAGAACTCAACGTCTGAAAACTTAAAGTTTAAATCGTACGGATTAATGATAAACAGTCTGGTACTGTCAAGAAAATACAGCGAAGTATTCCAGTATTTCGATGATTTTCATAGTTTACTTGGAAAAATCACAGATGAAGGTACAAGAAGTTATGGTTTCGTCATTATTGCGCTGGTGTTTAATAGTATAAATCAGTTTGATTTGGGGCTGTATTATGCTGAAAAGTTGATAGAAACGACTAAGGTTGATAGATATCGCTGTATAGGCATGCAGTTCAAAGTGGAAGCGCTACACAGGGCTAAAAGATATCAAGAGTTTTACAATTTTTATGAAGAGGCGATAAATAATTGCATCGCCGCTAAACAGCCAGTTTACGTGGGAATTATACGTAGCTTTAGGATAGAGCAATTAGTTGAACAAAGCCCGCAACAGGCACTGGAGGCTTTGAATGCGTATTTCAATGAGGTTGAAGCCACGTCTTACAAAATATTGATCACTTTGTATCGAGCGTTGTATAGCTCTATCTATCTTAAATTAGGTCAGACTGATTTAGCCCTAAGTTACGGATTGGCTGCCCGAAAAAATCTTGACGTAAGCGAAATCAACTATGCAGTATTGCGCCTGTACTCTGCTCTGCATGAAGCCGCAAAAACTTCAGGTGATTACCAGCAAGCGTTAAATTTTCACGAAATTTTAGTAACAAAACAAAAAGCTTTTGAAGATGAAAAGACCTCTGGTTTATTAGCGTACAATATTGCCAAGGCTAATATTGAAGTAAAAAACCAACGTATTGCTTTGTTGGATAAAGACAATGAATTGTTGTCTTTACAAAAAGATCTGTTCGAGCAGGAAGCCAAACAAAACCGGCTGTTAATATTGATACTGGCATTTGTATTGGCTATTGCCACTATCTTTGCGTATAAGGGCATGACAGGACGTAAGCGTTTTAAGAAAATTGCCGAATACGATCAGCTTACCGGTATCAGTAACAGATACCACTTTAATAACCAGGCTAAAATAGCGCTGGATTATTGCGAAAACAATGCTAAACCGGTTGCGGTTATGTTGTTTGACCTGGATTTTTTTAAAACCATAAATGACACCCACGGCCATGCTGCCGGTGACTGGGCCCTGCAGCATGTAGTAAAAACCTGCCGTAACTTTATGCGTAACAATGATGTGTTTGGTCGTATTGGAGGCGAAGAATTTGCCGTGGTATTGCCGGGCTGTCACACCGATAAAGCAGTGTTGTTGGCAGAAATATGCCGCGATGCCATAGCGGCAATTGACAGCAGCGACAGCGGCAAACAGTTTCCGTTAAGTGCCAGTTTTGGTGTTGCGGGCTCGGATACTTCCGGTTATCAGCTAAAGCAGCTATTGGCCGATGCTGATCATGCAATGTATCAGGCAAAAGAGTCAGGCCGCGATAAGGTGGCCGCTTATGCTGATTACCGTTCAGTCGTTTAGTCCGCTGCGGTTATAGGGTAGAATCAGCGCCAGTTTTATTACACGGAGCTGGCGTATGACCCAACAACCGATAGCAAACGGTGATTTTTTAACTCTTAGCTTGCAACATCCCGATGGCCTGGCGCCAATGCATTTTAATCTGCCTGATAACACTACCGTATCGGTATGGGATACCGGTGTCATTTGCTTTGAACCTCAGCAACCAGGCAGTAAAGATATAGTGCTATCCTGCGGTGTGCATGGTAATGAAACCGCGCCAATTGAAATTTGTGCTGAACTGGTACAAGAGCTGTTGACGGGTCAGTTAGCGCTGAAACAGCGTCTGCTCGTGTTGTTTGGTAACCCGGCGGCAATCAATGCCGGCACACGCGAAATACGCGAAAACCTAAACCGGTTGTTTTCCGGCCATCACAGTATGGGCGCCGGGCTCATTAATGCAGAACGTAAGCGGGCTAAGGCGCTAGAGGGCTATGTTAGCCGGTTTTATTCTGAGGTACGCGTAACCAGTGTGGTGCCGCGTAACCGATATTTATATGATCTTCACACCGCCATTCGTGGTTCCCGCTTTGAAAAGTTCGCCGTATATCCGTTTTTACATGGCAAGCCGTGGCAAAAGGCAGAGTTTGAATTTTTACAGGCCTGTGATGTGACCACAGTACTGCTGATGCAAACCCCGGCATCTACTTTTAGTTACTACGCCTCTAACAGCCACGATGCCGACGCCTTTACTATTGAACTGGGCAAGGTGCAGCCGTTTGGTCAGAACGATATGCAACGTTTTACCAAGGTACGTACAGCACTGCGTCAACTGGTGTCTGCCGATAATGTACAGACTCAGCCGTTTGATGAGCGGCAATTTCAGTTGTATCAGGTGTACCGTGCTATCAATAAACAAACTCAGGAATTTAAACTGCACTTTGCTGACGATGTTGAAAACTTTACCAGTTACCCGTTGGGTACGTTACTGGCAACAGATGGCGATACAGAGTATCGGGTAGAGCGCGAAGGTGAAGCTATTATTTTCCCCAATGCGAAAGTAGCTATAGGTCAGCGCGCGATGTTGATGGTGGTGCCGACTTCGGTGGTTAGCAACATCAGCTAAGGGTTAAGTACGGCAGTATAGCGCTGTAAAGAGTAAATTTATGCTGACAGTCACTACTGACACCTGCCGCTGCAAACCTGAACGGCGGTTGCAATGCAGTTTACGTAAAGGTAAAGTTGCCGCCGATAATAATCAGAACACACCGGTGCATTTTAAAATGGTGCACAAAACGGGGAAAGCGGTAAAACCGCTATACTGAGTCGGTATAAGCAGAGTAGCGTCAGCCCGAAACCAAGGCCGGGCTGGCGCTACCAGCGACTTGTCTAATACGTATAACAAACAAGAGACACCCTATGAACAACCCAAATAACGCCACCATCACCACGGTGCACACTGCAGAGTTTACTGCCGGTGATGCGTTAAAAATCCCGACACTGCGCATTTTACGTGACGATGGTAGCTTGTATGACGGTGCTACTGCACCTGAGTTGGATAAAGCGACCGCGCTTAAAATGTACGATACCATGGTGTTTATCCGTGTATTGGATGAGCGCATGCTGGCCGCGCAGCGCCAGGGCCGCATCAGCTTTTATATGCAGTGTCTGGGTGAAGAAGCCGCAACTATTGGCAGTGCCGCAGCATTGGATGATAAAGACATGATTATGGCGCAGTACCGCGAGCAGGGCGCGCTGCGTTATCGTGGCTTTACGCTGGAGCAGTTTATGAACCAGCTGTTTTCCAACGAAAAAGATTTGGGTAAAGGCCGCCAGATGCCGGTGCACTATGGCAGCAAAGATATTTACTACATGACCATATCATCACCACTGGGCACGCAAATTCCGCAGGCCAGTGGTTATGCCTATGCGCAGAAGCTGCGCGGCTTAAACAACACTACGATTTGTTACTTTGGTGAAGGTGCGGCCTCTGAAGGTGATTTCCACGCTGGCTTAAATATGGCAGCGGTACACAAAGCACCGGTGATTTTCTTCTGCCGCAACAATGGATATGCCATTTCCACCCCGGCTAACGAGCAGTTTGTCGGCGATGGTATCGCTTGTCGTGCTGTTGGCTATGGCATGAAAGCACTAAGGGTTGATGGCGCCGATATCTTAGCCGTATACCAGGCTACTAAAATGGCCCGAGACCATGCGCTGGCACACAATGAGCCTGTACTGATTGAATCGATCGCTTATCGTCTCGGCGCGCATTCTTCGTCAGACGATCCAAGCGGCTACCGTTCAAAAGAAGAAGAAGAAAAATGGCGGCAAAATGACCCTATAGCCCGCTACCGCTTATGGTTGATTGACAAAGGCTGGCTAAACGATGCAGATGATAAAGCCACTATTGAAAAACTGCGCACCGAAATTCTTGATGCATTAAAGGTGGCAGAGAAAGTGGCCAAGCCTGGCATAGAGCATCTGATTTCAGATGTTTATGCGCAGCCGATACCGGCATTACAACAACAACTAGATGAATTAAAAGCGCATATCCGTAAGTACCCGGATGCGTATCCGGTAACGGCGGGGAGACTAGACTAATGGCAAAGATGAACATGTTACAGGCCATTAATAATGCGCTTGATTTAGCGATGGCCAAAGATGATGGCGTAGTGTGCTTTGGTGAAGATGTCGGCCATTTTGGCGGCGTATTCCGCGCGACCAGTAAATTGCAGGAAAAATACGGTAAAGCACGATGCTTTAATACGCCGTTAACCGAACAGGGCATTGCTGGCTTCGCGAATGGTATGGCGGCGCAGGGCATGAAGCCGGTGGCCGAGATTCAGTTTGCTGATTATATCTTCCCGGCATTTGACCAGATCGTAAATGAAACCGCGAAATTCCGTTACCGCTCAGGCAATGAGTTTAATGTCGGCGGCATAGTATTTCGCAGTCCTTACGGTGGCGGTATAGCCGGTGGTCACTACCACAGCCAATCACCTGAAGCCTATTTTGCGCATACCCCGGGTTTAAAGGTGGTGATCCCACGTGATCCCTATCAGGCTAAAGGCTTGTTGCTGGCCTCTATTGCCAGCCCGGATCCGGTTATTTTCTTTGAACCGAAAAAACTGTACCGGGCATCGGTTGGTGAAGTACCAGAAGAATACTACGAAATTGAACTAGGCAAAGCCGAGGTGACCCAGCAGGGCAAAGATATTACTGTGCTGGCCTGGGGCGCACAGATGGAAATTGTGCAAAAAGCGGTAGAAATGGCTGAGAAAGACGGTATTTCCTGCGAAGTGATCGACCTGCGCAGTATTTTACCCTGGGACGCCGATACAGTAGCGGCTTCAGTGAAAAAGACCGGCCGCCTGCTGATAAACCATGAAGCGCCGCTAACCGGTGGCTTTGCCGGTGAAATTGCCGCAACCATCCAGCAAATGTGCTTCCTGCACCTGGAGAGCCCGATTGAGAGAGTCTGTGGTATGGATACGCCATACCCGCTGGCGCTGGAAAAAGAGTACGTGGCCGATCATTTAAAAACATATGAAGCGATCAAACGCTCAGTAAACTTTTAACGGAGGCAGCAATGAAAAAAGATTTTATTCTGCCGGATATCGGTGAAGGTATCGTTGAGTGCGAGATTGTTGACTGGCTGGTCGCCGAGGGCGACACCATCACTGAAGATCAGCCGGTATGTGATGTGATGACCGATAAGGCGCTGGTACAAATTCCGGCGGTACACAATGGTGTAGTGTCAAAACTGTATTACGCCAAAGGCGATATCGCCAAAGTGCATGCACCGCTGTTTGAAATGCAGCTGGCAGGCTCGGATAACTCTGAGGCCGCTGTAACGCCGGTAGCTGATACACAAGCGGTAGCGGCGTCTTCAGTCAGTGAAGATTTTATTCTACCAGATATCGGCGAAGGTATCGTCGAGTGTGAAATTGTTGACTGGCTGGTCAGTGAAGGTGATGACATCGTTGAAGATCAGCCGGTATGCGATGTTATGACCGACAAAGCTTTGGTGCAAATTCCGGCCAAGTACTCGGGCAAGGTTACCCGGTTGTATTATGCCAAAGGCGATATTGCTAAAGTGCATGCACCCTTGTTTGCTATGCAACATGGCGGCCTGACCGCTGCGGCGCCAGCGGCGGCAGCTAATACAACCCCTACTGCAGCGCCGGCTAAAGCCAGTTGTGCATTGCAGCAAAACAGTGCCAGCACAATTGTCAGCAACAATGGTAAAGCTCTGGCCAGCCCGGCGGTGCGTCGTTTAGCCCGTGAGCTGAGTATCGATATCAGTAAAGTGCCAGGCAGCGGTGAAAAAGGCCGGGTCTACAAAGACGACGTGCGTGCTTTCGCCGAAGGCAAAGTCGCTACCTCGGCTGGTGCTGCAACAACAGCTAATGCAGCCACTACTGCCAGCGTGACAGCCGCGGCTGTAACAAGCGTTGGCGGCAGCCGCACTGAGCCAATTAAAGGCATTAAAGCGGCAATGGCCCGGCAAATGGTCGAGTCGGTATCAACTATTCCGCACTTTACTTACTGTGAAGAGATTGATTTAACAGAACTGATAGCACTGCGCGCCAGTTTAAAAGATCAGTATGCCAAGCAGGGCGTGAAACTGACGATGATGCCGTTTTTTATCAAGGCCCTGTCGTTGGCGATTAATCAGTATCCGATCATGAATGCCAAAGTAAATGCAGACTGCACTGAACTGACCTACTTTGATGATCACAATATTGGCATAGCGGTAGATTCTAAAATCGGTTTGTTAGTGCCAAATATCAAAGGTTGTCAGCATAAATCTATTATTGATATTGCCAACGATTTAACCCGCTTAACTGAACAGGCCCGTGAAGGTCGTGTTAGTCCGGCCGATTTAAAAGGCGGGACTATCAGTATCTCCAATATCGGCGCTTTAGGCGGCACAGTAGCTACCCCCATCATTAACAAACCGGAACTGGCCATAGTGGCGCTGGGTAAAGTACAAACCTTGCCGCGTTTTAACAGCAAAGGTGAAGTAGAAGCACGGCAACTGATGCAAATTAGCTGGTCGGGCGATCACCGTGTAATTGACGGCGGTACCATAGCGCGCTTTACCAACCTGTGGAAACAATACCTGGAGCAGCCATCGGCGATGCTGGTAGCCATGCGTTAACACTAAGCTTGTTTTGCTGCTTGGTTTTAACCACGCTTTCTGCTAAAACCCACTCATTGTAGTGGGTTTTTTATTTTATTTTGTTTTAGGAAAGCTATGCACGAATTTGATGATTTACGGGTGCTGATGCAGGCACATAGCCCATTGATTGTGATTGAAAGTTACGAAGAACCGCGCGCCTTACTGCTGATTAAACGCCTGGCAGTAAACTTAATGCGGCCGGTGTTTAAATGGACCATCACCGACGGCTTACAGCGGCTGGATAGCGAACATAGCGCACAGGCTTTTAACGCCGAGCCAACCAATTTACTGGCGCAAATTAAAGGTACCCGCAATAGCGGTATCTATGTGTTGTGTGATTTTCACCCATTTTTAGCCGACGCTAAACATGTGCGTTATATCAAAGAAATTGCATTGGCACATGAACAATTGGGTCATACCCTGATTTTGCTCAGTCATGCTATTACTATACCGCCAGAGCTGAGCCGATTAGCCTATCGTTTTGAGCTTAGCCTGCCGTCAGATCAGCAAATACGTCAACTGGTACATGATATGGCTGACAGCTACACTGCCAGGCATGGCATGCTGGCCGAGCTCGGTGCTGAAAGTGTGGCACTATTGGTACAGAACTTACGCGGTTTAACTTTTGAAGAGGTGAAACGCTTAGCCTATAAAGCCATAGCTGACGACGGCGCTGTAACAAAAGACGATATACCGCGTATTAACCGTGCCAAATTCAATTTATTACAAACCGATGGCGTATTGTCGCAAGTGTTTGACAGTGTCGGCTTCGACAGCGTTATTGGCCTGACAAACCTGAAACATTGGATAACGCAGCGCCACAACGCGTTTATCGACAATGCTAAAGATACCCCCAAGGGCGTATTGCTAACCGGAGTGCAGGGGACGGGGAAAAGCCTGGCAGCAAAAGCGATTGCCGGTAGCTGGCAATTGCCGTTACTGCGCTTAGACATGGCGGCGCTGTACAATAAATATATTGGTGAAACAGAAAAAAACCTCGCTCAGGCTCTGGCGCTGGCCGATGCTATGTCGCCCTGCGTGCTGTGGATAGATGAAATTGAAAAAGGTCTATCCGGTGGTGATAGCGATAATGGCGTGACACGGCGCTTACTGGGCAGCTTTCTGACCTGGCTATCAGAGCGTAAATCGCAAGTGTTTCTGGTCGCCACAGCGAATAATATTCATGAGCTGGCACCGGAGTTGCTGCGTAAAGGCCGTTTTGATGAAATTTTCTTTGTCGATTTACCGAACGAAACCGAAACGTTGCAGCTGCTTAAGTTACACCTGGCCAAACGCCAGCTTAGCCTGGCTGACGAAGTGTTACAGCCCGTATTGGCTCTGTGTCGGGGGTTTTCAGGCGCCGAGCTGGAACAAGCAGTAGTTGGGGCCAGTTTCCGTGCCAGAGCCGATGGCACGGCTTTGAGCCTGCTGCATTTAATGGACGAGCTGGCGGCGACCCAGCCGCTCTCAGTAGTAATGGCAGAACAAATTAATGCACTGCGTCAGTGGGCGTTGCAGCGCTGTGTACAGGCCTGAAGCAGATGCAATATAAAAACCAGCTGCGAAACTTTTACATCCCGGAAGAGCAATCTATTTACCTGCTTAATGCCAATGATGCTAAAAAACTAAAAGATTGGGTGGCGCTTTGTGTCTCTGAGCTGGAAAAACTTGGTTACAGTGACATAGCCTTGATAGGCAAGGGGGCCTATGGCTTCGCTTTTGCCGGACTGGACCGTGGCAATCAGGCTTGCGTATTTAAGTTTTCGCGGATTAATTTACCGCAACATATACAGGAACGTTTGGCTGACGAGGCCTATATGTTGTCGCAGGTACAGCATCCAAACGTACCGCGCTATATCACCTATCAGGTGATTAAAAAGCAGGGCATTCTGATGATGCAGCGCGGCGCCGGCATCGATTTAGAGCACTACAGCTTAAAGCATGGCCGTTTAAGTGCGCGTTTGCTGGTGGATATTGCCTGTCAGTTGGCTGACGTACTGCTGGCACTGCGCAGCCATGACAAAGAGGGGGAACTACAACCCATAGTACATGGCGATGTTAAACCCTCTAACCTGGTGTTTGACGAGCACAGTGGCCATATAAGCCTGATAGACTGGGGCTCGTCAGTGTTTGCTCAGCTAGATGCCAATGGCCAGTATTTAGCCAATAACGTCATGCAATTAATGTCCTCGGATCTGCAAAACTCAAATGCACGTATGGGCGATGTGTATTTTATTGGCCCCGAACAGCGAATCGGCGCCTTGTCCAGTCCGCGATTTGATGAGCAAGGTGTTGCCGGAACCTTATATGCTCTGGCATCCGGCCAGTCTTGCCGTTTTGGCAACAAAGCCATTCCGGCGCGTAGTTTGGGCTTGCCGGTTGAGTTTGCGACGATGCTTGATAGTATGTTGGCAGATGATGCCGGCTTGCGCGCTCAGGCCGGGGACTACTTTTTGCAGCATATGTCGCGATTAAAACATCTGGTGCTGCCTGAGTTGCCATTGTTTGATGATACGGCACAATTACCGGTGTGGATAAGCCCTCAGGTGCGCGAGCTTGACACCGTGGTGTATTCGTCGCGCAAGTCGTTTTTGCGCGAACACAGTGAGGAAGAAGGCATAGCTTATGTTGATGATGTGCAGCTTGAGCGGTATTACAAAAATTATTTGCAGGGTATGGGCGAAACAGAAAAAGCCTTTGTCGCTGCAGTCAGCCGTTTGGCGCGTTACCCGGTAGTGGGTGGTTTGGCGATTCACTGGCAGGCGGGTGGGGTGTACATTGACTCGAGTCTTAACTTATATGATGAGAGCCTGGCACAATCGTTTGCTTTGTCTGTTAATAATGTCGTCGCACTGGCCCGCGCCATAGCCAAAGTGGGCATTTTTAAAGCATGTTTATTTAATGCCCGTAATACTATCCATATCAGCCGAGATAGTACGGCACAGCCTTTTATTGCCGCAGCCGATGCCGCAATACCCTATCAGTTGGCACCGGTGTTAAGTAGCGAAGATGCCAGCAAACAACATTCGTACTTTGAAGATGGCAAAGATCCGGACGAGCAACTGGTATTGCCCGATGCCATTATGGACGATATAGCAAGGCTGAATTTAATCCGGCATACCGGTTGTATTATTTTTGAAGTAAGCAGCTTGTATATGAAAATCCACAGCTATTATCGCTTATTGGATCCGGCGGCAGAGTCGGAGTTTAACCGCCTGCTGCAAAGTATTTTGCGTAAGGTGGCATTAATTAGTGGTGAAGGCGTTGGTGGTTTTATGAAATTGCCCTACAAGGACACGCGGTTTTTTAGCCATCAGCCGCAACAGCCACCTTGCTACTATCCGGCAAATCCGCTGAAACAGCTAAGTGGTAACGCTGAAAATTGTTCGAATCTCAACCAATCTGACGATAGCTAATCAGAAAACGGTCCATTCGCTGAAATCTTTGCCGTCAGGTGGTTTAAATTCACAGGTAAAACGAGTAATGTACGGGTTTTGAGCATTAGTCAGAACTTCATATTTAATGTCGAATGAAAAAACTGCGTTATACCGCTTACTGAACCAGCAAGCGCGCGCTCTTATTGAGCAGGAAAGCGATCTTATTGCCAACATGGCAAATCTTAGTGCGTTACTATTTAACCAACTGCCTGACCTAAACTGGGCTGGTTTTTACATTATGCGTAATGGAGAACTGGTGTTGGGGCCATTTCAGGGCCAGGTGGCTTGTGTGCGCATTGCCGTAGGAAAAGGCGTTTGTGGCACTGCTGTGGCAACCGGTGAGGTGCAACTTGTTAAAGACGTGCATGAATTCCCGGGCCATATTGCTTGTGACGCTGCCAGTAACTCTGAAATCGTCTTACCTTTGCGCCATAATAATGAAATTATTGCGGTATTAGATATTGATAGCCCGAAACTGGCTCGATTTGATGCCGACGACCAAGCCGGGCTCGAGCAACTGATCAGTGTGTTCGAGCAACATTTGGCGGCATCACTATGAAAGATGCAATCTCTATTCACGATTATTTGTTTGATATTGCAGATATTGGTGACTGGGAAGGTGACGAAGAGCTGGTAACAGATAAAATTAACAGTATTTATCACAGTGTATGGCAGGCATTACCGACAGATATCACCGCCAGCCAGGTTGAACATTTGCTTCCCGGCATTTGGGATCAACTGCGCGGTGGTACCGTGCTGTTAGAAGCGGATGAAGACGAATTAATAGATTGGGCTTTGGCTTATGTGCGCCAACAGCTGGAAGAAGGTATACCGGACGCGGATACCGTAGATGAAGAAGAGTGAAGCGTTAATGACCACCCCAACTGAACAAAATGTTAAAACGACAAATGTAAAAGACGTATTGGCTTACCTTGCTGATAAGTTTCCCGCCTGTTTTAGTTTAACAGGTGAAGCAAAACCGCTGAAAATTGGTATTTTTCAGGACTTAGCTGAACGCTTGCAAACAGACGAAAGCGTGAGTAAAACACAGTTACGTCAGGCGTTGCGGGTGTACACATCCAGCTGGCGCTACCTGGAAGCCACTAAAGAAGGTATCGCCAGGGTAGACTTAGATGGCGTCGACGGTGACCTGATTGATGCTTCACAAGCAGAACACGCCAGCAAAACTCTGGAACAAAGTAAGGCCAAAGCGGCCGAAAAACGTAAAGCACGTATTGCTGAAGCTAAAGCAAAACAAGTTAATACGGTAGCAGACAAACCTGCTTACAAAAAAAATCAGAACAAAAAGCCGAATCAGGCTTCTAAAGAGGCTAAGGTTAACCAGAAACCAGCCAGAGCAGAACCCGTGGTGTCAAAGCCAGTGACTCTGCAACCGGTAGTGATGTCTGCAGTTGTTGCAGGTGCAAAAGTACTGATTAAGCTTGGGCAGAATCCAATGCCGGCAACAGTACTGGAAGTCAACAAAGATGATGTCACTGTGCAGCTGGGATCTGGTATGGTAATAAAAACCCGGCAGGATAGTTTGTATCTGGCCTGATTAATACAGAGTAGCTTATGAAAAAATGTTCAGTACTTGCGACAGCACTGTTTGTTACGTTTGGCACTAGTGCCTCAGATGTAAATACGGAACCGCTGGTGCTGCCGGTTGTTACGCAGGCAGCTCAACATGCAACGGCCAGTAAGCGAATTACTGCGCTGTTTACCCGCGGCCACTACAGCAAAGTGCAGCTTGATGATGCCTTGTCTTCAAAGATGTTTGATACCTACCTGAAGAACCTGGATTATTATCGCAATGTACTGACCAAAGCCGATGCAGCAAGCTTTGAAAAATACCGCACACAGTTTGATGACGCCATCAACAAAGGCAACTTAAATCTGGCTTTTGAGATGTTTAATCTTACGCTTCAACGGCGGGCAGAACGGTTTGACTACGCCTTGTCGTTGCTGGAATCCGAGTTTGATTTTTCTGTTGCCGATCAATATGTCTATGACAGAGAGAACGCCAACTGGCCGGCGGACGCCGCAGAGCTGAATGAAATTTGGCGGCAGCGGGTAAAATTTGATGCGCTTAATCTGAAACTGGCCGGTAAAACGGCTACAGAAATCAAAGATATTTTAGCAAAACGCTATCGTAATACTAAGAAACGCCTGACACAAACTGAAAGTGAAGACGTTTTCCAACTGGTAATGAACTCCTTTGCCCGCAGTATTGAAGCTCATACCTCTTATCTTTCACCGCGCAATGCTGATCGTTTTCAGCAAGAGATGAATCTGTCGCTGGAAGGTATTGGTGCCGTGTTACGTGCTGATGAGGATTACACCGTGATCCAGAGTCTGGTGCCCGGTGGTCCGGCTGATATGACGCAAAAGCTAAAGCCCAAAGATAAAATTATTGGTGTAGCGCAAGACAAAGCCGATTTTGTCGACGTTATTGGCTGGCGTTTGGATGATGTAGTTGATTTGATCAAAGGACCCAAGGGCAGCACAGTGCGGCTACAAGTGGTGGGAGCCAATGATATTGGTACCAGTCAGTCGCAGGTAATTAGCATAGTTCGTGACAAAATCCGTCTGGAAGACCGTGCTGCAAAAGCAGAAGTTTTTGAACCTCAGCTGTCAGAGCTGGACCAAAAAATTGGTGTGATCAGCATTCCGGGTTTTTATAACAATCTGGCAGAAGACGTTAAAAAGCTGCTGGCTGAACTGAAACAAGCCAATGTCGACGGCATTATCGTTGATTTACGTGGCAATGGCGGCGGTTCTTTGCAGGAAGCGACCTTACTGACCGGGTTATTTATCGACCGCGGCCCGGTAGTTCAAATTCGTGAAGGTGATGGCAAGGTGTCAGTGTCGCAGGACAATGACGGAGTCAGTTTTTATGATGGCCCGTTAACCATAATGGTCGATCGCTACAGTGCTTCAGCGTCAGAAATTTTCGCTGCTGCCATGCAGGATTATGGCCGGGGCCTGGTGGTAGGTGAGCAAACTTTCGGTAAAGGCACAGTACAGCAACACCGTGGTCTTGGACGGATATATGATATGTTTGACAGCCCGCTTGGCAGTGTGCAATACACCATAGCGAAGTTTTATCGTATCAATGGTGGCAGCACGCAGCACAAAGGCGTGATCCCGGATATTCTGTTTCCAACTGCCATTGACCCGCAGGAATGGGGCGAAAGTAAAGAAGAGTACGCCTTACCCTGGGACTCTATCAACGCCGCACATTACGATAGCCTGTATGATATCGGTACTTTAGTGCCAAGTCTGCGTGAAAAACATCAGGCCCGCATTAACGCAGAGCCGGAATTTCAGTATCTGCTTGAAGACATTAAAGAGTACAAACAAAACGCAGATGACAAGATAGTGTCATTGAAAGAAGCTGAACGTGTTGCCGAGCGCGATGATAGCAAAGCACAGCAGCTTAGCCGGGTTAACCAGCGTTTACAGCGCCTTGGCATGCCAACGGTTGACTCTCTTGACGATGTACCGGAAAAGCTGGAGAAAATCGATCCATTTTTAGAAGAAGCGGCCAATATCACGGCTGATTTGAAAATGGTGAGCCGTCTGGCGAAAAAATAAATAAAAAGCGACAAAGATACAGCAAGGCGGTAGCGATACCGCCTTCTTT
The DNA here is from genome assembly GCA_018826295.1 of Gammaproteobacteria bacterium. GTDB lineage: Bacteria > Pseudomonadota > Gammaproteobacteria > Enterobacterales > Alteromonadaceae > Alishewanella. Next base: position 34,631 of record JAHJZX010000068.1, read on the forward strand.
TTAAGTGCAAAAAACATAATAATTATAAAGGTTTACTATGAGTTCACGTGGCGAGTTTTCTTCGAGACTGGGGTTTGTATTAGCAGCGTCAGGATCGGCAGTCGGTTTGGGGAATATCTGGGGCTTTCCGACGCAGGTTGCCAGCAATGGCGGAGCGGCTTTTGTATTGATGTATCTGATATTGGCCTTTTTGTTAGCCTATCCGGTACTGATGGCCGAGTTATTAATAGGTCGGGCGACTAAGGCCAATGTTGTCGATGCGTTAGGTCAGGTTGCCAGAGGTAACTCCGGCCGCTGGGTAGGCGGCTGGGGTATTGTTACTGTTTCGCTTATTTTGGCCTTTTACAGCATTGTGGGCGGTTGGATGCTGGCGCACACCATTGAAGCCATTGTTAATTTACTGGGCTTTGAACAGCTATCACAGTGGTTGCTGGCTTTTTCGCTGGAGCGCAACTTACTGTTTTGTGCTGTATTTATGGCGCTGACAGTGAGTATAGTCAGTGGCGGCGTGGTAAACGGTATTGAACGCTGGTCAGTGCGTTTAATGCCGACACTTTTCGTCATTATGTTGGTTTTGTTTGGTTATGTCATGACGCAAAACGGTGCTATGGCCGGCCTGAAAGTGTATCTGCTACCTGATTTTACCCAGCTGCTTAACCCGGATTTATTGATCAGCGCTATGGGGCAGGCATTCTTCTCGATGTCGCTTGGCGTGGGTACTATGTTGATTTACGGCTCTTACGTCAGCCATAGCGAGAATTTGCCGCGCCTTGGCGCGGCGGTATCGCTGGTTGATATAGGTGTCGCGGTACTGGCTGGCTTGTTAATTATTCCAGCTATGTATGTCGCTTTGCATAATGGTGTGCAGATCTTCGCTGAAGATGGCCGTTTATTGTCTGAAGATACGCTTATTTTTACCGTATTGCCGTCATTGTTTGCCACTATGGGGGTAGTCGGTGGCGTCGTTGCTTGTGCGTTTTTTCTGTTAATGTCCATAGCTGCACTGACATCGTCAATCTCTATGCTGGAAGTGCCGGTATCTTATGTGGTTGAAAAGCATAATATTGCCAGACAAAAAACGGTTTGGCTGATAGCGGCAATAATCTTCGCGCTAAGCTGCCTGATCATTATGAACTTTGCCACCTTGTTTGGATTTGTGATTGCGCTTACTACCCGATACAGCCAACCGTTATTGGGCTTAATGTTGTGTTTGTTTGCCGGCTGGGTTTGGCGACGCAACGAGATACTGCAGGAATTGAAAAAAGGCGATGCTCTGGCTGAACAAAGCTTATTCTGGCGCATCTGGCCCTGGTACGTTAAATTTGTCTGTCCGGTCATCATTGTAGTGATGTTCTATCGTTCGTTTTAATTTTTGATGTAGCATTTTATAACTATAAAGAGCAGGGGCCATAGTGCCCTTAGCCTGTCGGAGCCTTTGATGTCTGAAAAACAACCCAGCTTTCTGGATGCGGCCTTACCGCTTATCGTGTTGATTATACTGCTGTCTGGTTCAGTATATTTGTTTGGCGATAACTCTTCTTATGGGCCAAACCAAATTGCCTTATTTATGGCGACAGCCGTTGCAGTGGTGATAGGGTTGAAAAACGGCTATCGCTGGTCGGTAATGGAAAAAGCGATGGTGAAGGGGATTTCATTGTCGCTGGGCGCGGTGCTGATCCTGCTGTCGGTTGGAGCATTAATTGGTACCTGGATGCTTTCAGGAACAGTACCGACATTAATTTATTATGGCCTGCAGCTATTAAGCCCAAGCTGGTTTTATGCCGCCAGTTGTTTGTTATGCGGCATAGTGGCAATGAGCATTGGCAGTTCCTGGACAACCGCCGCCACCATAGGTGTAGCGCTGATTGGTGTAGCAGCCGGTTTGGGGTTATCACCGGCTATTACCGCCGGCGCTATAGTATCTGGCGCATACTTTGGTGACAAAATATCGCCATTGAGTGAAACGACTAACCTGGCGCCTGCAGTGGCCGGGGCTGATTTGTTTGACCATATCCGTCACATGCTGTGGACGACAGTACCCAGTTTTGTCATAGCGCTATTGTTATTCACCATCGTGGGCTTTAATTCTGACGTCAGTTCTGATTTTGCCAGAATCGATGAAATTACCAGCGTATTACAAGATAACTTTGCCATTAGTTTTGTCTCGTTGATCCCATTGTTTGTGTTATTAACCATGGCGATTAAAAAAGTGCCGGCATTTCCAACCGTTTTTATCGGTGCTCTGCTTGGGGCTGTCTGGGCGGTGTTGTTTCAACAAGATTTGTTGGCGCGCTTGATTGAAGCTGATGTACCTTCTGCACTGGGTATCACTAAGTTAATCTGGCACACCCTGCATGCCGGTTTTACTATCGACACCGGCAATGCCAGTTTAAATGACCTGCTAAGCGGTGGCGGAATGTCCAGCATGCTGAATACTATTTGGTTGGTGTTTAGTGCCATGATGTTTGGCGCCACCATCGAGAAAATCGGTCTGTTGCGCAAGTTTGTCAGTTCTATTTTGCATTTTGCCCGCAGTACCGGCTCGCTGATCACCAGTACTATTGCTACCTGTTTTGTTACCAATGTGCTGACTGCCGATCAATATATGTCTATCGTTATGCCGGGCCGGATGTATAAAGAAGAGTATGAACGGCGCAATCTGGCACCGGTAAATTTATCCCGTACCCTGGAAGATGGTGGCACTATTACCAGCCCGTTAATTCCCTGGAATACCTGTGGTGCCTATATGCATAGCGTATTGCAAGTCAGCCCGTTAGATTATGCATTTTATGCGTTCTTTAACCTGATAAACCCGGTGCTGGCGATAATTTATGCCTACTGCGGTATTAAAATACTGAAACTCACACCGCCAGACTCTTTGCTGCAGCCTACACAAGCTAAAGCCTGAGTGAAAAAGCCTGAATCTGTCAGGCTTTTTTGTCATTATTACAATAGCGTTTTTTAAATTGTCCGAGAGCATTTATGTCAGCACAGACTACTAACCGGATCGCCCGTTCGCGCCACGATTATCAGGCACCGGCATTTACCATCAAAACAATGCAGTTAAGTTTTAACCTGCATAGCACGGCAACCCGTGTTACTGCGGTAATGCAGGTAAACCGTGAAACGCCAGGTGCAGCGCTGCAATTGGACGGTCAACACTTAACGTTAATTGCTATAACACTTGATGGTCGCAAACTGAGTACAGAGCACTATCAGTTATCGGCTGATGGCCTGGTGTTGCCCGAGGTACCGGATAGTTTTGAACTCTGCATTGAAACGGAGATTGCCCCTCAGCACAACACGGCACTTGAAGGCCTGTATATGGCTGGCAATACCTATTGTACGCAATGTGAAGCCGAAGGTTTTCGGCGGATAATGTTTTTCCCGGACCGTCCCGATGTACTGTGCCAATACACCGTAACCATAAAAGCCGATGCTAAAACCTATCCTTACCTGTTATCGAATGGCAACAAAATTTCAGAACATATCGACGAGCAGGGTTTGCGAACTGTGCAGTGGCATGATCCTTTTCCTAAGCCTTGTTATTTGTTTGCCTTGGTAGCCGGCGATTTTGATTTAGTATCAGACAACTTTATTACCCAGTCAGGTCGTGATGTCCGCTTAGAGCTGTTTGTTGATAAAGGCGCTGCAGCAAAAGGTGACTTTGCTCTGCAGGCATTAAAACGTGCCATGCGCTGGGATGAGCAACGCTTTAACCTTGAATATGATCTGGATATTTACATGGTCGTCGCTGTTGATTTTTTTAATATGGGCGCGATGGAAAATAAAGGTCTGAATATTTTTAACAGCAAGTATGTGCTGGCCGATGCTGCCAGCGCGACAGACAGAGATTATTTTAATATTGAATCTATTATTGGTCATGAATATTTTCATAACTGGACTGGTAACCGCGTAACCTGTCGTGATTGGTTTCAGTTAAGTCTGAAAGAAGGACTAACAGTATTTCGTGATCAGGAGTTCAGCGCTGACATGGGTTCAGCGACTTTGTCCCGTATTGATGCAGTTAAATTAATTCGTTCGGCCCAATTTGCTGAAGATGCCAGCCCGATGGCGCACCCGATCCGGCCAGAGCAAGTGCTCGAAATGAATAACTTTTACACTGTCACAGTTTACGATAAAGGTGCCGAAGTCATCCGCATGTTGCAAACACTGCTGGGACGGCAGTTATTTGCCAGTGGCTTGACACGGTATCTTAAACGTCACGACGGACAGGCAGCGACCTGTGACGATTTTATCCGGGCTATGCAAGATGCCAGCGGTTATGATCTCACGCAATTTGCTCTGTGGTACAGCCAATCCGGCACTCCGGTGCTGACAGTAAAGCAGCAGTACGATGCGGATACTAAACAACTTAGCCTGACAGTAAGGCAACATACTGCGGCAACTGCCGATCAGGCCACTAAGCATGCCTTATTGTTGCCGATTGCTGTCGAGTTACTTTTCGCAGACAACAGCAGGCAAAAACAGCTGTTTTGCCTTACTGCTGCAGAGCAGCAATTTGTGTTGCCTGACGTGGCGACAGAGCCTGTAGTTGTTTGGTTAGAGCATTTTTCTGCGCCGGTTAAATTGCAGTGTCAGGCTACAACTAAAGACTTACTGCAGATTGCCGCACAGGCGTCAGATGGTGTGGCACGCTGGGATGCCATGCAGCAATACTGGAGCCGGCAAATAGCTGCGGTTATGCAGGACGCACCAGTGCAAACCGTGATAACAGCTGAACTTGTTGCCCTGCTAAAACAGTGGCTGGAAGTGCCAACACCGGATTTGGCATTGACGGCAGAATTATTAACCTTACCTGATTTTGACACGCTGGCAGAGCAGCACGATGAAATCCCGGTTGATGCTATTTTATCTGCCCTAAGCAGCATTAAAATGTTTTTAGCGCAGCAGCTACGAGCGGCGTTTTTACAGTGTCTGCGCAACCTGCCGCAGCCGGCATACCGCTATCAGCAACAGGATGTTGCCATACGCCGTTTGCGCCATCTGTGCTTAAGTTATCTGGCGCAGTTAGCAGAATATGACGTCGTGTTGCAGCAGCACTACCAGCAAGCTGACAACATGACCGACACCATGGCGGTGCTAATGGCCACTCAGCAAGCCGGATCTGCACTATTTCCGCAACTGCGGGACGATTTCTGCCAGCGCTGGCAACATGACGCCCTGGTGATGGATAAAGCCTTCGCATTAGTAGCAACAGATCCCGCTGATACGGTGTTTGCAGGTATAGCGGCAATGCAACAGCATCGGCAGTTCAGCTGGAAAAACCCCAACCGCGTGCGGGCGCTGTTTTCGGCGTTTAGTATGCGAAATCCGCAGCAATTTCACCGGCTGGATGGCGCAGGCTACCGCTTGCTACTTGAGGCGATAACTAAACTTGATCCGATCAATCCGCAAGTATCAGCAAGGCTGGTAACGCCACTGTTAAGCTGGCGGCGTTTTGATAAAACCCGACAGCAATTAATGCTGGATGCACTGCAGCTATTAGCTGCTAAGGCTAACTTAAGCAACGACCTGTTTGAGAAGGTCAGTCGAAGTTTGCCATAATGCCACAGTACAAGTTTAATGCTGTGCTCAGCACTGAGCAGTGCCTCGGATATTACCGCGGTGAGATCAAATATGTGCTGGTAACCACTGATGAGGGGTTGCGTATTCAGTTGCATTTTCGCCATTTGCAGCCTTTTGTTGATGCGCTGGGATTACGCGGGCGGTTTCGGCTAAGTGTAACTGAACAGGGTAGTTTTCAGCGGTTGGAAAAAATTAATTAGAGTGAATACTTTAAACGCTGAATTAAAACAATAACTTGCTTAACTGTCTGGTTTGACCTTTAATTTCATTAGCTTAGAAACACTGTCGCAACAGTGTAATGATTAGATTAAACCTGACGGCACTAAATGTGGCGGAAAGTTGAGCGCTATTTGTAAAAACTGAATACAAATCAACAGATTTACGACATAGCAGGCCTTGCCTGTAGCCTTAAATGATGTAATTATTTTAGCTAGGTAAGCTGAGATCGGATCAGTTGGCTTAGTAATATAACTAAAAAAACATTTATAAATCCTGTTGGGACAGGGGGGGAGATAACAAGATGAAAAAAAGGTCAATAACCTTTGCTAAGAAGCCCTTAGCTGTGGGTGTTGCATCCGCGCTGTTTGCTTTGTCAATGGCGCCGGTACATGCCGCATCCTGGAGTCTGGGTGATGTAGATATCACTTTCGACTCAACCTTCTCATACGGTGGTAGCTGGCGTATGGAAGACCGTAATTGGGATACCATCAGTAAAGTTAACCATCCGCGCTTCGATTGGGAAGGTTATAACGCCGCAACAAATAACATTTATACCCCTTCACAAATTTGGCAACAGCCAGGTGCTTATTCCAGCAATGGTGACGCCGGTAATCTGAATTATGACCGGGGCGATATGTTTAGCAGCCTGTTTAAAGGCTTGCATGAATTATCTATTACCAAAGATAACATCGGTCTTTTCACCCGATTTATGTATTTTTATGACTTTGCGCTAATGGACAAGGAAGGTGCTTACACTAACCCTGTTTCCGGCCAGCGGGTCGATCCTTGTGCAGATAAAGATGCCCGCAGTCTGACCTGTCGTGATGTCAGATTACTGGACGCTTACGTTTACGGCAACTTTAGTTTTAACGATGGCATGAACCCGCTGACGGTTAAATTAGGTCAGCAAGTGCTCAGTTGGGGTGAAAGTACCTTGATCCAGCACGGTATCAATATTACGCCTATCGATGTTGGTGTCGCCCGCGCACCAGGCGCTGAGTTAAAAGAAGCTTATATTCCTGTTGGTATGCTGACGTTGAATATTGGTTTGACAGAGAACTTGTCGACAGAAATGTTCTATCAGTACGAGTGGGTTAATAGTTACTTGCCGGTACCGGGTACTTATTTCTCTACTAACGACTTTGCCGGCGAAGGCGGCTACCTGCAAAATGTGCAGTTAGGTTTTACCGGTAATCCGGATATTGATTTAAACCATCTGCTTAGCAGTCTGAACATGCTCGGCTCGGCTGTTGCCTCTGGTGCTTTGCCTGCTGCGACTGCAGCCCAAGCCTATTTGGCCTATCCAACGAAAGTGACGTTGCGCCCTTATGGCAGTGCCGGCGAACTTAAGCCAGAAGATGGCGGTGAATATGGTATTAAATTCGAATACTTTTCACCTGAGCTGAACGACACTGAGTTTGCATTGTATTACATGAACTACCACAGCCGGGTGCCACTGATTTCAGGTATTGCCTCTGATTTTTCTCAGGCCGGTGCTGATATTGGCCGCTTAGCAGCTATGGCTGCGTCTGGTGGCGTTACCAAGGAAAATATTACTCAGTTAGGTGCGTTTTCCAAAGCACTGATCGAGTATCCAGAAGACATCAAACTGTACGGTTTCAGTTTCAATACTACGGCAGGTGAAACCTCGGTCGCCGGTGAAATCTCGTACCGTAAAGATGAACCTCTGCAAATTGATGACGTAGAAATTCTTTATGCTGGTATGCCGGAGCAGTTAGCCAATGCAGGTTTACGTCCGGATTTAGCTGGTATTTCACAAATAGGTCGCGATCCGCGTTATGGTCAGAAAGTGATGCCGGGACAAAAAGCTAAGGGTTTCATTGTAAGTGATACCTTGCAGGCCCAAATGACCTTTACCCACTTATTCGGCCCAACACTGGGTGCGGATAACTTGTCGATGGTAGCAGAAGTAGGCGGTATCAGTATTCAGGATATGCCGGATCAAAGCGTATTGCGCCTGAATGGCCCTAATACTGACCGCAGTGGCGGCCCATTACTGGGGCTGGATGGCAGTGGTAATCTGGTAAACAAAGATGGTTTGCATACCGGCTTGTCAAACGGTGCCGAAACGAATCCGTTTCCAACTGCATCTGCCTGGGGTTACCGTTTACTGGCTAAAGCAGACTATAACAACGTATTTGCTGGTGTAAACCTGTCGCAACGTGTTGTATTTTCACACGATGTAAATGGTATTACGCCTGATCCGTTATTCCTGTTCGTTGAAGATCGTAAGTCACTGGCGTACGCGGTAAGTTTTGATTACCTGAGCAAGTGGTCAGGTGAGCTGTCATACAACGTATTCTGGGGTGGTCAGGGCACAACCAATAATGTTGCCGACCGCGATTTTATCTCTTTTAACATTAAGTACTCTATTTAAGGGACGAGCACTAATTATGAAAAAACTCACCCTACTGACCTCAGCAATGGCATTGGTATTAAGCTGCTCTGTGGCTGCTAAGGTTACTCAGGAACAAGCCAACAGGCTTGGTAATGACTTAACGCCATTAGGTGCAGAAAAAGCGGCTAACGCAGATGGTTCTATCCCTGCATGGACGGGCGGCATTACTGCTGCGCCGGCAGGCTATACGCCTGGTATGCATCACCTGAACCCATTTGCTGACGACAAAGTGTTGTTTACCATCGATAAAAGTAACGTAGAGCAATATAAATCGCTGTTAAGTCCGGGCCAGATAAACTTGTTCGAGCTGTATCCAGATACCTTTAAAATGAATGTGTATCAAACACGCCGTACTGCGTCTTACCCGCAGTATGTTTATGATGCTACTAAAAATATCGCTACCCAGGCTGAATTGGTCGAAGGCGGTAATGGCATTATTAATGCGGCTATTGGGGTACCGTTTCCGATCCCACAAAATGGGTTAGAAGCAATATGGAACCATCTGTTGCGCTATCGTGGTGTTGCCGCCAGCCGTAATGGTGGCCAGGCTGCGCCTACAGCAACCGGTGCTTATACGGTGATAGGTTTTGATGAACAAATTATGTTCAAATATTCAGAGCCGAATGCCACTGCCGAAGCGTTAACTGCAGAAAATATTCTGTTTCGCTTTAAGCAGGGTGTAACCTCACCAGCCCGTTTGGCCGGTACTGCCTTACTGGTGCATGAAACGATGGATCAGGTGAAGACACCGCGTCAGGCCTGGACTTACAACACCGGTCAACGCCGTGTACGTCGCGCACCTAACGTTGCTTATGATGCGCCGGGTACAGCGTCAGATGGTTTACGTACCACAGATGACTTTGACATGTTTAATGGTTCGCCTGACCGGTATAACTGGCAGTTAAAAGGCAAGCAGGAAATGTACATTGCCTATAATGACTACAAGCTGCATAGCAATGACGTTAAGTATGCCGACTTGCTGCAAGCTGGTCATATCAATCCGGACTATGTGCGTTGGGAGAAACACCGTGTTTGGGTTGTAGAAGCGACGTTAAAAGACGGTACCCGCCACGTTTATGGCAAACGGGTGTTTTATATTGATGAAGACAGCTGGCAAATTCATGTGGCAGATCTGTACGATAACCGTATGGAACTGTACCGGGTCGCCTTTGCACATGGTCTGAACTATTATGAAGTGCCGACACACTGGAGTACGTTGGAAGTGTATCACGACCTGAACTCCCGTCGTTATATTGCCATTGGTCTGGACAACGAAGACAAAATGTATGACTTCTCTGTGCAGTTGTCTGATGCTGATTTTACGCCGGCAGCATTGCGTCGTGAAGGTACCCGTTAACTTTCATGCATTACGGTTACGGTTGGCCTAGTGCCAACCGTTTTTATTTGCAAGGTACAGTAGAGTAATAGTTCAATATATGTCTAATAAATTCATGCATTTAGTTGCAATAGGTTCCGCTTTGTTGACCGCTGCCGGTTTGGTGCAAGCCGAGCAGGTAGAGCCGCAGGCCGCTTATCAGATGCCGTTGGCAGCCAACTCTTTGTTGACTGATATTATTGACGTGCAAGGTACGGCGCTGGTTGCAGTGGGTGAGCGCGGACACATTCTGGTGAGTAAGGATGGTGAGCAGTGGCAACAGGCACAAGTGCCGGTGCAGGCTAATCTGAACAGTGTTTATTTTGCCAATAAACAATATGGCTGGGCTGTTGGCCATGATGCCAGCATTTTGCACACTACAGATGGTGGCTTAAGCTGGCAGATACAACATTTTGCCCCTGAGACAGACAAACCGCTGTTTGATATATATTTCTCTGATCTGCAAAACGGCATTGCCGTTGGAGCTTATGGCTTATTTTACCGAACCCTTGATGGCGGCGTAAGCTGGAACAAAGAGTTTCATCCAGAATTGCTGTCCGAAGACGATCAGGATTATCTGGCTGATTTGCAGCAGACGGATCCAGACTTATATGTAATAGAGCAGGGCGCGATTTTACCACACTTTAACCGGCTGTTTGCCGACGGTAATGTGTTGTACATGGTCGGCGAAGCCGGATTTGCCGCTAAAAGTATAGATCTTGGTCAAAGCTGGAGCCGGCTGGAAGAATTTTATAATGGTTCATTATTTGACATTACCCGCTCTGAGCAGATGAGCCTGATAGCAGTGGGCCTGCGGGGGCACGCCTTTAAAAGTACTGATCAAGGCAACAACTGGTTGCCGCTAGAGCTGGAAGAGACCGCAACGTTCAACAGCGTATTTTCAGATGCAGCAGGACGGTTATTCCTGGTAGGTAACGCCGGTAGTCTGCTTGTCAGCAACAATGACGGCATCAGTTTTAGTGACAGCTCACAGGCCAATGGTAAGGCCATTGTTAATGGCCTGGTGTGGCAGGATAAATTAATACTGGTCACCGAAACCGGTGTAAAAACGATCAAACTAAGTGAATTAGAATAAGATGAGTATTAACAGACTGGTCAATAAGTTTGAATATGCATTGTTCCGCCATCGGGCAATGGTTATTGTTGTCTTTTTGCTGGCAACCTTGTTTTTATTATTTAAAGCAACGTCAATTAAACTCGATGCCGCTTTTACAAAAAATATTCCGTTAAAACATGAATATATGCAAACCTACCTGCGCCATGCGCAGGACTTTGGTGGTGCCAACAATATTCTGATCTCGCTGTGTGATACCCGAGGCGACATTTTTAACGCTGACTTTTTTAACAGTTTGCGCAACGCACATGACGAACTACTGTATACCCCGGGTGTTAACCGGGTACAGGTAAAATCGTTATTTAGCCCCAGTACCCGTTTTGTTGAAGTTGTTGAAGATGGCTTTGCCGGCGGCCCTGTTATTCCGGCTGATTTTGTTGCTAACGCCAGCGGTTTGGCAAAGGTGAAAGAAAATACCGAGAAAGCCGGCATTATTGGCCGGATGGTAGCAGATGATTACAGCTGTGCGATGATTTCTGCCCAGTTGCTGGAAACCGATCCGGACAGCGGCGAAAAGCTTGATACTATCGGTTTTGCCAGTACGCTGGAGCAAAATATCCGCAATAAGTACGAAAATGACAACCTCAGTGTACATATAATTGGTTTTGCCAAAATGGTGGGTGATGTTGCCGATGGTGCCAAAGGTGTTTTAGCCTTTTTTGCCGTAGCCATCGCTGTCACTTCTATTATGGTGTTCTTTTTTTGCCGCTCGTTAATGCTGACGATTTTGCCGATAGCCTGTTCGCTGATGGCAGTAGTCTGGCAGATGGGATTATTGTCGGTGCTGGGGTTTGGTATCGATCCGATGTCGATACTGGTACCGTTTCTGGTGTTCGCTATCGGTGTTAGCCATGGCGTACAAATGATCAATTCAACCGGCAAGCGGGTTGCTGCCGGTATGGACGCCAAAACCGCGGCGCAAGCCAGTTTTCGCAAACTGCTGGTACCGGGCGGGGTAGCGTTACTGTCAGATACGGTTGGTTTTTTAACACTGTTGATTATTGAAATAGGCGTGATCCGCGAACTGGCTATTACAGCAAGTTTAGGGGTCGCGGTAATTATTCTGACCAACCTCATTTTGCTGCCGGTATTGATGTCTTTTGTTAAGTTCAGCGCTAAGTATAAAGCACGCGCGGCAGCGCCTTCAGCTGCGGCCGATAAAATCTGGTATGCGTTATCGGCGTTTGCTACGCGTAAATATGCCGCCGTAATTTTGCTTAGTACTGCAGTACTATTTGCCTTTGGGTATACGCAAAGCCAGCAGCTGAAAATTGGTGACTTACATGCCGGAGCGCCAGCGCTGCATGAAGAATCCCGTTACAACCAGGATACTTTTTTAATCACCGACCGCTACGCTATTTCTGTCGATTACATCAATGTGATGGTAGAAACCATACCCAGCGCCTGTACTGAGCACGATATTATGCAGCGTATCGACCAGTTTCAGTGGCTGATGGAAAATGTTCCTGGGGTGCAATCTGCCGTGTCACTGGCTTCTGTGTCAAAAACCATTAATGCCGCCTTTAACGAGGGCAATGTAAAATGGCGCATCCTGCCACGCAACACGCAAAGTTTGGTACAGGCTTCTGCCCGGGTTGAAACCAGCACCGGCTTGTTAAATGCCGATTGCTCAGTGATGCCGGTAATGTTGTTTTTAGAAGATCACAAAGCAGAAACCATCGAACGGGTGGTGGCCGCAGCTAAGCAATATGGCGCTGAACTGGGTGATGAAGACACCCGTTTTATGTTGGCATCCGGGCCGGCCGGCGTTATGGCGGCAACAAATGAGGCGGTGTCTGAAGCCCAGCAACCTATGATGTGGTATGTCTACGGTGCAGTAATTTTGTTATGTCTGCTTAGCTTCCGATCGTTGCGCGCCACTATTTCGGTGATATTGCCGCTATACGTGGTGTCGGTATTGGCAACGGCGCTGATGACCAAACTGCAAATTGGTTTAACGGTATCAACCTTACCGGTTATTGCCTTAGGGGTGGGTATAGGTGTCGATTACGGTATTTACATACTGTCTAACATGACGCAGATGTTACGTGATGGAGCGCCACTGCGTGAGGCCTACTTTGAAGCATTAAAAGAACGCGGCAGTGCGGTACTGTTTACCGGTATTACACTGGCGATAGGTGTCAGTACCTGGGTTTTCTCTGCTCTGAAGTTTCAGGTGGATATGGGCATACTGCTAACCTTTATGTTTATCGTTAATATGCTCGGTGCGATAGTGGTGTTGCCAGCACTGGCTGCATTTTTATGGCGGCGCAGGTAAAAATATTCCTGCATGAATAAACACGAAAATGGCCGAAAGGCCATTTTCTATTTACGCTAGTTGAATAAGTTGTCAGAGCCTTTAAAAATCACTGGTTTAACCAGCATAAAAGGCAAAAATAGTGCTCGAAAAGCGCTACAATTGGCACTACACTGCGCAGCTGACACGCTCTGGTATGTTCGGTAGCGCCTGCTTTACAGCAGTGACTGCAAAAAGGATACAAAAATGGCACTGATAGACGGTCAACCCTCTGTATTACTACAAAATGTTAATAAACTAATTAAACAAAAAGTGAAAGATCAGGTGCACCTGATCGAAAAGTTTGCCTATACCCTGTATGGCAATATGTCGAATGAAGATTTAGTTGGCCGCAATGACAGCGACTTGTATGGCGCCGCACTAAGTTTATGGCAAACCTTTAATCGTCACGCACAACCTGACGCCATGATCCGGGTATTTAATCCGGAAATTGCTAAGCATGGCTGGGAGTCTAAGCACACTGTGGTTGAAATAGTGGTTGCGGATATGCCCTTTTTGGTTGACTCAGTACGCATGGCATTAAGCCGCCTTAATATTACTGCGCACCTGTTACTGCATTACCCATTGCAGACCGAGCGTGATGATAAAGGCAACATCACGGATTTCTTTAAGCTTGGCAGTAAAGACACGGCCAGCACACAACAGACCGTATTTCATATTGAAATTGATCGGCTGACTGACAAAGCCGCTATTTCGGCGCTGACTGACGAATTGCACTCAGTGATGGAAGATGTATCTCTGGCGGTACAAGATTGGAAACCCGCGCGTGAAAAGTTAAAGCAGGTTATAAAAAACTTACCAAAGCAAAGCGGCAAAGCCAGCAAGGCAGAAGTAGAGCAGGTTAACGACTTTTTAAACTGGCTGGTTAAAGATAATTTTACTCTGTTAGGTTACCGCGAGTATCGCATTAGCCCGGTGAAAGGTGACTACCAGATTTGTGGTATTGATGACACTTCGCTGGGTTTAATGCGCCGTACATCGTCTCGTGAACTGATGCTGTCTGAATTACCTGAATCTGGCCGTAAGCAGGCACTGAGTCAGGCGTTGTTAATCCTGACCAAAACCAACAATAAATCCCGAGTCCACCGTCCGGCTTATATCGATTATATCGGCGTAAAAAAATTCGATAAAGACGGTAAAGTCATTGGCGAAGATCGTTTTATCGGTTTGTATTCCTCGTCGCTGTATAACAACAGTGCCGGCGATATTCCGCTGCTAAAAGATAAACTGGCTGCTGTTATGCAAAAGTCAGAATTTGCCGGCGGTACCCATGCTTACAAAGCCTTGCTCAATATCCTGGAAACTTATCCGCGTGATGAGCTTATTCAGGCGACCGCAGATGAATTACTGCACGTAGCCATGGGCGTACTGCAAATGCAGGAACGTGATATGACGCGGGTCTTTATGCGTAAAGAACCCTTTGGCCGTTTTGTTACTACCATGGTGTATGTACCGCGCGAGCGTTATAACACCCAGCTGCGTAAAGAAACCCAGGTCATTTTACAAAACGCACTGGGTAGCGACGAGCCGGTGGAATTTACCACCTATTTCTCTGAATCTGTGCTGGCACGTACCCATTACCTGGTACGGATCAGCGATAGCCATGTCGAGTATAAAGTGAAAGATATTGAACGTAATCTGGTTGAAGCGGCCCGTACCTGGGAAGACAAATTAGAAAGCGCGTTAATTGGCGTTTATGGTGAAGCACGAGGCCGTGAGCTGATTGGCAAATATGTAAACGCCTTCCCGCGCAGTTACAAAGAAGAAATGCTGCCAAACGATGCTTTGGTCGACATTGGCAAGTTAGAAGCGCTGAATGAAGAGCATAAGCTGGAAATGCTATTTTACCGGCCGCAGGAAGAAAAAGCTGAAAGCAAAGCGGTGCGGTTAAATCTGTTCCATAAAGACCATCCGATCCATTTATCTGATGTGCTGCCAATGCTGGAAAACTTCGGCTTACGCGTGATCGGCGAGACACCTTATGCCGTTAAATGCGCCGATGGCACCGTCAGCTGGATATTAAATTTCGCCATGGAACTAAACTGTGCGGTACCGGCAGACTTTGAAGCGGCACAGAACTCGTTTCAAAACTCCTTTGCCAAAGTATGGGCTGGCCAGTTAGAAGATGACGGTTTTAACAAGTTGATCCTCGGTGCTGGCCTGAGCGGACGTGAAGCGTCGCTGTTGCGCGCCTATGCTAAATATAAACGCCAGATTGGTGGCACGTTCAGTCAGTCGTACGTTGAGAGTACTTTTACCCGTTATGCAGAGCTGGCCAACTTGCTGGTTCAGCTATTTAACAGCAAATTTGAGCCGAAATCTAAAGCGACAGCCAAAACTATTGAGAAACTGGAAGAGCAAATCACCAGTCAGTTGGAGCATGTGGCTAACCTGGATGACGACCGTATTATCCGCCGCTTTGTTGACATGATTAATGCCACTCTGCGTACCAACTATTTCCAAAAATTATCAGATGGCGCCGACAAACCTTATATCTCGTTTAAGATTAAATCCGATCTTATTCCGGACATGCCGCTACCAACGCCAATGTTTGAGATTTTTGTCTACTCGCCCAGAGTAGAAGGCGTACATTTGCGCTTTGGCAAAGTAGCCCGCGGTGGCTTGCGCTGGTCAGATCGCCGGGAAGACTTCCGTACCGAAGTACTCGGCCTGGTAAAAGCCCAGCAGGTAAAAAACACCGTTATCGTACCAACTGGCTCAAAAGGTGGTTTTGTCTGTAAAAAACTGCCGGAAACCGGCGGACGTGAGGCTTTCCTCAATGAAGGTAAAGAGTGTTACCGCACCTTTATTCGTGGGTTGCTGGATATTACCGACAATATCGTACAAGGCGCGGTAGTACCGCCAAAAGACGTAGTCCGCCATGACGAGGATGACCCTTATCTGGTTGTTGCTGCAGATAAAGGCACGGCGACGTTTTCTGATATCTCTAACGGTATCTCGGAAGAATATGGTTTCTGGCTGGGGGATGCCTTTGCCTCTGGTGGTTCAAACGGTTATGACCATAAGAAAATGGGTATTACTGCCCGTGGTGGCTGGGAGTCAGTTAAACGTCACTTCCGTGAAATTGGCATAGACTGTCAAAACACCGATTTTACCTGTGTTGGCATTGGTGATATGGCCGGCGATGTGTTTGGTAATGGCATGTTATTGTCCAGGCATATTCGTTTGCAGGTGGCGTTTAACCATATGCATATTTTTATCGATCCGAATCCGGATGCGGCAAAAAGTTGGCAGGAACGTGAGCGGCTATTCAATTTACCGACCTCAACCTGGGATGATTACAATAAGGCGTTAATTTCAGAGGGCGGTGGTATTTTCCTGCGTAGCGCTAAAGCGATTAAACTGTCGCCGCAGATGAAAGAAATGCTTGGCACCACCAAAGCCAGCATGACCCCTAATGAGCTTATCCGCGAAACGCTGATGATGCCGGTAGATCTGATTTGGAACGGTGGTATTGGTACCTACATTAAAGGCAGCAGCGAAAGCCATGCTGAAGTGGGTGATCGCGGCTCAGAGCCGCTGCGGGTTAATGGTAAAGATTTGCAGGCAAAAATCTTTGGCGAAGGCGGTAACCTGGGCGCGACCCAGCGTGGCCGGATTGAATTTGCCATGCATGGCGGCCTGATCAACACTGACTTTGTCGACAACGTTGGTGGCGTAACCTGCTCAGACAATGAAGTAAACATAAAAATCTTACTGAATACTCTGGTATCGGCTGGCGATTTGACACTAAAACAGCGTAATAAATTACTGCTGGATATGACTGATGACGTGGCGGCAATCGTTATTAAAGACTGCTATCGTCAAACGCAGAGCATTAGCATTTCTTCCTTGCTTGGCTCTGAGCAGTTAAAAGAATACACCCGTTTTATTCATACGCTGGAAAAAGATGGCAAGCTAAACCGTGAGCTGGAGTTTTTACCAACAGACGACGAGCTGGCCGAGCGTATGGCCAAAGGCCAGGGCTTAACCCGGCCAGAGCTGTCTATTCTGACGGCTTACGGCAAAATGGTATTGAAAGAGCGTTTGGTATTACCGGAAATTTTTGAGAACGCTTATTTTAAACGCCAGTTATTTGCAAACTTCCCGCAGATGCTGCAGGACAAGTATGCTAAAGAAATGGAAAACCATCCGCTGAAGGGCGAAATTATCGCCACTAAACTGGCGAATATGCTGGTAAACGAGATGGGGCCTAACTTTGCTCAGCGCATGCAGGAAGAAACCGGTGCCAGCGTTGGCGAAGTAACGCTGTGTTATGCCATAGCGCGTGATTTGTTTGATATGGCTGCAGTTTGGCGCAAAGTAGAACAACTGGATAACGTGATCCCGGCTGAGCTGCAAACCCGTTTGTTGCATCAGTTGCGCCGCACTATGCGCCGGGCAACACGTTGGTTCCTGCGCCATCGCAATAAGGCATTGGACATTCAACAGACTGTTGATTTCTTCAAACCGGCTTACCAGCAATTGGCTCAGGATTTGGCCAAATACCTGGCACCATCGGAGTTGGAACAGCTGCAACAAAAGCAAGCTAACTTTGTTGAACAGGGTGTGCCTGAAGACGTCGCTCAGTACTTATCGCAACTTAGCACGCTGTTCTCGGTAATGGATATTGCTCAGGTTGCGGATACCGAGAAGGTGTCACTGCCAATGGTCGCTGAAATTTACTTTAAATTGGGCGACAAGTTAGATCTGCACTGGTTCCTCGATCAAATTACCGCGCAACCGGTCGCTAACCACTGGCAGGCACTGGCGCGGGCATCATACCGTGAAGAATTAGACTGGCAGCAACGGGCACTGTCTGCTGTTGTGGTACGCAGCTGTGGCAAGGTATGCGCGGCAGATGAGGTGATAAACAGCTGGATTAATGCGCATGACGCCTTACTGGAACGTTGGCGGTTAATGCTGGCCGAGTTTAAAACCACTAAGAGCCATGAATTCGCTAAGTTTTCAGTGGCGCTACGTGAATTAATGTTATTAAGTCACCACTGCGATCCTGTAAAATAAGGCGTTAAGTCGCTACAATACCCCGGCTGGTCCGGGGTATTTTTTTGGTTAAATAAGGCTGATTATGTTTTATCCTATTGCGCAAAAACTGATGTTCGCTTGTGACGCTGAATGGTCACATAATTTTGCTTTAGGCAGTTTAAAACAGCTGTCACACACGCCATTTGCCGCCTTGTGGCGGCAGCAACTTCAGCCTAAGCCGGTTACGGTGGCAGGCATACGTTTTGATAATCCGTTAGGTCTGGCCGCTGGCCTGGATAAAAACGCAGAATGTATTGATGCTTTTGGTCAGATGGGCTTTGGTTTTATTGAAGTGGGTACTATTACGCCAAGGCCGCAATTGGGTAATGACAAGCCGCGCATATTTCGGTTGCCGCAGTCGCAGGCCATTATTAACCGTATGGGTTTTAACAATAAAGGCGTGGATTATCTGGTACACAACGTGAAAAACGCCAGCTATAAAGGCGTGTTGGGTATAAATATCGGCAAAAACAAAGACACACCAAACGAGCAGGGCAAAGATGACTATGTGCACTGTATGCGCAAGGTATATGCCCATGCCAGCTATATTACGGTAAATATATCATCACCCAATACCCCGGGTTTACGTGATTTGCAATTTGGCGATGCATTACTTGATTTGCTGCAAAGCGTGAAAAACGAACAACTGGACTTACAGGCGCAGTACGATAAATATGTGCCGGTGTTTGTCAAAATTGCCCCTGATATGGATCTGGTTGCCGTGCAACAAGTGGCCGAAACCTTGCTTAAAAGCAAAATGGACGGTGTAGTGGCCACCAATACCACACTGGACAGAAGCCTGGTACAGGGTCAACGTTATGCCGACGAAGCAGGCGGTTTAAGCGGTTTACCGGTACGGGATAAAAGTACTCAGGTGTTGGCACAGCTGCGCCAGGCTGTTGGTGCAGATTTGCCTATTATTGGCGTCGGCGGTATCAGTGACGCTGCTTCAGCGCAGGACAAACTTGCTGCCGGGGCGAATTTATTACAGGTATATACCGGCTTTATTTATCGTGGTCCGGCATTAATTAAAGAGATCGTCGACAGCTTATAAGGATCAGGAGCTGATCCTGCATTGTTAGAACAAAAAAGTCTTTAACATCCTGATCAGCTTAGTGTATTTCTGTAAATGTTTAATAAATAACCATTATCTTATCCGCAGGGAATTGCATGTTAAGGCCATCAGAACGCTGGTACTGGAGTTACAGCCAAACACGGGACCGTTTGATACTCGACTTATCGGACGACGCGCAGTTTTGCACGCCGTTTAGTGCCGGTCAATTGCTGCATATACCAAACCAGCAAGCGTTGTCGATGGCTGAAGCCGAAGCGTTCTGGACGATAGATAACAGCTTGCAAGCGCTGGAGTTACCTGCCGCCGTAAGGCTGGAATTGTGTCTGACAGCGTTAAGCTGCCAGTTTATGCAACAGCAAGCTCATAAAAGCTGGTATTTTCAACAAGCCAGCCACTGCGAGGCCCAACTGTATGACGTGGTAACACTGCGTGGCTTAATCAGCCAATATGCTTTGGTGGTTGCTGCTGAGCAAGATTGTGTCAGTTGTCTGCTACTTGGTGAACTCAGTTCTCTGGCCGGTAAAATGTTACCGCGATTGAGCGTTATTCGTGTATTACGTAACCGCATCAGTGCGCTGGATGTCGCCATTCCTTATCGGCACATTGCCTGATTTTTTACTGCAGTTGTTTCCCTCAGCTAGCGATGCGACTACACTAGCGCCAGTTTAATCTGTCAGAAGCTATGTTATGTCACAGCCGCCGTTACAAAACCCGCAACTTGAGGCATTTTTTGCTCAGCTTAGCGCCGCTATCAGCGAGCAGCAATTAGTTAAGTTGGTACTAAGTAAATACCAAGGTGCTGAACCACTAAAGCAGCTGCAAGTTCGTCCGGTGCTGTTAAAACAACAATGGCAACTCAGTTTTACTTATAAATATCAGACTAACGATCAAAGTAAGAATTTTACTGCTGAGGCTGCACTGGCAGAGCTACAGCGGATTATTGCTACTGAGTTCAGCGCGGCTAACTTGTTTACCCAACAACAGGAAGTACAACTTAACATCAGTAAGAAAGGTAAGGCGTTAATTCAGGCAAAAAAAATTAACACTGAGGTAAAAGTCGCTACCGTTGAGCACAACCGGGAAAAACAACGCTATTTAACGTTGGAGCGGCCATTTTTACGTGAACTAGGTGTTACCGACGCAGCGCAGCAACTTATTCCGGCTATGTCACGCAAATGGAAGCAGATAAACAAGTTTATCGAAATATTTTCCGGTGCCGTTACCGACAGTGGCCTGGCATCACAACAACAGCTGCACATCGCTGACTTTGGCTCGGGTAAAGCTTATCTGACCTTTGCGGTACATGATTATTTGACCAATAGCCTTGGCCTTGCGGCACAGGTTACCGGCGTAGAGCTGCGCCAGGCGCTGGTGGATCATTGCAACCACACCGCAACAAAACTGAATCTGGCAGGTATCCGGTTTGAGCAGGGCGACGTTAAGCATTTTAAAGCCCGCGGTATTAATGTGATGATTGCGCTGCACGCTTGTGATATCGCAACCGACTACGCCATTCACATGGGTATAGCCACCGGCGCCGAGATCATTATGTGCTCGCCGTGTTGCCACAAAGAACTGCGGCCACAATTAACGCCACCGGCGGTACTGGCCGGCCCGCTGAATTATGGTATTCATTTGGGGCAGGAAGCCGAAATGCTTACCGACAGCCTGCGGGCTATGTTGCTTGAAGCTAAGGGTTATGACACTAAAGTGTTTGAGTTTATCTCACTGGAGCATACCAGCAAGAATAAGATGATATTAGCGACTAAGCGCCGTCAGGCGCGTGACAACAGCAAAGTACTGCAACAGATTGCTGAGCTAAAGTCCTTTTACGGAATTAAGCAGCAGTGTCTGGAAACACTGCTGCAGAGCGATAACGTTTAGTTGTGCTCAGAAAAAGGTTGGTAGTTGCTGCAGCAGATCATAGTTGTTGTCTGTCAGCCACAGGCTGCGCCATTTATCGAATGTCAGACAGGGATGTGACGTAACCAGCAAAACAATATCGCCTACCTGCGGTTTAAGCTCTGGCGGGTAGTGCCAGAAACAGTGCTGATCCATAATGCGAAACGTGCTGGAAGGTGTGGCCAGAGTGGTCAGTATGCTGCCAGCACGATATACAGCTAGTACTGCTGGCAGACCGGCATCAAAGGCGACATCCCGTTTGCCACAGGCGATGATGGCCAGACCGTCTTCAGGTAATGACTGTACATAAGCGGCAATTTCCAGGGCATTTTGTAGCGGAGCACCCAGCCGGTTTGCCAAAGAGCAGCGTTGCTGTACCAGTAGTTGTGCTTGTTGATAGATGCCATGGTCATGACTGACATAACAACCTGGTCGCAATACCACCAGCATATCGTCCGGCAGAGTTACCCGGTTTAACTCCAGCGCCACTATGTCATACCAGGCAGAGCCCGCGCCGCTGAGTAACATTTGTTTATAGTGCAACAGGTGCTGGCGAAACAGCGCCTTGGCTAAAGCGGCTGCCTGCTGAACAAAGCGTTTTATGGTGTTGCTGTTGTCGTCATGTGCCACAGCACCCTCATAAAAGCTGATGCCCGCCAGCGCCAGGCCGGGCATGGGAGCGATTTGTTGCGCCAGCGCCAAAGCTTGTTGATTATCGCGACAGCCGCAGCGACCAGCCATGCCGCCAAGTTCAATAAGCACAGGTAAAAGCTGATTGCGACCGGCGAATGCCTGCGATAGGGCAAGAGCATTATCAGCATTATCAACAAATACAAATATCTCGTTGCCTGCGGCCAGCAAGGCGCTGATGATCTCTATATTCGCTGCACCAACCAACTGATTAGCCAATATAATGCGTTTTGCGCCGGCTTCTATTGCTATGTATGCCTGATAAGGTGTTGCCACTGTCAAACCCCAGGCGCCAGCCGCCAGCTGAGCCTGCAATAGCCAGGGTGTCATACTGGTTTTGGCATGCGGTGCCAGCAGCACGCTACTGTGATTGGCGAAGCGCTGCATCCAGTTAATATTGTGCAGTGCAGCCTCTTGTTTTAACAACAGAGCGGGCAGGCTAATTTGCTCTTTAAACACGTTTGGCGCCGTTCCAGCAATAATGCAGGCAGATTTGTGTTCTATTTTGTGGTACTTAATAACATTCACTGTCATACCTCTGATATGGTGCAATTCTCATTTATTGGCTAAAACACTGTATCAAGCCGACTTTGCTATTTACTTTTTGCATTGCATGGTACAAAGTATCTTCTATATATCAGATTGTGTTACTTTTACAAGTGTTACTGAGTAACAAAGCAGGAAAACCAATACTATGAGCTATGAAATTGATGTGCTGTCGCGCATATCTGAGCGCTTTGTCGAAATGAGTGAATCTGAACAGCGGGTTGCGCAGCTGATCCTGGACAATGTTAAGGCTGCTACCGAAATGAGCATTGCCCGTTTAGCCGATGCCGCCAGCGTAAGTCAGGCCACTGTCACGCGGTTTGCCCGCACGGTAGATTGCAAAGACGTGCGCCAGTTAAAAGTGAAACTGGCGCAATCATTGGCTGTCGGCCAGCGTTTTGTCGAAGAAACCCCTGATTTAGATGGTATTCAGGGCGTATATGAAGCGATAAAAAATACGCTCGATATCAGCCGTAAGTTGCTGGTTGAAGCTGATATTCATCTAGCAGTGAGTTACCTGCAGCAAGCCAGAATGATTTTTTGTTTTGGTATGGGTGGCGGTTCATCCATTGGCTCACAAGAGCTGCAGTACCGCTTGTTTCGCTTTGGTATGCCGGTCAGCAGTTATCAGGATGGTGTGTTAACCAGAATGGTGGCCGCTTCAGTTGAACCACAGGATGTGGTGGTGGCTATTTCGCTGACCGGTAATACCGCTGAAATTATTGATGCGGCAGCAATAGCCCGGCAATACGGTGCCAAAGTGATTGCTATTACCCGGCCGGGTTCGCCGCTGGCAGCCAATGCTGACATCACGCTGGGCTTGCAGGCGCCGGAATCTGATTTCATTTATAAACCCTCAGCGTCACGCTATGCCATGTTAGCCATTATCGATGTGCTGGCGACCGAAGTTGCCAAGCTGAACAAACGAAAATCACGCGATAAGCTGCGCCGGGTCAAGCTGTCACTAGACAGTCACCGTGGTGGCGATGAGCGCCAACCGTTGGGAGATTAACCTTATGCCAATCAAACGTTATGGTGTCGATGAAAGTACCGGCACCGGTGGTCAAAAACTGCCCTTTGCAAAAGCCGTTGAGGCCGGCGGTTGGTTGTATGTCTCTGGCCAGACCCCGATGCGAGATGGTGAAGTGGTTGAAGGCGGCATTATCGAGCAGTCAGAACTGGCACTGCAAAACTGTATCGACATCATGCAACAAGCCGGGTACAGCTTAGCCGATGTGGTGCATGTCAAAGTTTATCTTACCGATGCGCGCTATTTCAGCAGCTTTAATAAGGTATTTCGCCAACTGTTTGCAGACGCGCCACCCGCGCGGATCTGTGCGGTAGCCGATTTAGTGGTGGATTGTAAGGTCGAAGTGGATTTGACCTGTTATCGTGATGACAGGGGCTGATATGACGAGCCAGCTGTTGCTGTGGGGCCTGTGTGGTTACGTAGTATTGATGCTGGCTATCAGCTATGTCGCGTCGCGTCGTCAGCAAAGTGGTGACGATTTTTTATTAGCCGGTCGCAAGGTGTCATCCGGCTTAACCTTTGGTACCACAGTGGCAACCATGATAGGCACCGGCACCAGTATGGGTGCAGTTGGTTACGCGTACCTGCATGGCTGGGCTGGTATGATGTATGGTTTAGGTGGTGCCATCGGCATTTTATTAACTGCCTGGCTGTTTGCGCCGCTTAGGGCACTGCGTTTTATGACGATGAGCGAAGAGCTGAGTTATTATGCCGGCGCTAATGTTTGGGTAAAACATCTTAGTGCCATATTGATTTTTCTTTGTTCGCTGGGCTGGCTCGGCGCTCATATTCTTGGTGGCGCTTTGTATCTGTCCTGGGCTACCGGCTTTAATCTGGTCGCGGCAAAATGGCTGCTGGCCAGTATATTCACTTTGTATGTATTAATTGGCGGTTATCGGGCGGTAGTATGGACTGACAGCCTGATGGCGTTGATTTTATTTGCCGGTTTTTTATTGCTGGCCTGGGTGGTGTTGCAAAGCAGTGGTAGTTTTGCTTCCTTGCAACAAATTGTCGATACCGCACAGCAGCAGGGTACCATGCAAAATCCCGGTTGGTTGCCAGCGTTATCGCTGGCGGTTGTGGTGGCGGTAGGCGTGATGGCCGCGCCGTCATTTCGGCAGCGTATCTATGCCGGCGCCAGTGTGTTGGCTATCAGGCGTGCATTTGGTTGCGCCGGGCTGGTGTATCTGTTGTTTGCCGTTTTGCCGGCAGTGTTAGGTATTGTTGCCAGCCAATTGTTGCCGGATCTGGCAAATCATCAACATGCCTTCACGGCTTTGATCACAGTGTTACTACCGCCGCTAATTGCAATGCTGGTGTTATTGGCCGGCTTGTCGGCAACCTTATCTTCTGCCAGTTCAGATGCTATAGCTGCTGTATCAGTGCTGATCCGCGATCTGTACTACGGTGCCTTTGGCAGTATGCCGCAACAAAACAAGGTCGTGCGTTATTCCCGTTACGGTGTTTTATTGGTGTCGGCATTATCACTGTTATTGGCGCTGTATGCCGACGATGTTATCCGCTATATCAGCGCGATGATCGCTACGTTAATGTCCGGGCTGTTTGTCAGCTGTGTGTTAGGACGATTTTGGCCAAGGCTAAATGCAAGCGGCATATTAGCCGCGATAGTCAGTGCAGTATTAGTGTCACTGCTGGTACTGCTTAACCCGAACTGGCTGGCGTTTTGGGGGAATCCGGTAATTCCTGCGTTACTAGCTGCCACGGTTTGTGCTGTAGGTGTCAGCCTGCTAACCCGGCAAAACCATCGTAACCGCAGCCAGGCACTGGCGCTTATTACCGCTCAGCGAGAGGGGCAAACCGCCCCGCATGACAGTACCAGTATCAGTACGTCATCTCTGACGTCGAATTAAAGAGGACCTATGCGCATTTTTACCGCTTCGCTGGCAACAGAAACGAATACTTTCTCACCAATGTATACCGATTTGGATAGCTTCTATCAGTGTTTTTATGCACCGCCGGGACAACACCCAGCGACCCCGACGTTATGCAGTGCGCCGCTGATTGCCTGCCGCGAGCTTAGCGCTGTGGACAGCAGTATCGAAGTTGTCGAAGGCAGCTGTGCTTGGGCTGAGCCGGGCGGTTTATTAAACCGGCAATCGTATGAGCATTTACGGGATGAAATACTGACTCAACTGCGTGCTGCCTTACCGGTACAGGCTGTTGTACTTGGGCTGCATGGCGCCATGGTGGCACAGGGATATGATGATTGCGAAGGTGATTTGTTGTCCAGGGTGCGGCAAATTGCCGGCGATAAGGCCGTAATAGCAGCAACACTGGATCCACATAGCCATTTAACGGCGCAGCGGCTGAATAATTCTAACCTGTTGATCGCCTTTAAAGAGTTTCCGCATTTAGATTTTATGCAACGGGCCCGAGAGCTGGTGGCACTTAGTGTAGCGACGGTGCGCGGACAATATCAGCCGGTAATGTGCAGTTTTGATTGCCGTATGATTGATGTGTTGCCAACCAGCCGCGAGCCAATGCGCTCTTTTATCGACAAGTTAAGTCTGCTGGAAGGGCAGGATGATATATTGTCAATTTCTGTGATCCACGGCTTTATGGCTGGCGATGTGGCGGAGATGGGCACGCAGTTATTAGTTATCAGCAATAATCAACCGCAGCGTGCAGCAAAGCTGGCTGAGCAGCTTGGTATGGAACTGTTTTCATTTCGCGGTAAGACCTTACCGGCTTTTGCTACTATTGACACTGCACTTGATGAAGCAACTATGATTGCCGGCCCTGTGGTACTGGCGGATGTTTGGGATAATCCTGGTGGCGGTGTCGCAGGTGATGGCACCCTGATTTTGACGGAGATTATCCGCCGGGGTATTAACAAGGTGGCTGTGGGCACCATCTGGGACCCAATGGCGGTAAAGCTGTGTTTTGCCGCCGGTGAAGGGGCCAGTATCATGTTGCGCTTTGGTGGTAAAAGTTGCGCCACAGCTGGCGAGCCGCTGGATGCTCAGGTAACAGTGCAACGACTACAGCGCAATGCCGTGCAGTATTTTGCCGGTAGCGAAGTGCCGATGGGTGACTGTGCGGTGATAAGTTTTGCCGGAATTGACGTGATTTTAAATTCTAATCGCTGTCAGTCGTTTGATCCCAGCCTGTTTACTGCATTGCAGCTTGAACCACAGCAGTATCAATTACTGCTGGTAAAGTCGACTAACCATTTTTATCAGGGCTTTGCGCCGTTGGCAGCAAAAATAATTTATGTTGATGCCGGCGCGCCTTATCCGAGCGATCCGGTACGTAATGCCTACCGTAAACTAAGCCGGCCATTGTGGCCTATAGTCGAGTCGCCTTTTGCTTAGCGGCTGCCGTCCGGCAGCCGCTGTGGCAGAGTTATAAATCGATAACTTCGATACAACCGCATTGCTGAATAGTAACAAACAGCCGTTCAGGACCGATCCGGCTTAAGGCAACATTAGTTGGCAAAGCATGTTGTAGCCGGTACTCGGCCACAACTTGCCCGGCAGCATTGAGCCGCAGCACAGTACCTTTGCCATAACGGGCGACAAACAAGTCGCCCTCTGCATTGGTACGCATGCCATCTAAACCATAATCAGAAAAGCTGGCAAACAAGGTTTTCTCCGACAGCGTGCCACCAATACCCAGCCGGTAGCGCCAGATACGGCGTTGTACGCTTTCATTAACATATAAAAATTGCTGATCCGGGCTGACGGCAATACCATTGGTGGTACCCATGACATCTTCCAGCAGGTGGCTGCTGCCGTCTGTATCGATACGCCATAACTGGCCGCTGCTGTTTTGCCAATTTGGATCGCTGGCAAACAGGGTGCCATTTTGCAGTATTGCCAGATCGTTTGGCTGGTTCATCAAAGGCTCGCTGGCGTGAACGCTAAGTTTACCTTGCTGAAAACGCAGCACCTGATGAGCGGTATAGTCAGCCATATACATCACATCTTGCTGATCAAACACTATACCATTGGCAATACTGCCCACTGGCAGCTGTAACAATTGCTGTGCGTTGCCATCAGGGCTGACCTTACCAATGGTGCCGTCAGTGCCATAATTTACCGCATACAAATTGCCCTTGTTATCAAAAGCCGGACCTTCGGCCGATGCGCTAAACGTGCCTGGCGCTACCCATTGCCGGCTTAGTGCTAAATGCTGCAGTAACAGACGCAATGGCCGGTGCAGCGCGATAATGATTTCCTGCTCTATGCCGGCCGCGTCTGACAATTGCTGTTGCAGCGCCTGCTGAACTTGCAGGCTGATGTAACCCTGTTGCTGATATTGCTGCAGCGTGTTTATTGCCAATTCCAATAGACGTTTGCTACGTTTAACCAGCGCTGTTGTTGGTTCGGCGACCCATTGCAGCTGCTCAGAAGCCTGTTGCCAATGTCGTAGTTGCAGCAATAATGCGTGCAGGGTGTCAGGCTCTTTCTGCTTAAGCCAGCCGTGCACCATAGCAGTGAATTTGTGTAGTTCTGGGTTTTCAGCACTTAGGTAGTCGG
Source organism: Gammaproteobacteria bacterium (assembly GCA_018826295.1). GTDB lineage: Bacteria > Pseudomonadota > Gammaproteobacteria > Enterobacterales > Alteromonadaceae > Alishewanella. Next base: position 62,476 of record JAHJZX010000068.1, read on the forward strand.
CCAGCTGATTTAACGGCGCATCTGCATGATATAAACCCGCAACCGATTTTTCGTGCAAGCGATGATAATAGTGCGCCGGTTCCAGTATTTCTGTCAGCGTGGCTAAAACATCAGCCTGAGCCGGTGCGGCTAACCGGGCTAAACCGGCCTGTTGCTGTGCTGCGGTTGCTACACCAGCGCTTAGAGTTGCCCAGCGATTAAAGTGCGTTAGTCGCTGATACAGGCTGTCAGCATCGGATACATCGGCAGCGGACCAGAGCCGCTCTGCGACGGCAAAGCCGTTCGGCCACAGCCGTATATCGATGTTTTCTGGCGTAACCAGCTCACCCCACAGGGTTATTTCGCCTCCGAGAATATTAGCCGCAGCGTCCGGGCTGATATTAAGGTTAGCAACTTGCAAAGGCGCCGCCTGATGCAACTGTTGGCCAGTCGCAGTATAGGCGGCATTGCCCACCACAACCTCACCGGATACGTCGGTATCTAAAGCCAATCTGGCTTGAACCGGCCCCATCCAGCTATCGCTGTCAAACTCAAGCAAATTGGCATTGAGGCTAAAACTGTCGATATAACGCGCATTACGACCGGCAAATTGCAAAATTAACTTGCTGGAGCCGTTATTGTCGCTCAGTAGCATCAGCTCTGCTTTTATCGCAGCACCGCGCTTACGCGCCAGTTCAAACTGCCAGTGACCAAGGCTGTGGTACTGGCTAAGATCAGGCGATGCTACCGGTTTTGGCAGCGGATCATTACGGTAGTGAAAGCTGGCAAATTGTGGCTGATCCAGATAAAAGCCGGTAGATAATATTGCCGGATGACCGGCTTGCGCCGCTTTATATAACGACTCTCTGCCGCGCCACGACTGCACCAACACCGAGGTTGGCAGTTCGCTGTCTAGTACTTCGTCCCAGCCAATCATGCGCTTGTTTAGCTGCTGTAAAATCTGTTGCAGCCGGCGATTAAAATAAGAATGCAACTGCTCTGGCGTTGCCAATTGTTGCTGTTGCATAAAACGGGCAATATCCGCCGATTGTAGCCAGTGATCCGGCATCACTTCATCGCCGCCAATATGAAGATAGGGATCGGGGAAGACGTTGGCTACTTCGCTTAGCAGAGTCTGAATAAACTGATACACCTCCGGTTTGCTGGGGTCCAGCACAGCAGGGTGCACACCCCAGTGCCGTTCAGGTACTGCCGGGCCGGCTTGTGCCATTAAGTGCGGATAAGCCGCGCCTAACGCTGTGGTATGGCCGGGCAAATCAATTTCTGGTAGTACGCGGATTCCAAGCCCGGCGGCATAAGCCACCAGTTGTTTCAGCTCGTGCTGGCTATAAAAGCCATCTTGACCACCTACCTGATGAAGTAAAGGAAAGGCTTTTGACTCAAACCGCCAACCTTGATCGTCGGTCAGGTGCAAATGCAGCACATTTAATTTTGCCGCTGCCATAATATCCAGCTGGCGGTATAACGTCTCTATTGGTAAAAAGCGCCGGGCCGGGTCCAGTAACAGGCCACGCCAGGCAAAGCGGGGCGCATCTGTTATTTCAAGATGCGCCAGGTAATAGCCGGCACTGTCTTGTTGGATCAGTTGCAGCAAGGTTTCGATACCGCGGCTTAAGCCTACCTGGCTGGCTGCCTGCAAAGTTATCTGCTCCGTGCTAACCGACAGCTGATAGTGCTCCTGCATATCCGGCTGCGGTATCGGAGTGCTTGTGCCCGTCAGCTCAAAGTTGAGCCGTTTACTGCTGTTAGTGCCTTGTTGTTGCAAGTTTATGCCAGTTTGCCTTTTCAGCCGCTGTGCAAAGCGTTTTGCCACGACTGTTAGCGCAGCTGATGAGGGCGGATTAAAAACAACGCTGTCATCGAGCCGGAACTGGCCGGGTTTTGCGTGTACTTCGACTGGCTGTGGTAGCAGCATCGTATCTGCATTAACGTAGCTAGCACTGGTGAAAATAACCAGTAAAAAATAGAAAAAACCGCGCACTTTAAGCCTCACCTCTTGTTACTTGGTAACATATTAATAAGCAATAAAGATAATAAAGTCTAGAACTGCTTGCTATATGTGACGGTTTTTTCGCTTTAAAGTGTTTACTTTTTGCCCTGTATGGTACAAAGTAACATTTGAGTCTGGCGTATTTGGTAGTAATGTCAGGTTTAACCAGGAAGAATGAGACAAGTAAATATTGGTTTTGCCGGTAGTTGCGCTGCAGGCAGAGCTGAACGGAATAAAACAAGAACAGAAGAGACTACATCATGTCTGAACTACTCAGTGTTAGCTGTAACAAAGGTATTAAACGGGCCAGACTCAGCCTGGCTATTTCTGCTGCACTATTGGGCCTGGCTCCGGTTGCAGCTATAGCACAAACTTCACCGCAAAATGACAGCGATGTCATTGCGCAAAATACGACACAGCCGGTGGAGGTGATAGAGGTAAAAGGTATACGTGGCAGCTTAAACAGTGCACAAAACCTGAAACGTTATGCCGATACGGTAAAAGATCTGATTACCGCCACTGATATTGGCGCTTTGCCGGACAAGTCTGTTACCGAAGCGCTACAGCGTGTGCCGGGCGTAACAATAGAACGCTTTGCATCGTCAAATGATCCCAAGCATTATGCTGATGAAGGTACCGGCGTATTGGTGCGCGGCTTAGATCGGGTGCGTTCCGAGGTTAATGGCCGGGATGCGTTTAGTGCTAATCCCTGGGGTGGCTTAAGCTATGAAGACTTTCCGGCTGAATTGCTCGGCGCTGTAGAGGTAGTGAAAAACCAGACGGCAGATCTGATTTCCGGCGGTATCGCCGGTACCGTTAACCTGATCACCCGTAAACCCTTTGATTCAGACAAGCGCGTATTTTCTTTTAACGCTAAAGCCAACTATGGTGATTTTCGTGAAGAAGTGACCCCATCGTTTTCGGCGTTATTCTCTGACAGCTGGGAAACCAATGCCGGCAAGTTTGGTTTTCTGATTGCGGCGTCGCAATCTGAGTATAAAACCCGTGGTGATGGCATCGGTCTTGGAAACTTTCATTCACGAGGCGATGCGTTTATCCCGGTTACCGACGCCTGGGGCGGCATTATTGATATGGACCCAAGCTCTCCGCTAGATGGTCCGGCATTGCCGGGACAACCGGCAGGCAGCATCTGGCATGTGCCTGCGGCGATCCATATGAGCACTGCAGACAACGATCGTGAGCGTACCGGTATTACTTCTTCGTTACAATGGGCCAATAGCGACAACACTATTGTGGCTACGTTAGAGCATATTAACTCTAAAGCATCGCTGGAGTGGGAAGAACGTCAGTTGGGACAAGCGGCCCAGGGCTTTAAAAGCTGGATGGGTATTTCACAAAACTGGCGGGATGACGCCGCAAATGGCCATCCGTTGACCGTTGAAAATGGCTTTGTTACTTCGGGTATTGCCCTGGGGATCGAACCTGAGGTGCCATTCTTTTACCGGACGCGTTGGAATTACAACGAGAACACCGTTAAAGATACCTCGTTTAACCTGAAGTACAAACCTACCGATCGGTTAAGTATGGAGTTTGACTACCAGTATATTGATTCAGAAAAAGTGGTGCACAATTACAGCATGTCTGGTCAAACCCGTGGTTCCAGCGTTTATGCGGTGTTCCCTTATTTTCTAGATATGCGTGGCAGCCGGCCAACGGTTGAAGTATTAAGTAACAATATTCAGACACCGGGGTTGTCGCCACATCAGGAATGGAATGGTCCGGTGCCTAATCTGTTTCTTGGTACCGGTATGGAGCAGGAAGAGCACAACACTGCTAAAGCAGATACCTTTCAGTTTGACCTGAAGTATGAGTTGGATGGTGTTTTTACGTCCGTTTCTGCAGGTGCCTATTACTCGGATAAAGAGTTAACCGTGCGTGATACGGCTTATGAAGGCTTTCTGGCGATTGGCACGCCCTGGGTTCAGGCTGATCGCAATGCTGCCGCCGCATCGTTACATCCTGAACTGTTTGAAGTCGTCGATTTTGCCAATTACTACAATGGCAAGGTATTACTTGGCGATGTTAACAGCTTTTTGTTCCCCAAAATGTCACTTGTAAAGGATTTTCAGAACTCGTTATACCGTGGGTGTCAGGAGGGCTGGAACAATGCAACGGTCAGTGCTGCCAACGATGGTGTGTGTAGCGGCTTGCACGTACCCTATGTCGACAGACCAAACCGGGTAGAAGGGCCTTTTGCTGCGCATAACATCAGTTCTTCCAATGAGCAGCGTACAGAGTTTTATCTACGCGGCGATTTTGAGTTGGCAGATCTGGATATTCCTATTAAAGGTAATATTGGTTTGCGTTATGTCAACTATCAGCTGAAATCGACCGGTGCTCTGGTACAGCCTACGCTGGCGAAACGGGGAGATGCGGGCACTTCGCTGAACACCGTTATGCAACAGCCTGAATATAAAAGATATTATGATTTAGCCGGTGGCGAATCTATCCTGAGCACGGTTGATGGAACCGACTACGATACCTTGTTGCCCAGCCTGAACCTGAATTTCGGCGTCAGCGAAGATGTTGTAGTCCGCTTTGCTGCTTCGAAAGGTTTGCATTATCCAAGCCTGGTTGACTCACGCAACATAAGCCTGCTGGAGCTTGATTATAACCGGGTGTTACAAAACCCGGCGGAAGAGTACTCTGAAGGCAGCAACCCGGTTGTCGGTTTGCAAAACATCAACGTTACAGCATTGGCGGGTAACCCTTATCTTGAACCCGAAGAGTCTATTAACCTCGATCTTACGACTGAATGGTATTTTGCCACTGCTGGTTTTGTTACTGCCGGATTGTTCCATAAAAAGTTAGATAACATTATTCGCAACAGGCCCTTTGATCTGGATGTCACCTTTGGCAGTGAAGTTTATGATGTCACCGCTTATGGCCCGGCCAATACCGGTTCCGGGACCTTACGCGGCGTCGAGCTGGCCTATTCTCAATTCTACGATATGCTGCCAGGCGCATGGGCAGGTTTGGGTTTACAGGTCAATTTCACCTATATCGACCAAAATGGCCTGGAAGATCCAAACGAAGTTGCTGCAGGAACGCTTGGATTTAAAGAAGATGGCACACGCATAACGGATAACCGGAATACATTCCGGGTCTTTACCGGTCTGCCGTTACAAGGTTATTCCGATAAGAACTTTAATATCGTCGGTATGTATGAGTTGAATGATATTTCGTTCCGCCTGGCCTACACCTGGCGCTCTGATTACCTGCTAACGCTACGTGAGTCAGAAGAATACGTACCTGCGTTTGCTAAAGCGTCAGGTATGCTGGATGCCAGTTTTTACTACACCATTAACGATAACTGGAAAATTGGTATTGAAGGCAGCAATTTGCTGAATACCGAAACTAAGACCCAGTACCAGATGAACCAGGCCGGTGTAAAAACTGATGCGTTAAGTTTCACTACCGACCGCCGCTATGCGCTGAGCGTTCGTGCAGTGTTTTAACAGCAAATAAGACACCAGTTCCTGAGCAAAACCGTGTAGTAGCGATACTACGCGGTTTTTTTTGCGCTAATTTAGCTGGTTGAAGGTTAAAGACTGGGTATAAGATATAGCTGTTTCAGCGCTCTGATCGTATCCGTCACATTTTTAATCACCGTTTAAAGGGAACCAAACTATGCGTGAACTCTATATCGCTAACAAAAATTACTCGTCCTGGTCGCTACGGCCCTGGCTGTTAATGCAACAGTTACAGATCCCCTTTATAGAGCAACTGGTCCCCTTTAGTCAGCAAGGCAATTTTGACAAATTTCGTACCTTTTCACCCAGTGGTAAAGTGCCTTGTCTGGTACAAAAAGAGCTGGTGGTGTGGGATTCGCTGGCCATTGCAGAATTTTTATATGAAAGCCACGCCAATGTTTGGCCAAAAGACAACAAAGCCCGGGCCTTTGCGCGTTGTGCTGCGGCAGAAATGCACTCTGGTTTTTCTGCGCTGCGCAATATATGTGGCATGAGCTGTGGCCATCGGGTGCAATTACATCAGATCACGCCAGCGCTGCAACAGGATATCAGCCGTTTATCGGAGCTGTTTGAGCAAGGTATCAGCCAGTTTGGCGGGCCTTTTTTAGCCGGATCGCAGTTTAGTGCCGCAGATGCGTTTTTTGCGCCGGTGGCATTTCGCATGCAAAGTTATGCTTTGGCCTTTTCTGCAGTGGCGAAAAATTACCTGCAACTTTTGCTGGCGCTACCGGCAATGCAAGACTGGTATCAGCAGGCGCTGGCCGAACCCTGGACCGATGATGCCCATGATCAGGAAATTGCCAGTTATGGCAAAATTACCGCGGATTATCGCCAGTTAAGTTAACGGCGTAGCTATTGTGGCGCTGATGTGGCAAATTATTGACGTATAACAACCAACGCTTTGCAATATAACTATAAGGAAGGGAAATGGAAGGCTTTATTAGTGCGCTTAATGGCATTATCTGGAGCCCGGCGCTGATTTATCTGTGTCTTGGTGCCGGTTTATTTTATTCAATTTTAACCCGTTTTGCGCAAGTGAGACATTTCAAAGAAATGTGCAAACTGCTGCTAAACAATACCGAATCAGATAAAGGTATATCGTCATTTCAGGCGCTGGCCGTGTCGCTATCAGGCCGGGTAGGTGTAGGTAACATTGCCGGTGTGGCAGCGGCTATTGGTTTTGGTGGCCCAGGGGCAATTTTCTGGATGTGGGTGGTTGCCTTTTTAGGTGCCAGCACTGCTTATGTCGAATCGACGCTGGGTCAGTTGTATAAAGTAGAAGAAAACGGCCAGTACCGTGGTGGCCCGGCGTATTATTTTGAGCGCTGCCTGGGCTGGAAATGGCTGGGGATTTTATTTGCCATCTCGGCGATTATCGGTTGTGGTATTTTCCTGCCGGGTGTGCAGGCCAATGCCGTGGGTAATGCGGTAACGCAAGTCTTCGGTGATGGCAATATGGTGGTGACCAGCTTCGGCGAAGTAGGTACCCATAAACTTATCGCCCTGGCGGTGATCCTGATAGTACTGGCGTTTATCATCTTTGGTGGCATCAAACGCATTGCCCACTTTACCCAGATTGTGGTGCCATTTATGGCGCTGGGTTATATCGTACTGGCACTGATAGTGGTGTTTTTGAATCTGGACAAGGTACCAGGTGTGTTTAGCTTGATCTTATCTGATGCCTTTACCGCTCAGGCCGGTTTTGGCGCTGCGATTGGCTGGGGTGTTAAACGCGGGATATATTCAAATGAAGCCGGGCAGGGTACTGGCCCACATGCAGCCGCGGCTGCTGAAGTTGACCATCCGGCACAGCAAGGTTTAGTGCAGGCGTTTTCAGTCTATGTTGATACCCTGTTTGTCTGTACGGCAACCGCGCTGATGATCCTGATCACGCAGCAGTATAATGTTGTGGGTGAGCTGCCTGCAGGCCAATTTATTGTGCAAAATGTTGCTGCCAATACTGAAATTGGTTCTGCGGCATTTACCCAAATGGCGCTGTTAAGTGTATTTGGTAATTTTGGTCAGTGGTTTGTTGGTTTAGCGCTGTTTTTCTTCGCTTTTACCACTATTTTGGCGTACTACTACATCACTGAGACCAATGTCGCTTATTTAAACCGGATTTTTAATAACAAATTACCCAGTATCCTGTTTAAAGTGATATTAATGTTTATGGTGGCCTATGGCACCGTCAACAACGCCGGCTATATCTGGAATATCGGTGATATAGGTGTGGGGTTAATGGCCTGGGTTAATGTCCTGGGTATCCTGCTTATTTTCTTTATGTACAAGCCTACCATGCGCTGTTTACGTGACTTTGAACAGCAGAAAAAGGCAGGCGGGCCTATCACCTTTGATCCGGTAAAGCTTGGCATTACTAATGCCACCTTTTGGGAAAAACGCCTGGCTAAGCAGCAAAAAGAACGGCAGCAACCTTAACAGAGTAAATTGATTAAAAACCCGGTAGTTACAAAGCACCGGGTTTTTTATTTCTGCTTGTTGCAATTGTGCCATAGCTGACTATGTTGATTAGATAACTATAAAGGAGTATCACAATGCCAATATCCGCTGAGTTAAACGCCGAAATCCGTATCCTGACATTATTTAATCTTGACAGCGCCATGGAGGGGATCAAAGTCCATCAGTCAGCCGATGCCGACGCCCTGGCGGCGATAAACCGGCTATATGATAAGGGGCTGGTAACCCAGCCCGACGGTGGCTTTTTAACTGATTTAGGCATTCATTGCGCTGAGCACCTGCAAACGGCGTTACGTATTCTTAATGGCCCGGTTTAACGCAGCCAGGCTGGATTTATGTTGTTGTAAAAGCCGTTTGAGGTTGTGTTCTGCTTGAGGCTGGCCGGCATAGACGGCCAATTCGTAATGTTGTAACAGTTGCTGCAACATGGCGGCATGGTTGGGATAGCGCTTAGCAAGCTCATTTAAGCAAGCCGATACACTTTGAGCCGGTGCTTTGCTTTTTAGTGCCGGTTTAAGTGCTTTTAGCAGTAGTTGTTTGGCCGGTAGCGGTTTGCTTAAACGGCGACGGTGTAGCAGCCACAAACCCATGCCCACCAGAAATAATACAACTATAGCTACCGCGCTATAAGCAATAAGCCGGATATGTTGGCGTAAAGTGCGCCACAGATCTTGCTGGCTTCTGTCGTCGAATCCCAGTACCCAAACTGACCAATAATAGTCCAGATGCATAAGTTGTAAGCTGAGTAACTGCAGCACGGATGAGCGCTGCCAAAACGGTATTAACATATCGCGCTCGTCATCCGACAAGCTCATATCTAAACTTTGCAAAATACGCTCGGGTGCTACTGCTGCCGTCGGGTCAAAATGTTGCCAATGGCCTTGTGAGTAATACTCAACCCAGGCGTGGGCCTCACGCTGGCGCACGGCCAGATAACCTTGCTGTGGGTGCCAGTCGCCGCCAAGGTAGCCGCCGACCACACGGGCTGGGATACCGGCATAGCGCAACAACACGGCAGTGGCCGAGGCATAGTGGCCGCAGAAACCGCTACGGGTCTGAAATAAAAACTGATCTATGCTGTCACGCCCAAGTGGGGGTGGCGTGAGGCTGTAGTAAAAATCCTGCTGATTAAAAAATGCCGCCAGTGCGGCAATAAACTGTTCGGTATCGGTATGCTGCTGGCGCAAAGCGGCCGCGAACTCGCTGGTTTTGGGGTTGCCGGCGGCTAATTGCAGATTCATATCACGCTCACGTTCTGATTGCAGTGGTAGTGGCGCCAGCGCACTTTCTATGCTGTAGCTAAAGCGTTGGCTAACGACTTTGTCGGCTACTATCAGGCCGCCGCTGCCAATTTTAACACCCTGGCTGCTGCTATATGGCATGCCAAGGGCGAACAGGTTACGTTGCTGATTGGCTTCGGCGATAATGCGATAGCCTGCTGTAGCACTGTCTGGCGCGGTGGTAGGGGGGGCAACCGCCTGCTGCCGGCGCTGTGGATGCACCTGCCAGGTTCGCCCGTCAAAGTGTTCGTACAGATAACTGCGCCAATATAACTGTTGCCGCTCGGGCAGAGTACCGCTGAATTCTGCCCGGAACGCTAAACGATCGTCTTGCACCAGCTGTTCGATAGAGCCTGGATCCAGGCTGTCGGACAGACCGGTGCTGGCAATTTTAGCATTGGGGATTTGCCAGAAAGGAGGTAGCCGCGGAAACAACAGAAACATACCCAGCCACAATGGCAGAATTATCAGCACGGCGCGCCCGGTAAGGGTAAAATTAAGCCTGGCGCCGGCTGGCGCAAACAACTTGTAATGACTGTAACAGTTTGCGCCAAACAACAGCATAATGATTAAAGCCAACAACATGTCCTGATGCAAAATAAAACAACTGGCGATCAAAAAGTATTGCACCCAGACTAATTGCCGCGCCTCATGCAGATGACGCATGGCAAATAAGCGTAAAATTGCCGACAACAATAAAATTTGCAGCATAAAATGCAATACGCCGGCCTGGCGCATATTCAGCAGCAAGGCCAGAGTAAGGAGTGCTGCGACGATATTGGCCAGTTTTAAACTGGCAGCAGACCTTTTTTGCAACACCGCCGTTGCCGAATACAACAGTAGTAAGGCGTAGATGGCAATAATCCACCAGGCAAACGCTTCCTGCAGTAAGATCAGCAACGCTAGCTGTAATACAGCCCAAAGCAGCAGATTAGCTGAGGTCAACATAATGCCAGCTCTTGTAAACAGCGTTGCAAATGGGCCGGGCCGTTTGACTGCGCAATGGTCTTGCCGGCTATCTTTAAACCGTAGCGATTTCCGTTTTGTTCTAATACCAGCAATTGCTGGCAGGCAATGCTCAGTGCACGCTCAAGCGCATCACCGCTGACAGCTGGAACCTCTACCCAGTCTGGTTCTGCTTCAGGGCTGTGCTGTTGCAGGCGGATCACCGGATTGAAGGGATCTCTGGCCAGTCTTTTCCACAACAGATAACGTAAGCTATCACCACTGCGATAAGGTGCCAGGCTATCAACAGAAGGAGCTGTAGTCTTGTGTTCGGCTGTGCTGTTGTTGTCGTCTCTGCTGAACTGTTGCTGCTGGCCGGCAATGGGGGTTGGATATGCCCAGTATTGCTGCTGTAAAGAGATATAGCTCCAACTGCGCCATAAACCAAACGGGTAGCTACTGCTAATTTTCAGCCGTGGCAAAGGATAACAGCCGCGAACAGACTGCTGTATTGTCAGGGCTGCGGTATCAACTTGTTGCTCAAGTGTCAGCGCATCCTGATCGATAAAGTTAAGCTGAAGCATAAAGTGGCTTTTAGCAGAACTCAGTGCAATAGTAGCGATACCCGGTGCATCGCAGAAAAATTCAGCTGCTCGGGGGCATTGCAGGGTTAAACCACTCATATTTTGGTACGTTAGCACAATACATAATAAAAACAGGCTGAGCATCAGATAGCTGAGCAGCAATATCAGGTTGTTCTGGTAATTAGTACCCAGTAAATATAACAAAGCTGTCAGTAGCATAAACCAGCAGCCATAACGGCTTGGTAGTATAAAAATCAGCTTTTGTGTCAGCACTACTTTGTCGGCAGCAGGCTGGCGCTTGTCCAGATAATGGCTTATCCAGCGCCAGTATCGTTGGTACAGATAACGGCGCAAGCTTAGAGTGGACATGGTGTTTGTTGTAGCAGCATCGCACTTAACTTACATTCACGGGCATTGGAAGTAGGATCCAGCCGGTGCTCTGCCACAAAGGGAAATACTGTTTTAACATCCTCAGCACTAACATAATCACGGCCGTTTATCAGGGCGTAGGCTTTGGCTGCGCGTAGCACGGCTTTTGACGCCCGTGGCGATAATGGCAGCATATCGCGGCGATGCCTGCTGCTGCTTACCAGCGATAACAAATAATCAATCAAGGCATCACTGGTGTTAATCTTGTCTACCGCCAGCTGCAAAGTATTTAATTGCTCCGGGCTCAGTTGGGCGCTAAGCAGGTTTAGTCTTGAGCTGCGGTTATCGCTGCGTAATAACTCATGTTCGGCTTCACGTTCAGGAAAGCCTAACGATAAGCGAAACATAAAACGGTCTAGCTGAGATTCTGGTAAAGCTGAAGTACCGGCGTGGAACAGCGGGTTTTGCGTGGCAATAACAAAAAAGGGAGAGGGCAATGGCCGGGTTTCGCCATCTACCGACACCTGCCGCTCCTCCATCGCTTCAAGCAGTGCGCTTTGTGTCTTTGGACTGGCGCGGTTAATTTCGTCGGCCAACAGCACCTGGCTGAATATTGGCCCGGGTTGAAAACGAAACTGCTGCGAACGGCTATCATAAATGCTCAGGCCAACTAAGTCGCCCGGCAGTAAGTCACTGGTAAACTGCACTCGGCGATAGCTTAAGCCAAGACTATTGGCCAAAGCATGTGCCAAAGTGGTTTTACCCATACCAGGCAAGTCTTCCAGTAGCAGGTGGCCTTCGGCTAACAGACAGCACAGTGCCAATCTGATTTGACTACTTTTGCCCAGAATAACCTGATTCAGACTTTGCTCTACCTGATGGAGTTGTGCTAACACTGACAATCCTCGTGCAACTGCTTTATTTTGCTATTACGCAGTATAGTACTTGTCAGATGCCAATCTGCAAACATAAAAAGGCGGCCGAAGCCGCCTTGTCAGGCATTACTGGTATCAGAAATTACTGATATCAGAAGTTAACGGTTAAATCTGCTGAGCAGGAGTCAGTACCTGCCAGGCATATTTTATAGGTTACCGTTGCAGCCTGCGAATTAAAGCGATCACGATAGCGGCCATTGGCGCTGGTGGTATCGATTAATTGACTGTCGCGGTAAATATCAACCGAGTCTGCTGTTCCGGTCCAGCGCAGGTCAACGATAGTTGAACCGGTGCGGGTACGGATTGAACGATGTAACGTTAATGATAAATCGCTGTCAGCTTCGCTAACGCTAACCGATTTAGTTACTGTGTGGCTTAGGCCGGTAACGTCGGTGGCGGTTAGGCTAACGTTGTAGCTACCTGCGGCTGCATAGCTGTGCGTAACGTTGGCATCATTTGAACTGGTGCCGTCACCAAAATCCCAGCTCAGGCTCTGAATATCATTGTTTGCATCAGTTGACATGTCGGTGAAGCTGGCAGTTAAACCCGAAACCGTGAAGCTAAAGTCGGCAACCGGAGCCACCGGATCTGGCCCGGTATCACCGTCGGTCAGGGCTGTGATGGTCAGATCCCAGCTATTTAAAGTACCAGTGTCAAGGCCTGCATTGTCAGATACCAATAAGGTCCAGTCACCCTGCATAGCTTCGCCGTTAAAGGCAGATGTTTGCCAGTTTTGTATCAGATCGTCCTGATCAGCGCCGCTACGATTGTGCAGTGTATGCTCAGTGCCTTCTGGTGAGCGCAGTTTTACCAGTAAGTCACCTTGCCAGGTGTGAGTAATGTTTACCCCCACATTGGTGCCAAACACAAAGCCGGCTTGCGGCACAGTAATCACGCTGCTGATCCCCTCAGCATTATTGTCCGGGATTGCTACCGGCGTGGTATTGTCATACTCATAGTCCTGCAGGCCTTGTGGCAGAACGCTCAGGCTGGCATTAACCGATTTGACCAATTCGCCAGTGGCTACATCGGTACCAGTAACGGTGAATTGGTAGTTGCCCCATGGTGTGTCGGCAGCAGTAGTGACATCTAATGTTACAGCTTGTCCTGGCTGGCCGCTGCTGGCAGATAAGCTGACGCCGGCTAATGCTGGCTGAACATCAACACTTAATGCGACATCGCCCATCCAGTCGGAAACATTACCGATATCCAACGTATATTGCGCGCTGTCGCCCGCGGTAATTTGTTGGGTTCTTGGTGTTAGCGACAGTTTAAATGTTGGGGTAGGATCGGCTTCGTCCAGCGCATTTACCAGGTTTAGTCGTTTACCTGATACAGTTTTACCTTCCAGCGCCGGCAATGCATCACCGGAATCCATCAGTATGGCTTTCATTTCTGCCGGAGTCAGATCCGGGTTAACAGACCACAGCAATGCTGCGGCGCCGGCTGCATGTGGTGATGCCATTGAGGTGCCGGAATAACTGGCATAACCACCACCTGGTATTGTTGATAAGATAGCGGAACCTGGCGCACCTAAATCAACAGAGGTTGCACCGTAGTTTGAAAATCCTGACATGGCATCATTACGGTCAGTAGAGGCCACTGACACTATGACGTCCAGATCATAGGCTGCCGGATACATAGGGGTAGAATCAGCATTGCCACCATCGTTACCGGAGGCGGCAATAAACAATATGCCAGCATCGCCTGCAGATTCTATCGCTGCTTTTAAGGTTTCTGAGAAACCACCGCCGCCCCAGGAGTTGTTGGTCGCTTTAATATCAACACCATGGTTGACTTTCAGGTCTGTAAAGTAGTTGATACACTCAATGGCACCGGCTGTGCTGCCACCACTTGGGCCTAAAAACTGACACGGTAGCAGCGTAACGTTCCAGTTAACGCCGACAACACCGGTGCCGTTGTTACCAGAAGCACCTATAGTGCCGGCAACATGGGTACCATGGCTATCGCTATCCATTGGGTCCAGTTCAGCGTTTAAGGTCGAGTAGCCGTAAGTGCTACCAGGCAATGAACCCGGATTAACCCAGCGGTTATCAATCAGATCAGGATGGTTGTAATCCATACCGGTATCAATAATACCGATAATAATGTCCTGGCTACCAGTGGTAATATCCCAGGCATCGACCGCTTTGATGTCTGCACCGGCAGTACCACCTGACTGACCAGTATTGTGTAAACCCCATAAATCGCCGAAACGTGGATCATCTGGCGTGGCCAGCGCTTTTAACGGAAAGTCCGGCTCAGCAATTTCAATGGCCGGATGTAAAGTCAGCTTTTTAATCAGTTTGTCTCTGTCAGCACCTTTGGGTAACGTTACTTTGACAATTCTGCCATCGGCAACATAACGTAGCTTCATATCACGGCCGTTGTCATCCAGTTGGCGTAAGCTGGCACCGCTACCTTTAACCGCGTCAATACGTTCTTGTTTGCCAACTCCCGGCTTAAACATTACCAATATTGCGTCTTCTCCCGGAACAGCTGCAGCAACTGCTGAAACTGAAGCAAGGCTTGCCGCTATGGCAAGAGCGATAAGATTTTTTCTCATCATAGTTATTATCCATTTTAATTAAGTGTTAAACATATGTTCCAAGTGTTGCGCAATAATGGATAGCACGTGCTGAGTCATTGTTTAAACGTTTTTGTAAAAATAACCCAAAAGTATTAGTCATATAGGGTGGGTAAATGTAAATTGTATTCGCTATCTGTTTGATATATAGCCTTATAATAATTGGCAATGTGTTAAGTCATTGTGAAAAAATAGGCGTTTATTCCTATTGCAGCTTTTGAACAGTGCTTTAGCCTAGGTCTGTAAATTAAGTGCGGGGTTAAACGTGAATAAGATGTTGAAGTTGTCTGCAGTGGTGCTGTTTGCGCTGACAAGCTATCAGGTAAAAGCGGATGTATCGCTACA
Organism: Gammaproteobacteria bacterium; assembly: GCA_018826295.1. Lineage (GTDB taxonomy): Bacteria > Pseudomonadota > Gammaproteobacteria > Enterobacterales > Alteromonadaceae > Alishewanella. The sequence continues at coordinate 77,480 of JAHJZX010000068.1, forward strand.
GTTTACTTCATTACTAGAACGCCACGCGCTGGCAAATGGGGTTGATATAGCCCAATTTGGCGATTTAAACGTTGCAGATGTTACTCAGACAGGACAGGGACACTACGCTGTGTTGTTACAACAAGGCGTACTGAACCAAATTCTGTTGCAACAAACGGGGAGCGGAAACAGCGCGCAAATTAACCAATATGGCAGCAATAATTCTGCTCTGGTTGTTCAACATGGTGAAAACAACCAGATCCAGATTGAGCAGTGGGGTAACCGGCATTTTTCGATCGAGCAGTCCGGCGTCGGTGAAGCCATTTCTATAGTCCAGTACTAATAGATAGTTCAGTACTAATGAAATACTAATAATAAGTTAGGGAGAATGTGATGAAACTGAGTTTTCCACGTAAACATATGTTGGGGTTAGCTATAGCGCTAGTTGTCAGTGGTCAGGCAATGGCTACCGGTAATGAAGCAATTATTAATCAGACATCAACTTCTGTGGCTGAAGGTAACACCGCTGAAGTAACACAGACAGGCGATATTAACCTGGCCGTTGCTGAGCAAAATGGTGCCTTAAATACCACAGCTATCAGCCAGACTGGTGTATGGAATGAGGCCTATACCCTAAGTTCAGGTGATGATAACCAGATACGCATTGAGCAAACAGACGACTGGCATATCAGTACCGTAGAAATTGCCGGGCAGGAAAATACTGCTACTGCAACACAAAGCGGTTTTTTTAACCAGGCTCAAGTGTTAGTTGACGGCAATGCCAATGATGCCGCTGTAGCTCAGGCTGGCGACCTTAATGAAGCCATCGTTACTTTAACCGGTAACGCTAACCTGGCAGAAATCGAACAAAATGGCGACAGCAACTGGGCAAATGCCGGTTTTGTTGGCGATGAAAATGAATTAAGCGTGCTGCAAGAAGGCAATAGCAACGAAGCTGGCATGTTTAATCTTAGCGGCAATGCCAATATCTTCGCGTCTGAACAATACGGCGATGGCAACGTCGGTGGTATTGTTGGTGTACAGGGCGACAATAATGACATCGCGATACTTCAGGATGGCAATGCTAACGTATTTATTGCCTTTGACGTCAATGGTAACAATAACCTGGTTGATGTCTTTCAGCGTGGTGACGGTAACGAATTTTTGCTCGACCCGCTGGCTGGCAATGACAACGTGGTGGCAATCGATCAACGTGGTAACGGTAATGTGATTGAAGCGCCACTGGGTTTGGTTGGTAACGATAACCAGATTGATGTCTGGCAAAACGGTGACGGCAACAGTGCTTTCTTTGCTACTGTTGGTGATGGTCACAATGTTGAAATCCACCAGCATGGCAACGGCAATATCAATGAAATGGTATTGGTTGGGGCAAATAACATCGGTAACATTTACAGTAATGGCGATAACAATATTGCCGGTATCGGCCTGAATGGCACCGGTAACCTGGCTGAAATTCGTCAGATGGGCGATGATAACTTTGCCGTAGTTGATGTTATCGGTGATGATAACACCTTTGATATTGAACAAAGCGGTGTAGAGAACACCACACTCTTTACCAGTGAGATGGCTGTGTCTGCAAACAGCGCCACAGTTAAGCAGGACGGAGGTATTAATCTGGTAGATATTTTACTGGCCGGCAATGCTAATAGTATTGATATTTTGCAATCTGGCAGCGGCAACTGGGTAGCTGGCGATAGTGGCTATTTTGCCGTAACCGGTGATAATGGTTTACTGAACGTAACCCAGCAGGGCAATGACAACCTGGTATTAGGCAGCCAGGGTGGCAACAGCAACCTGATGTCAGTAACCCAGGTAGGTGATTTTAATACCGCTATTGTGGTACAAAACTAAGTTGTAGTAGGGCGGCGCAAGCCGCCTTTACCTTGTAGAACAAAATGAAAACATTTCTAACTCAGCTGTTTGTATTGCTGTTATTCAGTGTTCCGGCACTGGCGGATGATATCGCCTTGGGTGGTTTGGTGCTGGATCGTACCATTTCCCGTTTCGGAAAAGACTTTTCTTTCTATTACTCCGGCTATTGGCGTGATATGCCTGCGACAGAGGGCGTCACTGTGGTGATCTATGAGCAGGTTTATCCGCAGGCTGGCACCTTCCTTTGGGTTGAGATGAATCAGAAACGTATCTATCAGACCTATTTTGGCCGCCGCTACAATGATGTAAAACATATGGCTGAGCAAGCCGTGTTACTGAGCGTAAATGAACTGGCTAATATACAAACTGAAAAAATGTTAGGACAGAATGATCTGTCTGTGTTGTAAGGGGAATAATAATAATGAAACTGATGTACCTCTTGTTGTTTGCATGCAGCTTTGTGGCAAGTGCCACCGAGCTGGTTTATACGCCAATTAATCCCAGCTTTGGCGGCAACCCGCTAAACGGCAATTTTTTGTTGCAAAAGGCACAAAGCCAGAATGCGCACAAACCGGAAGATCGCGGTTTGTCATTTATCGAAAAATTTCAGGATGCTCTGGAGCGCAATATTATTAACTCGCTTACACGCCGTATTGCAGATGGCGAGTTAGTTGAAGGTGTGTACAACACCGGCGAGTTTTTAATTGAAGTGCAAAACGGTACTGACGGTAGTGTAATCGTCAACATTACCAATTTGGAAACCGGTGAAATAACCGTCATTACTATTCCGGTTATTGGGGGCTAAACATGAAAATTGCATTACTCATGACAGCCTTGCTACTGGGCGGTTGTTCTATGGTGCCTAAACCAGACTTAAACATTACACCTGCAGCAATCGATAGCATTAGTCCGCTAATGCAACAATTACAACAGCAGGGAACACCGCGCTCGGCAATTCCGGTATCGGTATACGCGTTTCGCGACCAAACCGGGCAGTATAAACCGCAGGCCAACGTATCAAGTTTTTCTACCGCCGTAACGCAGGGGGCCACGTCGGTACTGACTCAAATTTTACTCGACAGTGGCTGGTTTGCCCCGCTGGAGCGGGAAGGGTTACAAAATCTGCTTACCGAGCGCAAAATACAGGGGGCTAATAAAAAATCGCAGGAATTGCCTCCGCTTAAAGAAGCCCGGCTGCTATTTGAAGGCGGTATTACCGGTTATGAAACCAATTTAACCACTGGTGGCATTGGAGCCGAGTATTTTGGTGTCGGAGCATCTGAGTTGTATCGGGAAGATCAGGTAACGGTTTATCTGCGCGCTGTTGATGTGCATACCGGCCAGGTGTTGTTGTCGGTGTCGAGCACCAAAAAGGTGTTTTCGCAGGAGCTACGTGCCGGGCTGTTTCGTTACGTGGCGCTAAATCGTCTGGCTGAAGTTGAAGGCGGTTATTCAACCAACGAGCCGGTACAATTTTGCGTGCGCCAGGCTATGGAAGCGGCCGTGGCGGAAATAGTTGCGCAAGGGCAACAACGTGGCTACTGGAAAGCTGACAGTCAAAACGCTTTAAATGAAGCCGGTACATCATAACGTGTTGAGCCTTGTTGTGAACGCAGCAACTCGACCCGGTTTCTGGCCTGCGTTTTACGAAAAATAGCCGACAAGTGGGCTTTGACAGTATGTGCACTAATATTGAGTTGCTCGGCAATTTCTTTATTACGTGCACCTTCTGCTACCAGTTGAATAATACGTTTTTCTTGTCTGGTCAGTAAATTACTGTCTGGTAACTTGGCTGATTGCTGTGCCAGGGCCAGTTTAGGTTTAAGCATTTCATCCAGTAATTCAGACATCATTGGCCGGCTATAATACAGCTGGCCATTCATCATGGTTTTTAATGCCGTCAGCACCCGGTCAAGTTGTTCGTCGCGAAACACTACACCACGAATACCGGAGTAAACGGCCATTTTAATGTCAACCATAGACCGCTCAGCCTGAAATAAAAAACATGGCGCCTTTTTCTGCAGATACTGCAATTCAATCGACAAGCCTTTTTTATTTAAATCTGAGCTTAAATAAGGACAGGCAAATAAAGTACCGGCTTTTTGTTCGGCGGCAGCCATAAGCGCTATCCGGCTTTTTTGTTCAACTTGCAACCCAACTGATTGTGCCAGCAATACCAGACTATGCGGAGACTCCTGCTCCGTGATTACAACAAGTTTATTAAACTTATCCATCAGATAAACTTCCTTACCACCTAACTACATTGATACTGCTATCGCTTATACTGTACCCGCTGTGGTTGTAATGCAACCATTTAACTTAATGTTTAATATTTGGTGACAAACATTGTTAGCACACAAGGATGAAAATGAAAAAACTGTTATTGGTTTGTCTGGGTAATATTTGTCGCTCACCGACGGCCCATGCCGTATTGCGGCAGAAAAGTGCTGAATTAGCCGTGGCACTAGAAATTGAATCGGCCGGCACCAGTGCCTCACACAAAGGCCAGGCACCGGACCCTCGCAGTGTACGGGAGGGCGAGCGGTTGGGCTATAGTTTTGCTGGCATCAGATCACGCCAGGTTCAGAACGCGGATTTTGCCTATTACGATCTGATCCTCGCTATGGATACAGATAATCTGGCCGAACTGAAGCGTCGCTGCCCACCCGCGTTCCAGCATAAACTACAGCTGTTTTTGCAGTATCATCCGCAATATCCGCAGTACAGCGAAGTACCGGATCCTTATTATGGCGGTAGCAAGGGCTTTGCCCTGGTTTTGCAATTGATTGAACAAGGTTGTGCCGGTCTGTTGCAGCATCTTAAATAGCGGGCACTGGCCTGTTCAAGTCACGCCATGCTTAAAAAATAACCAGCAATGTGTAAAAGTGGTGAATTTGTCATAAATTATGCCATCTGTAGCATTGAATTTACGTCCAGAAGTCTATAACTTGCTTGGCAGGTTAATAAGCATAGGAAAAACATCGTGACCACCTGGACGCCTCAAAGCTGGCGCAGTCTGCCGATCCAACAGCAACCAAACTATCAGGATCAACATTTATTACATAGTGTTGAACAACAGCTGCACAAATACCCACCACTGGTATTTGCTCAGGAAACCCGGGATTTGTTTAGCCAGTTGGGCAATGTTGCCGAAGGTAACGGCTTTTTACTGCAAGGTGGTGATTGCGCCGAAAGCTTTAACGATTTTAACGCCCCCAAAATCCGCGATACCTTTAAGGTATTATTGCAGATGGCAGTGGTGCTGACCTTTGCCGGTGGGCTGCCGGTTGTTAAGGTCGCCCGCATGGCTGGGCAATATGCCAAGCCACGTTCCAGCGATCTGGAAACCATCAACGGTATTGCCTTGCCAAGCTATCGCGGCGATATCGTCAACAGCTTTGAATTTACTGATGCTGCACGTCAGCCCGATCCGAACCGGCTGACAACGGCCTATCATCATTCTGCAGCTACGTTAAACCTGCTACGGGCTTTTGCTCAGGGCGGTTTGGCCGATTTACATCAGGTAAGTAAGTGGAACCTGGGTTTTGTTGAGTCAAACCCGTTAAAAGACCGCTATCAGGACGTGGCGCAGCGGGTACAGGAAGCACTGCGTTTTATGGAAATTTGCGGTATAACCGGGCAAAACTCTCCGTCGATCCGGGAAACCCAGTTATTTACCTCGCATGAAGCGCTGTTGCTGAACTACGAAGAGGCGCTAACGCGGCGTGATTCGCTAACCGGCGACTGGTATGACTGCTCTGCCCATATGGTATGGATTGGCGAACGCACGCGGCAGCTGGATCATGCCCATATTGAATTCTTCCGCGGTATTCATAACCCGGTTGGGGTGAAAATTGGCCCGGGCATGCAGCCTGATGAGTTAATAAAGCTAATTGATGCATTAAACCCAAATAATATTCCGGGGCGCTTAACGCTGATCACCCGTATGGGTGCTGATAAACTGGCCGACAAACTGCCACAGTTGGTACGCAGGGTACAGCAGGAAGGCCGTAAAGTCGTATGGAGTTCAGATCCGATGCATGGCAACACTGTTAAAGCCAGCAACGACTACAAAACCCGAGACTTTGAAGCCATACTGCGTGAGATCCGTAATTTCTTCGCCGTACACAAGGCCGAAGGCAGCCATGCCGGTGGTATTCACCTGGAAATGACCGGTGAGCATGTGACGGAATGTACCGGCGGTGCTTATGGCTTAAGCGAGCATGATTTGGGCAAGCGCTACTTTACTCAGTGTGATCCGCGTTTAAATGCCGATCAGGTACTGGAATTAGCCTTCCTGATTGCCGATACTCTACGCACTGCGCGTAAATAATCACGCGCTCACAGGAGCGTAAGTGTTATCAGAACAGGCTGAGAACGCTGGCCGGCATGCAACGGCAGGCCAGCGATATTGTATTGGCATAGTGGGCGCGGGCAGTATCGGCTGCTATTTAGGTGCTCATCTATGTCAGGACAACGCGTTGGACGTAAAATTTTTCGGCCGCGAAACCATGGCGTTAGAACTGGCTGCCCATGGCTTAAGTGCTACCTCATTTGATCACCCTCCCTTTTTTGCCCAACCGGTGGCGTTTTACAGCTCGCTTAACAGCTTAATTGAGTGTGATGTGGTGCTGCTGACGGTTAAAGCTACCGCACTGGTGCCCATGTTAACGCAGCTAAAACGGTTTTTACGACCCGAAGTGCCGGTTGTGGCGATGCAAAACGGTATTGGTATTGGCGAAATGTTAAATCAGGATTTAACTAACCCGGTATTGCGGGCGATAGTACCGTTTAATGTGGTAAAAAACCGCGCCGGCCAATTTCACCGTGCCAGCGCCGGCGCTATTGTCTGGCAGCAGAATAGTCACGTCGCAGTCAATTATGCTATTCAGGCGTTTACTCAGTTAAATTTGCCGGTACAGTTATGTGCGGATATTACTGCAGCAGAGTACGGCAAGTTGCTGTTGAATTTGAATAATGCCTTAAACGCAATCAGTGATTTGCCGTTGTTGCAACAATTGCTTGAGCGAAAATGGCGCTTGCTGCTGGCTGCAGCAATGCAAGAATGGCTACACATTTGTCATAAAGCCGGCGTCAGGCCACTGGCTTACACCGCGTTACCTAATGCATTTTTACCCTGGTTATTGCGTTTGCCTACTGTGCTGTTTCGTCGTGCTGCTGCCAGCATGCTGGCTATCGACGAGCAAGCCCGCTCATCGATGTCCGATGATATCCGCAGCCACAAGCGCACTGAAATTATGTTTTTAAACGGCGCGGTGGTGCGGATGGCGCAACTGCATCAGACAACGGCACCGGTAAACAGCTTATTGGTTGAACAAATAAAACGGTTAGAGAGCGGCGACACAGCGCTGTCAGTTGACGAGCTGCTACGCCAGGCCGGGTTTAAAGCTTAATACTTATGCCGTTTTAAGCCGGTTTTGGCGATAATTTTTGCCGAGATCTCTTCAATCGACAAATGGGTCGAGTTTAAATACGGGATCTGTTCGCGCAGATACAAATTTTCTACCTCAGCCAGCTCGAGCTGACACTGGCGTAACGAGGCATAACGGCTGTTAGCCCGGCGCTGTTCGCGAATTTGGCTTAAACGCTCAGGTGTAATGGTTAAGCCAAATAGTTTCGTTTTATTGCGTTTTAGCACCTCGGGCAGGCGCAATTGTTCCATGTCTTCTTCAACAAAGGGGTAGTTTGCCGCCTTAATACCGTATTGCAGGGCTAAATACAGACTGGTGGGTGTTTTACCCGAGCGGCTAACCCCCACCAGAATAATATCGGCCTGGTCAAAGTTCTTTAAATTAGAGCCATCATCGTTGGCCAGTGCGAAGTTAACCGCATCAATACGAAAATCGTAGGTTTTTTCATGGATGCTATGCGTGCGGTGGGTTTTTGGAACCGGGGCAACGCCCAATTCGCGCTGTATTGGCTCAACAAAGGTATTAAGAAAGTCATAGCAGACACCATTACTGCTGTTAATTATTTGCCGCAGCGTATCATCAACAAAGGTTTGAAAGATTAACGGCCGTTGTCCCGTTGTTTTATAACGATCGTTAATGCGCTGCTTTACTTGCTCGGCCATGTCGCTGGTTTCAACAAAAGGTATGGTAACGTGTTCAAATTGTGCAGGAAAAAGCGTAAGTAAGGCATGGCCAAACACTTCTGCCGTTATGGCTGTACCGTCTGAAATATAAAAGGCTGTACGCACAAAGTCTCCATTTGTCGTTATAAAATTACATTTAAAATTAAGGTTTTAATTCATTCCTGCACCGGTGTAAAATTATCCGGCCTTGTAACGCTTGCTGTAAGCTTACACGCCATACGACAAAAATTGGAGACGAACTGTGCAAGAATTTGTGATTTGGTATGAAAACCTGGGGATGCACGATGTAAACCGGGTAGGCGGCAAAAATGCTTCCCTCGGCGAGATGATCAGTAATCTGGCCAATGCCGGTGTGCAGGTGCCCGGTGGTTTTGCTACCACGGCCTATGCCTTTAACCAATTTCTTGAACAAAGCGGCGTTAACGAGCGCATTTACCAGCTACTTGATGGTTTGGATGTCGATGATGTTACGGCTTTAGCCAAAGCGGGTGCGCAAATACGGCAGTGGGTTATTGATACGCCATTTCAGCCAGAGCTCGAACACGCCATTCGCGATGCCTACCAGCAATTACATCCGGATGCGGCGCACGATGTATCCTTTGCCGTGCGCTCATCAGCCACAGCCGAAGATATGCCGGATGCTTCTTTTGCCGGTCAACAGGAAACGTTTTTAAACGTACGTGGTTATGATGCGGTGATCGTTGCCATTAAACACGTGTTTGCCTCGTTATTTAACGACCGTGCTATTTCGTACCGTGTGCATCAGGGCTATGACCATCGCGGCGTTGCGTTGTCAGCCGGCGTACAAAAAATGGTGCGCTCTGATTTAGCCTCGTCAGGCGTCATGTTCAGTATTGATACCGAATCTGGTTTTGAAGAAGTGGTGTTTATCACCTCCTCTTATGGTTTGGGTGAAATGGTAGTGCAGGGCGCAGTTAATCCGGACGAGTTCTATGTGCATAAACCGACGCTGGCCGCAGGGCGCCCGGCAGTGGTGAAACGTAACCTCGGCAGCAAAAAAGTCGAGATGGTGTACTCCGGCGAGCAGGACCATGGTAAACAGGTCAAAGTGGTCGATATTGCTGCCGAGCGCAGCCGGCAGTTTTCACTGACCGATGCTGAGGTGGAAGAGCTGGCGAAACAGGCGGTGATCATCGCTAAGCATTATGGCCGGCCGATGGACATCGAATGGGCCAAAGACGGTAACGACGGCAAGCTGTACATCGTACAGGCACGGCCGGAAACAGTAAAAAGCCGTGAAGACAGCAACAGTATGGAGCGTTTTCAGCTATCGGCGAAAGCGCCGGTATTAGTAGAAGGCCGCGCTATCGGCCAGCGCATTGGTAGCGGCACTGCCAAGGTGCTAAAAGGCATCGAGCAGATGGATCAAATTCAGCCTGGTGACGTACTGGTCACCGATATGACCGATCCGGATTGGGAACCGATCATGAAGCGCGCTTCCGCTATCGTAACCAACCGTGGCGGCCGTACCTGCCATGCCGCCATTATTGCCCGTGAATTAGGTATTCCGGCCGTGGTAGGTTGCGGCGATGCGACCAGTAAAATAAGCACCGGCCAGCAGGTTACCGTATCCTGTGCTGAAGGTGATACCGGCTTTATTTACGACGGTAAGCTGGAATATAAAGTGGTGAGCAGTCGCGTTGATCAGATGCCAAAGTTGGATTTAAAAATTATGATGAACGTTGGCAACCCGGAGCGGGCGTTCTCGTTTGCCAAATTACCGCACGCAGGTATCGGTCTGGCGCGGCTTGAGTTTATTATTAACCGCATGATTGGCGTGCACCCTAAAGCACTGCTTAACTTTGACGCCCAAACCTCAGAGCTTAAAGCCACGATCAGTGAGATGATTGCCGGTTATGCTAACCCGGTCGAGTTTTATATCGCTAAGCTAACCGAAGGTATCGCCACCCTGGCCTGTGCTTTTGCGCCCCAAAAAGTCATAGTGCGGATGTCTGATTTTAAATCAAACGAGTACGCTAACTTAGTTGGTGGGCGCCAGTATGAGCCGCACGAAGAAAACCCGATGATAGGTTTCCGGGGTGCTTCGCGTTATATCTCACAAGACTTCCGTGACTGCTTCGCGTTAGAAGTTGAAGCATTAAAGCGGGTGCGCAACGTGATGGGCTTTACCAATGTCGAGGTGATGATCCCGTTTGTGCGTACTTTAGGTGAGGCCAGTGCAGTAATCGATTTGTTAGCCGAGCATGGTTTAAAACGCGGTGAGAACGGTCTGCGCGTAATTATGATGTGTGAGTTGCCATCTAACGCCTTGTTAGCTGAAGAGTTTTTAGAATACTTCGATGGTTTCTCTATCGGCTCTAACGACTTAACCCAGTTAACGCTGGGTCTGGATCGTGACAGCGGCCTGATTGCACATTTATTTGATGAGCGTAACCCGGCGATATATAAATTGCTGGAAATGGCCATTAAAACCTGTAAAGCCAAAGGTAAGTACATTGGCATTTGCGGCCAGGGCCCGTCAGATCACGAAGATTTTGCCGCCTGGTTGATGCAGCAGGGCATCGACAGCGTATCGCTTAACCCGGACACCGTGCTGGAAACCTGGCTGTATCTGGCCGAAAAATACGGTAAGTAAATGACAGCCCCGCAAAGTGCGGGGCTGTTTTTATCAGGTGCCACAAAACGTATTGCTGATGCACTGCTCAGGCTTTGGCGGCAGTGCTAAGTCGGCCTGCGCTTCGCTTATTGCAAAAGGGGTTTTCAGCGCGGTATGCAGACGGTTAAACAGCGTTAAATCCCCTTCGGTTGTCGCAAGGTCTATCGCCCGTGCAATCTGATGATTACGCGGGATCAGCGCTGGATTGCAGTTATTCATCTGCTGTTGCACCTGCTCTGAAGTTATGTTTTGCGCCGCCAGTCTGGCATGCCAGCTGGCACACCATGACTGCCAACTGCTGCTATCGGCAAACTGTATAGCAGCGCCTTGTGAGGCATCGGGCACAGACTGGCTTAACAGGCGAAATGTCTGGCTAAAATCGGCTTTACTTGCGCTCATCAGGTTAAGTAAATCCCGGATCAGCCCTTCATCATCTTTAGTTGCCGCTTTAAGGCCTATTTTTTCGCCCATCAGCTGTAAAAACGCTGCTTCATTCTCAGCGTTAAAGCTATACAGCGCCGTAGTGGCCTGCTCAACCGCCTGCTCGGGCTGTTCAGCAAATAACGGCAGCAGGGTTTCGGCAAAACGTGCCAGGTTCCAGCTGGCAATGCGCGGCTGATTGCCCCAGGCATAACGGCCTTGTTTATCAATAAAACTATATACCTGGGCTGGGTTAAACGCATCCATAAATGCACAGGGGCCATAATCGATGGTTTCGCCGGCGATGCTCATATTATCGGTATTCATGACACCATGAATAAAACCTATGCTCATCCATTTGGCAATTAGCTTTGCCTGGGCACTCACCACGGCGCTTAACAGCGCCAGATAGGGATTAGCACTATTTGCACATTCTGGGTAATGGCGTTGTATTACATAGTCGGCGAAGGTTTTTAATTGCTCCCGATCGCCGTGGTGGGCAATATACTGAAAACTGCCAATACGGATATGGCTTTTCGCCACCCGGGTAATTATCGCACCGGGCTCTGCCGTTTCACGCTGCAGCCAGTCACCGGTAAGTACTGCAGCCAGGGCGCGGGTGGTTGACACACCCAGCGCATGCATCGCTTCACTGACTAAATATTCACGCAGCACCGGCCCTAATGGTGCGCGGCCATCACCGCGGCGGGAAAACGGCGTTTGGCCGGCGCCTTTAAGCTGCAGATCAAACCGTTGGCCGCTGATATCGGTCAGCTCTGCCAGCAGCAACGCCCGGCCATCACCTAACTGCGGTACAAAATGGCCAAACTGATGGCCGGCATAGGCATGCGCTACCGGTTTTACCCAGTCGGGCAGGGTATTGCCACTAAACAGCGTTAAACCGGCATCGGTGAGCCAGTATGATTCGGGTAACTGCAGCTGAGCAGCCAGTCCCGGGTTAAACGCCAGCCACTGAGGTGCGGCAACTGGTGTTGGATTGCAAGGCAGTGAAAAAGGCGCACCTAAATCCGCCAGGCTGTGTTGAACGCAAAACAATGACATGGTAAAGCCTGTGGAAAAACCAAATTAGCGCTAGTGTAGCCGCAGGCAAATTAAGATACAAAAATATCCTATACTGCATTTATCAGGGCATCAATTCGGAGTGAGCCGCAGTAATGACAGCTTTACCAGCAGACCAAAGTAGTTTCTTCCAGCTGGTGGCTGAAATGTCTAACAGCCTGGTGCAGAGCTCATCAGCCGGGCTCGATCATGCTATTAATGACGCCCTGGCAAAAATTGGCGCATATTTTAATGCTGATCGCAGTTATTTATTTCAGTTCGATGCCAGCCTGTGTTTTGCCGATAATACTCACGAATGGTGTGCGCCACTTGTCAGTGCGCAAAAAGACCTGCTGCAACGCCTGCCAGTTAGCATCTTTAGTTACTGGATTGGCAGCTTTGAACAGGGGCAATATATTCAAATTGATGATATTGCAGAGCTGGATAAAAACTCTGCTGAGTATCAATTGCTGGCGTCTCAGCAGATCCGCTCTGTTCTGATGTTACCGCTACTAACACAAAGCAGTTTAACCGGTATGTTCGGTGTCGACTTAGTGCGCCACCATTACACGTGGTGTGCTGGCGAAATAGCCGCTTTGCAACTTATCTCGGGTAATATCTGTGGCGCCTTAATGCGCCAACGCGCTGAGCGCAAAGCCGAAAGCCTGGCGTTGTATGATCAGCTAACTGCGCTGGCTAACCGCCAGCTTACGCTGGACCGGCTGCAGCAAGCCATTGCCAATTGTGGTCGTCAGCAACAATACGCGGCGGTGCTGTTTATTGATGTGGATAACTTTAAACAGTTTAACGACAGTTATGGCTATGCCGAAGGCGATTTATTGCTACGGCATGTCAGCCATACTATCCAACATAGCCTGCGCCAGGGGGACACTTTGGGCCGTTTTGCTGCTGATGAATTTGTCGTTATCCTGGAGCAACTCTCTGAAACCAGCCAAAACGCTATTAGCGCTGTTAAAGCTGTTGCCGAAAAAATAATGCAACAGGTACAACAGCAATACCAGCGCCAGCACATTTGTTATCACGCCAGTATCAGTATTGGTATCAGTCTGTTTAATGATGCCAGTTACAGCGCGGATATGTTAATTACGCAGGCCGACATGGCTATGTTTCAGGCCAAAGCTGCCGGGCGCAATGCGCTGCATTTTTTTGACCCTTTACTGCAAGCCAATGCCACATCACGCACGGTGTTAGATAACGAGCTGCGTCAGGCCATCGCTGGCCAGCAATTTGTGCTGTATTACCAGTTACAATTAGACGCCCAGGGCCAGCTAGTGGGCGCTGAAGCCCTGATCCGCTGGCAACACCCGCAGCGAGGTGTGGTAAACCCGGGCGATTTTATCGGCTACGCCGAACAAAGCGGTCTTATCGTCGCTATAGGCGATATAGTATTACAACAAGCTTGCCGGCAGCTGCAGCAATGGCAGCAGGACAGCCGCACGGCCGGGCTTACTGTGGCGGTAAATATTAGCGCACGGCAATTTCGTCAAGCTGACTTTGTTAGCCGGGTAATTAAAATACTGCAAGAAAGTGGCGCCAAAGCCAGTGGCCTGACACTGGAGCTGACCGAAAGTATGCTGATAAGCGACATTGACGACGTGCGGGATAAAATGCAGCAATTATCTGCCCTGGGGCTGGAATTTTCTCTGGATGACTTTGGTACCGGTTATTCCTCGTTGGCGTATCTGAAAAAATTACCGTTAAATCAGTTAAAAATAGATCGCGGCTTTGTACGGGATATTCTCACTGACTCAAACGATGAAGCCATAGCCCGGATGATAATCGCCCTGGGCACAGCACTTGGCCTAAGTGTACTGGCTGAAGGGATAGAAACCCCTGAGCAACTGCAAAAGCTAAAACAGCTAGGCTGTCAGCAGTTTCAGGGCTATTTGCTTGGCAAACCACAGCCCGTTGAACACATCAATTCTGCTTTGTTAGCAATGCCGGTCTATAAATGAATACCATCTGATTTTATAAAAACGAGTGGACGACTTTCGGGTTGTTGAATTTCAGGCACAAAAAAACCGACTTTATTAGTCGGCTTAGTTGGTTGCGGGAGCCGGATTTGAACCGACGACCTTCGGGTTATGAGCCCGACGAGCTACCAGGCTGCTCCATCCCGCGTCCGTGAATTATCCCCGAGCAGTAGAGATAACTATTTAATTTGCAATGAAAGCTGGTTGCGGGAGCCAGATTTAGACCTTCGCCCCGTGGTTATAGAGAGGAGCCCGAGGGCTGTTAACTATTACCACTTTCACAATCAATTTGGTTGCGGGAGCCGGATTTGAACCGACGACCTTCGGGTTATGAGCCCGACGAGCTACCAGGCTGCTCCATCCCGCGTCCGTCATTGCGGGGCGCATCTTAGTGTTTTTGCAGATGCCTTGCAAGCGCTAAACAGCTTTTATTTTTAATAAGTTGCTTAACTGCCGCTTTCTTATACAAGCCGCTGTTAAAATCAGCAATCCTGGCGTCAGATAAAAAGCCAACCGGTTAAAGCTGGTCTTCTGCTATACTGTGCGCCATTTTTGTTTCGGGTGTAATGCAATGCTGCAATTCTGGGCGTTAACGTCTAAAGGGGTAGAGGAGTTGCTGGCGGATGAAGTTCGTCAGCACGGTGGTGAAGTCTTAAAAGTGACCATGGGTGTGGTGCGCTTTACGGCGGAGCTGCGTACAGCTTATCAGCTATGTTTATGGTCGCGCCTGGCGACCCGTATTTTGCGCCTTATACAGTCAGAGCCGGTTACCGCCGACAGCGACTTATATCAGGTAGCACAGAAAATTGACTGGCTGCAGCATATGGCACTGCGTAACACCTTAGCAGTAGAGTGCGTAGGTAAACACCCTAAGATTGATAATACTCAGTTTGGTGCTATCCGGTTAAAAGACGCCATAGTCGATCAATTCCGCGAAGAAACCGGTAACCGGCCCGACGTGGACCGTATGGCGCCAGATGTACGCTTTCAGGTGCGGTTAGACAAAGCACATTTTCACTTTTTACAGGATTTCTCCGGCCCGTCGTTGCACCAGCGTGGCTATCGTGCCGGTCAGGGCGAGGCGCCGTTAAAAGAACATTTGGCCGCAGCATTAATAAAGCGCTCTGGCTGGCAAGCTGAGCAACCCTTTTTTGACCCGTTTTGCGGCAGTGGCACTATAGTAGTGGAAGCGGCGCTGATAGCGTTGAACAAAGCGCCTGGCTTAAGCCGGGAAAAGTTTGCTTTTGAAGGCTGGCCAGGCCATCGTGATGCGATTTGGCAGCAGTTAAAGCAAGAGGCTAAAGCGGCAGAACACAATTTGCCCGCAACTGTGCAGTTTTGGGGCTCGGATTTTGATGAGCGCAATTTGGCCAAAGCCAAACAAAATGCAGCCCGCGCCGGCGTTGCCGCCTATGTACAGTTTGACTTCGCCGATGCCACAGCGTTAAAAGCTGCGGTGTCTAATACGCCGGGCGTAATTGTTACCAACCCGCCCTATGGCGAGCGATTGGGCGATTTACCCTCGTTAATACCGCTGTACAGCAAGTTCTCGTTGGCGTTAAAGCAGCATTATAGCGGTTGGCGTTTAGCCATTATTACCTCAAATACCGATTTGTTGCGTGCGCTGCGTTTATCGAAAAGCAAAAGCTATAAATTTACGAATGGTCCGCTCGATTGTGACTTTACCTTGTTTGATTTAACTGAAAAGCAAGTAGCGGTAAGCTCTGATGCACCGGCACTGTTTTTTAGTGAGAGCAGCTCTTTTGGTAATCGTTTGGCGAAAAACCTCAAGCAATTGCAGAAATGGGCCAAAAAAGAAGGCTTAAGCTGCTACCGGCTGTATGATGCGGACATTCCTGAATATAACGTTGCAGTTGACTGGTACGACGGCGAAGTAGTCGTACATGAATATGCTGCACCTGGCACAGTAGATGAGCAGGTGTCGCAAAAACGCTTATTTGATGTGGTAAACCAGGTGCCGCAAGTGTTGGGTATCAGCTCAGATAAAATGATTTTAAAGGTACGGGAAAAGCAAAAGGGTACATCGCAGTATCAGGCGCTGAACAAAGCCGGCCAGTACAAAGAAGTAACAGAGTATGGCGCTAAGTTTTTAGTTAACCTGCGTGATTATCTCGATACCGGTTTGTTTTTGGACCACCGTATAACGCGTCGGATGATCCAGCAGCAGGCTAAAGGTAAAAGCGTATTAAACCTGTTTGCTTACACCGGTAGTGCTTCTGTGCACGCTGCGGTTGGCGGCGCAGCCAGCGTAACAACGGTGGATATGTCTAACACTTATTTAGACTGGGCCAAACGCAACTTCAACATCAATGGCTTAAGCGGTAAGCAGTACCAGTTTGAACAGGCCGATTGTTTGCAATGGTTAAGCCGTTGTCGTAACCAGTTTGATTTAATCTTTGTGGATCCGCCAACGTTTTCTAACTCAAAGCGGATGCAGGATAGCTGGGATGTACAACGTGATCACGTTAACTTACTGAATATGTTAACCGCACGCTTAGCGCCAGGCGGTAAAGTCATTTTCTCTAACAATAAACGCCGCTTTAAAATTGACACCCAGGCGCTGAATGACGCCGGCTGGCAGGTGAAAGATATTTCTGCAGCCACCTTACCGGAAGATTTTAAGCGCAACCCGAATATTCACGTTTGTTTTGAATTAACACGGTAAAGCATGCAGCCGGTATTAACCTTATACACCACCTGGGGTTGTCATCTGTGCGAGCAGGCCGAGCAGCTATTGCTCAAGCTTGGCCTGGCCGGACAGTTTCAACTGGTGGATATCGTAGACGATGAAGCGGCGTTCGCACGCTACCGGGTGGCGATACCTGTGCTAAAACAGGGTGACAACGAATTATACTGGCCCTTTGACGAGAGCCAGCTTGCAACATGGCTTAAGGATGTAAAGTAGTGGAATTATTACGTTTTCAGCAGGCGTGTTTGGCCTTTGGCACCCACCCGATTTTAGATCATGTCGACTTTAGTTTATTTAGCGGCGAGCGGGTGTGTCTGGTTGGCCGCAATGGCGCCGGTAAGTCGTCTTTTTTAAAATTGCTGACCGGTCAGCAAAATCTGGATGATGGCCAGATAGTTGTGAATACCGGTGTCGTATTAAGTCGTTTAGAGCAAGATCCGCCGGCAAAAATGGATGTAAAAATAGCCGATTTTATTCGTGAAGGTGCCGGCGATTTAGCGCAAAAAGCGCAGCAGTTTTATACCTTGTCAGAAAACTTAGATGGCGCAACCGATGCCGACTATCGCCTGTTTGAGCAGCTGCAGGCTGAAATGGATACCCGGGATGGCTGGGGGCTTGAGTCACGCGTTACCGATTTATGCCAGCAATTTGACATGAACCCCGACGCCAGTTTAGCCACCTTATCAGGCGGTTGGCTGCGTAAAGCAGCCCTGGCACGGGCGCTGATAGCCAAACCGGACATTTTACTGCTGGATGAGCCAACCAACCATTTGGATGTGGCAGCGATACAGTGGCTGGAACAGTTTTTACTGAATTTTTCCGGCGCCATTATTTTTATCTCACACGACCGGGCTTTTATCCGGGCATTGGCCAGTCGTATTATTGATCTGGACCGTGGTCAGTTAACTTCGCACCCTGGCAACTATCAGGAATATCTTGATCGCAAACAAAAGATGCTGGAAGACGAGCAGCAGCACAATGCGCTGTTTGACAAAAAACTGGCTGAAGAAGAAGTGTGGATCCGCCAGGGTATTAAAGCCCGTCGTACCCGTAACGAAGGCCGGGTTAGGGCGCTTAAAGCCCTGCGCCGTGAGCGCGCAGAACGGGTAGAAACCCTGGGCAAGGTCGATTTTAATATCGAGCAAGCCGATCGCTCTGGCAAGCTGGTGTTTGAAACCAAAGGCATCCACTGTGGTTTTAATGGCAAAACCGTGATCGATAAACTCGACTTATTGGTAATGCGCGGCGACCGTATAGCGCTGGTAGGGCCAAATGGAGTGGGTAAATCGACACTGATTAAGCTGTTACTGGGTGATTATAAGCACGACAGTGGTGACATTAAGCGCGGTACCAATATTGAAGTCGCGTATTTTGACCAGCATCGTATAGCACTGGATTTAGAAGCCACGGTGCAGGACAACGTGGCCGAAGGTAAGCAGGAGATTACCCAAAACGGCAAAACCCGGCATGTACTTAGCTACCTGCAAGACTTTTTATTTCCACCGGCGCGGGCGCGTACTCCGGTGAAAGCCTTGTCTGGCGGTGAAAAGAACCGCCTGTTGCTAGCCAAGCTATTCGCCAGACCCAGTAACCTGTTAATTCTGGATGAACCAACCAACGACTTAGACGTTGAGACACTGGAGTTGCTGGAAGACATACTGCAGCAATATCAGGGTACGGTGCTGCTGGTTAGCCACGACCGTGAATTTGTCAACAATACCGTTACCAGCTCGCTGCTGTTTGCCGGCGCGGGTAAAATAGTTGAAATTGCCGGCGGTTATGACGACGTTATTGCCTATCAGCAACGTAATCAAGTTACCGCTACCTTACAAAAAGTGACAAAAAATAGCCCGGCTGCAGTTGAACAAACTACAGTACAGGCTTCTGTTAGCAGTGCTAAGAAGTTATCATACAAAGAAAAACGTGAGCTGGAAGAGTTGCCGGCACTAATAGAGCAGCTGGAAACCGAGCTGGAAGCACTGCAGTTAACCGTGAATGACGCTGAGTTTTTTAAACAAAGCAGTGAGCAAACCCAGAGCACGTTGAACCTATTGCAACAGACCGAGTCGAAGCTGGCGCAAGCATATCAGCGCTGGGAACAACTAGACGCATAAGAAGAAGTATTTTAGGGGCTTAGAATGAAGTTATCTCGTATCAGTCTGGCAATAGTGCCGCTGTTAAGTGTGTTTTCTGTACAGGCGGCAGTATACAGCGTCGTTGAAGTTGGCCAGGTTGAAGAGCTTAAATCTACCTACGCTGCAGGCATCAATAATGCAGGCGATATGGTATTTAACGGCGCCATTAAGGTAACCAAGTTTGATCCTATTTCAAACCGACAGTATACGGACTTCCAATTATTTGATTTTCCACTGGATTTAAGCTTAATTGACTTTGAAAACGAGGCGATACAAAGCTTATTTACTGAAGCGGAACTGGCCGATCTGCTAAACGGCATTGTCAGCGCTGAATCGTTGAAAATTTTGTTAGAGCTTAACACGATATCGGTACTGCAGCCTATTGGCGATGCTATTAGCTATCTGAAAACTACCAATGCCGATGCAGAGAATATTTTGCTGCGTGATAGTCAGGCCAAACGCGGCAACAGTGAATATTTGCTGGCAATTAATGATGCCGGTATCGCCGCGGGTTTTGCCAGCAGTACCTTTATCTATCAGAGCTTTACGCCAGCGCCAACCGACGACGTGCCAGAGCCTGAGGCGTTAAATTATTGGGTACCAACTTTACCCTATTCATCAGCAGTCGTGTTTAACAACAATACTGTAACGACGTTATCTGCACCTTACACCGAATTAGGTGGTGGTTTTAGTGTCGCCAGAAATATCAGCTCTGACAACCGCATTGCCGGTTATGGTAGTAGCGGCATGGGTGAAGCGAGTTTTGAAGCCATTACAACCAGTTGCAATGGTGCAACCTTGCCGGTCGATTTATGTTTGTATAGAAACGCCATTAGTGGCAGTTATCAACAGCGGGCCTTGGTGTGGCAGTTACAGAGCGATGGCAGTGTAAACGCGCCGCAAGTTTATGGCTATTTAGGTGACAAAAATACCGGTGAGGCGTTTGAAGGAGTGGGTATTAACAATATTACCTACTATAGCCAGGCCAATGCTGTAAACAATAAAGGTATTGCCGTTGGCATATCGATGTTTAGCGATTCTGATCGCATAAACCGCTACATATTTGGCAATGGATATGCCGACGGTATTTACCGTCAGGCCCACGCCAGTATTTTTGTTGGTGATCAGGTGTTACCTATAGTTGACCCGAAAGAATGGTTCATTATTCCAGGCAACATTGGTAACAATGTTGCTGGTAGTGTCGCTATCGATATTAATGATAATAATATTGTTGTGGGCTATGCCAATAAATTCATTAACAGTAATGCAAGCAGCAAGATGTTTGTGCACGACTATGCCAGCGGTGAAACCAATTTTCCAACCGGCTTTTTCACCAGTTCGTCGACCATTCCCAATGCTATTAATAATATGAACCAGGTTGTTGGCAATGCAGAAGTGATCATCGGTGGCACTACTACCCGGCGTAAGCACGGTTTCGTCTATGACATCGCCAGTAGTAGCTTTACTGACTTAAATAGCCTGATTGGTTGTAACACCCCTTACACCATTGTTGATGCTGTTGATATTAACGACCATGGTGTTATTACGGCCACGGCTTTGATGAAAAGAGAAAGCCGCGATCTGCTGGGTGAGCCGGTACTCGACAGTGCCGGTAACCCCGTGTTGGAAGATGTCTCAACGGTGTTACAGCTGCAACCGATTGCCAATGGCGAAGCAGAAGATTGTAATGCTGCTGACGCAGTGTATGAACGTCAGGGCGGGGCGGTTAGCTTTGCCTGGTTGTTAGCTGGAGCAGGGTTATTATGGCGTCGGCGTTTTAGCCGTTAATACGATAAAAGCTGCTGCGGCAGCTTTTTTTTTGCCCTCAATCGGTTGGATAAAAAACGCATAAAACCCAGATTTTTTAGTTTAATTAGATCTAAATAAAATTGTCATCAAATCTTAAACAACTTCAGTTCGTTAGCTTTTGTCAAGCTTATAATTTGCTGAATGCAGATTGAACCTTTTGTCCTGCTCAGCTATCAATTAAAGGGTAGCCGCTGCTGAGTTAGCGGTTATTTTAATCTTAAAAGTTGAGGAAGACTGCCGTATGAAAAGACAAAAACGTGATCGTCTGGAACGTGCTCATGCTCAAGGTTACCGCGCTGGTGTTACCGGACGGTCAAAAGAAATTTGCCCATATCAAGGTTTAGATACGCGCTCCCAATGGTTAGGAGGCTGGCGCGAAGCAATTGAAGA
Source organism: Gammaproteobacteria bacterium (assembly GCA_018826295.1). Lineage (GTDB taxonomy): Bacteria > Pseudomonadota > Gammaproteobacteria > Enterobacterales > Alteromonadaceae > Alishewanella. The sequence goes on from JAHJZX010000068.1 coordinate 98,622, forward strand.
CAGAAATGTAGGCTTGTTTAATAAAGGTCAGTGATTTTCGCTAAATTAGCAGTAAAGCCCCGCCAACAATGCGGGGCTTCGTCATTTTACGGCAGGGTAAACTTAGAAGTTGGACGTATCCTGAAACAAGCCTACTTTTAGATCTGTAGCGGCATAGATATCGCGGCCGTCAACGCTTACCACACCATCGGCAATGCCCATAAACAGCTTACGTTTAATTACGCGCTTAATATTAATGGTATAGGTCACTTTTTTGGCGGTTGGTAAAACCTGGCCGGTAAACTTAACTTCACCAACGCCTAAAGCCCGGCCTTTACCTGGTCCACCGGACCACCCAAGAAAAAAGCCCACCAATTGCCACATTGCATCTAAGCCTAAACAACCTGGCATAACCGGGTCGCCTTTAAAGTGACAGGCAAAAAACCATAAATCCGGCGATATGTCTAATTCGGCGATGATTTGGCCTTTGCCATACAGGCCGCCGTCTTCAGAAATATGCGCGATACGGTCAATCATCAGCATGTTGTCTGAGGGTAATTGGGAGTTGCCATCACCAAATAGGGCGCCATTGCCGCAGGCGATTAAATCTTCTTTTGTAAAGCTATTCTTTGTCATGTATGTTTAATCCAGTGAAAATGCGCGGCCACTTTAGCGAACACTTGTACGCCAAACAAGTCCGATTTGTCTTATTATCGTAAATTACACCGCAATCAGTAGTTTATTGCGGGTATGACAAGGTTATTGCCACAGAGTGACAATATGACTAGTAAAACAGCAAAAGCTTTAACGAATGCAGAAAAACAACAACGCTATCGCGAGCGGCAAAAACAATCGGGTAAAAAAGAGTTACGCGGTTATTTGACGCAGGAAGCGCTGAGTTGTTATCAGGAAATACAACAAAAAACCGAATGGACAGACAGTGTGCTGTTAAGCAATGCTATCCGCTTAATGTATGCCGCACATAAATGTGGCCAGGTAGGCATTTTAAATAGCTGGTTAACCGAACATAAGCGTTAAAACTGCCGCTACCCGGTGTTGTCATCGCCGCTATACCGGTATAATAACGGCATATTTTTGCTTGTAGAGAGCCAGCCATGATTTTGTTTGTACGGGATTTAACCGTTATTGATTTTTCTTATTTGTGCGCTGAACGCGGCATGCTGGGTGAGAGCTATATTGTTGATGTCGAGCTGCACGGCAAGCTGGATGCCACCTCGATGGTGCTGGATTTTTCCAAAGTAAAAAAGGTAATTAAGCAGGCTATTGATCAACTGGTCGATCACAAATTAGCGCTACCTGCCAACTGTCGCGCTTTAACCTTACAGCAAAATGCCGGACAAAGCGTACTGCAATTTGACTGCGCCCGTGGCCGCATTAGTATGGCCGCCCCGGCAGAAGCCATAGTTGCCATAGCGGCAGAACACATTAACGAAGCCAGCCTGACGGAATTTTTGCAGCAACAAATAAAGCCATTATTGCCCGACAATGTGGCTCAGCTGGTGCTAACCTTACGACCGGAAGCCAGCCAGGGCTTTTATTATCACTACAGTCATGGCCTGAAAAAGCACGATGGCAATTGCCAGCGCATTGCCCATGGCCACCGCTCTACAATTCAAATTTATACCAACAATATGCTGTCGCCACGCTTAAATAAATACTGGTGTGAACGCTGGCAGGACATTTACCTTGGCACCACGGAAGATTTATGTGATTCAGCGGCACTGCAGCACCTGAGCGCCTCAGCAGATGATTACAGCTTTCGCTATCAGGCCGCGCAGGGCTGGTTTGAGCTGTGCATTCCAAAAGCACATTGCGAAATTGTGCCCTGCGATACCACAGTAGAATGTCTGGCCGACTATATTGCAGCCGAGCTTAAACAACTGGACAACACAAAAGACTATAAGGTAGTAGCCTATGAAGGCGTGGCTAAAGGCGCTGTTGCTTACAGCTAGTTTATCTGGTGCTGCAGCAGCTATTGAGGTGGAGTTAACTGGCGACTTTACCCAGGGCGCTATTATTTTCGGTAAGGCACCAGCAGGTAGCCAGGTGTTATTTAATGACACTGTACTGCCGCTTAGTGATGAAGGGCGTTTTGTCTTTGGTGTTGGCCGTGATGCAGCACTGGAACATAGTTTGACTGTAAGCTTTCAGGATAAAACCCTGGTTAAACCCCTGACGTTTAAAGCCAGACAGTACGATGTGCAGCATGTTAATGGCGTAGCACAAAAATACGTTACGCCACCGGCCGAGGTTAGCGCACGTATTCAGCGCGATAATCAGCGCGTTAAAGCCGCCCGACAACATGTGTCTGATTTAGAGGCTATATTCCAGCCGCCAATAATGCCGGCCCAAGGGCGTATTTCAGGCGTTTATGGCAGCCAGCGGGTGTTTAATGGCGAACCCCGTAATCCGCATTATGGTTTGGACGTGGCTGCGCCTGTTGGTGCGCCGGTTCTAGCGCCGTTGGCTGGTAAGGTACTACTGGCAGAAGATCTGTATTACTCTGGTCTGACGCTCATTATTGATCACGGTTTTGGTATCAATTCTACTTTTATGCATTTAAGCAAAATGGATGTTGTAGCCGGGGATGCAGTCGCCAAAGGCGACAAAATAGCCGAAGTAGGGGCGACAGGCCGGGTAACCGGGCCGCATCTGGATTGGCGCATTAACTGGCTACAAGAGCGGCTGGACCCGGCGTTGCTACCGGGTCTGGTTATTCAGGACTAACATTCAGGACTAACGTTTAACCACTGCTGGCACAGCTTCGGCTCGGTTACTGTAAGCACCGCTACCTGTTGCGTAGCGACAGCTAACGTTATGTCGGTATGCAATAAGCGATCTTTACGAAACAAACTCAGTTGCACGGTACTGTTTAGTGGGTGACGCTGCAGCAATTCTGGCCAGCTAGAAGCGGTAATTTTACGGCCATTCAACGCCAGCAACTGATCACCCACCATTACACCAGCCTGGTGTGCGCTGCTGCCATGATAGACCTGCGTTACTTGCAACAGGCCGTTATGCCATTTGCTCTGAATACCGATAAAAGCCACCTCAGTTGTAACTTCGCCTCCCAGGTCATCACTATGCTGCATTGGCCTGAAACTAAGGTGTAAACCAAGCTTGCTCAAGGCCGAGGGTAGCGGCAGCGCTTGGGCACTATGCAGCCAGTTATCGCATTGTGCTGCCAGTTCTGCAAAGCCCATGTTTTGCAGGGTGAGCTGCAGTGCATTGTCAGGCGTACCGCCTGGCAAATAGTTCTGCCACAGCTGAGCCACAACGTTATCCAGACTGCTTCCGACCGCTGTCAGCTCACTGTGCAGGCACAAGGCCAGCAGTGCGCCTTTGGCATAATAACTGACCACAGCATTAGGTGCGTTTTCATCTTGCTTATAAAACTTTGTCCAGGCATTAAAGCTGCTATCAGTAAGGCTTTGCTTACCGTTGCTTGGGTTACGTGTGACGCGTGAAATGAGTTTTTCCAGTGTGGTGATATAGCGCTGCTGGCTAATCAGGCCGCTGCGCACCAGGGCCAGGTCATCATAATATGAGGTAAAGCCTTCATACAGCCAAAGTTGAGGCGTGTACTGCTCAGTATTTAGCTGATAGCTTGCAAAACACTGCGGTTTTAACCGCTTTACCCACCAGGTATGAAAATACTCATGACTGCACAGCGCCAGTAAATCCTGATAATGCTCATTAATCTCTGCCACCGTGCCGGCTGAATGTGCAGGTAACGGCAAGGCTTTGCGGTTACTTAGCAATAACGTAGCATCTTTATGCTCCAGACCGCCGTATCCGTCTTCGCTGATCCAGAGTAAAAACCAATAGCGGGTTAAATCTGTTGGCAGGCCACCAAACAGCTGCTTTTGTGTCTGGCAAATACGGCTTAAATCAGCGGTAAACCTGGCTTGATCCGTGTGATTGTTACCGCTTATCACCAGATAGTGCGGTACAGCGTCAATACTAAACTCTGACAGGCTAAACACCCCGGCTAAAACCGGCGCGTCTATTAACTCGGCATAGTTTTTTGCACTATAACCGCCAAAATCAAGCCAGGCGGTGTCTGCTGCCGGTGTTAACGATGTGGCCAGGCGCCAGTGCTGGTAGTTGCAAGAAAAGGGTTTTATCAGCTCGAGCTTATGCAGGTGTTGCTGCAGTCCACTAACGGCTAAGCACAGGCAAGCTGGGTTAAGTATTGCAATTTCATCATCAACATAGGCCGCTCGTACTGACAAGTCATAAGCGTACACCTGATAACGGACAGTCACGTGGTGATGTCGGCAGCTGAGCTGCCAGCTTTGTTTGTCGGTTTGCTGCAACTGCAGAGCGCCTTCGCTGTCACTTGCGCTGATGCCGGTAATATTTCGAGCAAAATCGCGGATCATATAGCTACCCGGGATCCACGCCGGCAGAGTCAGGCTATGCTGCTTTTCTGTCGGCGTAAAGTGCAGGCTAACCTCAATAATATGGCCGGCGATATCTGCAATATCAATTTGATAAAACACCGATTTTGTCATAATTCACTTTGCCTGCATGCTGTGGTCGTATTAAGCTGGTTATTATGCCGCGAAAAGCAGACAAGGAAAACGCCATGGCAACAGAAACGGTATTCAGTAAGATAATCCGCCGCGAGGCAAGCGCTGATATTCTGTACCAGGACCAGTTGGTCACGGCTTTTCGGGATATCCGGCCGCGGGCACCGGTGCATATTTTATTGGTACCTAATCAGTTGATCCCGACGGTAAATGATGTTGAACCGCAACATGAGGCCGCACTTGGCCGTTTGTTTACTGTGGCGCGAAAACTGGCTGCCGAGCATGGTATTGCAGATAAAGGCTATCGGTTAATTATGAACTGCAATTCACATGGCGGGCAGGAGGTTTATCATATCCATCTGCATTTGGTCGGCGGCAGAGCACTTGGCCCGATGCTGAGCCGGTAAAGGCCAGCATGAATTCTGCACGGCTGGCGTTTTTATCAACCATACTGTTGCAATTGCGCACTGGTCTTATAGAATCCGCGCCTTGCAATGGTAAAGAGTAATATTATGAGTAATGAAGCGCTGATCGCCAAACGGATAGAATATGCAGTAACCCGGGTAACTAAAACCGTGTTTCCCGGCCGGACAAATCATCACAACACCTTATTTGGTGGCGAAGCGCTGGCCTGGATGGATGAAGCCGCTTTTATCGCTGCTACCCGGTTTTGTCGCAAACCGCTGGTAACGGTGAGCTCGGACCGGGTTGATTTTAAAGAATCTATTCCGGCCGGCACTATTATTGAGCTGGTCGCTAAGGTGGAACATGTTGGCCGCACCAGTATCCGGGTGCAGGTTGATATCTTTGTCGAGAATATGTACCACGATGATCAGCACAAGGCTATCTCCGGCAGTTTTACCTTTGTCGCCTTAGGGCCGGATCGTAAACCGACTCCGGTACTGCCTTAAACAGGCAACAAATGCGATTAATGTCTGCTGCAATACGGCAGGTGTTACAGGCAGCAGCAGCTGAATTAGCTATAATCGGCCGTTATCATTAGCCCCTCAGGTTGGTATTTTGAAGCATATTTTTGAAGACAGAAACCGACAGTTTTGGCTGCTACATACGTTAGGCTGGCTCGGCTTCGCTATTGTTAATTACCTGAACTCGCTGGTTCTGGAAACCCGTGATGCCTATGTTATTGTGGTAGTACTGGATGCCTATATTGGCTGGCTAATTACTATTCCGCTGCGATATGCCTATCAGCGTATCTGGCACTGGTCGCCGTGGAAACTTGCCAGCACCGTGTTGCTGGTAACTACCCTGATTGCCGCAATCTGGACGGCAGTGCATAATTTCAACTATTGGGAAATTTATAAACATGGTGGCCGGCCGCAAGACTGGCTGAAATATGTGCGTGATACCCCTTTTGCTTTTTACGTAATGCTAAGCTGGAGTGGCTTATATTTTGGTATTAAGTACTATCAGACATTGCAGCAGGAAAAACAGAAGTCATTAACGGCCACCAATAAAGCGCATGAAGCCCAGCTAAAAATGTTGCGCTATCAGCTAAACCCACACTTTTTGTTTAATACCCTCAATGCCATTTCGACGCTGGTGCTGATTAATGAAACTGATACTGCGAATAAAATGGTTACCAGACTTAGTGACTTTTTACGCTATTCGTTGTACAAAGATCCTATTAACAAAGTGGCACTGGAACAGGAAATTTACGCCGCCAGATTATATCTGGAGATTGAAAGAGTGCGGTTTTCTGAACGATTGTCGATAGTGTTTGATATTGAACCCGGGACCGAAAAAGCTCTGGTACCCAGTTTGATTTTACAGCCATTGATTGAAAACGCGATTAAGTATGCTGTCGCCAGCCAGATAAATGGTGGCGAAATTGCGATTACGGCGAAAAAGTTTGGCCATGATCTGTTGCTGGAGGTAGCCGATAACGGGCCGGGCATGAGTATAACTAACGGATTGCCGAAAAGTAACGACAGTGGCGTAGGCCTCGTTAATACTAAAGAGCGTCTGGCTGCCTTGTACGATAATGACTTTGCACTGGTGCTAACCCATAATCAGCCGCGTGGCCTGAAGGTGAATATCAGGATCCCATTACAATTAGAACAAACGGAACAGGAACATGCTTAAGGTTATAGTAGTTGATGATGAGCCGCTGGCACGCAAAGGTATGCAAGTCAGGTTGAAAGAGTTTACCGAGCTGAACGTGATTGCTGAATGTAGCAATGGCGAACAGGCAATTGAAGCCATTAGTCGCTTGCAACCCGATTTGGTTTTTCTGGATGTTGAAATGCCTGGCATGGACGGTTTTACCGTACTGAAACAGCTGCAGCAATTAAACAGCCCGTTACCTTATGTAGTCTTTGTTACCGCTTATGATCATTACGCTTTTAACGCCTTCGAAGTCAGTGCTCTTGATTATGTGTTAAAACCAGTTGAGCCGGAGAGACTAAAACAAGCGGTAGAAAAAGCCATCAAAGTTGCCAGGGCAGACGATTCGCGGCTGCACAAAGGCCAACTGGCCGAAGCAGTAGCACGCCTGACCGGCGACGATGCAGACAATATCCTGCAGCGCTTGGATAACGCAGAGCCAGTGGTGAATGAGCGTTACCCTGAAGCAATAAGCATTAAAGATAGTGGCGAAATTACCCGGGTGCCGGTTAGCGCCATTGAATGGGTAGACGCCGCCGGTGATTATATGTGTATCCATACCCGTGATGGCCAAACCCATATTTTGCGGCGCACCATGAAAGAGCTCGAGCAAGAGCTGGACCCACGTTTATTTGTCCGGGTGCATCGCTCAGCCATCGTCAATGTGCATACCATTGCCAAACTGCAAATGCTGGCAAACGGCGAGCATCAGCTTATGCTGACAAACGGCCAGGCTGTTAAAGTAAGCCGCAGCTACAAAGATCGCGTCAAACAGGTATTCAGTCAATAAGCTAGTCGCTGGCAATCTGTTGTTGCCAGCGTACTAAATAAGGATCTATTTGCTTAGTCCGCTCGCCGGTTTGAGCCAGCGGATACAGCACCGCCTGCTGGTTTAGTTCGCCGGCCATCATCAGATGCGCACCATTAACCAGTTGCTCTACTGCATAGGCTCCCAGTTTGGTTGCCAGTATCCGATCAGCCCCTACCGGTTTACCACCACGTTGAATATGACCGAGAATGCAAGCGCGACATTCAGTACCAAGTTCAGCCGACAAATCCTCCGCCAGTGCCGTGGTGCCGCCCGGATAGCTGTTTTCGGCAACCACCATAATATAGCTGTTTTTACCCCGTAACAGCTGTGCATGTTGAATAGGTGCCAACAGCTTGCTGAGCTGCGCTTTTGACACCGGGCCAAACTCGGGGCAGATTATTTGCTCGGCACCGGCGGCTATTCCGGCCGACAGGGCAATATAGCCGGAATGACGCCCCATTAACTCGACCAGAAAAATCCGTTCGAAAGCATCTGCGGTATCGCGTATTTTATCGATCGCGTCCAGCGCAGTATCTATAGCCGTGGCAAAACCTATGGTGAAGTCAGTGCCGTCGACATCATTATCAATAGTGCCGGGCACGCCAATTAACTGCCCCTGATAATGTGGTGCTATCGCCAGAGCACCGCGAAAGCTGCCATCACCACCAATAATAACCAAGGCATCCAGTTGTAATTTATGCAGCACCTGCGCTGCCTGCACAGCGCCAGCGTCGGTATACAGTGCCTTGCAGCGGGCACTTTTTAATATGGTACCGCCATGCTGAATGATATGCTGGACGTGTTGCGGCAGCAGTGTTTGATAATCTTCATCTAACAAGCCATTGTAGCCATGATGAAAACCGACGACGTCAAGATTATACGCCGCCGCTGTCAGCACTACGGCACGGATACAGGCGTTCATACCTGGCGCGTCGCCACCTGATGTCAGCACACCAATTCGTTTCATCGTCCAAGCCTCTTGCGCTTTATTGTTATACGCTTAATGCCGCTTAGTATAGGTGTTAATTGCTAGTGCTTTGTTTGATGTGACGCAAGCTGTAGTCAATTAGTCTGATCTGTTGCAGATTTAGCAGACAAGCCAGTTACTTTTGCGAGACAATAGACACCTTTGTTAAAGCTGCAGCTCTGGCGCAGCCTGTGATCCGGGATACCACTATGCACCAAATAACCGGTAAAAGCCTGCTGGGTTTATTACTGGCACTCACTACCGCTGTGCTGTGGGGCATATTGCCTATTGCGCTAAAGGTACTACTGGACGTGTTAAGTGCTAATACCATTACCGCTATTCGCTTTCTGGCCGCAGCTGTGCTGGTAGGCTTGTGGTTGTCAGCCCGCGGTAATCTACCCCAAATGGCATTGTTGTTCAGCTCCAGGGTTGCCAAACTGATGTTGATAGCAGTACTGGGGTTACTATCAAATTACATTATGTATCTTAGCGGCCTGAATTATCTTACGGCTGAGACAGGGCAGGTCGTTATTCAGCTGGCACCTTTTTTGATGATGCTCGGCGGCGTTATTATTTTTAAAGAGTCTTTGTTATTGTGGCAAAAAGTAGGTGCGGTAGTGTTGGTTACCGGCTTGCTGCTGTTTTTTAATGAACGTTTGCTGCAGTTGATATTGCAGGCAGGTAGTGAAACCTTGGGGGTACTGCTGGTCATTGCCGCCGCAGTAACCTGGGCAGCCTATGCGCTGGCGCAAAAACAGTTGCTGGTGCACTACAGCTCTAAACAAATTATGTATCTGTTGTACTGCGCCGGTACCTTTGCTTTTATTCCGGTAGCGGATTTTAATTCGTTCAGCCAGTTGACTGCACTGCATTGGGGCCTTTTGATATTTTGTTGTCTGAATACCGTGGTGGCCTATGGCGCTTTTGCCGAAGCACTGCATCATTGGGAAGCTTCTAAAGTCAGCGCTGTACTAGCGATTACACCGCTGTTTACTATTTTATTTGCCAATATTATCGGTTTTCTGCTGCCGGGCTTTTTAGTACCACAACAACTTAATGCATTGTCCTGGCTGGGGGCGGTAATGGTCGTACTGGGGTCTGCGCTGACGGCTCTGGCACCGCAGTTTGTTGAATATCGGGCCGCACGTAAAGTGCGCAAGTTACAACGTGATGTGTTTTAACGCCGATACCGGGCAATAAAAAAGGCTCTGTTGAGCCTTTTTTATTGCTGAAACGATAGCTTACTTAACTTGCACAATCTTACAGGTGTTAGAGGCACCGATAGTTTCCATCACGTCGCCATGAGTCATAATCACCAAATCACCACTTTTTAGGCCGGCTTTGCTTTTAATCGCGTCTATAGCAGCGTCGGCCAGCGCTTGACCATTAAGGGCTGTGCTGTCAAAAAATGCCGGATATACACCACGGTATAACGCCATTTTGTTCAGTGTTTTGCTATGGCGTGACAGCGCAAAAATTGGCTGCGGTGACGTAATACGCGACATTAATTTAGCCGTGTATCCCGATTCAGTCAGGGTAATAATGGCCTTGATACCGTCCAGATGATTAGCGGCATACATAGCAGATAAGGCTATAGTCTCGCTGATTTCAGTGAAGGTAACATCCATCCGGTGCTTAGAAATTTGTACGCTGGGGTGTTTTTCTGCACCATCACAGACCCGGGCCATTGCCCGTACCGTTTCAGTCGGGTATTTACCGGCAGCGGTTTCTGCTGACAGCATAACGGCATCGGTGCCATCTAATACCGCGTTTGCCACGTCCATAACTTCAGCGCGGGTCGGCATCGGGCTTTCAATCATACTTTCCATCATTTGGGTGGCAGTAATCACAACCCGGTTTAACTGACGTGAGCGGGCAATAATGCGTTTTTGCTGGCCAACCAGTTCGGCATCGCCAATTTCAACGCCCAGATCACCGCGGGCTACCATTACTGCATCTGACGCGCGGATAATATCATCCAGCGTTTCGTCATCTGCTACCGCTTCAGCACGTTCAATTTTAGACATAATGCGGGCTTCAGAGCCGGCTGCCAGTGCCAGCTCGCGCGCTAAGCGTAAGTCGTCGCCACAACGTGGAAAAGATACCGCTAAAAAGTCGACGTCAATTTCAGCAGCGGTAATAATATCGCGTTTATCTTTGTCGGTCAGGGCAGGGGCGGTTAAACCACCGCCCTGGCGATTTATACCTTTATTGTTACTTAATTTACCGCCAACGGTAACAGTGGTATAGACGCGCTGGCCTTCAACCCGATCAACCAGCAGTTGAATACGACCGTCATCTAGTAATAGTAAGTCACCGGCGTTTACATCTTGTGGCAACTCTTTATAGTCGATACCTACTTGTTGCTCATCGCCTTCGCCTTTGCCAAGCTCGGCATCCAGCACATAGCTTTGGCTTTCATCCAGCGTAACTGCGCCATTTTTAAAGGTTGAAACGCGAATTTTCGGCCCTTGTAAGTCACCCAGAATGGCAACGTGCGCCCCGAGTTTAGCGGCCGCAGCCCGCACCATCATTGCGCGCTCACGGTGGTCGTCTGCGCTGCCGTGCGAGAAGTTTAGCCGAAATACTGACGCGCCGGCCTGGATCAGTTTTTCAATAGCTGCCTGCGTACTGGTAGCCGGACCCAGAGTTGCGACGATTTTAGTTCTTCTGTGCATGGTAATAATCCTGCGTGATGCAATGAGGGGATATCAGATGACTTTTAGTGTAATGTAATTTTATTACATAATACAGTACGAAAAAGCAGAAAAGCGACAGGTTGGTGCAGTTGCGCTGACAACTGCACCTGGCGGTTAACTGACAAAGTCTTTTTTCTCAAAACGTGAGCCACGTAAACTGTCTTTGACTTTTTTCAGGTTTTCACGAAATTTACTGCCACGGCGCAGTGTAAAACCGGTCGCCAGTATATCTATCAGTACCAGCTGTGCAACCCGCGACGCCATTGGCATATACATATCGGTGTCTTCCGGCACGTCCAGCGACAATACCAGAGTACATTCTTTTGCCAGCGGGCTGTCATAAGCAGTAATACCTATGACTGTAGCGTCATTTTCGCGGGCAATAGCGGCAATATCACACAGATTTTTTGTGCGGCCGGTGTGGCTAATACATACCACAACGTCGCCTTCAGCACTGTTGATGGCACTCATACGCTGCATAACGATATCGTCAAAACACACCACCGGCACGTTAAAACGAAAAAACTTGTTCTGAGCGTCATGCGCAACTGAAGCGGAAGCTCCCAGGCCAAAAAATGAGATTTTCTTTGCCTGAGTTAACACATCAACCGCACGATTAATCATTGGTATATCAACACGTTGCCTTGCTGTATCTAAGGCTGCCATGGTTGATTCAAAGATTTTTGCCGTGTAAGCTTCAGGGCCATCTTCTTCTTCAACATGGCGGTTTACATAAGGTGTGCCATTGGCCAGGCTTTGCGCTAAATGCAGCTTAAAATCAGGAAAGCCCTTGGTATCCAGCCGGCGGCAAAAACGGTTTACCGTTGGTTCGCTCACATCAGCCATTTTTGCTAACGCGGCGATGCTGCTATGTATCGTAGTTTGTGGATTCGCCAGTATTACGTCAGCAACTTTGCGCTCAGACTTGCTAAAATTGTTCACGCTAGTAACGATTTTTTCCAGCACGTTCATACGGCTATTCCTGCATTATAATAATAAGCGGCTACAGGCTGTAACTCAGAGTGTAACCTGGGTTGTGTTTCATCAGAGCTGTCAGCAAAATAGTATTAAATTTACCACAAAATGACAGATCCGTTGCTAAGGCTGCCTTATTATATAAGAATAGTCAAAGCATTACGCAAACTGTAATTTAATTACAAGATCTTCGGTTTACAACCCGGTTATGCTGCGCTAGTATGGCTTAAGTGTTGTAAAATTACATCTAATTCAAGGTTCAGCTATGACAACCACAGCACAAAACTCAGCATGTGACTTAATACTGTTTGGTACCAAAGGGGATTTAGCCCGCCGTAAACTGCTTCCGGCAATGTACCAGCTGGAGAAGGCCGATTTACTCTGTGCTGAATCGCGCATTATCGGCGTGGCCCGCGATGACATGTCGTCCGAAGCTTACGCCGAGCTGGTGTTAACCAATCTGAATAAGTTTTTAAAAGAGCCACTGGATACCGCAGTATGGCAGCGTCTGCAGCAAAAGCTGGTGTATGTGCAACTGGACCTGGCAAACGAGCAGGACTACAACAAACTGACAGCGGTGGCCGATATAAGTAAGCGGGTGCCGGTAAGTTATTTTGCCACGCCACCATCATTATTTGGTGTGATCTGCAAAGGCCTGGCAGCAGCCGGGCTGGCAGCTGAGCCAGCACGGGTAGTGCTGGAAAAACCTATAGGCCACGACTTAGCCTCATCTCAGGTGATCAACGACCAGGTCGCTGAATTTTTCAAAGAAAGCCAGATCTACCGTATCGACCACTACCTTGGCAAAGAAACCGTGTTAAACCTGTTGGCACTGCGTTTTGCCAACGCTATTTTTGCCGGCAACTGGGACCACAACTCCATTGACCATGTGCAGATTACCGTGGCAGAAGAAGTTGGCGTTGAAGGCCGCTGGAGCTACTACGACGATGCCGGCCAGATGCGCGACATGGTACAAAACCACTTGTTACAGGTGCTGACGCTGATTGCGATGGAGCCACCAGCGCGGCTGGACGCCGATAGCATCCGGGATGAGAAGTTAAAAGTACTTAAAGCGCTGCGCCGCATTGACATCAGCAATATTCAGGAAAAAACCGTTCGCGGCCAATATGCGAATGGCTTTGTTGCCGGTAAAGCAGCGCCTGGCTATCTGGAAGAAGAGGGCGCACGGCCAAACAGCAAAACCGAAACCTTTGTTGCCTTAAAGGTAGATATTGATAACTGGCGTTGGGCTGGGGTGCCGTTTTACCTGCGCACCGGTAAACGTATGGCAGCAAAACTCAGTGAAGTGGTTATTTGTTTTAAACCGCAACCGCACAATATTTTTCATGCCACCTACAGCCAGTTACCGGCTAATAAGTTGATTATCCGCTTACAACCGGATGAAGGTGTGGAAATTCAGGTTCTGAATAAAATTCCGGGCCTGGGCGAGCATATGCGTCTGCAGGAAAGTAAGCTCGATTTAAGCTTTGATGAAACCTTTAAATCGCAACGCATTGCCGATGCTTACGAGCGTTTATTACTGGAAGCCATGTTAGGTAATCAATACCTGTTTGTGCGCCGTGATGAAGTAGAACATGCCTGGAAATGGGTAGACGGTATTCTGGAAGCCTGGAAAACCAGTAACGAGCCGCCAAAAAGCTATCAGGCAGGCAGTTGGGGGCCGGTGTCAGCCATTTCATTACTGGCGCGGGACGACCGTAACTGGGAAGAATAACGATGATGCAACTACAACAATTTACCGATACCACAGCATTAAATCAGGATTTTGCACACCGCTTACTGGCCTTGCTACAACAGGCAATAGACGAGCGCGGCGCTGCATATTTAGTGGTATCAGGCGGTAAAACACCACAAGCCTTATTTCAGACACTAAGCCAAACCAAGCTGGCCTGGGATAAAGTAACGGTACTGCTGGCTGATGATCGCTGGTTGGACGATAGCCAGGCAGACTCCAACGAACGGCTGGTTAAAGCCACGTTGTTGCAAAACAACGCCAAAGCAGCGCAATTTATCAGCCTGTATGCCGATACTGCGTCGGCCTTTGATGGCGCAGCACAGGTGCTACCGCGCATTGCGGCGTTACCCACCTTTGATGCAGTGATCCTTGGCATGGGCGAAGATGGCCATACGGCATCATTGTTTCCGTGCAGCGGCCAAATTAAACAAGGTCTGGCACCAGACGCACCGGCGGTACTGGCAACTGAGCCGACGACAGCACCGTATCAGCGTATGTCACTTAGTTTGCCGCGTTTACTTAACAGCCGGCAGATATTTTTACATCTGGTGGGCAGCAACAAACTTTCAGTACTGGATAAAGCCATGGCAGACACTGATGTTTATGCCATGCCAATCCGGGCATTTTTACAACATCCTGTTGCTAACGTAACGGTGATGTACACAGCTAAGTAGGGGATAGTCATGGATCCTGTGATTCAGAAAGTAACGGACAGAATTATTGCCCGCAGTCAGCGCAGCAGAGACATTTATTTGCAACGACTGGAACAGGCCCGGCTGAAAGGCCCGCATCGGGGTGTGCTCAGCTGCGGTAATCTGGCGCATGGTTTTGCCGCTTGTAATCAGCAGGATAAAAGCGATTTACGCAGCCTGACTAAAGCCAATATCGGCATAGTGTCGTCATACAACGATATGTTGTCGGCGCATCAGCCGTATGAGCATTATCCGGCGCTGATTAAGCAAGCAGTTAGTGACGTTGGCAGCGTGGCGCAATTTGCCGGCGGTGTACCGGCCATGTGTGACGGTGTAACGCAAGGCCAACCTGGCATGGAACTTAGCCTGCTAAGCCGCGATATTATTGCCATGTCAGCAGCGGTAGGTCTGTCGCACAATATGTTTGATGGCGGCTTGATGCTGGGCATTTGCGATAAAATTGTGCCGGGTTTATTTATGGCTGCGATGAGCTTTGGCCACTTACCTTTTGTATTTGTACCCGCCGGCCCCATGCCATCAGGCATTCCTAATAAAGAAAAAGCCCGGGTACGCCAGCTGTATGCAGAAGGAAAAGTGGGTAAAGAAGAGTTGCTGGCAGCAGAGTCGGCGTCTTATCACTCTGCCGGCACCTGCACATTTTATGGCACTGCCAACTCAAATCAGTTAGTCGTAGAAATTATGGGGCTGCATTTACCTGGCTCATCTTTTGTTAACCCGGGTACGCCACTACGTGATGAACTAACCAAGGCGGCGGCACGTCAAGTTACCCGTTTAACTGATCTGGGGGCCGACTATTTACCTGCCGGCAAGATGATCGATGCCAAAGCCATCGTTAATGGCATAGTTGGCTTGTTAGCAACCGGTGGTTCAACCAACCACACTATGCACTTAATTGCCATGGCGCGCTCTGCCGGTTTTATTGTTAACTGGGACGATTTTGCCGAGCTGTCAGCTGCCACGCCGCTGCTTACCCGCATTTACCCTAATGGCCAGGCCGATATCAATCACTTCCAGTATGCCGGTGGTATGGCGCTGCTTATTCGTGAATTGCTCGACGCCGGTTTACTGCATGAAGACGTACAAACCGTTGCAGGTCCGGGCCTGCGCCGTTATACCCAACAACCGGTGCTACAAGATGGCAAGCTGGTTTGGGTAGATGCACCGGCACAATCTTTAGATCCGGATGTGTTAGCCACAGTGAAAAAACCGTTTAAAGCGCATGGTGGCTTAGAAGTGTTGTCTGGCAATGTTGGTCGTGGCGTCATTAAAACCTCGGCCCTGCGTGAAGGCACTGAAGTGGTAAAAGCGCCGGCGGTAGTGTTCTCCAGCCAGCACGAGCTGGATGCAGCCTTTAAAGCCGGCGAATTGAACAAAGATTGTATTGTTGTGGTGCGATTTCAGGGGCCAAAAGCCTGTGGCATGCCAGAGCTGCATAAATTGACACCGCCACTTGGCGTATTGCAAGACCGCGGCTTTAAAGTGGCACTGGTCACAGATGGCCGCATGTCAGGCGCATCGGGCAAAGTGCCTGCCGCTATACATGTCACACCGGAAGCAGTGGACGGCGGTAATATCGCCAAAATAAAAACCGGCGATATGATGCTGGTCGATGGCAATAGTGGCCGTTTAGAAGTACTGGTGCCAGAGGCGGAGTTTGCTGCACGTGAAGTTGCAACTATGGATATGGCATCAAGTTATTATGGTATGGGCCGCGAAATGTTTGGTGCGCTGCGCAGCCAGCTGACCGGAGCCGAGCAGGGCGCTTGCAGCTTGTTTACCACTGAGGAGCATCTGCATGGCTAAGCTGCCGTCTCACGCTGTAGTGGCCGATATTGGCGGCACTAACGCCCGTTTTAGCCGGGTGGCGCTGGACAGTTTGGCGCTGGATAAAGTAGCGGTGTATCCCTGCGCACAATTTGCCACCCTTGCTGATGCGCTGACACATTATATGCAACAACAAGACGTCGCTGACATTAAGCATGTTGCCATTGCGATCGCCTGTCCGGTGACGGGTGATCAGATCAGCATGACCAATTTTCACTGGCAGTTCTCCGTTAAGGCCATGCAGCAACAACTTGGCCTGGCGGCACTTAATGTAATGAACGACTTTACTGCAGTAGCCATGTGTTTACCGGCATTAGGTGCAGAGCAAAAAGTTAAAGTGGGTGACGGCCAGGCGCAAGATGCTAAGCCAATGGCGGTACTGGGTGCCGGTACCGGCCTGGGTGTGGCGCACCTGATTAACGTCAACGGCCAGTTTATCCCTTTACCCGGTGAAGGTGGGCACGTCGATTGGGCAGCGCAGAATGAGCAGGAATGGTTTATTCAGCAAACCCTGACCAAACAATATGGCCATGTGTCACCCGAGCGTTTGTTGTCCGGCCCCGGGCTGGAAGCTATCTACCAGGCTCTGGCGTTATACCGCCAGCAGCCGGCAGAACCGGTAAGCGCAGCTGAGATTGCCAGCCTGGCATTAAGCGGACAAAGCACACTGGCGCAAGACAGCGTTAAGCAGTTTTTTGCCAGCCTGGGCAGCGTAGCCGGTGATTTGGCATTAACCCTTAGCACCTTCGGCGGTGTCTACATTGCCGGTGGCATTGCACCTAAGTTATTACCTCTGCTTGCTGATAGCGAGTTCAGAGCCCGTTTTGAAGCAAAAGGCCGGTTTAGCGCTTTTAATCGCCAGATCGCCACCTATGTCGTGACAGCAGAACAACCGGGCTTAGTCGGTGCTGCGGTCTACCTGAAACAATTTTTGGCGAGTAATGAATATGGCATTTGAAAACTGGCAGTTACAACCGGGCATCTTATTTGAACAGGGGCCAGTGGTTCCGGTGATCGTCATTAAAGATTTGAATGATGCCGTGCCGATGGCAAAAGCATTGTTAGCCGGCGGTATTAAAGTACTGGAAGTAACACTGCGTACACCGGTAGCACTGGATGCTATTCGTTTACTGGCACAGGAAGTACCGGATGCGATAGTCGGTGCCGGAACCGTTACAACTGCTGCGCAATTGCAGCAAGTGGTAGAGGCCGGTGCCAAGTTTGCCATCAGCCCGGGGTTAACCCGCGAACTGTTGCAAGCAGGTAAAGATGCGGCTATCCCGCTTATTCCGGGGATTGCCAGTATTTCTGAATTAATGGAAGGCACTGGCCTTGGCTATACGCACTTTAAATTTTTCCCGGCCGAAGCCGCAGGCGGCGTGAAAACGTTAAAATCTATCCATGGCCCTTTTGCCGATATCCGCTTTTGTCCAACCGGCGGTATTAACGAGAAAAACTTTCTTGAATATCTGGCGCTGCCAAATGTGAAATGTGTTGGTGGTTCCTGGATAGTGCCAGACGATGCGGTAGCCGCTAAAGATTGGGGCCGAATTACCGAGCTGTGTAAAACAGCAGTAGCTCAGGCGCAACAACGCTAAAGCTGTAACAATACCGTTTAATACTTAAGCGCCCGGTTAAACCGGGCGTTTGTTTTGAGTTTACGCCGAAAAAGGCGTATAGTAGCGCACTTTTTACCCTGCTGCGTCCCGACATCCGGGCCTGTATGCCGTTTTAACCTGTTCTGGAACACACTGTGATATCAACTGCTAACATTACGATGCAATTTGGCGCCAAGCCGCTGTTTGAAAATATTTCGATTAAATTTGGCGAAGGTAACCGCTATGGTTTAATCGGTGCCAATGGCTGCGGTAAATCTACCTTTATGAAGATTTTAAGCCGTGAGCTGGAGCCAAGTGCCGGTAATGTGTTTGTTGAGCCAAATCATCGTGTTGCTAAGTTGCATCAGGATCAGTTTGCCTTTGAACAGTATTCTGTTATCGACACGGTAATAATGGGCCACGCAGAACTGTGGGCAGTAAAGGAAGAACGCGATCGCATCTATAGCAGCGCCGAAATGAGCGAAGAAGACGGCATGAAAGTGGCCGATCTTGAAGTCGCATTCGGGGAAATGGATGGTTACACCGCAGAGTCTCGCGCCGGTGAATTGCTTATTGGCGTCGGCATACCGGTAGAGCAACATTTTGGTCCTATGTCAGCGATAGCGCCCGGCTTTAAGCTTAGGGTGCTACTGGCGCAGGTATTGTTTGCCGATCCGGAAATTATGCTGTTGGACGAACCCACCAACAACCTGGATATTAACACTATACGTTGGTTAGAAAACGTGTTGGCTGAGCGTAACAGCACTATGGTCATCATTTCGCACGACAGGCACTTTTTAAACAGTGTCTGTACGCATATGGCCGATCTTGACTACGGTGAACTGCGCCTGTACCCGGGCAATTACGACGAATATATGTTTGCCGCTACCCAGGCTCGTGAGCGTTTGTTATCTGATAATGCCAAGAAAAAAGCCCAGATCGCTGAGCTGCAAACCTTCGTTAGCCGCTTCTCTGCCAATGCGTCTAAAGCTAAGCAGGCCACATCACGCGCTAAGCAAATTGATAAAATTCAGCTGGAAGAAGTTAAAGCCTCCAGCCGGGTTAACCCCTTTATCCGCTTTGAGCAGCAAAAGCAGTTATACCGTCTGGCACTGGAAGTCGAGGGCTTACATAAAGGCTTTGGCGACCTTAAATTGTTAAAAAACCTCGGTATGACGATAGAAGTCGGTGAAAAAGTGGCCATTCTTGGTGCTAACGGTATCGGTAAGTCGACGTTATTAAAATGTCTGGTAGGCGATTTAACTCCCGAGTCCGGCACGGTGAAATGGTCGGAAAATGCCAAAATTGGTTACTATGCGCAAGATCATGCACATGAATTTAGCGAAGCAATGAGTCTGTTTGATTGGATGAGCCAGTGGAAACAACCATCTGATGATGAACAGGTTATCCGTGGTATATTAGGCCGTTTGCTGTTCTCGCAGGACGAGATTAAAAAGTCAGTAAAAGTGCTGTCGGGTGGTGAAAAAGGCCGGATGTTGTTTGGTAAGTTAATGCTGCAGCGCCCGAATATCCTGGTGATGGATGAGCCAACTAACCACTTGGATATGGAATCAATTGAATCGTTAAATTTAGCGCTGGAGCATTACAAAGGCACCTTATTGTTTGTCAGCCACGACCGTGAGTTCGTCTCCAGTCTGGCTAGCCGTATTATCGAAATTACGGATAAAGATATCCGTAACTTTGTTGGTAGCTACGAAGAGTACCTGGCAGCACAAACCGTGTAACTTGGCGCACGTTAAGCTATCGCGTAAAAGACCGGCCGGCCAGGCCGGTTTTTTTATGGCTTGAAATTGTGTCGGTCCGTCGCCATGTCTTAACAATCGTCTGATTGCACAAACAAAATCACAGTCAGATTTAACCAGCCCTGACACCGTTATCAGGTCTTGTGCTAAGGTGAATTTGTTTCCGTGCTTAACCCAAGGAGTCGTTATGAAGATCAATATTGGTATTGAAGAAGATCAACGTAAAGCCATTGCTCATGGCTTATCGGTATTGCTGGCTGATACCTATACGCTGTATTTAAAAACGCACAACTATCATTGGAATGTTACCGGCCCGATGTTTCAGACGCTGCATACCTTATTTGAAACCCACTACAACGAACTGGCCTTAGCCGTAGATGAAATTGCCGAGCGTATTCGTGCTTTGGGTGAGTTTGCGCCGGGCTCTTACAAAGAGTACGCCAAACTGACCAGTATTAAGGAAGCCGATACAATCCCATCTGCCGAAGACATGATTAAAGATTTGGTAAAAGGCCAGGAAGCCATTGCCAAAACGGCCCGCTCTATAGTGCCGGTTGCAGATGCAGCCTCTGATGAAGTTACGCTGGATTTGCTGACCCAACGTATGACTGTGCATGAAAAAAATGCCTGGATGCTGCGTAGCCTGGTGGCCTAATTCAGTTCTGGCCTCAGGTACATATAGCCGTGCCTGAGGCTGTTTTCTCCGCTCGTCAGATAAAATCGTCTATCCGGCAAAAATTACTAAGTTTTTCCTGCCAAAGCTTGTAAAATCGCGCCCAGCAGTAACACTTATAGCTGACACCCTATGTCAGGTGTCCGCTGAAGGAGACTATATTCAATGAAAGCTTTGCAATATGCACAGTCTGTTGCAGACCTTTTTGCCCTGCCGGAAGGATATCTCAGAGTTAAACAATTGATGGACTCTGACACGGCCAGTCTGGATGAGATTGCCGACGTTATTTTGCTGGATCCGGTGTTAACATCTAAATTGTTAAAACTGGCAAATAGTGCAATATATAGTCTGCCTTATCAGGTAGAATCGGTCAGTAAAGCACTGTTAGTGCTTGGAAAAACACAGGTTTATAATCTGGTGCTCAGCATAGGTATAGCCTCTGCTTGCAGCCGGGTAGACACCTCAGCTATCGATCTGGAACGATTTTGGGAGCAAAGCATTAATGCAGCTCTTATCGCCAAGTTTTTAGCGCAGCAGTGCCAGTTAAAGCCGGCCGATCGTTATTATGTTGCCGGCCTGCTACACAATATTGGTGAAATGGTGGTGCTGAACTTCAATGCCGAACAAGCCAACCAATGCCAGCAGTACAGTGCTGAAGTCAGACCCTGGCAACTGCAGCAAAGCCTGTTAGGCTTCACCTATGCTGAATGTGGTGCAGAACTACTACATCTGTGGCAATTACCAGACAGTATTATTGAGCCGGTAGCTTTGCAGCACAGCAGCCGTTTTGATCAGAAAAACAAGGCGCAGCTGGTTATTCATCTTGCGGTACGTTTGGCGTTGGCCAACCAGCATCCTGATATATACAACACGCGCCAACTGGTCGATCCTTTTGTTTTAGAGTTGCTAAACCTGACACAACAAGACATCATCCGGGCTATAGATTTCTGTAACACCGAAGGCTTGTTTTTATTGTCGGTGTTAAACCCCAGGATCAGCACCATTTATTAATCTTCTGTGATCGGCGGCCTATTGGCCGCCGTTGCCTTATTGGGATCTTATTTTTGAGCTGTACTATGAAAAAATCACCTTTGTATACTGCCTACGCCGGTTCGGCCCTGTTAGAAACGCCGCTATTAAATAAAGGCAGTGCCTTTACTGCAGAAGAGCGCTTAGCCTTTAATCTGGCGGGTTTGTTGCCGCCACGCTATGAATCGATTGAAGAGCAGGTAAGCCGTGCCTATTTGCAGTATAAAAGCTTTGATACGGCCATTAACAAGCATATATACCTGCGCGCCATTCAGGACAACAACGAAACCCTGTTTTACCGCCTGTTGCAACAGCATCTGGAAGAGATGTTGCCCATTGTGTACACACCAACAGTTGGCGATGCCTGCGAGCAATTTTCTGATATTTATCGCAGTGCCCGTGGTTTGTTTATCAGTTATCAGGATCGGCATCAATTAGATGATGTGCTGCGTAATGCCACTAAACGCAAGGTTAAAGTAATCGTAGTCACCGATGGTGAGCGGGTATTGGGCCTTGGCGATCAGGGTATTGGCGGCATGGGTATTTCTATTGGCAAACTGTCGCTATACACCGCCTGTGGCGGCATCAGTCCGGCCTATACCTTACCGGTAATGTTGGACGTGGGCACCAACAACGAAAAATTGCTAAATGATCCGATGTACATGGGGCTGCGGCAAAAGCGGGTTAGCCAGGCTGAGTATGATGAGTTTGTTGACTTGTTTATTCAGGCAGTAAAACGGCGCTGGGCAGAGGCCATTATTCAATTTGAAGATTTTGCCCAGCCTAATGCTATGCCGCTGTTACAACGTTACCGCGAGCAAATCTGCTGTTTTAATGATGATATCCAAGGGACTGCAGCCGTTACCGTTGGCACGCTGTTGGCCGCGTGCCGCAGCAAAAATGCCCGTTTGTCAGAGCAAAAAGTGGTATTTGTCGGTGCAGGGTCTGCCGGCTGTGGTATTGCCGAGCAGGTGATCAGTCAGATGGTAGCCGAAGGCATCAGTGAGCAACAGGCTCGCAGTCAAATTTACATGATAGATCGCTTCGGTTTGCTAACCGATACCACCCCTGGCTTACGCGATTTTCAACAAGCCTTGGTACAACCCGCCACCGCTATTGCTGACTGGAGTTATAGCAGCGAGTTTCCAAGCCTGCGCGATGTAATGAACTGCGCCAAACCCGGCATACTAATTGGTGTGTCCGGCCAGCCGGGGTTATTTACAGAAGCTGTAGTGCGGGCAATGAAAAAAGGCTGTGATACACCTATTATTTTTCCGTTGTCTAATCCGTCACGCCAGGTTGAAGCTACCCCCGAGCAGGTAATTAACTGGACCGACGGTGATGTGATCATTGCTACCGGCAGCCCGTTTAAAGCGGTAAGCTATAAAGGTAAAAGCTATGCGATTGCCCAGTGCAATAACAGCTATATATTTCCGGGCATTGGTTTAGGAGTATTGGCAGTTAAGGCACGTATTATCAGTGATGAAATGCTGCGGGCCGCCAGTAAAACTCTGGCGGATGCCTCACCGCTGGCTAACAGCGGCAGTGGTGGCTTACTGCCGGCCTTTACCGAGCTGGCGGCGTTAAGTAAGCAAATTGCGTTTAATGTGGCCAAAGTTGCCATGCAACAAGGCCTGGCACTTGAACTGGACGACGAGCTGCTACAACAGAAAATTGAACAGAACTTCTGGACACCGCAGTACCGCCAATATAAACGCGTTAGTGCCTGATCCTAAGCAGATCGCAGGACAAATCTGCTTACAATTTGTTTTAGGCTAAGATGCATCACAGCGGTAGTATGATTAACCTATATCCATACTAAAAGGAAACTGTGATGTACAAGTCTGTACTGGCTTTGGCTATTGCTGCCATCTTATCCGGTTGTAATCCTGCGCCGGAGCAAACCACCACTTCTGTGCCACAACCTGCTGTGGCAACAGAAGCGGCGATATCTGAAACTGCGCGTTTAAATCAATGGTTTGAAGAAAAATACGAACAGCAGTTACAACAAAGCCCGCTGCAAATGACCTTTCTTGGCCGTAAAGACAAGTACGATCAGGTTGATGATACCACCGTCGCTGCCGAAGACGCGCAATTGGCCTGGCTTGGCGCTACGGTAGCCGAGCTCAAAGCCAGTTTTGACTACACCAAACTCGAGCCTGAAGCTCAAACCTCATATGATGTGTGGATTTATCAGTATGAGCAGGCAAAAGAGGGCGTAAACTTCCGTAGCAACGCTTATATTTTTACCCAGATGCAAGGCATTCACGCCATGCTGCCGCAGATCATGATTAACTTTCATAAAGTAGACACAGCCGAAGATATGCAGGCTTACGTCAAACGGATTGAAGGGATCAGCGTGGCCATTACCCAATTGCTCGAGCGGGCGCAAAATAATAGCCGGCATGATGTCCGGCCACCGCGCTTTGCCTATGACGGTGTTCTGCAGCAGATTAACAACTTGCTAAATGGTGCTCCCTTTACCGACAGTGAGCAGGATATTCCGCTCTGGAGTGATGCTAAAGGTAAAATAGCGGCTCTGGTGAAAGAGGATAAACTTACCGACGAGCAGGCAAAACAGCTTACCGATGAAACCCGCGCTGCACTGCACAGCCATTTTTTACCGGCGTATAACGCGTTAAAACAATGGCTGGAGCAAGATATTGCTAAAACTGATGCCATAGCAACCGGTGTCGGCAAGCAGCCAAATGGCAAGGCGTATTACGATTACCAGTTAAAGGTGTCGACGACCACCAATTTAACTGCCGAGCAGATCCACCAAATAGGTTTAGACGAAGTAGCGCGGTTAACCAACGAGATGATCGCCATTAAAAACCAGGTAGGGTTTACCGGCGAATTAAAAGATTTTTTCCGCTTTATCAAACAGGATGACCAGTTCTATTACCCTGATACCGATGCCGGCC
Source organism: Gammaproteobacteria bacterium (assembly GCA_018826295.1). Classification (GTDB taxonomy): domain Bacteria; phylum Pseudomonadota; class Gammaproteobacteria; order Enterobacterales; family Alteromonadaceae; genus Alishewanella. Next base: position 123,013 of record JAHJZX010000068.1, read on the forward strand.
GCGAAGGCTACCTGGAAGACTCGCGTCAGTATCTGGCCTTTATCGAAGAAAAATTGCCGCAGTACTTTGGCATTCTGCCCAAAGCTGATCTTATCGTTAAACGGGTAGAGCCGTTTCGGGAGCAACCCGGCGCGGCGCAGCATTATTTCCCTGGCACACCAGATGGTGCCAGACCCGGCATTTACTATGCGCACTTATCAGATATGCGCGCTATGCCAAAAAATGAAATGGAAGCCATCGCCTATCACGAAGGCAGCCCGGGTCACCATATGCAAATTTCTATTGCGCAGGAGCTGACAACAGTGCCGACGTTTCGCACTCAGGCCGGCTTTACTGCGTATGTCGAGGGCTGGGCGCTGTACTCAGAGCTATTGGCGAAAGAAATGGGCGCTTATCAAAACCCGTATTCTGATTTTGGCCGGTTAATAACCGAAATGTGGCGTGCGGTGCGCCTGGTCGTTGACACCGGCTTACACAGCAAAGGCTGGACAGAGCAGCAAGCGATAGATTATTTTCTGGACAAAACGCCAATTGCCGAAGGCGCAGTAATATCTGAAGTACGCCGTTACATTGTCTGGCCAGGGCAGGCGACAGCATACAAAATTGGCATGATTAAAATACTTCAATTGCGCGATAAGGCCCGGCAACAACTGGGAGATAGCTTTGATATCCGTGCTTTTCATGACACGGTACTCAGTGGCGGCGCCTTGCCGCTGGATGTACTGGAAAAGCGGGTAGACAATTGGATCGCCAGCGTTAAAAGCCGCTAGGCCAGTGCAGTAGCAAATCAGGCCGGCTTAAGCTGGCCTGAAATCTGTTGTAGCAAATTGCTGATACTATGTTGTGCCTGTGCTGACTGTTGCTGTAGCTGTGACAGTTCCAGCAGCGTGTTTAACGTGGTAAGCACCAGCAACTGATCGCGGCTGCTAAGTGGTGACTGGCTGTGTAGCACAGACAGTTTTTCATTCAGGCTATCTGCCAACTGTTGCAACTGTGTTTGCTGGCCTTGTGGCACCTTAAACTGATAGTCGCGGCCAAATACCGTTACAGCTAACACCGGCTGTGACACCGACATTATCCGTTTCCGGCATTAACTGCATCCAGCAGGCTTTGCATGCGTGCAGTTGCAGCGTTTTGTTGCTCTTCTTTTTCCATAACGTCTAATTGTAACAGTTCATGTTGTTCATTCAGTTCATTCAGTTGCTGCTTTAGCTGACTATTTTGCTGCAGCAGTTGTTGAACCGCGGTTTCCAGTTGGGTAAGTAGAGCTGACATTGTGATTTCCATAACGGCATTAAAGGAGCGGCACCTTACTGAATTTAGTCCTGCAACTCCAGTAAAAATAAGGTCTGCCGCGCTGTTTGCTTATTAAAACAACAACTTAAACAGAAACCATCGCACTGTGCGCTTATACAGCAGCATTTATGCAAAAAATGCCGCCCGCAATGCGCTTATTGCAACCGCTGTTAAAGGCCAAACTGAGCAAAATCAGCACTGCTATGACGCTCGGCTAATTGTGGCCCGTCGCCCCAATTACGGTTAACTATGTAACCGCGTTTCACCGCCGGACGAGCTTGGATCTGTTTTGCCCAGCGCATTAAGTGGCTATAACTGGCGGTGTCTAAAAATTCTGCCGCTGCATAAACCAGGTTCAGAGCTATAGCACCATACCAGGGCCAAATCGCCATATCGGCAATACTGTATTCGTCACCGGCGACAAATTCATGTTTAGCCAGCTGCTTATCCAATACATCAAGCTGACGCTTGGTTTCCATGGCGTAGCGGTTAATCGGATACTCAAACTTTTCTGGTGCGTACGCATAAAAGTGGCCAAAACCGCCGCCGACAAAAGGGGCACTGCCCATTTGCCAAAATAGCCAGTTCATTACTTCGGTACGTTTAGCGGTGTCTTCAGGCAAAAAGGCAGCGAATTTTTGTGCTAAATAAAGCAAAATAGAGCCAGATTCAAATAACCGCACACCGTTAGTTTTGTCAAACAATGCCGGGATCTTTGAATTAGGGTTGATATCAACAAAGCCGCTGCCAAATTGGTCGCCATCTTTTATGCTGATAAGCCAGGCATCATACTCGGCGTCGGTTTTACCGGCGGCCAGCAACTCTTCCAACATGATGCTGACTTTGACGCCATTTGGTGTCGCCAGTGAGTACAGCTGCAACGGCTGTTTACCCTGAGGCAGCACTTTATCATGAGTGGCGCCTGATACCGGGCGGTTAATACTGGCAAACTGGCCACCATTGGCTGCGTCCCAAGCCCAGACTTTGGGCGGAGTATAAATTTGGCTCATGCTAATTCCTTATCTGGTGCGTATTAATTAATTGAACACTTAGGATATAGTTGTCGCGATACCACATCACAAGATGGCAAATAAACATTATGCATACGGCTTTATTCTACCTGATAACCAATCTGACTAACTGCAATGCAAATTAAATGGCTGACCTCACTGACGCAGGTGTCGGCAGCGCAGTGGGATGCGTTATTTACTACCACTGACGACAACCCATTTTGCCGGCATGCCTTTTTACTGGCGCTGGAGCAGGGCGGTAGTGTTGATACTGCAAGCAGCAGCTACCATAGCGGCTGGATTAGCCAGCATCTTACCGTGTGGCAACAGGATACGTTGCTGGCGGCAGTGCCGGGTTACTATAAACTGCACTCATACGGTGAATACCTGTTCGACTGGCAAATAGCCGAGGCTTATAAACAATATCAGTTGCCGTACTATCCAAAGTGGATAGCCGCCATACCTTTTACGCCGGTCAGCGGGCCACGACTGGGAATATTGCACGACACGCTTAGCGCTACAGTGCTACCTATACTGTGCGATACATTAAAACAGCGGCTGGCAATTAAAGAATTGCACAGCGTGCAATGGTTGTACCCTTGTGCAGGCTTAGCGCAGCAGCTGGCCGCTGAAGGCTTTTTATCCCGCCATGATGTGCAGTTTTTATGGCACAACGAGGCGTATGGCAGCTTTGATGATTTTTTGCAGCGACTTAACGCGCGCAAACGCAAACAGATCCGGGCAGAACGCAGCAACAGCGGCGCTTTTACTCTGGCTACGCTGCACGGCAATCAGCTCACTGACAACCAGTGGCAAGCCATTATTCGCTGCTATCAGGCCACGTACATTAAACGCTCTGGTCATCAGGGTTATATCACTGAGGCAAGCTTTAAGATGTTGGCAAAAACCATGGCCGACAGCCTGGTGGTATTTGCTGCGCTGGCCGGCGGCGATGAGCAGCAAATTGTCGCTGCCGCACTGTGTTTTCGCAGCAATAACACCCTGTACGGCCGCTACTGGGGCACGTTAATACCAGCCGACTACCTGCACTTTGAGCTGTGTTATTATCAGGGTATTGATTATTGCATTAGGCAGAAGCTGGAGTATTTTGATGCCGGCGCCCAGGGTGAGCATAAGCTGAAACGCGGCTTCTCTCCGGTTACGCGTTATGGTAGTTATCTGTTTGCTGACACCCCGTTAACCAGTGCCATTACTGACTATTTTACGCGCGAGACCGAGCAGCTGCAGCAATATAAAGCCCAGGCAATGCAGGCGCTGCCTTTTAAGCAACGACCAACTGATAAGCCGGTAGTATAGTTAGCAAACAAGCGAAACTTTAACCCAGGCTGTCTATACTGGTTTAGCGCTGAAACACAACATTTAATATAAGGTTGCTATGACATCCACTTCGTTGACGGCTGCACTGATGCTAATGTCAGCTGTATTGGTGCAATGTTATGCGGACGAGCCTGTATGGCTTACCGATATGGACGATACTGCAGTGGTGTATAAAAATGTACCCGGTATCGATATCAATGCTGCGACAAGGCGGCTGTTACTCGAACATATGCCTGGTTATCAGGACAGCGTCAGTATTGTAAATAATGAACGCGCCTTTCAGATCCTTAAAAGCAATACATTGGCGTGCACCGGCAATAAAGTGCGTAATGCAGAGCGCGAAACTTTCGCTTATTTTACCGGGCTGCCGCAGCTTATTTTTCCAGGCTTACGTTTGTATATGTTGCAGGCTACTGCAGAGCAAGCCGGGCTTAGCCAAAACCAGCCACGGGAAGCGACGCAGTCACTGGCCGCTCTTAGTGCAACATTACCACAGGCGCGGATCGGTATCGTTGGCGGACGTAACTATGGTGAGCCGCTACAGCAATTATTTGCGCAGTTAGCCAGGCGTAATCGAATTTACACCCGCACTGCCAGCGACATGACAGCCGCAGCGCTACTGGATATGCTGGTGAACGGCCGCATAGAGCTGATCGTCGAGTATCCTAATGTGGTGCAGCATTATACCGAAGCACTACAGCACGCCGTACCCTTAGCCAGTGTCAATATCACTGAGGCAACTGAATACAGCGGTGGCTACATTATGTGCAGCAAAACCGAACAGGGGCTAAAACTGGCGCAGCTGTACAATGACGCTATCAGACAGGCAAGCCAGGATAAGCGTTATCTGCAGGCGCACTTGCGTTGGTTTGACAGCAGTTCACACGCCAAGATCACCGCACTGTATAATCAGGTGTATAACACCAGTTTTTAACGCACTACCGCTTGCTACTTACAAACTGCAGTAAACGGTTGTTGGCGGGCATGCTGTGATCGTGCTGCAGTGTAAAACCTTCAGCAGCAGCCAAAGCAACAACGGCAGCACAGTCGCGAATACCCATCGCCGGATCCCGGCTTTTTAGTGACTGATCAAACATTCGGTTGCTGTCGCTGGTAAAGTTATCGTTATAGTTAAACGGGCCGTAAATGCACAGCGTAGCCGGCTGACTGAGCAACTGGTTTAACCTGCTGAAAAACTGTTTAACCACGTTCCAGGGCATGATATGCAAGGTATTGGCGCTAAACAACGCATCAAAAGCTGGCTTTGGTAATGTGTCTTGGCAAATATCCAGCGCGACGGGCAAGGGGAGGTTGGCTAAACCGGCCCGGCGTAAACGCTCTGCCAAAGGGGCTAAATATTGCGGTTGTTCAGATGCCTGCCAGGTTAAATGGGCTAAATGCGTGGCAAAGTACTCAGCGTGCTGGCCGGTACCGCTGCCCACTTCCAGTACCTTACTGCTGGCAGCAAAGGCTTGTTGCAATACCGCCAGAATGGGCGCTTTGTTGTTTTCACAGGCCTGAGAGTAGGGTAAATCGGGATAAAGCATAAATTTTAAGCCTCGCGTAGCTCTGCTATTAGTTGGCACCGCGGCTTGCTAATGCGGTTTAGCGTTGCCGCCAATGCTGTGCTATTTTGGTTATGGTCATCGTCTTACCTGTTAGGCTATACTTGATACCACATCTTAGCTCTGGTTGCGATAAAGGACACGCATTGCCAATCCGCATAAGTCTGTTGTTTACTGCCATATTACTGTCCGATGTCGCAGCGGCTCAGCCCGAGCAGTTGCTGTGGTGTCTCGACCACGTGCCTAAGCGGCAACACTATGAGCCTGGCAAAACGCCTTACGGCCCAATGGTTAACCTGATGCAGGACCTCGCCAGTCGGCTTAATGTAGAATTGACCTATACCTTACCGACACCGGTCAACCGCTGCTTGCAGCAACTTGAACACGGGGAGGTCGATATCGTCGCCAGTTTATTGTATTCACCGAAGCGAGAGCAGCGTTTTCACCTGATGCCATTTGACATTGCCCGCTCAGAAAGCTGGTTTATTCATAAAGACTACCAATTGCAGGATCAACCGGGCTTAAGAGTTATGCTGGTAAAAGGCCTGATTTATTCACCCGGATTGCAAGATAACTATACAGCCGCCGGTTATGTTATCACCACAGCCAATAATATGGATGAAGCGCTGGCGGCATTGTTTTTTCGTGATACTGACATCGTCGTGGGCCCAGAGCATATTACCCAGGCAAAAATTGCCAACAACGCCCGTTTCAAAACTATCCTCACTCTGGCGCCGTTACATCAGCAACCCGTTATAGAAGCCCATATTGCAATTTCAAAAACCGGCCGTTATGCCAAGCGGCATGAAGCCTTCCGGCAGGCGCTGCAACAGATCAGGCAAGAGGGTAAATATGCGCTTTATAATTAGTTTATGTGCGGCAGACTAAATGTCACCGACGATCCGGATGTCATTGCACTGGCGAAGGCCTGCAGCTTGAATTATTTGCTACACCGTTGATTGTAAGCCGTTTTATCCGCGCGACACAGCCACTTAGCATAATACGGCAAAGCCATGGTCAAAGACGTATGGACAGCGCTATCTGGTGGTTGCTACTTGAACCGACAACACAAGGCTTTAGTCCGTCTAAGTACACTTCTTTTAATACCCGCTACGACAAACTAAATGTTAAAGGTTCTGCCGGCTATCTGCCGTACCGGCATAGCCGCTGCGTAATACCGGTAAAGGGTTTTGGCGAAAGCGAATACGTTGACGGCAAAGCGCTGCATTATCATGATTTGACAGCCAAGCATGGTGGCATGTTGTTAGGCGGTTTATACCGTGAATGGTTAAACCGGCAAACCGGTGAGACAGCGCTATCCTGCTCGGTAATAACCTTGCCACCACATGCCAAACTCAGCGCCATTCACAGTAAATCAATGCCACTGATACTGCCACAAGACAGCACTTTAATTAACGCCTGGCTGGATGACACTAACAACAATACCGAGATGTTTACCAACTTACTAAAACCACATTTACCCCAAACCTTGGTGGCACAACAAATAGATAAACCCAGCACCTATTTGCCGCTAAGTGCCGGTTTTGACATTGAAAAAGATGACTAGCTAAACTGGCTCTGGAGCGGTTAATGGCCAATCTTGGAACAGAAACCTCATCAGCTTTGGCAAATCACCACTTTCATATCGTTTACTCGGTGATCAATCCAGAGCTGACGCCAATGGTGCAACTGGGCGAATTAGTACAAGGGCTAAATAAACTGGATGCAGTGAAATCAAGATCAGTTATTCAAAGCATCAATGAAGTGCGGACACAAACGTAATCAGAGTTTTTAGCAGGCATAGCTTTTTAAGTGTAGCCTTGAGCTGTTTTGGTGATTGCCAGTGGCAGGTGGCCAGCGTTGTGTATAGCCAGGTAACGGTATGCTGAAGGGTGTTACAGCTTTTATATACCATGGGGCAGTATTAGTAACGAGAAATGATGGCAAATGCATTCTAGCGTTAGAATTGAATCCCTTATGTAATAAGGGTTTGAGGTAGAAAAATACAAATAAGAAAAACCGATTTCAAATTAAGCGTTAGAAAAAAGGCATAATTTCAAATAGCGGCTAGAAATTTTGAACAGATCCGCAAAGATCTTAATCACAGATCTCTTTAGCTTAGTGCAGAACGCAGTTGCGGCTTGCTGTTGTGATTTCACAATACGCCTCCTCTCACCAAAACTCAATACTTTGCTCACTTCGCCTCATATCATAAATACCCCATTTATTTTATAGTTCAGGCTTTATGTCGGATGAAGACCTTACTACGAAGGGAGTGATTTGGTTGGCAAACATCTCAGTCAATGACGTGTTACAAAAGATCGGTAGAAACATGCTGCTCTTCCAAGAGCTAGAGTACTTACTGAAACATATTATTCTGAATGGCAATATCTCTGGTTATGTCGGAGATTTCCACGAAAAAAGAGCAAAGCAAGTAGCGACTGTTAGTACGCAGACCTTGGGCAATCTTGTCGGCCAGTATATTTACGATATTCATGCTGACTCAGAGATGGATGATGAAAAATTCGATGACAGGGACGAATGTCACTTCTCAGTCAAATTCAGAATACAAAGTGATTCAGCCCATTTTGAAACAAAGAAACTCGCTTTATCCAGATTGGTTACTGAACGTAACGAACTGGTTCATCATCTTCTGCCGCATTTTAAACCTGCCTCAGTTGATAGTTGCCAAGAAATTGCCCGGAAACTCGATGCGCAAAGCGAGACGGTGCGACAGGAAATTAAGAACTTAAAAGAAATCGTCAAATCATTTGAGGAAGTAAGAGAGCAATTGCTTGCATTTTTCGGTTCTGAGGAGGGGAAAAGACTTTTCGAATTGCAGTTCATACAAGGAAGTAGGCTTGTTGGTTTACTTCAAGAAATTTCAGAGCAAGTGCAACGAGATGACGGCTGGACCTTGTTGAGTATTGCGGGTCAACTTCTAAAGCAGCATGCTCCTGAGGAAATAGCTCTATTAAAGCCAAATTACGGTCATAAAACGCTGAAAAGCCTCATCATCGCCTCTGAAGTGTTTGATGTTCAGGAGGAGTGCACTCAAAACGGAGGTTTAAGAGTGTTATACAGGTCTAGGCGAACCTGATGGGCTGAACTGCTCAAACATACATTTTCGGCTAGGACTATTCTAACTAGGGTTCACTTTGAGTCGACCTGATGCGACACATGCTTATGTTAGCGAAAACCGTTACGGAGCAGATATTTAGAATATATAATCCGCGATCAAAGGCTGTAAATAGATAGAATAAGACGATGAACTTTAAGCACCTTAATTGTCCCGAATGAAAAAAATTACGTGTTGTTTAAGTGTTGTAGCTCCTTTTATATCTTACAGTTTAGATAGCTTTAGACTGAACCCGACCACCGCTATGAGTAATTAGCGAACTTTATCATTCGCATTCGCGGCAGGTTAGGAGCGAAACGGAAAACCAGTCCGACAACAAGACTTTGTTAAGCATTTTTAGTGAAAGATCGTTCAATTTCATAGCCTACCCCTGAGCCTTGCTCACCAAACATGGTGACATATTTCTTTAACTCGGCAGCTCCTGCGCCACCAAAGATTAATTTATTAAGCGTGGCTCTTACTCCAAATTGATTTTTTAGGTTCTCAAATGGATTGCCCTGAGTGGCTATCTTGAAGATGCCCATTCCTGCTTCCATTGTTACAGGCTTATTTTTTGCACCAAACCCAATCTTTTTATCTATATACTGGTTTACCGAATCAAGTTGCCTTCTATAATCCAAAAGACTTTTTGTATCGTCTGCACTCATTGCATTCTGGAACATTTTTAACCAATTACGAAGTGATTGAAAATCAGCTCTCATTTGTAGTGCCACAGTTATCAATTGATCAGCAGAACTCGCCTCTTGAATAACTCGAATAGGCAATGCTGGAATATTTATATATGCAGAGAACAGAGAGTCATTACCATAAATTTTTTTGGTTACTTTGACCTTCTGGTCGTCTAAAAACGTAGTCAGTTGGTGAAGTGCATCAGCCGCAGGAAGCAAAAATCCTGAGTTTAAAAATAGTCTTTTCCGTAAAGGGTGGGGTGTATAACCTTTTTCATATACGAAGCTTCTGGCACACATGCCAGCCCCACCCCATAAAGTTGCGGATAAAAGAGGGTCTGGTGTTTGTCTATTGGTTTTCCAGCCATCAACATTCTTAAGATGAGAAAGCCGCAAAGATTCCGTTGAACATATATGTTCAACTATCCGATCACGGGGGCCTGCTATTTTTTCAGGCTCAGACAAAAATGGATGTGCTCTTACTACGCCAAGATTTTTTGCTTCTAGTATTGGGCTATGAACTCTTTCCCATGAATATGTGAATTTTTCCTCGACTAGAATTTCATCACGAAGAATGAGGTCCGAAATGAAATCAAATAAAGCCTCTGTTTGAATAATAGCACTAGATATAGGGTTATAAGAATGTACTTCGGTATTAAAAACAATTTCAGCAGCGTAGTCATGCTCAAGTCCTTTAGTAAACAGAGTTGTTATATCCTGTAGCGACCAGTTGTCTGAAACTACTCCTTGAGCCATTTTCTCACCATATACTTAATGTTAATTTGGCGACAAGATCCTTATTTAAACACGGACTTACTCGCCTTTGTAAATTTAATGTGTAAAACATTACATCGCTTTTTCGTAACAGACAATAGGGTACAGGCACGGGTACAGCAAGCTTAGTGCTAATGGGAACAAAAAAAAGACATTTTAAAAATTGTCTGATAGTTTGTGTTAAGTTCCGATATCGACCCAAAGCAGACGTCGGCTTGTCAAGAGTGGTATGCAGTAATGGCCAATAAAACTTGTCACCTGAATTCGAGTGATTTACTAGTCAGTATTTGAAGGATTCACATGAAAATTAAGAAAATTAGCATACGTAACTTCAGACTTCTAAAAGATTTTTCACTTGACCTAGAAAACGACTTATCGCTCATTATCGGTAAAAATAATGCGGGAAAAACATCTATTCTGAACGCACTAGACAAGTTTCTAAATGCTTCGGATAAGCGGCATATCACGATAGATGACTTTAATGTGGATTTAAAAGCCGAGTTGATAGCGCTTATTTCGGGCAGAAAAGCAATTCTGAATACTGAGACCTACCAACCACTTGGAATGAGTCTCAAGCTTTGTATTGAGTATGAAGATGAGGACGATTTATCATTGGTCGAGCCGTTGTTAATGAGTCTTGATCCAAAAGATAAAAACATCATCTTGAGCTTTGAGTATCATTTGAGCTTTGATCAGTTAAAGAAAGCAGTCGCAGACTATACTGAAAAAAAAGACAAGTTTGATGATAAAACCGAGCTATTCCTGAACGAGCATCACGCAGACTATTTCGGGCGCATTGTTAGAAAAAGCATACTTTCGACCGATGAGTCGGTGTTCACGGACTTGGGAAAAGAAAACATTTCACTAGATAAAGTCCTTACCTTTGAATATATCAGTGCAAAACGCGATGTAACAAATCAGGATAACAATAGGACCTTGTCTAGCCAAACTGCACGAATTTACCAGCGAACCGTAGAAACCGAAGAGCAAGAACAGGCAATTGATGCATTTAAGAAAAAATTGCGGGATACGGATAGGCAACTAAGTGATATATACAATCACAAAATTTTTAGTAATTTGCTGGCAAAAATAAATAAATACGGTGGCATCAGAAAAAAAGATACGCAAATTACTATTGCATCTACGCTCCAACACCGAAACTTGTTAGATAGTAATACAACTGTGCTTTACAAACACCAAGATCACGACTTGCCTGAGCACTATAATGGCTTGGGCTACATGAATTTGATTAGCATGTTGTTTGAGATTGAAATTCTGATGGGCAAATTTAGGCGATCATCCATAGAAAAACCTGCACCGATTAACTTATTATTTATCGAAGAGCCTGAAGCACATACACATCCGCAAATGCAGTATGTATTCATCAAAAACATCAAGCAGCTATTAACTGAGTCACTGCTGAGGGAAGATGGCCTGAAGATACAGCTACAAACTGTCATTAGTACCCACTCATCGCATATCGTGGCAGAAAGCGACTTTGATGATATTAAATATTTAAAAAAAGATACCGCAGAAAATTGTGTAAAAGCGAAGAACCTCAAATCATTAAAAGATGAATATGCTTCAGATAAGCAGGCATATAAATTTTTAAAGCAATATCTAACACTTAACCGAGCCGAGCTTTTTTTTGCCGATAAAGTGATTTTAGTTGAGGGGGACACAGAAAGAATTTTATTGCCTGCAATGATGAAAAAGTTGGACCAAGAATCCACGCAGGATGACGCTTCTGTTCCTTTGCTGTCTCAAAATATCTCTATTGTTGAGGTTGGGGCACATTCACAAACGTTTGAAAAGTTCATTGACTTTGTTGGATTAAAAACACTTATCATTACGGATATTGATAGCTTTTATAAACATGAGATAACAGAAGATCAAAAGACTAAGCAAAAGACCAAACAATGCGTACCAAATAATCAATTGGCTACAAGCACATCCAATAGTTCCTTAAAGTTTTTTCATAGCAAAGCCGAAACTGACCTAACTTATTTTATCAGTTTAACTCCTGAACAGAAAACGCTGAGCAAGAAGAGCGGCTCTTGGCGACCAGATGAAGATGGTCGATTGATGTTGGTTTATCAAACTGAGCAAGATGGCTATCATGGTCGAAGTTTTGAAGATGCGTTCTTTAGTCTGAATAAGTCGCTACTTGGAAAAGATGCTGATTCTTTTCCTTCCTTAACTAAGAAATGGTTTGATGATTATGTGGCTAATAAGCTTACGGCCTTGGACTTTGCAGAAAAGGCGATTGGTAGTAAGCCTTCTTTGGCCATCGAAATTCTGCTAAATAGCGAACATGGGGAAAAACAAGAATTTACTAACTGGAGCGTCCCAGCTTACATCAAGGAGGGACTGGAATGGCTGCGCAAGGACTAACTATTTCTTGTGAATCTCAACAAATAATAGGTGCCATTGCGCAGGGCAGACACTTTGTTTTAAGTGGCGGTGCTGGAAGTGGTAAAACTCACACTTTAATTGAAGTATTAAATGCAGCGACCACAGAATGGCCGCTTAAAAACATTGCATGTATAACTTATACCAATTCGGCTGCTGATGAGATTCTATCGCGTGTAGAGCATCCCAGATTGTATGTATCAACGATCCATGAGTTCTTATGGCGTAATATCAAGCATTTTCAGCGAGAACTAAAGCAGGTTTTGGTTGACCTGATAAACGATGAAGCCCAAACCAAATTCACAATAGCCAATACAGAAAAAATCGGTAGCGATTTTTTTGATGTGTTAGAGCTAGGTATTCAATACAAAGAGTATGTCAGGCTTGCAGAAGGAATTATTTCTCATGATGAGTTACTAGTATTGGCTTACAAGATGTATGAATCCTATCCAAAATTATGTGGCCTTACTAAGGACACTTACCCTTTAATTTTCGTCGATGAGTACCAAGATACGGATAAGTTAGTCATCGAAATACTTCTCCGTTGCTTAACAAAGTCGAGCAAGAAATCTGTGATTGGATTCTTTGGTGATGCAATGCAATCCATTTATGACGGAAGTGTTGAGAATCTGAATGATTATCATGACTGTGTTCAGGAGATCAAAAAAGAGCAAAATCGCCGTAACCCGCAGCTCGTTATTAATTTAGCCAATAAACTTAGAGATGATGGACTGGAACAGCAACCATCTAATGATACTCACGCGCCCAATATGAGTGCTGATGGTAACGTCAAACAAGGAAGTATCCAATTTCTATATGCGCAGTCTGATGATGTTGGATTAGAAGACGTCAGGAAATGGTTAAACTGGGATTTCACCACAAAAGCTGCTGGTGAAGTAAGCACCAAAGAACTCAACTTGACCCACAATTTGATTGCAACAAAAGCGGGGTATCCCGATTTAATGAGGATTTATGATGGAGATAAAATTCTCGACTTTGTGAAAAGATTAAAAAAACATATCAAAGAAAAAAATCCTACTTTTGTTACACACGCTAAAACCCTAGAGGATGTAATATCTGAATTAAAAGAAGGCAAAACGGGCAAAGACCTAAAGGCTGTAGAGCCTACGGATGGAATGCAATCATACATTGACGCACATCGTGATGTTTTCGACAACACATTGACCTTGCCATTTGATGAAATAGCGGCCATCTACCTTGATAAGGATCAGCTAGTAGATGACCAGAAAGAGGATACAAACGACACGGTCAAATTAAGTTCAAAACGTGATCAGTTGATCAAGCATTTGTATCGTATTGAGAACACCATTTGGCTATATCGGGAGTCGAAGTTTAGTGAGTTTATTCGTAAGGTAGATATAAAAATTACGAATCAGCAGGAAAGGGTTGAATTAAAACAACGTATTGAAAATTTGGTTAATGTTGGGAATGCCAGTATCGGTGACATCATAGACAAGGCGGATCAATATGGTCTAGTAAGAGTTGATGATAGATTGGAAAAGTTTAGAAACCAGAAAAAATACGTCTATGATCAAGTTGTGAAGGTTCCTTTCAGCCAGTTTCAGGCTTTATATAAGTATCTCGAAGGCTTTACTCCGTTCTCCACACAACACAAGACAAAAGGGCGTGAGTTCGATAATGTACTGGTAGTAATGGATAATGGAAACTGGAACAGTTATAACTTTGAAGGGTTATTTACAGGTCTTGGGAAAGATACCGTTCTATCTCGAACTAGAAAAATATTCTATGTATGCTGTACTCGTGCAAAAGAAAATTTATCTGTTTATTATCACCAGCCCTCACAGGACGTGTTAGACAAAGCAAAGGAATGGTTTGGTGTCGAAAATATGCATAAAATATCATGACTGCAATACAAATAGTGGATTCCGATTCCGACTTCGTTCAGGATACATTAAATGTTGCAACTGCCATTTATGAGACTGTCAGACTTGATTGAATCCTATTGGTCTAACCTGACAGATCAAGTTGAGACTTAATCAATTAGTAGTCCAGATGTGCCGCTTAAGACCTTGACTGGCGACTATCGAGTCATTAGAGAAGGCTGATTATCTCTACGAACTGCCGGTCTCGCCAATAGCCTAGTGACCTTCTATTGTCGGGGGTAACTCGCTCTATGAAGTCTGGATAATCGGGGTTTTTGCCATAGAGGGTTTGACCTGCCGACAGCAGCTCGTGGGTCAGCTTGCCTGACGCGCTGTCGCGCTCAACCTCATGCGACAATGCAAGTACATCAAGGTTTTTGGGCATGTTGCATTCCTCTTGTTGTCAGGACCGAATTATCAGTGGCACGGACTGCTCATGAACTTTCAGCGCTACTCATCAATTCGAAGACGATAGTCACCACGCAGCACGCCAAAAAAGAGGTATAGGCAGATGGCTTGCCAATATGTCAACTTGGGCAAGCTGTCACCGAGCCAAGTCTGAATGCCAGCGTTATACGCAACAAAGATTATGCCAGCGCCAACGATGGCGTTAATGGCTATCTGTGTTGGAAAAGCGATTATAAATCGTCTGAAGTTCATAATGCCTCCGCCATATCAAGATGGTCATAGCATTCTTCGATACCATCAAAAATGGATTCAGGGTCGCGCACATACCATCTTTTTTGGATGAGTCTTTTAGGGAACGTGTTAAGCACATTGCTCAATGCCTCAGGATCGCAGTTGTCTTTCCGCACAAAAGAGACCCTCGTTGTTTTACAGCCGCTATACATATATATGTTTTGGGTCACATATCCCCGTATTTTAAGCCGGTTGGATATTTCTCTGGGCGTACATTTGTGAAGCCAAGCAAGCCTGTTAAGTGATATATAATCACGCATGAACTCGTTGACGGTAACGTAGTCCAGCAAATTTGGGCCAGTTTTTACGTACTTTGCATAGAGCAAACCAGTACGCATAGTAATCAGCTGTCCGATAGCTTCTACAGGGTAGGCTAGAACATTTGCCAATACTTCGATTGATAAGTGATCATTAAAAACTGGGCGGTCGCTGATGTACGCGAGCAATGACGACTTTTCGATGAAAATTCTGCTGCCTTCTAAGCGGTGTTTGTGATCGAACCTCGCTTCAATCTCACCTTTGAGTATGGCTAAAAATATCTCGCCCTTGGTCAATGCATAGGCTTTTAGCACCTCATCAGACAAATAGCTAAAACAGACATGATCACCTCTCATACCGAAGTGGTATTGCGGCAGCCGAGCATTTATCCGTTCAACAGTCGATTTAAAACAAAATAGCGCATGGTTAAGCACACGAGTGTTGCTAATTGGGATGCAGATGTTCATCTCAATTAACTCATTTAACGTTACGCAATCTAAACCAAAGGCTCTATTTATCTGTCTGCCAGAGCATTGCTGAGCTAGCTCGCCTTGATCATTGCTTACGACCTTTAAACGTTTTTGCGGAAGTATTTTTTCGGATAGGGATGACAGGCGATCCAGACGCGCTTTATCAATTCCTGCAAGCGTCAAAGCCAATCTGGACTCACACAGTTCACGGCACTCGGTAACAGCGGCTGTCAGTATGTTCACCTTTTCTGAAAGCACTGGCTCAAGCAATATGCAATTTTTTAAATGGTGAATGTGCAGATAATCTTTGTATTGCGTGAGCGCGAGATCGTCTGAAACGAAATTAAAAGCGCATTCAAGGGCAAGCACAATGTCCTTGTTCCTAAGCTTTTTCCATTCAGTGGTTTCTTGCAACAGATCCCATGGACGTAAGATTAGTTCTGCTGTGGAAGATAACTTCTGCAATAACTGAAGCGGGTTACTTTGGTTATTTGCACATCGCATATATTGGGGGGCGCTATCACCCCCGGACGTAAATGGCGTTAAACAGTTTGGACACTCATTTCGAATTGACGATGAAACTTGCGCATCGCAAACGTGGCAATGATCTACCAGCTCTGTGCCATGGACCGTACAGTGTGTAATGTAGGGTATCTGATGCATTGAAAGATGCGGCTTGTTTTCTTTGATGCAATCAGGGCAGATGCGCAATTGCTCAACACTATCCTGAAAAAACTCAAAATTCTGAATCGTAATAGCTGACTTATTAGCGAAAGGTTCAATATGTACATCTATTGCCGTATCCACTCGCCTGTAATCACTAAACCAGTCTTTTAGCCGCTTTTGTCCACAGGCTTTGAGCAGCGCATTTGGAGACTCCCATCCATGGGAGGTCGCAATATCTTCACAATAATGGAACGCAGATTCTCCGAAAACTGGAAGCCTGACAGTTTGAACAGGGTTCATTACTCAGGCTCCTTATTCAAATAGTCCTTAACATCCAATTCCGTCTCTATATCTTTGATACTCGCTGTAAAAGGGTTCACTTGTAGTGGCACACTGAATTTGGCCACCTGATTAGAGGTGTTATGATCCACCTCGTATGACATTAGGTGACATGATGAACAAAAAAACAAGACCTACATTCAGCCCAGAATTTCGTCTCGAATGTGCTCAGTTAGTCGTTGA